>CAWFER010000033.1:0-622028 GCA_963814805.1 uncultured Alphaproteobacteria bacterium | reverse complement strand
CCGAGGCGGAGAGGTTGGAGCGTGACCTGCGTCGCGAGCTCCGGCGTTTTGCAGATATCAAGGAGCGTGTGCTTCTCGCGGAGCGCCCGATATTCGGACATGTAGCGGCCCGCCTGGCGCATCAGCCAAATGGGGGTCGTATCGGTCTTCTCCCGTCGGCACGCGCGAAGGAAGCGGTCATTCATCCCGGAGAGGGTAGCGCACTCCTCCTTGGAGGATCAGTCGTCCGCGAGGCGGACGAGCTGTTTGCCGCGATTCTCCCCCAGGAATAGCCGGCGGAGAGCACCCGGAGCGCTTTCGATTCCGCGCGCCACGTCGACCCGATAGACGATCTGTCCGCTCTCGACCCACGGCCAGAGGTTCGCGATAGCCTCGGCGGCGCGCGCCATGTAATCGAGGACGAGGAAGCCTTCCATGCGGCCGCGCTTCATGAGCAGATTCAAATAGTGCTTCGGTCCGGGGCGAAGCTCCTCGTCGTTGTACGTCGAGATGGCTCCGCAGAGGACGATGCGTCCGCGCATGGCGAGCTGGACAAGGGCCGTGTCGAGCAAGTCGCCGCCGACGTTATCGAAGTACACGTCGATGCCCTTTGGACAGAGGTCGCGGAGGCGCGCCGCGACATCCTCGGCCTTGTAGTCGATGGCCGCGTCGAAGCGCGCCTCCTTGAGGAGCCAGTCGCACTTGTCCTTGCCGCCGGCGATGCCGATCGAACAACACCCTTGAATGCGGGCGATTTGGCCCACGATCGAGCCCGTCGCCCCTGCGGCGCCCGAGACGACGACCGTCTCGCCCGCCTTGGGCTTGCCCACATCGAGGAGCCCGAAATAGGCGGTGATCCCGGTCGCTCCGAGAACACTCATCGCCGTCTCGAGCGGAACGCCGGGAGGGAGCTTGTTGGGCTGGGCCGAGCCTGGACGGATGAGCGCGTACTCTTGCCAGCCGAGCATCCCAATCACTCGATCGCCTATGCAGAAGGCGGGGTTCTTGGACGCAACCACCCGTCCTGCGCCTCCCGAGCGAATGACCTCGCCGATCGGCACGGCGGGCAAATACGTGTCGCGAGAGATCCATCCGCGCTGTGTCGGGTCACACGAGAGCACGAGATTGCGGACGACGAACTCCCCTTCCTTCGAGGGCTCCGGCACGGATTCTTCCGCGAGGCGGAAGCAGTCTTCCTCGAGGAGCCCCACGGGTCGCTTCGCCAAGAGCCATTTTCGATTCGTCTCGGCCAAGGTTCACCTCGCTCTCGGCAAGTACACCGGGGGCTCCCCTTGGACGCAAGCGGCGCGTGGCCAAAGCGCTGGCATTCGCGGTCGCTTCGTGGGAGCTTGCGCGCCTAAAGGAGACCTCGAAACGTGCGTCATCGCTTGCGTTCTGCCATTTGCATCGCCGTCGTGGCGCTCGCGGGAGTCGTCGCCGTGGGTTCAGGCTGCTCCAACCAGGGGGAGGGGGAGCGGTGCACGTCCATTAGGAATGCTGAGGGCAATTCCGCTATCAACGGCACGCAAGACTGCCAGGACGGCCTTGTCTGCTATCCGGCGTTCAATATCGAAGCGACCGGCGATTACGATCGCTGCTGCCCGGCGAATCTGGCGCAAGCCACTGTGGAGGCGTGCATGATGGGAACCGTGGCTGGCGGTAACCCAACGGACGGGCGCGACGCCGCCTTCGTCGAATCAGGCTCGGACGCTGCGGACGCAAAGTCGGTTCCCGACGGCAAGGAGGAAGACGTCGCGGAAAAGACGTCAAGGCCGCCGACGCGAAGACCGAGGATGCCGAAAAGGCAGACGCCGAGAAAGACGCTGGCAAGGCCGCCGACGCCGAAACGGACGCGGACAAGGACAGCACAGTGGATTCGTCCTCGGACTAACGCCGTGATTCCTGCGTCGTCTCTCGTGGAGCACGCGCAGCAGGCGCTCGTCCTCGCCACGCTCGTTTCTCTTCCGGTCATCGGCGTCGCGGCGATCGTCGGGCTCCTCGTCGCCGCGATCCAGGCGGCCTCGCAGATCCAGGATCCGACGATCGCGCATCTTCCGCGCGTCCTCGCGGTCGCGGGCACGCTTGTCGTGCTCGGCCCTTGGATCGGTTCGCAGATCGCGTCGTTCGCGGAGCGCGTCTTCGTCCTCGCGCGCTGACACGCGGTGCCCCCTCCTTGCGGCGCCCCATGGGGTTTGGTACCTCGAAAGCATGAGTGAATCCTCACTCAGTAGTCGCCCGGCGCGCCGGGGTCGGGCGCGGGGTGGCGATTAATAGTGTGGCAGTGGCGGATCAGGGCGGCAATCTTCTGGCGGCTTCTCCTTTGGGATCGAATATTTTCGAGGCCCGCACGGTCTTTTACCTTCGGACTCCATTGCCAAACGACTCGTTGCGTTTTAATCTGGTGTTCCTTCAGAATAACAAAGTGCGGTTTGTTGAGCAGGGGCACACATCTGCGTGGTGGTTTACAAACCAATATACTACTACCTCGAACACAGCCGTATTGCCGGACACAGGGCAGAAGATCGACTATTCCTACAGGTTGTCGGTGGCCAAATCCAAGAAGAATGCACGAATTGAATCGTGGGAACCCAGGGCGGAAATTTTATGCAAGATAATTTCCTTCGGTGCGTTGTTTGCGACCTTTCTCGCTGTTCTGTATGGCGAGATTTGGGACAAAGGCCGATTTCGTCGAATCATTGCGTGTCTGGCGCTTGTAGCAGGATGGTTGCTCGGACGAGCCGCACTTTTCGGACTTATAAATGCCAACATGTCGTTCGGCGTTGACCGCTTCATGGGTTGCGTTTCACCGCTCTTTGTTCTGATTCTCGCGCTGGCGGCGGCGGTTGCGGCCGCAATTCTCCGATCACGCAGGAGCCAGAGGCCCGTTTGATATTTAGTCACGGTTCCCGTATGCTCTGGCGGAGTGCATAGAATTGCTTTTGAATTGGGAGGGTTGACGGTGACATGGTACGGGATTTTTGTGGCCTCAGGCTTTATGGCCGGTTTGTGGACGGCCAGCCGGCGCGCTATGCGGGACCGCATCCAGCCGGATATGATCGTTGACCTGGGGCCGTGGCTGCTGGTGGGAGCCATCGTCGGAGCGCGGATTTTGTACGTTGTTTCCTACTGGAACGAATCCTTTGCCGGCAGGCCGTGGACTGAAATTTTCATGGTGCAGCACGGAGGCCTGGTTTATTACGGCGGACTCATCGGCGCCTCGCTGGCATGCTCGTTGTTTGCGATGCTGAAGAAACTGCCGTTGTGGAGGCTGGCGGACATTCTGGCGCCGAGCATTGCGCTGGGTTCCTTCTTTGGACGCTGGGGCTGCCTGATGAATGGCTGCTGTTACGGGCGTCCCACAACGCTTCCCTGGGGCATCCAGTTTCCCAAAGATCACGAGACCTATCCAAATTACGTGCATCCCACGGAGATTTATGACTCGCTTTTGAATCTCGCCCTGTATGCGTTCCTGGCGTGGCTTTTCCGGCGGAAGGGTTTCGATGGACAGGTGTTTGCCGTTTATTTGATCTGCTACGCGGTGCTCCGTTCCTTTGTGGAATTTTTCCGGGGAGATTATACACCGGCGCACTATTGGGGCGGGTTGACACCGGGGCAAATCGTCAGCATCGGCATTATTCTTGTTGGCGCGGTCCTGCTTTGGAGATTACCGAAACCGCCCCTGGTCAAGTGATGGAAACAACTGCGTTGCGTCCGATTTTTCTGGCCGGGCCGACTGCCGCCGGCAAGTCGGCGATGGCACTGGACCTGGCAGTGCGCGTGGGCGGGGAGATCATTTCGGTTGATTCGATGCAGGTCTATCGGGGCATGGACATCGGCACCGCAAAACCGTCGGCCGAGGAGCGGCAGCGGGTGCGGCATCACTTGATCGACGTGGTGGATTTGGATCAGAGCTTCGATGCGGCACAGTTCGTCCGGCTGGCCGGCGAGGCGGTCAAAGACATCCAATCGCGCGGGCGAATCCCGATTTTTTGCGGCGGCACGGGATTTTATTTCAAAGCGTTTCTGGAAGGATTGGGCGAAGCGCCGCCGTCGGACCTGAGAATTCGCGCGCAACTGGAAGGTGTGCCGTTGGAGGAAATGCTCGAGGAATTGGCGCGGAGCGATCCGGCGACTTTTGAGTCCATCGACAGGCGGAATCCGCGCCGGGTCATTCGGGCGCTGGAAGTCATCCGGTTGACGGGGCGGCCATTCTCGGAACAGCGCGCCCATTGGGGAAAAACTCCGCAAAACTCCGCAATGCGTCTTCTGGGGGTGACGCGGCCGGCGGGGGAATTGGCCGGGCGCATTCATCGGCGTGTGGAGGAGATGTTTCGCAAGGGGCTGGTGGCGGAAACGGAGTCGTTGCTCCGACGCGGGCTGGAGGGGAATCCGACGGCGCTGCAGGCATTGGGATACCGGCAGGTCGTCGAGCATCTGCGGGGCCAGCGAGGGCTTGCGGAGACGATGGAGCTGGTGAAGATCCGCACGCGGCAGTTCGCCAAACGGCAGTTGACCTGGTTCCGGCGGCAGATGCGCCTGGAATGGGTGACGGTCAGCGGCGAGGCCGCGCCGGACGCGAGCCGCTGGTTCGCATGTAGTGAAACAGATACTGCTGCGCGTAGCCGGAATGAGGGCCAAAATAGGTTTGACTAAAATGGCGCAGGCGCGGGGGTTTTGGACGGCGTTTGGGAAAATAGAGCTGGCGCAACGCCCGGTCGATCCAGACATCGACCGGAAAGGCCTGAGGGAAGCCATACGCGGAGAGCAACACACAATCGGCGATCTTGACGCCGACACCGTGAAGATCCAGCAGCACGGCGCGCGCCTCGTCCATCGGCAGATCGGAAAGACGGGACAAATCGATTTTGCCGGAGGCCAGCGCGCGGGCTGTGGCCGCAAGGTAAGGAGCGCGAAAGCCGAGTTTGCACGCCCGCAATTCCGCCTCGGTAGCTTCGGCCAGCCTCGCGGCGGTGGGAAATGAGAACACGGGGGCAACACCCTCCGGCACCGGCACAGGCTGGCCAAAGCGATGGCTCAACAGGGCGACGATCTCCTGAATTTGTGTTATTCGCTTGGTTGATGAGCAAATGAAGGAGGCCAGGGATTCCCACGGGTCCTGCCGCAACAGGCGCAGGCCGTGGCAATGGGCGATGGCGGCGCGCATCGGTTCGTCTTTGGGAAAAGTCGCCAAGATTTCCTCCAATTGAACGTCCAATTGCAGGTAATGGCGGAGCCATTGCCAGTCCGCCGCGCCGATGGTCTCGGCGGAAATGCGGTCGTTGTCCTGGCGCAATCGCACCCAGCGCGAGCCAATGACGCCTTCCCACGCGCCGCCTTCTTGCCGCCAGCGAAAGGCCTGGCCCGAGGAAAGTGTCGCCGCCAAATCGTAATGCTTGACAGTAAACTCTGCGGAATCCATCGCTCAAGCACTCACACCGTCATAACGTTTAAGCATTAATGAATCCTCAGAATCAGGCCGGTGATCTGTCAAGGTCGGATTTTCGTATGCGCATAACGGGCTGCGTCTGGCCTGAAGCGGCGGGCATTCGGAAATTGCGTTTTGGCTCAATTTGGAGCCTAATAGGCCAAGTTACCCGGCCTGATACGCTCCTTCTGGCGAGGAAGGCGACGGGCGGGGGAATGATTTATGCCACCGGAACCGGAACAAGTGACTCAGATCCTGGAGGCGGCTGGGGCCGGAGACCCCCAGGCGGCCGAGAAGCTGCTGCCGTTGGTCTATGAGGAATTGCGCCGGCTTGAGGCGGCAAAGATGGCTCACGTTGCACCGGGATAAACACTTCAGCCGATGGCGTTGGTGCATGAAGCCTGGCTGCGTCTGGCCGGAAGCCAGCAACAGCCGGTTTGGAACAGCCGGAGCCACTTTTTCGCAGCCGCCGCGGAGTTGATGCGGCGCAGCAATGGCAATTTTTACGGCACAACAGGATATGGCGGCGTTAACGGGGATGGCACGGTGTTCGAAGTGACGACCAACGGCACGATGACCACCTTGGTCTCGTTTTAAGACTCGCGCCTATGAACCGCAACAAAAGATAAATCATGAAATACCAAAGAACCCAAATCCGAAGGACACCAATATGAACAGAATTATTTCGCTTCGTGTTGGTTGGCTGCTCCTGGCCGCTCCGGCCGCGCTTCAGGCCCAGTTCAATTACGTGACCAACAATGGCACGATCAAGATTACCGGATATACCGGCACAAATCCAGTGGTCTTCATTCCCAGCGCGGGCCGCCTTGGTACATCGTGACCCCCCTTGTGTGGGAGAAGAGACTCCAGAGGGATGGGGTGGAGCAAGAAGATTTTGGGTGAAAAGTGTGGAGCTTTGATGGCGAGCAAATCGGCTGGGCTTTTATAACCCTGCCGCAATCAGCAAGAGATAGCGCATCAGCTTCTCGCCGAATTCTGAACAGCTTGTTGAAGCAGTAGGGAGGCTACGCGGGCGCGCGACGCCGGCGAGATCGGCTCATTTGAGCTTGTCGGCGAAGCGGGCGATGCCGGCGTTGGCGCAGGCCTCGTCCTTGTCGCCGCCGGGCGAACCGCTGACCCCGATGGCGCCGACCACCTCGCCGCCGGCCTTGACCGGCATGCCGCCGGCGAGCGCGATCGTGCCGGCGGTGTCCTTGAGCCCGGCTATTGCCGGCTGGCTGAGGACGCGGTGCGCCCATTGCCCGGAAGGCTGCTTGAAGGTCAGCGCGGTAAAGGCCTTGCGCCGGCTGGTGAGGAGCGTGTGCGGACCCGCCCCGTCATCGCGAAAGGCGATCTTGACCAGCCCGTCGCGATCGAGGACGGTCACGCTCACATGGTTGCCGTCGGCGCGGCATTTGGCGAGCGCCGCCTGCGCAATCCCTTGGGCCAGATCGAGCGACAGCGTCTTTACCGTGACGAGGGTACAGGTGTCGCATCCGCCGCCGCCGGGATCGGCGGCTGAGGCCGGCCCCGCCCAAGCGGCGAGCAGCAACAGAAAGGCCGGCAGCGAGCCGGTCAGACGCGCGATAGGCATTTGCGGGAATCCTCGCGAAACCGAGCTTGCCAGGGCGGCCCCGAGCGCCGCCGAGCGGTTGAACTTGAAGGGAGACTGTGGGATGAGGCTCTACACCTATTACCGCTCGCAAGCGAGCTTCTGCGTGCGCATCGCCCTCAATCTGAAAGGACTTTCCCACGAAGACAGCTTTTTGCATCTGGAGCGCGGCGATCAGTTCGCCGCCGAATACCGCGCGCTCAACCCGCAAATGATGGTGCCGACCCTGATCGACGGCGCGATCGAACTGTTCCAGTCGCTGGCGATCCTCGAATACCTCGAGGAGCTTCGCCCGCAACCGCCGCTGCTGCCGAGGGAGCTGGAGGCGCGCGCCTGGGTGCGCGGGCTGGCGCTGATCAACGCCGCCGATTCGCACCCGCTGATCGTGCCGCGGGTCCGCCACTACCTGACCGACGTGCTCAAGCTCAGTGACGCCCAGCGGCTCGACTGGATACGGCATTGGCTGGGGTTGGGACTGGAGGCGATCGAAGCGCGGCTCGCCAGCCATCCGCAGAGCGGCGAGTTCTGCCATGGCGGCGGGCCCTCGATCGCCGACATCTGCCTGGTGACCCAGGTGACCCCGGCGCAGACCTTCGACTGCCCGCTCGACGCCTTTCCGCGGGTGATGCGGGTATACGATCGCTGCATGGCGATCCCGGCCTTCGCCGACGCTCATCCCGCGCGCCAGCCCGATGCCGAATGAGGCGCGCGCGCCGCGGCGGGGTGGACGCGGGGTTAACAATTTGTCAAGATCGGTTCGGCTGGTTTCATTTTGTGCTCACATGACGCTTCGGGTCCCGACCGCCCTTGCCCTTGCCGTCTGCGTCAATTTGCTGATGGCCGGCGCCGTCGACGCCGCTTCGTGCAATGTGAAAAAGCGCCATGATTGTCTGAACATGCCGGGGACCGTCAGCTTCAGCACGGTGCCCGACATCTCGCGGCAGATCGTCGGCGATGAGCCGTCTGCAAAAAAACCGCCGTCCAGCACCCTCGAAGCCGCGCCGATTACCACCTATACCGGACCGACGGTCGGGATCAACTCGATGGCCAGGGCGCCGACCGTCGGCTATTACTGGTCGCTGGAGCCCCAGACCGACACCCACTGACGCCTACCCGATCACTGACGCCTAACCGGCCGAGCCGCTGGATGCCCGCTCTCGCGCTTCGAGAAGCGCCGCGACCTCGTCGTCGGCAAGCTGCGTGAACTCGTCGTAATGGGCGCTGACGGCGAAGAACGGGCTGGGGGTGGCGAGGCAGACGATTTCGTCGGCTTCCGCCTGCTAGGCGTCGAGCGTCTCCTGCGGGGCCACCGGCACGGCGAGCACGATCCGCCCGGCGCCGGCTGCCCTGACCGCGCGCAACGCCGCTCGCATCGTGCTGCCGGTGGCGATCCCGTCGTCGACCACGATGACGGTCCGGCCGGCGAGCGGCGCCGGCCGGCGCGCGCCGCGATAGAGGGTCCGGCGGCGCTCGATTTCGGCGAGCTGCGCTTTGGTTTCGGCGGCGATGTAGGCGGGATCGACGCCAAGGGCCGCGGCGAGCCGGTCGTCGATCAGCACCTGCGGCGCGCCGCCATCGGCGACTGCGCCCAGCGCCAGCTCCGGCTGTCCGGGCGCGCCGATCTTGCGCACCAGCACGATGTCGAGCGGCGCGTCGAGGCTGAGCGCGATCTCGTAGCCGACCGGGACCCCGCCGCGCGGCAGGCCGAGCACCACCGGCCCCTCGGCGCGCAGGTGCTGCAATCGCGGCGAGAGCGCCCGGCCGGCGGCGCGGCGGTCGGCGAACATGTCCGAACCTTTCGGTTGGGGCGGATCGTCGCCCTGATATGGGATCGCGCGCCGCGGCTGCCAGGAGCGCCGCCATGACCCGACTGGCGCTGCCGACGGCGCCCGCCGGCCGGGCCGAACGCCGGGCCGATCTCTATGTCCTCGTCGGCGGCCTCATTCTCGGCGCCGCTGGGGCGATCGCGTTGCTGCGACTGGCCCTGGCCCGCGACAATCCCCGCCTGATGATTGGCGTCGCGCTCTATGTCGCGGGGCTGCTGGCGATGCTCGGCTGCTCGCTCCTCTATCGCGCCGCGGTCGAGCCGCGACGGCGGCAGTTTTTTCGCCGGCTCGATCATGCTGCGATTTTCGCGATGATCGCCGGGTCGGCGACGCCCTTTGCGCTGGCCCGCGGCGGGGCGCGCGGCGTCGGCGTCGCCGCAGCGTTATGGGCTATTTCGGCGCTCGGGATCGCCTTCAAATTGCGCTTCCCGATCGGCGGCATCCGCCGTTCCGCCATCTTTTATCTGCTGCTCGGCTGGGTCAGCGTGGTTGCGGTCGGCCCGGCGGTTTCGGCCGAGACCGTCATGCTGATCGCCGCGGGCGGCGTGTGCTACTCGGCCGGCATACCGTTTCTGTTGAGCTGGTGGAGACCCTATCGGCTGGCGATCTGGCACGGCTTTGTGCTGGCCGGCGCGGCCTGCCATTTTCTCGCGATCGTCAATGGCGTCGTCCTGGGGTGAGGCGAACGGCCGGCTGGGGTGAGGCGAATGGCTGCTGGGCGCTTCCGGACAGGTTTCGCCGGCAGCCGACATGCGGGCGCCCGGATCCGGCCG
Source organism: uncultured Alphaproteobacteria bacterium (assembly GCA_963814805.1). Taxonomy (GTDB): domain Bacteria; phylum Pseudomonadota; class Alphaproteobacteria; order ATCC43930; family CGMCC-115725; genus AP-15. The sequence continues at coordinate 612,413 of CAWFER010000033.1, read as the reverse complement.
GTTAGAATCTCGCCAGCGCAAAAGGGGGCGTGACAACCTCGAGCCGACGCGCGAGGCTGAGCCTTCTTGCTTTTTATGCCGCCTGCGGGGGATCGCCATGATCGAAAAAGAGGTTGTCGTCACCACCAAGCACGGGACCATGCCGACCTTCGCCGCCTGCCCAGACGGCCCCGGCGACTATCCGGGGATCATCTTTTACATGGACGCGCCCGGCATTCGCGAGGAATTGCGCAACATGGCGCGGCGGATCGCCAAGCACGGCTATTTCTGCCTTTTGCCGGACATGTATTACCGGCTGGGCACGGTCCGCTTCGACATCCCGCATCGCGACGACGGGATGTCGGCGGTGATCCGCGCCTCGATGAACCATCTCTCGAACTCCCGCGTGATCGACGACACCGCCGCACTGCTCGCCTGGTTCGACGCCAGCGACAAGGCCAAGCCGGGTCCGGTCGGCTGCGTCGGCCATTGCATGAGCGGCCAGTACATCACCACCGTAGCGGCGCATTTTGCGCACCGCATGGCGTCGGCGGCCTCGCTCTACGGCGTCGGCATCATCACCGACAAGGAAGACTCGCCGCACCTGCTGCTCGATAACATCAAGGGCGAGCTCTACTACGCCTTCGCCGAGACCGATCAGAGCGTCCCGGCCCAGATCCCGGGCGACCTCAAAAAGGCGCTCGACAAGGCCGACGTAAAGCACGAGCTCAAGGTGTTTGCCGGGACCCACCACGGCTTTTGCTTTCCCGAGCGCGCGGTCTACGACTCGCTCGCCGCCGAGGAGACCTGGAGCAAGATCTTCGCGATGTGGGACCGAACTTTGAAATAAACCCATGGTTTCACGCCCTGCTCCCGGATGCTGGCGGCGTTGCCGAGAAGGGTGGGCGCGAAGCCTGCAGTCGACGCTGCCGGTCCGGGTTCAGCGGGCGAGATCGCTGACCAGCGAAAAGGCCGAGTTGCGGCTCTCCTGCCCGCGATAGACCTGCAGGTTTTCGAGCACCCGCTGCACATAGAGTCGGGTCTCGTCGATCGGAATGGTTTCGATCCAATCGACCATGTCGATCTTGCCGCCGCGCGGGTCGCCGTATTCGGCGAGCCACTGCCGCACCCGGCCGGGGCCGGCGTTGTAGGCGGCGATCGCCAGCGCGTAGGAGCCGCCGAAATCATCGATCAGGTGTTGCAGATAGCCGCGCCCGAGGGTGATGTTGTAGAGGCCGTCGCTGGTCAGCCGCGCCGGCTCGAAGGGCAGCTGCAGCTTGCTTGCCATATAGTCCGCGGTCGCCGGCATCAATTGCATCAATCCGCGCGCCCCGACCGGACTGACCGCGTCGGGCTCGAACGCGCTCTCCTGCCGTACGATCGCGAACAGCAGGGCATGTTCGGTGTCGCCGCCGGGCGGTAGCGCGATCGTCGGATAGCCATGGATCATCAGCGGGGTTCCGGCCGCGATCGCGCGCTTGGCGACGGCGATCGCCAGATCGATGCGGCCATTCTGCTGGGCCAGTGCTGCGAGCATGGCGAATTCGGTCGGGGTCGTGGCGCCGTCGGCCAGGTGCAAGAGGAAAGTCTTGGCATCGGCGCGGTCGCCGAGCGCAAAAAAGATCTGGGTCGCGCGCACCAGGTCGTTGCTGTCGAAAGCGGCGGTTTGGGCCGCTGTCGGAACCGGTTCGGCAACCGGGTGCGGCGGTGCGTCGTCGCCGAGCTGGTGGGCGGCGAGCTGACCGTAGAACGTGGCCATGTGCTCAGCCCCGGCGGCGTACCATTTCCGGGCGAGCGCCGATTTTGACTCGGCCTCGGCCGCCCGGCCGCCCCAATACCCCGCCCTGGCCTTGGCATAGGGCGTGCCGGCCCGGATCAGGATGTGCGAGAAATGGCCGAAGGCCAGCGCCGGATCTTTCTTGAAGCGCAGCGCGATGTAGCCGAGCAGAAACTCGGCGTCGCAATAGGCTTTGCCGGTCAACGCGCCGTGCTGGTCGGCGATGCGGTAGGCCAGATCGGCGTTGCCGCCGGCGAGCAGTTGGCGGGCGATCACCTGGCGCTCGCGCCACCAGGCGGCGGGATGCACCGGATCGCCCGCATTGGCTTCGAGCATCGCCACCGCCTGGTCGGTCATGCCCCGTTCCCGCGCCCAGCGCACCTCCTCATAGCGCAGGCCAGGATCGGCGCGCAGCTGAACCGGGACGCGGGCGACCAGCATCTCGACGCCCGGATATTGGGCGGCGAGCGCCAGCCGCGCCAGGGCCAGAGCGCGCCATTCCGGCGGCACCCGCGGCAGCATGCGCCGCACCGCCTCGTTGCGGCCGTCCCATAAGCAGCCGGTCGAGCCGCTCCACATCATCCTGCGGGGTGATCACGCCGGAATGGCTGGCGAGAAAGCTCTGTTCGTCGGTCGCGTTGAAATTGTCGTTGATCCATGCCGCGCGCAGCGCCGCGGCGCCGGCGGCGGTGTCGCCGGCGTTCAGCAGGATCTCCCCGGCGCGGACCTGGCCGGCGGCGCTGATCGGCGGGTAGCGCCGGAGCCACTCGGCGGCGACCGCGTCGCTCTCCCCGGATAGCGCCTCCTCGGCGTGCCGGCGCATTGCGTGCTGATGCGGCCAGCCGGGATTTTTCGCGATGAAATCGGCGATGTCGACAAACCGGCTGGGGGCGCCGGGGCTGGCGTAATCGAGCCAATGCAGCATCTCGAGCGGCAGCGGGTCCTTGATCGGCGCCGCATCGGCGTAGGCCCGGCTCCAGTCGCCGGCTTCGGCCGCGGCCAGCGCGATGCGCGCGGCGCCGAGATCGGCGTCGGACAGCGCCTGCGCGCGCGCCGCTCCGACCCAGGCGATCGCCAGGACAGCCGAGAGGAAGAGCCGTTTGATGACGAGCAAGGTTGGCCCCCCTTCCTTGCCGAATCAAAGATGAGGCAAACCTGATTACGGGTTTTTGGCCGGCAGGGCAAGCCTCGGGCGGCGCTCGTGCGACCCGCCCCCGGCCGCCGCCCCCGGGCGCCGCCCCCGGGCGCCGCCAATGTTGAAGCCCGCGGCGGCGAAGACTATCGTGCTGATCCGAGGCTGCGATGCGGGAGGAAACGATGTTCAAAGGATCGCTCGTCGCGCTGATCACCCCCTTCCGCAATGGGGGCGTCCACGAGAGGCGCGTTTCAGGAGCTGGTGTCGTGGCAGGTCGGCCAGGGCACCCACGGGCTGGTGCCGTGCGGGACCACCGGCGAATTGCCGGCATTGCACGATGACGAGCATCGCCGCGTCGTGGCGCTGTGCGCCGAGGCGGCCCACGGCCGGGTCCCGGTCATCGCCGGCACCGGCACCAATTCGACCGATCACACGATCGCGCTGACCCGCCAGGCGAAAGAGGCCGGCGCCGACGCGGCGCTGATCGTCTGCCCCTATTACAACAAGCCGACGCAGGAGGGGCTCTATCAGCATTTCAAGGCAGTGCACGACGCGGTCGACCTGCCGATCGTGATCTACAACATACCCGGCCGCTCGGCGGTCGATATGAGCAATCAGACGATGGCGCGGCTCGCTAAATTGCCCAACATCGTCGGGGTCAAGGACGCGACCAACGACCTCGCCCGGCCGCTCAGGATGCGGGTCGAGATCGGCAGCGAGTTTTCGCTTCTGTCGGGCGAGGACGCGACCGCCGTCGCCTATCTGGCGCAGGGCGGCGATGGCTGCATCTCGGTCACCGCCAATGTGGCGCCGCGGTTGCTGGCTGAAATGCACGAAGCCTGGCAGAAGGGCGAGATCGAGACCGTGCGCCGCATCAACGAGCGGCTGATCGCGCTGCACGACGCGCTGTTCGCCGAGACCAGCCCGGCCCCGGTCAAATACGCCGCCTCGCTGCTCGGCAAGTGCGAGCCGGGGGTGCGCCAGCCATTGTGGCAGACCATGCCCGAGACCCAGGAACGGGTGGCGCGGGCGATGCGCGGCGCGGGCCTGCTGAACTGAGCTAGCTAGGACTGAGACGCCGATGCGGGCGATGCGGGCGGCCGACCATTTCGTCGCGCAGAACCGGCGCGCCCGCCATGACTACCTGATCGAGGATACGCTCGAAGCCGGGCTCGTGCTGCACGGCACCGAGGTCAAGGTGTTGCGCAAGGGCCAGGCCAGCATCGTCGAGGCCTATGCCAGCGAGAGCGGCGGCGAATTGTTCCTGGTCAACGCCAACATCCCGGAATACGCCGCCTCGGCGCATTTCAACCACGAGCCGCGGCGGCCGCGAAAGCTGTTGCTGCACCGCAAGGAGGTCGACCGGCTGCTCGGCGCGATCCGGCGCGAGGGGGTGACCGTGGTGCCGCTGTCGATCTATTTCAACGATCGCGGCCGCGCCAAGATCGAGCTCGGTCTCGCCCGCGGCAAACGCAAGGCCGACAAGCGCGAAGCGGAAAAGGCGCGCGACTGGCAGCGGAGCAGGGCCCGCATCCTGCGCGGGCGCAACGCCTGCTGAAACCAGGTCTGGGACGCGCGATCCCATGCGCGCTCTCGGACAATGGGTGAAGGCGAGACGCATGATCCCAGGATTGCGCGGTGGCCGACTGACCCGGCGCAGCCTGCTCACGGCCAGTTCGGCGCTGATGCCGGCGCTCGCTCGCGGCCAGCCGCAGGCGAAGCCGGCGCTCAAAGTCCCGCCGTCCGTGATCAGCCAGCCGCCGCGCCAATGGGGTCCGCTGGCGCCGACCCAGGTTTATCCCGACCCGGACGTTTTGATCGTCGACCCGTCATTCGCGCCTTACCTGGTTCGGCTCGCGGCCACGCCGAACAGGATGCCGCCGTTCCGTTTGAGACTGCCGGGGCCGAACCTGGCGACGGCGCCGAACAATTGCAGGCCGATGCGGGTGTCCTGCGGCCAGGCTGGATTGTCGCCGGCGAAGCTGCTCGGCTCACCATAGGCCCGGCAGCCCGGCTCGATTGCGGCGCCGAGGTCGAGGCGCGTCTCCCATGCGTATGAAATTCCGGCCGTGGCTCGCCTTTCATGTATTAGCGCGAACTTAACCTGACAGTCGTTGTTGGTTTCCAACGCGGGACGGAAATCGCGATATGACCCAAGATCAAAAGATTATTTGAGCGGAGGTCGGGCTGCTGGAATTGGCCAGGCGGCTCGGCAATGTCAGCCAAGCCTGCAAGATGACGGGCTACAGCCGCGACAGCTTTTATCGCTTCAAGGAACTGTACGACAAAGGCGGCGGAAACCGGGTGGCTTGGCGGCGGCGAGTCCAGGTTGGTCACGACGAGAAGCCATTGCCGGCGCCGTAATCGCAGCCAAAGACTGTAGCGGGGAAGAGGAGGGGGCTGGCGCCATGCGGGATATCGGCCGATGGCAGCCCCCGTTCGTAGAGCGTGGGCTTGCCGACCCGACGGACCACGTTCTTTTCAGGGGGTGTCATGGAGTTCTGGACAGAACCACAGATGGCGTCGATCCACAAAATGCTCAACCCGCGCTCCATTGCGATCGTGGGCGCGACGCCGCGGATGCAGTATGGCGGGCGGTTTCTGGCTGCGGCGCTCAAGGCCAAAGACCGGGTGCGGGTTTATGCCGTGAACCCGCGTTATGACGAAATCATGGGGGTGAAGTCCTACCCGAGTGTGACGGACCTGCCGGAGGCCCCCGATGTGGTGGGCATCGTGGTGCCCTACGACCAGGTGCTCGACGTCCTCCAGGAGAGCCACCGCAAGGGGGCGGGATCGGCGATCGTGATCTCGGCCGGCTTTGCCGAGCGCGGCGTCGACGACCGGCGTGATTTGCAGGGGGAATTGGGCGACTTTGCCCGCGCCTCGGGCATGCGTATCAGCGGCCCCAACTGCCTGGGGCTGGCGAATGTCAAAGCACGACATCTGGGCCACCGTCTTCCTCGCGCGGGGCGGACGGTCTGACCGGGCCGATCGGCCTGGTATGCCAAAGCGGCGCGACGGCGTTCGGGCCGTTCCTGGTGCGGGCGGTGGAGAACGGCATCGGCTTCAGCTACATCATCTCGACCGGGAACGAGGCGGACCTCGACTTTACCGATTTCGCCCGCTATCTGCTGGACGATCCGGATACTCGGGTGATTGCCGGCTTTGTCGAAGGCTTCAAGCGGGCCGATAAATTTCTCGAAGTGGCGAAGCTCGCGGCGGAGCGCGGCAAGCCGATCGTCCTGATCAAAATCGGGCGTTCGGAACTCGGCGCGAGGGCGGCACAATCGCATACCGCGGCGCTGACCGGCGCGGATGCCCGGTACGATGCGATCTTTGCCCAATACGGGGTGATCCGGGTCCAGGATTACGACGAACTGCTGGAGGTCGCGCACCTCCTGGCCCACACCCCCAAGCCCGAAGTGCCCGGCATCGCGGTGGTATCCCACTCGGGCGGCATCAGCTCGCTGACCGCCGACATGTGCGGTCAGGCCGGTCTCGATCTGCCGACGCTTGGCGACGCGGCGCGTGACGGCATCAACGGGATCCTGAAGGGCTTCGGGTGGGCTGCCAATCCTGCCGATGTGACCGGCTTTGCCAACAGCGAGTCCTTCCCGCAAATCATGCGAGCATATGATCGATGATCCGCGGATGGGGACGCTCGTCGTGGCGAGTGCCGGGGCGGACGCCCAGGCTCAGCAGGTCATCAGCCAGCGTGATCGGACCGACAAGGGCGTGGTGTTCCTGTGGACCGGAAGCCGGGACGCCAAGGCTGGCCTGGCACAGCTCAAGAACGCCCGGATCCCGATCTTCTACACGCCGGACAAGTTGGCCCGCGGCCTGCGGAGCCGCCTGGCGTATCATACATGGCGCGAGCGCCGCCTGGCCGATGGCTTTGCCACGGCCCCGCCGCGCACGGCGGCGCAGGATGCGGCGATCGCCCAGGCGCTTGGCCTGGGGCGTCCGACACTCTCGGAGTCCGAGAGCAAGCGAGCTGTTGGCGGCCTGGGGCGTGGGGAGTGCGCGCGAGCGCCTGGGGAAATTCCGCGGAGGCCGCCGTCGAGGCCGCGGAGCAGCTCGGGTTTCCGGTGGCTCTCAAGGTCGATTCGCCGGATATTCTGCACAAGACAGAGGCCGGGGTGGTTCGGCTGAACCTGCGCGATGCGGCGCAAGTGCGAACGGCCTACGCGGAGATCCTGGCCAGTGCCAAGGCCTATGCGCCGCAGGCTCGGATCAACGGCGTGTCGGTGCAGGAGATGGTGGGAGACGGTGTCGAAGTCATCATTGGCGTGTCTTGCGACCCGCAATTGGGCCCGGTGCTGCTGTTCGGCAGCGGCGGCGTGATGGTCGAGGTCTACAACGATGTGGCCCTGCGACGCTGCCCGATCACGCGCGCGGAAGCACAGGCGATGATCGCTGAGGTCAAAGGCGCCCGGTTGCTCCAGGGCTTTCGCGGACGGCCGGCGGCGGATGTCGAGGCGCTCGCGGATACCCTGGTGCGCGTGTCGCACCTCGCCATGCACCTGGAAGGACACTTGGCGGAGTTGGACATCAATCCGCTGATGGTGCTGCCGCGAGGTCAGGGCGTGAAGGCGGTAGACGCCCTCGTCGTGTTGCGCGGCACATAGCACTGCACGTGGCTCTTGCTCAGGAACCTGGTTCTGCACCAAAACGGCGCACTTCCGCTCAAAAACGCGGCTAATTTGGTAGGTTCGAATTGCTGCAACCCTGTATAGGGTTAACTCATGACGCGACCCGCCTTAATCAATCCGTTGGACCAACCGACGGACCGGAAGCGCCTCCTAAGTCAATTAAAGGAAGCGCCGGCCGACAAGCAGTACTCCGGCTTCAAAAATCATCGTCCCTTTCGCCAAAGTCGGACCGTTGCTCCGGTTGAAGCCTTTCATCGATTCCGCTCGCGAAAGAGGCCTTCGCATCGAGGCAATTTTCGGGGTAGATCACTGGGGCACTAGCGCCGAGGCGCTCCAGTTCGCGCTGGATTCTTTCGACTGCGCCTATGTCACGCGCGGGCGCGGACTGACATTTCATCCGAAGATTTACGCTTTCCAAGGCCGAAGCGCCGCACGCCTGTTCGTCGGCTCGAATAATCTGACGGTCGGCGGGACTGAGACCAATTTTTAGGCGGCAGTGAGAATTGATTTTGACCTGCCGGACGATGCCCCAAACCTCAAGCCGTTCACGGATTGCTGGGAGGAATTACTTCCTAAGCAATGCCCCGCGACATCAGTTCTCAATGCGGCAAAACTCGCCGCATGGCTTGGGGGATGGCACCGTGCCGAACGAAGCATCGATGCGGGAGACAAGCGACGAAGGGGACACGCGCGGAGGTGCTGCGGCGCCCCTTCCGAGGTCGGGCCTACCCATTAAGCTGCCAAGTGCCTTGCCCGGACGTCGGCCCACAAGGACGGTTCCTGCCGCCCCAACAGAAGGGGCTCCTTCCGGGGCTCGCCCGGCCATACCCGCTGCTGCCAACAGTGTACAAGGTCTCGCGCTTCAGATTAGGCCTCACCATAACGGAGAAATTTTCTTAAGCGTGCGGGCCGTGCTTCAGCACCCTGAGTTCTTCAAATGGCCTTTCATCGGAGCGGCGGTGCCGAAGTTTGCGGGAATAAGGCCTATCCTCAGTTGACGCCCGATCCCATCGTAAACGTGACGGTGTTCGGGCAGAACCCCGCGCCATAGCTGACGTTATCGAATTACGCCCTCAACACCGTAAGCGGAGCCTGACCCCCACCTTGCGCCGGATGGCGGCGATGGGGTGATCCTGCCTGGTTCGAGCGAGGCAGGAGGATCGTGTGCCAAGTAATTTGCCAATTGATGTGCACAGCTTCCGTCGCGTGGAAGTGCTGACGGGGACGCCGCGACGGCGGCGCTGGAGCACCGCGGAGAAGGCGGCGATTGTCGCGGAAAGCTTGGCGCCGGGTGCGCAGGCGAGCGAGATCGCATTGCGCCACGGACTTCATCGCAACCAGCTCTACGGTTGGCGGGAGTTTAGATTGGCCGCGGCTGCCGACGCCGGCCTTGCTGCGTCCGACTTCGTGCCGGTGGTGGCGGAGAGCCAGGGCGGTTCCGGCGCGGCGGCGATCGAGATCGAGATCGGCCGCGCGATCGTGCGCGTTGAGGCGGGGGTCGAGCTGGCCTTTCTGGGTAAGGTGCTGCGCCTGTTGAAGGCGATGAAATGATCCCCGCCCTGTCTGGCACGCCGCCGGCGGGGGTGCGGGTGCTGATCGCGACACGCCCGGTCGACTTCCGCCGCGGTGCCGACGGCTTGGCGGCGACGGTGCAATCGGTTCTGCGGCAGGACCCGTTCTGCGGGACGATCTTCGTGTTTCGCTCGAAGCGAGCCGACCGGGTGAAGATGCTGGTCTATGACGGGACCGGTCTGGTGCTGATCTGGAAGCGGCTGGAAGGGGCCAAGTTCAAATGGCCGGCGATCAGCGACGGGGTGATGCGGTTATCCGCAGCGCAACTGGCCGCGTTGTTCGAAGGGCTGGACTGGAGACGGGTGTACGCACCCAGGATCAGGCGGCCGCAGCTGGCGGGCTGAGCGGCTGAGCGTCCGCCTCTGACTTGATCAGGGGCCTGCGTCACAGTGACTCACCTTGTGGTTGAAGACCTTACGGGCGCCAGCGAAGTGCGATAATCCCGGTCGTGACGACACAAGAGCGCCTTCCCGACGACACCGCTGCGCTGCACGCCCTGGTGCTGACGGCGTGGGCCGAGCGCGACGCCGAGCGGGCCGAGAAGGCGCGGCTGATCGAAGAGCGCGATCAGCTCGCCGGCCAGAACGACCGATTGCGCCACCTGCTTCGCCAGCTGCAGCGGATGCAGTTCGGCCGGCGCTCGGAAAAGCTCGACCCCGACCAGTTCAACCTGGCGCTGGAGGATCTCGAACAGGCGATCGCCGCCGGCGAGGCCGAACAGGAGAAGGCCGATCCGGCGCTGCGCAAAGCGCGCTCGGAAAAGCGGCGCGCCGGCCGCGGCCCGCTGCCCGAGCACCTGCCGCGGGTCGAGATCGTCGTCGAACCGGAAGAAACCGCCTGCCCGTGCTGCGGCGGCACGATGCATGTGATCGGCGAAGATCGCTCGCAGCGGCTCGACGTCATCCCGGCGCAATACCGGGTGATCGTCACGCGCCGCCCGAAATACGCCTGCCGCGCCTGCCAGGAGGCGGTGGTGCAAGCGCCGGCGCCGGCCCGGCTGATCGAGGGCGGCCTGCCGACCGAGCGGCTGGTCGCCCATGTCGTCGTGGCGAAGTATGCCGACCACTGCCCGCTCTATCGCCAGGCCCAGATCCTGGCGCGGCAAGGCATCGCGATCGATCGGGCAACCCTGGCCTTCTGGACTGGCTACGCCGCAGCCGAGGTCAAACCGGTGTGGCGGCTGATGCGCGAAGAGCTGCTGCGCTCGACCAAGCTCTTCGCCGACGAGACCACGGCACCGGTACTCGACCCCGGGCGGGGGCGCACCAAAAAGGGCTGCTTCTGGGTGCTTGCCCGCGACGACCGGCCGTGGCAAGGCGGAGCGCCGCCGGCGGTGGTGTACAATTACGCGCCGGGGCGCAGTGGGGATCACGCCACGGCGCTACTGAAGGGCTACGCCGGCGTGCTGCAAACTGACGGCTATGCCGCCTACCTCAGCCTCGCCGATCCCAAGCGCACCGGCGGGCCGGCCACGCTCGCGTTCTGCTGGGCACATTGGCGGCGGCAGTTCTTCGACCTCGCCAAATCGCCGCCGGCGCCGATCGCCACCGAGGCCCTGAAGCGGATCGCCGAACTCTACCAGATCGAAGCCGAGATCCGCGGCAAGAGCGCCGACGAGCGCCGCGCGGTTCGACAGGAGAAGACCAAGCCGCTCGCCGAAGCGCTGAAGGCCTGGCTCGAGAAGACCCTGGCACAGCTTGCCGGCGGCTCGTCGATCGCCCAGGCGATCCGCTATGCGCTCAACCGCTGGGATGGGCTGGTGCGCTTCCTCGATGACGGCCGCATCGAGATCAACTCCAACACCGTCGAGCGCGCTATGCGCCCGATTGCTCTGAACAGAAAAAATGCGCTATTCGCCGGCAGCGACGAAGGGGCAGAAAACTGGGCGATGCTGGCCTCGTTGATCGAGACCTGCAAACTCCACGGCGTCAATCCGGAAGCGTATCTCACCGACGTGCTGACCAAGCTCGTCAACAACTGGCCCAACAGCCGGCTCGCCGAACTCACGCCTTGGGGCTGGGCTGCCGAACACTGATCATCGGCGGCGGCGAACAAAACCGGCCCGTCAAGCCGTTCGGATGGTGGCCACGGCTCATCGCTTACTCAACACCGTCTATTACGAGGCAAAGAGCAAAATGCGCATCACGGCTTCTCCACTGGTCGCGGTTGTTCCCGAGGGCTCGATTATGATCTTCGAGAAGGGGCAAATCGCTCAAACAGACTATGAAATTACGGTTCACAGGCCGGACAGCCCGGACTACGCCCCTTGGCTGGCTACATGCGATCAGCAAATGCCCGGAGACGGAAAGGAGCCGCGAAGATTTGGATGGTTCTAAGCGGCTTTGTGGAACTCCAACACGGCGTTCTCCGTGATCGCATTCTTGATGTGCTTATAGTTTTCGGTGGTAATGGAAATCTCGACGAGCCGGCGGGCGCGAAGGCCCTCGGCCTCCGCAATATCACAGATATGCCGGCATGTTTCGATTGCGGTCCAGCGTCCTCCTGCGTTCGTCCCGCTGTCGCCCACAACGTAATGAGCGCGACCGCCTGGGACCAAGAATGTGGCAATTTGTCTTATATTCAACCTCATATCGGAAAATATCTCCACAACAAAGACGCCATGTTTTCCCGCCGAAAGCCAACATTCCCATTCTTGTTCGCTCTTAGGATTTTGCGCAGAGCTTGAACCATAGGCCGAGGTAGCATTTCGCTTGCTTTGGAGGAACTTAGTTCATCCTCCAAAGATTTTCGTGTACTGCGGCGAATTTCGCGCGATCCGGTAAGTCCCTCCTCCAAATCGGCTCGCTCAGCGCTCTGAATGCCCATGATCGCCATGAGCGACAGGCGGTCGGTATCGATGTAAGGTAAGGCCGTAGCATAGGGCGGGCTGGTGAGGACGCAATCCACAGACTCAGCGGCCAAGCCCAAGTTTGAGAATGTTTCTGCAACGCGGGAGTTGCCCTCAAAAATTGATGGAGGAATAATCGGTCCCGGTTGGCGGCCCGCGATCGTCCAATATTTCACCAAACGATCAATTTGGACTTCCATTCGCTCGGCGAATAATTCCAGTACCGGAGCATCGTCTAGTAACTCTTTTCGCCGTCGTATACGCAGATCAGTCGGGTCCTGGTGAGACACCTCGCGAATGATGCTGCTGAGAATGACCTCGCCAAACTCGACGAAATGCCGCTCGCCGAAAAGACGTATTTGTGCAAGCACCCATGCGATCTTGTCGAGAACGGGGATGGGAACCAACGGTCCAACTCATCGGCGACAGCGGCGTCGAACTGATCGCGGTTCGGTGAAAATCGAGTTGGGGCTCGCCGTACCGTAAGCGTCGGGTCTGAACCGGCCTGCGGCGTGTGGTCGAGACGGGCGCGGTGAGAGAAGCTGGGTCCTTCTGGACGTACAGAAGGATTGCTGTGGGTTGACGGCGAGATTATTGCGCGGGTTGAGCGTCGCCGGCAGTGGTCGGCGCAGGAGAAGGCGGCGCTGATGGCCGAGGTGGAAGCCGAGGGTGGCCAGGTTGCGGTAGTCGCCCGGCGGCACGGGATCTCGAAGAGCCTGCTGTATAACTGGCGATCAGCGTGGAAAGCTGCCGCGCTGGCGGCGCAGGCCGCCTCGCCGGTGTTGACGGGGTTCATCCAGCTCGGCGTCGTCGCGGACCCGTCCGACGCAAACCCGGCGATGCCAATGCCGGCCGCCCTGCCAGGCCCGCGCGGGGCCGGGCTAACGTTGGCGGCGCGCGCCGGGGTAATCGAAATCGATCTGCCCGGCGGCGCCCGGGTTCGCGTCGACGGCAGTGTCAACGAGAAGGCGCTACGGCGAGTGCTGTCGGCGGTGAAGGGACTGGGATGATCAGCCTGGCGCCGGGCACGAAGGTGTTTTTGGCCTGCCAGCCGATCGATCTGCGGGCCGGGTTCGATGGGCTGGCGGCCAAGGTGCGGCGGATCATCGGCGCCGATCCGTTCAGCGGCCATGTCTTCATCGTTCGCAGCAAGCGCGGTCATTACTTGAAGGGCCTGTACTGGGACGGCAGCGGCTTGTGCCTGTTCGCCAAGCGGCTTGAACGCCACAAGTTCGTCTGGCCGCCGATCGTCGATGGCACGCTGACGCTGACGCCGGCGCAACTGGCGCTTCTGATCGAGGCGATGGACTGGCGCCGCACGGTAGCACCGCCGGCGTCGGCCCGACCAATGCTGGTGTGAAGGAGCAGCGATTCGCTTTCTGTTCTGTCGGCATGAGCGCGCGCGATAGGGTGGCGCATGTCGCTGGCCTCGGCCGATCTAGCCTCCGATCCGGAAGCGCTTCGCGCCTTTGCCCTGGCCTGCCAGGTCGAATTGGCGACGGCGACCGCAGAACTCCAGGCGGCAAAGCTGGCCGTTCAGCTGCGCACCCTGGAGATCGAGAAGCTCAAGTTCCAGATCGCCAAGCTGCGGCGGATGCAGTTCGGCCGCTCCTCGGAGCGGCTGACCATGCGGATCGAACAACTCGAGCTGCGGCTTGAGGAGCTGGAAGCCGGCGAGGCTGAAGAGATCAGCAAGGCCGCTGCTGAAGACCGACCAATGCCGGTGCGCGAGGGCGCCCGGCCGAAGCGCAAGCCGCTGCCGGATCATCTGCCACGCGCGGAAGTCGTGCACGAACCGGAGCACGACGGCGGTTGCACTTGTCCTGCGTGCGGCGGCGACATGGCTCGGCTCGGTGAAGACGTCACCGAGGGGCTCGACGATCTCCCCGGTCGGTTTCAGGTGATCCGGCATGTCCGGCCAAAATATGCCTGCCGGCGCTGCGATGCGATCACCCAGGCGCCGGCGCCGGCTCTGCCGACGCCGCGCGGAGGGGCCGCACCGGGCATGCTCGCCCACCTGCTGGTGTCGAAGTACGCCGATCACTTGCCGCTTTACCGGCAGAGTGAGATCTATGGCCGCGACGGGCTCGATCTCGACCGCTCGACGCTGAGCGACTGGGTGGGTCAGGCGGTCTGGCTGTTGCAGCCGATCGTCGAGGGCATTCGCCGCCACGTGTTCGCCGCCGAGAAGGTCCACGGCGACGACACGCCGGCGCCGGTGCTAGAGCCCGGCCTGGGGCGAACCCGGACGGGGCGATTATGGGTCTATGTCCGCGACGATCGGCCGTTCTGTGGCCCCGCACCGCCGGCCGCCGCCTACTTCTACAGCCCCGATCGCGGCGCCGAGCACCCGGCGCAGCACCTGGCGAACTTCGCCGGCTTTCTGCAGGCCGACGCCTATGCCGGGTTCGAGGCGCTCTACGATCAGCGACGCCGCGCCCCGGGGAAGGCGGCGATCACCGAGGTGGCATGCTGGGCCCACAGCCGCCGCAACATCTTCGAGGTGTGGGAGACGACAAAGTCGCCGCTCGCCAAGGCGGGGCTCGACCAGATCGCGCTGATTTACGCCGTCGAGGACAAGGCCCGCTTCGCGCCGCCTGCCGAGCGGCTGGCGCATCGCGCTGCTGCCATCGCGCTGCTCGATGTCTTCTTCGCCTGGGCGGAGGCTACCGAGCGCAAGCTCTCGGCCCGGTCGGGCCTCGCCGAGGCGTTGCGCTACATAATCAAGCGCCGCATCGCGCTGACGCGCTTTGTCGCTGACGCCAGGCTCGAAGCCGACAACAACATCGCCGAAAACGCAATCCGCTGTATTGCCCTCGGCAGACGCAATTGGTTGTTCGCCGGCAGCAACTCCGGCGGCGATCGCGCCGCCGCCATGTATTCCATCCTGCAAACCGCGAAACTCAACGGCGTGAACCCGGAAGCCTATCTCACCGACACGCTCGCCAAGTTCGCCGACGGCCATCCGATCAATCGGATCGACAAGCTGATGCCTTGGGCATCTCAGCGACCGAACACCGAAAACGGCCCCTGATCACGGCCAAGAGCGGACGCTTACATGATAGCGATGAAGTTCGGCTTAAAGCGCGCCATCGGCAGCAACCTGCGTGCGAGATTGCGGTTGGAGTAGGAGTTAGGTTCCAGCATCAAGTGAGAACGTGGAAAATTTGGCGGCATAAGCTGCAGCAATTCTTGCGAGTAATCCTTGGCGCCGGGACGCAGAGCGCGGCCGTCGGAGTCGGTGAGGTGGGCACCTGCGTCGAGCAGCACCGGCTGAGAGGCGGGTGTTCGGTCCGGCCGATTGAAAACGAGCCAGCATGGCGCAAAAAATCGACGAGAGGATCGCGCGAGAAGCCAGCTCCAAATGGTGCTTCACCTGTGGAGGCTCCGGCGCCGAGCAAATAGAGGCCACGTTCGGTACATAACCGGCGTAGGAAATCTCAGCAGGATCTGACAGCCGGCTGTGGCCCGGTGGGCTTTTTAGTCTTTCACACAAGGTCGATCCGGGCGCGATGGCCGGAGGCGGTGGCGAGGCGGCGGTCGCGGGTCAACAGCGGCGCATCGAGCGCTTCCGCAAGCGGGACGTAGACCGCATCGTAGGCCGCCAGGTTGTGCCGCAATTCCCAGACTCTGCGGCAGCAGAAGATCGTGCGGATAGCGGTGCAGCGGGAAATCGGACAAATCGCCGAGCGCCTCATGGCAGCGCGCGGGTTCGATCTGGCCGGTCGCGGCATAGCGCCGAAGCACCTGGGCCACCTCGACATCGATCAGGTGGGGCGCGTGCAAGGTCAGTCCCGCATCAAACAGCCGCTCCTCGACAGCCGCCGCGGCCGGTGTGCGCAACAGCGCTTCCAGCAGCGTCGAGGCGTCGACCTCGATCACCTGGCGCGATCACCCGGCGTCGCGCTCGGCGCGGACCGCTGTTCGGGAGAGACGTTAGGGGCTGCCTGGGGGCGGCGTTCTAACCGGTCGCGCAGCTCTGCGAGCGTCGGCCGCTCGGCCACTCGGCTCAACTCAGCGAGGAGACACTCGGAGAGGGACATGCCCTCGATCGCGGCGCGCGATTTGAGTTGGCGGTGCAGCGCATCTGGAACATTGTGGATCTGGATCATGGTCGGCATGTGTTGAACATGAAACATGTCCTGCGCATGTCAAGCTCAGACCGCCGGGAGTGGCGTCCCCAAGGGGATTCGAACCCCTGTTACCGCCGTGAAAGGGCGATGTCCTAGGCCTCTAGACGATGGGGACGGGAGGCGATGGTGGGTGGATCTAGAACGGCGCGCCGAAGAAATCAACCCGTGTCGCCGCCGCGGCGGTGCGCGCCGCCGGCGGCGTTCCCTCGATCCGCGCCGCAGCATTGCCTACCTATGGGGGAAGCGGTCCGAGCGAGCCTAGCATGCCGTCACCACCCCTCTTTGACGATGCGTTTCGCGCCCGCTTGCGGGTGCTGTTGACCTGGCGGCGCGATGTGCGGCGGTTTCGCCTCGATCCGCTGCCGGGCGATGCGCTCGAGCGGCTGATCGAGGTGGCGTCGCTCGCCCCCTCGGTCGGGCTCAGCCAGCCCTGGCGCTTCGTCGCGGTCGAGGATCGATCCCGGCGCGCCGCGGTTCGCCGCAATTTCGCCGCCGCCAATGCCGCCGCCCTCGCCGCCCAGGCGCCGGAACGCGCCCAAGGCTATGCCCGACTCAAGCTCGCCGGTCTCGACGAAGCGCCGTGTCACCTCGCGGTCTTCGCCGACCGGGAAACCCAGCAGGGACAGGGCCTAGGCCGCCGCACGATGCCTGAGATGGTCGATTATTCGGCTGTGGCCGCGGCGCACACCTTGTGGCTGGCGGCGCGCGCCGAGGGGATCGGCATGGGCTGGGTGTCGATCCTCGACCCGCACGCGGTGGGCGCGATCCTCGAAGTTCCCCCAGACTGGAAGCTGATCGGTTATTTCTGCCTCGGCTATCCGCTGGAGGAGGACGAGGCGCCGATGCTCGAAACCGAGGGCTGGGAGACGCGGCGCCCGGCGCGCTCGTTCCTGATCCGGCGATGACCCGTTCA
Source organism: uncultured Alphaproteobacteria bacterium (assembly GCA_963814805.1). Taxonomy (GTDB): domain Bacteria; phylum Pseudomonadota; class Alphaproteobacteria; order ATCC43930; family CGMCC-115725; genus AP-15. Next base: position 595,404 of record CAWFER010000033.1, on the reverse strand, counting down.
ACGATGCCCCGTCGGCGATGAGCGGCGCAACCATCCGGGTCGGCATCGGCGGCTGGGTGTTCGTCCCGTGGCGGGGCGCCTTCTACCCGCCCGGCCTGACCCAAGCGCGCGAATTGGCCCATGCCAGCCGGCAGGTCACCGCGATCGAGATCAACGGCACCTTTTACGGCAGCCAGAAGCCGGCGAGCTTTTGCCGCTGGCGCGACGAAACGCCGGAAGATTTCATCTTCTCGGTCAAGGGTCCGCGCTTTGTGACGCACCGCCGCGACCTGGCCACCGCAGGCCCCTCGGTCGAGCGGTTCTTTGCCAGCGGCGTCTTCGAATTGGGCGCGAAGCTCGGGCCCATCCTGTGGCAGTTCGCCCCGTTCCTGCAGTTCGACGAAGAGGGTTTCGCCGCCTTTCTGGCGCTGCTGCCGCGCGAGATCGACGGCTTGGCGCTGCGCCATGTCGTCGAGGTGCGCCATCCGAGCTTTGCCGCGCCCGCCTTTGCCCCGCTGCTGCGGCGCCACAAGGTCGCGGTGGCGCTGGTCGACGACGAGAAATACCCGGCCGTCGACGAGGTCACCGCCGATTTCGTCTATGCGCGGCTGCGCCGATGCTCACTCGACGAGCCCACCGGCTATTCGCCGCAGGTGCTCGACCGGTGGGCCGAGCGGTTCCGCGCGTCGTCGTCGGCCGGGCTCGACTGCTTCGTTTATTTCATCAACGGCGCCAAGCTGCGCGCGCCGGCGGCCGCACTTGCCCTGCTGGCGCGGCTGCGCAACTGATCGATCGTCCGCCGGCGTCAGGCCTTGACGGTCGAGGCCCGGTAGATTTCGTCGATCGATTTTGCCAGGGCGGCGTTGAACTCGGCGTCGCTCATCGAGTGCGTGAGGCCTTCGGCCAGCGCCCGTGAAAAGCTCGCGGTCATGCCGTGATTGGCGGCGAGGCGCCGGCAGGCGTCGGCTCGGCTATAGCCGCCGGAAAGCGCCACGACCCTGGCCACGCGCGGGTGGTTGATCAGCGGCAGGTAGAGATCCGGTACATCCGGCAAAGTCAGCTTGAGCATGACCTTGCGGCCATCCGGCAGGGCATTGAGTTTTCGGGTCAATTCCGCGAGGAGGATGGCTTCGGCGCCGGCCTTGTCCGGGCTCTTGATCGAGACTTCGGGCTCGAGAATTGGCAAGAGCCCATGCCGGGCAATCTGCGCCCCCACCTCGAACTGTTGCGCCACCACCGCCGCGATGCCGGCCTTCGAGGCGAGGTTGATCACCGAGCGCATCTTGGTGCCGAAGACGCCGCGCCCGACCGCGCGGTCGAGCAGGGCATCGAGCCCCGGCATCGGCTTCATCAGGCTGACCCCGTCGGCCTCGGCCTCAAGCCCTTTGTCGACCTTCAAAAAGGGGATCACGCCGCGATCTTCCCACAGGAAAGCCGGAACCGGCCTTTCTCGCACCTGGCCGTCCATCGTGCCTTCGAACAGGATCGCCGCGATGACCTTGTCCCCGGCGAAGGCAGGTGCGGTCATAATGCGCACGCGCATCTGGTGCACCAGCCGGAACATCTCGGCCTCACCGCTATAGGCGTTATCCGCAATCCCATAAAGGCGCAGGGCGCCAGGCGTCGATCCGCCGCTCTGGTCGAGCGCCGCGATGAAGCCGGGCTTGCGGGAGATTTGCGCCATCATCTTGTCGTTGGCCATGATCGTCACTCTCATGGTGAAGCTGGCTCATGCTGGGCTGGTTCATGGTGAGGCCGGTACGCTCTCAGAACGGCGCCCCAGCCTCGACCTATTGCCATCGAGCCGCCCGATATTGGCATGGGGTTCGAGATTTGCGCAATCCTCACAGGTAGGATTGGATCATGTTTGGCTGACGCCGTCTCGTAATGGGCGGCGCGGTCGCAGCCATGTGCACGGTTCCGTCAAAAAGCCGGGTCGGCCGAGCGGCGTCGTCGAGCGGGATCAGCGGCGCAAGCCCAGCCAGCTGACGCACAAATAGAGCAGAGTTTCCATGAAATTGTCGAGCTGGCCGTCGACGACCAAGATTGTCGATCGCGCCGCGCGCCGCCTGACCCCAGGGCTTCAGAAACTCGGTTCCGCAGGCCAGCACCAGATTGTGCAAATGCGCCTTCGGTAGGCCGGGAGTGGCGCCCAGCGCCACCTTCTCGAGCCTTCCGCCGGTTGCTGGCGGCTCGCCGCGGATCTCGAATGTCGAGAAGCGCTTACGGCCTCTCGCGCGCCCGCGGGCGGCGGCGTCTGCTGCTTGACATACGTGTGCGGAGGCGATCGGTTGCATAAAATCCGCCGAGCGGAGGTCCAACGGTACGACCTTGGGCCGTCGGCCCAGTTCGGAATTTTCGCACCTTATTCGATGGCTCCAACGACCGGGTCGGATCCGGCAGCCGCCTGAAGGCGACGATCACGATGGGGAGCTTGCATGGCTGTGGATCAGACCAGGATTGAACGCGCCAGCGACATGGGCGCCACGATCTCGCCCGACGGCGCCGGCTTTCGCACCTGGGCGCCCAACGCCCGAGCCGTGTTCGTCGTCGCCGGGGCGCGGCTGGCGGCGGCCCAGGATCCGGCCTGGCGCCCCGGCGACGACGATCGTATGGCCCGGCTCGGCGACGGCAGCTGGGGCGGCTTCCTCGCCGGGGTGAGCGACGGCGAGCCTTACATGTTCTTCATCGACGGCGCCGGCAGCACCGGCTGGAAGCGCGATTTGTTCGCCCGCGAGCTGACGATCGCGCCGGCTTTCCCCGACAGTTTCTGCGTGGCCCGCGACCCCGCCTCTTATCCTTGGCACGATCAGGGCTGGCGGCCGCCGCCGTTCAGCGAGCTGATCATCTACCAGCTGCATATCGGCACCTGGTGGGCGCAGGACGGTTCGGGCCAGGACGTGCGGGCGACGCGCGGCGGCACGTTCCTCGATGCGGCGGAAAAGCTCGGCTACCTGCGAGACCTCGGCGTGAGCGCGGTTCAGCTGCTGCCCGTGCAGGAGTTCGAGACCAGGTTCAGCCTCGGCTATAACGGGGTCGACTACTTCTCGCCCGAAGCCGAATATACGATTGCTCCAGATGAATTGCCCGCTCGGTTGGCCGGGTTGAACGAGATGCTCGGGTCGTTCGGCAAGCCGACGTTGACCGCGGCCCAGCTGGCGCCCGGCGTCAATCAGCTAAAGTGCCTCGTCGACCTGTGCCATTTGCACGGCATCGCGGTAATCCTCGACCTCGTCTACAACCATGCCGGCGGCGGTTTCGACGATCGCAGCCTGTGGTTTTACGATCGCCAGGCAAATGGCGACTTGAACCACAGCCTGTTCTTTACCGACCAAGGCTGGGCCGGCGGCCAGATCTTCGCCTACTGGAACGAGTGGGTCGCACAGTTCCTGATCGACAATGCCCGGTTCTTTCTCGGCGAATACCGCATCGACGGGATTCGCTACGACGAAGTGCGGGTGATCGAAAACAATGGCGGTGGCGAGTTCTGCCGGCGCCTGACCGAAACAGTGCGCGCAACCAATCCGGCGGCGATCCAGATCGCCGAATACTGGAACCCGGACCGCCCGAACGCGGTGCGGCCGCCGCCCGGCGGCCTCGGCTTCGACGCTGAACTCGGCGACGGTCTGCGCGACGCGCTGCGCGGCCTGTTGGCGCAGGTCGCCGGCGGCGCCTCGGCTCGGATCGATTTCGCCGCGGTCGCGAACGCGCTGAGCGCCCCGGCCGGCTTCCCCGACGCTTGGCGCGTGGTGCAATTCTTGGAGAATCAGGATCTCACCTATGCCGGTCACGCCGGCGCCGCCCGCGTGCCGATGCTAGCGGATGGGTCGGACCGGCGGTCATGGTATGCACGCAGCCGCAGCCGCGTCGTCACTGCGCTGCTGCTCGCCGCCCCCGGCATCCCATCCTTGTTCATGGGCGAGGAATTCCTCGAAGACAAGAACTGGAGCGACGACCGCGCCGCCAACGGTTTGATCTGGTGGGAAGGCCTCGACGCCGCCGACCCGGCGATGCGCGATTTCCGGCGCTACGTAAAGGACCTGGTGCAGCTCCGCCGCATGGAGCCAGCGCTGCGCGCCGCCGGCGCCCGGGTTTCGCGGGTCGAGAATTATGACCGCGTCATCGTGCTGCACCGCTGGGTCGAAGGGGCGGGCCGCGACATCGTCGTGGTCGCCAGCCTCGACGAGGCGGCAAAGCACGGCTATCCGATCGGGCTACCCTTTGCCGGCCAATGGCGCGAACTGTTCAACAGCGATTTCTACGATAATTTCCCAAACCCCGCTGCGGTCGGCAATGGCGGCGCGGCGCAGGCCTCCGGCCCGGCGCTCGACGGCTTTGCCGCGTCGGCGGCGCTGACCCTGCCGGCGAATGGCGCGATCGTGCTGGCTCGCGCCTAGCGGCGCGGCCGCGTTCGCGCACGGTTGCAAGAGCAAGCCGGCAAAAGCGGGGCGGCAGAAGCGGGGAAGCCCGCCTCGCGCCGCCGCCGCAAACCTTCAGCCCGTCGGGGCCGACCCGGTGGGTCTCGCCGAGGCCAGCAGGGTGGCGATCTTGCCGCCATCCGGGCTGCCGAGGCCGGTGCAGGCGTCCCAGCCGGGACCCGCGGCGAAGCTACCGTTGTTGCCCGTCGCAATATCGTGCAACGCGCCGGCATTGGCGTAGAGGGTCGGGTTGATCAGGCCGGCCGGGCTGCCGTTCGCCGCGTTGATGCGGGCGATCAGGCCGGCCCACAGCGGCGCCACCGCGCTGGTCCCGCCGATCACGCTGTCGGTCCCGTCGATCCGCACCTGATAGCCGGTTTGCGGGTCGGCGTCGCCGCTGACATCAGGCACGCCGCGCATGTTGAGCACCGCATCGCCGCCCGCTGTCATTGTCGTGTGCAGCCCGTCCTGCCACGCCGGCAGCGGGAAGACGCTGCTGACGCCACCGCCGCCCGAACCGCCCTGTGCGCCGTCATTCCACACCGATTTCGCCCGAGATTGCGCTCCCTGCCGCCTGCAGCCTGGTGCCGCCGCAAGCCAGAGCGTGCGGGCTCGACGCCGGGAAATCGACGTGATCGCCGCCGTCGCCGACGCCGTCGCCCGAGCCGTTGTCGCCCGAGGCGACGCAGACCGTAATGCCCATCGCCGCCGCCGCCTGAAAGGCCTCGTCGAACGCGGTCAGCGACTGCTCGGTCCACGATGATTCCGGCCCGCCCCAGCTGATCGAGATGACCGAAGGTTTGTTCGTTGCGTCATGAATCGCGGTGGTGACCGCGTCGAGAAAGCCGGCATCGGTGTTGGGGGCAAAATAGACCGCGATCCTGGCTTGCGGCGCGATCGCGCCGACCACCTCGATATCGAGCATCACCTCGCCGTCGGGTCCGTTCGGATCGCCGGTCGGATGGTTCTTGCCGTGGTCGACCGATACCGCGACGACGTTCGGCGCCGAGGCGATGCCGAGAGCCGAGAAGTAGGCGTTCAGATCCGCCATCCGCTCGCCGCCGCCGAGCTCGATGATCGCGACGCACTCGCCCTGCCCGGTTCCGGCCGGGAAATTGTAGAGCGAGGCGATCTGCAAGGGAGTGAACGAGGCATTTCCCGCCGCATCGGCATGCCAGCGCACATTGCCGGGCGCCGGGCGGGTGCGGAAATGCGGTTTCGCCACCGGCCGATCGTCGAGGCCGAGCACGGCTTCGACGCGGCCCGCAAGCTCGTCCGGCAAGTGGACGTTCCCGGTCCGCCCGCGATACGAGCCGCCGGGATGTTCGAACCGTTGCAGATCAACGCCGAACGCGGCGTTGAACTGGGCGACGGTCCCCGACAGCACGACGGTGCGCCGCCCGGCCTCTTCCTGGACCACCGCGAGGCCATGGTCGGCGGCGAATTTTCTGACCGCGGCAATGTCCGAGCTGTCGGCGCCGAACTGCTGGTCGAACCCCTCGCGCGACAGATGCCGAGCGCTCCGGTCGCGCCGGGCCAGCGCGGTCACCCTTTCCTTCAGCATATTGGCGTTGCGGCGGCGGAGAATGACGCTGACCTCCAGGCGCTCCGAGGGATCGGCGTTGCCGACCGGCTTCGCCCCTGGCAATGGCTGACGTTCGCTACCCTTGAGTGGATTTTTTGCCATCTCACACCTCCTTCTCGGGCGCGGCCCGAATCACGCGATGGTCGCTCGCCGGGTCCCGTAAGAGTATGAGCTGCGTCACATGGTCGACGATTGTCGCCATACCGATTAAGGCGGCGAGACGCCTGGTGCGAGCGAGGGTCGTGATCTGGCTTCCGGCCGGCCGGTTGCTTAGGCTGCCGCCAAGTCGCCAACCCGAACTGTGGACCGCCTAATGATTACGAGCCCGACCGTTTTTCTCGTCGACGTGGACAACACCCTGCTCGACAACGACGCTATTCAAAGCGACCTCAAGCGCCATCTCGAACGCGAGTTCGGCGCTCCCTGCCGCGACCGCTATTGGGCGATCCTCGAAGACCTGTTCGCGACGCTCGGCTACCGGGACTATCTGGGGGCGCTGCAGCGCTACCGGGTCGAGCATCCAAAGGACATTCATCTGCTGACCATGTCCTCCTATCTGGTCGACTACCCGTTCGCCAACCGCCTCTACCCCGGCTCGCTCGATGTGTTGGAGCGCTTCCGGGAGTGGGGCAGGACGGTGATCCTGTCCGACGGCGACGTTGTGTTCCAGCCGCGCAAGGTCGAGCGCGCCGGCATCTTCGAGGCGGTCGACGGCCACGTGCTGATCTACATCCACAAGGAGGAGGAGCTCGACGATGTCGGGGAACGCTACCCGGCCGAGCATTACGTGCTGGTCGACGACAAGCCGCGAATCCTCGACGCGGTAAAGAAAGTCTGGGGCGACCGCGTTACGACGGTGCTGCCGCGGCAGGGGCAGTTCGCCCATGCGCCCGATGCCGCCTCGTACTCGCCAGCGGATCTGACGGTCGAGCGGATCGGCGATCTGCTGACCTATGATCTGCCGGGTTTGCTCGCCGGCAACGATCCGGTCGGGCTTGCCGCCAAAACGTCCTCGGCCAAGCGATAGAGGAGTTCTGCGATGTCCGAGCAATTGCCGGCGATCAGCCTGGTCGCCGTGCCGGGCCGACGGCGGCAAACCCTCGATCTCGCCCGCGAGGCCGAGCGCCGCGGTTTTGCCGGCATCTACATTCCGAGCCGCTTTGGCAACATGGCGCAATGCACCGCATTGGCGCTGGCCACCCGGCATATCCGGTTCGGTACCGCGATCGCGCCGATCTATGCGCAAACCGCCGAAGAATTTGCGATGAACGCCGCATACATCCACGAGGTCTCGGGCGGGCGCTTCCGCTTCGGCATCGGGGTGGCCCACGGGCCCACCCACCAGCGGCTTGGCATCACGGTCGGAAAACCGTTGGCCGACACCCGCGCCTTCGTCGAAAAGCTCAAATCTTATGACGGGATCGGGGCATTGCCGCCGATCGTGCTCGCCGCCCTGCGAAAGCGGATGGTGGCGCTCGCCGCCGAAATCGCTGAGGGCGTGCTGTTCGCCAATGCCAGCCTGTCGCACATGGCGCGCTCGCTGGCGGTCGTGTCGGCGGAAAAACGCAGCGACCCCGATTTCCTGATCGGCAACATGCTGCCGGTGTGCATTGCCGACGACGAGGGTGCCGCGCTGGCGTTGCTTCGCCATCGGCTCACGCGCTACGCCTTGCTGCCGAACTACCGCAATTATTGGAAGGAAGCCGGCTACGTCGACGAGATGACCGCAATCGAAAAAGCCATCGCCGAACACCGCCGCGACGACATCCCGAGCTATCTGACCGATCGCTGGGTCGCCGACAACACGCTCTACGGGTCGGCGTCAAAGGTGCGCGACGGCGTCGCCGCCTGGCAAGCCGCCGGGGTCAATACCCCGGTGCTGGTCCCCAATTCCGTGAACGGCAACCAGCTGACCGCCCTTGACGAACTATTCGCCGCCTTCGCCCCCTGACCCTGGCGGCGGCGCCCAGCGGGCTAGGGTGTTCGTCCGGCGGTGGTTGCGCACGGCCCTTGCATCTGCGAACATCGGCGCTGGTTGCGGCGCGTCTGCGGGTCGATAAAGGCGGGCCCAACCGCACGGTCAATGCGCCGCAAGCGCTACCACTGCCGGAGAGAGATCCATGAGCGCGCACGCGACCCCCGAAGCGATCCATGCGAAACTCGCCCATCCGGTCATCGACGGCGACGGCCACTGGGTCGAGTACACGCCGGTCTTCGCCGAAAAGATGCGCAAGGCGGCCGGCAACAAGGCGGCCGACGGGTTCCTTGCCGCGCAGCGCCGCATCCCCGATTCGCTGAACCTCTCGATCGAGGAACGCAAGCGCCGCGGCATCGGCATGGAAGGCTATTGGGGCCGGCAGACGACCAACACCCGCGACCGCGCCACCGCGATGATGCCGCGCATGCTGTATGACCGGCTGGACGAGCTCGGCATCGATTTCGGCATCATCTACCCAACCGCCGGGCTCGGCATTCACCGCATTCCTGACGGCGAGACCCGGCGGGCGGTGATCCGCGGCTTCAACATCGTCAGCGCCGACTATTTCGCCAAGCTCAGCGACCGGTTAACCCCGGCCGCGGTGATCCCGATGCACACCCCGCAAGAGGCGCTGGCTGAGCTCGAATTCGTGACCAAAGAATTGGGCGCCAAGGTGTGCATGTTCGGCAGCAGCGTCGCCCGCCGGCTGCCGGCGGCCGAGGGGATCGACCCGGCGCTGGCCCGTTTCACGGTCGCCTTCGACCAACTCGGCATCGACAGCGAGCACGACTACGACCCGGTCTGGCAGAAATGCCGTGAATTGAAGATCGCCCCGACCTTCCACACCGGCGGCCGCAGCTATGGCGAGCGCAATTCGCCGTCGAATTTCACCTTCAACCATATCGGCCACTTCGCCGCCGCCGGCCACGCCGTCGCCAAGGCCTTGTTCCTCGGCGGCGTCACCCGGCGCTTTCCGGAGCTGCGCTTCGGCTTTCTCGAAGGTGGGGTCGGGTGGGGCTGCCAACTGTTCGCCGATCTGATCGAGCATTGGGAGCGACGCGGCGCCAAGGGCTTGGCCTATATGCACCCGGACAAGCTCGACCGCTCGCTGTTGCGCAAGTACATCGACCAATACGGCTATGCCGACATCGCCGCCGAATTGGACAAGCGCGACGGCTGGCCCGCGCGCGAGGAGGACACGGTCGACGGCGGCGTCCCGGTCCATGATGATTACGCGGCCTGCAAGATCACCCGCAAAGAGGATTGGATCGAGCTCTACGCCAAGCCCTATTACTTCGGCTGCGAGGCCGACGACCGGATGAACGTCACCGCGTTTGGCCGGGCCAACCCGTTCGGCGCCCGGATCAACGCGATCTTCAGCTCCGACATCGGCCATTTCGACGTGCCCGACATGCTGCAGCCGCTGCCCGAGGCCTATGAGCTGGTCGAAGACGGGCTGATCACCGTCGACGATTTCCGCGACTTCACCTTTACCAACGCGGTGCGGCTGTGGGGCACGCAGAACCCGCGTTTCTTCGACGGCACCCGCGTCGCCAAAGAAGCCGCCGCGGTGCTCAGCGCCGCGCACGCCCCGACCCGCGCCGCCGCGGAATAAGCCGCATCCGCCCGTTCGCCGACAACAGCGCCGTCGCAATACGGCGCTGTTTGTTTTGCGCATATGACCCGGCGACGATCGGAGCGACGATGCGGGCCGAGCGAGTTCCGGAGATGAGCCGATGATCGAGCAGACCATGGACATCCCGACCAGGGACGGGGCGATGGAGACGTTCGTCACCCATCCCGAGCGTGGCGGCCCGTTTCCGGCGGTGTTGCTGCTGATGGATGCGTATGGTGTGCGCGACGAGCTCAATGGACATGGCCCGCCAGCTCGCCACAATCGGCTATTTCGTCTTGCTGCCAAACCTCTACTACCGGGCCGGCCGCGACACGATCTTCGGGCCGGCTGTGGTCGAGCGGGACAGCCCGGAATACCAGCGCATGCGCGCAGTGCGGACCCGGATGACGATCCCCCCGGTCATGGCGGATGTCGGCGTAATGCTGGCCTTTCTCGATAGCCAAAGCGCCGCCAAGCCCGGACCCGTGGGGGCGCACGGCTATTGCATGAGCGGCCCCTTTGCGCTCGCCGCCGCGGCGCGCTATCCCGAGCGGATCGCGGCTGCCGCCTCGTTCTACGGCACTTGGCTGGTCAGCGACGCCGAGGAGAGCCCGCATCTCTCGTTGGGCCGGGTCAAGGGCGAACTCTACATCGCCTGCGCCGAGCATGACGAATTGGCGCCGTTGCCGATGGTTGAGGAATTGCGCGGCCTGTTTCGCCGCGCCGGCGCCGTCGGCGAGATCGAACTTTATCCGGGCGTCCATCACGGCTTCGCCTTTCCCGAGCGCTGGTGCTACGACAAAGGGGCGGCCGAACGGCATTGGGAGCGGCTGACGGCACTCTACCGGCGGCGCCTCGGGTAAGCCCGCCGCCCATGCCCCATTCATCGCGGCGGCCGGCGATGGCCGACCCCGGCGCCCTCGTCACCTCGCGAACCGGTTGGGCCTTGCTCGCCGACCCGCTCCTCAACAAGGGCACCGCCTATACCGAGGCCGAGCGCGACGCCTTTGGCCTGCACGGCCTGTTGCCGCCGCATATCGGCACCTTGGAGGAGCAGGTCTCGCGCCGGCTGTTGGTGCTGCGCCGGTTTGCCAGCGATCTTGAGCGCTACGCTTTTTTGCGCGAATTGCACGACAACAACGAGACCCTCTATTTCGCGCTATTGGAGCAACACATCGAGGAATTGCTGCCGCTCGTCTACACCCCGACCGTCGGCGCCGGCTGCCAAGAGTTCAGCCAATTGTTCCGCAAGCCGCGCGGCCTGTTTCTGAGCCTGCCGCACAAGCATCGCCTGAAGCAGATCCTGGCCAACCCGCGCTTCGACCGGGTCGAGGCCATCGTCCTGACCGACGGCGAGCGCATTCTAGGGCTCGGCGACCAGGGGGCCGGCGGCATGGGCATCCCGATCGGCAAGCTCGCCCTCTACACCGCCTGCGGTGGGCTGCATCCGGCGACAACCCTGCCGATCATGCTCGATGTCGGTACCGACAACCAGGAGCGGCTCGCCGACCCGCTCTATCTCGGCTGGCGCCACGAGCGGGTGCGCGGCCCGGAATACGACGATTTTGTCGAGGCGGTGGTCAGCGCCATCGCCCATCGCTGGCCGCATGTGCTGCTGCAATGGGAGGATTTCGCTAAAGGGAACGCCTCGCGCCTGCTCGACCGCTATCGCGACCGGCTGTGCACCTTCAACGACGACATCCAGGGGACGGCGGCGGTCGCGGCCGGCACTCTCCTGGCGGCGATCAACGTCACCGGCGTCGGCCTCACCGAGCAGCACATCGCGGTGTTGGGCGCGGGATCGGCCGGTTGCGGCATCGCCAGCCTCTTATTGAAGATGATGGTCGAGGCCGGGCTGCCGCAGAATGTGGCCGCGGCACGGTTCTTCATGGTCGATCGCGACGGCCTTCTGGTCGAGGGGATGAACGCGATCGAGCCGTTCCAGCAGCCGTTCCTGCAACAGCGCGCGGCGCTTGCCGGCTGGAGCATTGATCATCCGGATAAGATTTCCCTGCTCGATGTCGTGCGCAACGCCAAGCCCAGCGTGCTGATCGGCGTTTCGGGTCAGCCGGGCGGCTTTTCCGAGACTGTGGTGCGGGCGATGGCCGAGCACAATCGCCGGCCGGTGATCTTTCCGTTGTCGAACCCGACCTCGCGCGCCGAGGCCGCGCCCGACGACATCGAGGCGTGGACCGGGGGCCGGGCGGTGATCGGCGCCGGCAGCCCGTTTGCGCCGCTCACCCGCGACGGCGCCACGTTCAAGGTCGACCAGACCAACAATTCCTACATCTTTCCGGGGATCGGGCTGGGGGCGGTCGCGGTCAAGGCGCGGCGGGTTACCGACACCATGTTCATAGCCGCGGCAAAGGCGCTGGCCGAGGCCTCGCCGGCCCGCGGCAACCCGCGCAGCAATCTGCTGCCGCCGGTGACCGAACTGCGTCAGGTGGCCTTTGCGGTGGCCTTGGCGACCGCCATCGAGGCGCATCGCGAGGGGCTGACCCAAGGGGTCGACACCGATGGCATCGAGGCCGCGATCCGCGCCAAGATGTGGTCGCCGCGCTATCTCGTCTATCGTCGCGGCGAGGATGCCGATGGCTGAGCGCCGGCTGTGCTGCGGCGACCGAGGCGGCCCGCGGCCGGAACGCGGTTTCTGTTCAGGTCTCGAACATCATCATAGGGAGATGCGCTGATGGGTAAGCTCGATGGGCAGGTCGCCCTCGTTACCGGCTCCGGCCGCAATATCGGCCGCGCCACGGCGCTGATGCTGGCCGGCGAGGGCGCGCACGTGGTCGTCAACGCCCGCACCAACCAGGCCGAGGCCGAGGCGGTGGCGGCCGAGGTCCGCCAGCGCGGGGTCAGGTCGCTTTCCGTCCTCGCCGACATGGCCCGAAAGGATCAGGTCGACGCGATGGTGGCGCGGGCATTGTCCGAGTTCGGCCGGGTCGACATCCTGATCAACAATGCCGCGATCCGGCCGCACAAGCCCTTCACCGAAGTGAGCGTCGCCGATTGGGAGCATGTCCGGGGCGTGGTGCTCGACGGCGCCTTCTATGCCACCCAGGCGGCGATCCCCTCGATGGTCAAGAACAATTACGGCCGCATCCTGTTCTTCACCGGCGAAGGGGGGTTCACCGGCGGCAGCGGCCGCGCCCATGTCTCGGCGGCGAAAATGGGCCTCGTCGGGCTGGCCCGCGCCTTGGCCTCCGAATTCGCGGCGCAGAACATCCGCGTCAATGTGGTCTCCCCCGGCAGCATCAATACCAGGCGCGACAATCCCGAATGGTATCAGGGGCATACGCCGAGTGCCGCCGGCATTCCCTTGGGCCGTCAGGGCAAGGTCGACGAGATCGCCGCCACCTGCCTGTTTTTGGTCAGCGACGATGGCGGCTTCATCACCGGCCAGACCATCCACGTCAATGGCGGCGCCAACTACCACTGACCCTGGCGGTCCGACCCGATCATTGGGCGCGGCGCGACAGAACGAGAGTTGTCCTGTTCGATTGCTTTGTGGCGCACCCGGCGAGATTCGAACTCACGACCTCTGCCTTCGGAGGGCAGCGCTCTATCCAGCTGAGCTACGGGTGCCCGGCACGATCTCGATCACCGTGACCAACGGTTGGGATATAGAAGCGGGCAGGGATATGCAATGAGGTTTCAGCCTATTTTGAACCGCCTTCCGGTGCGCGTCCATCGACCCGGGCTCGGGCTGCGCTCGAAGGCCCGTTGCGGCGATCAATAATCGTGTGAAATTGAATGAATAGTAATGGTTCACCTATATCGATGCGCCGTGGCGACGGCGGCAGGGGCGGGGCGCTTTGGTGATCGCAGCGATGCCGGGTTCAACGAACGATGAGATTATCGACCGGCTGGAGCAGCGCCTCGGGCGGCTATATGCGAAGCAGCGCCTCGGCATCGAGGACGATCGCGAGGGGCGGGTCTTCGGCCAGGGCATCAACTATTTTCATCCCGAGAATTGGTATTTCAGCCCGACTGTGATCCGCGGCGCGCTGAGGCTCAGCGGGTTGTACGGGCGGGCCCGCCGGAACGCCGAAGACGTGCAAATCCGGCATCACGACATCGTCATGCCCGGATTGCCGGCGGCATTCGACGGCTTTATCATTCTTCAGATCAGCGATCTGCACGTCGACATGAACAATGGCGCGATGCGGCGGCTCAACGAGTTGCTGCCGGATTTGCGCTATGATTTGTGCGTCCTCACCGGCGATTATCGCGGCAAGACGTTTGGACCCTGCGACGCCACGATCGAGGGCATGGCGCGGATGCGCGCCCACATCGCCGGGCCAGCCTATGCGGTTTTGGGCAACCACGACACGATTCGCATGGTTCCAGCGCTGGAAGCGATGGGGATCCGCATGCTGCTCAACGAGACCGAGCCGCTGATGCGCGGCGCGGCGCGTCTCCATCTGGCCGGCATCGACGACGCCCATTACTACCGGGTCGATAACATCGAAAAGGCCGCCTCGCCAATCCCCGACGGCGAATTCTCGATCCTCTTGTCGCACACACCCGAGATCTATCGGCAGGCGGCGCATGCCGGTTTCGATCTGATGCTGAGCGGGCACACCCATGGCGGCCAGATCTGCCTGCCGGGCGCCATCCCGATCACCCTCGATGCGAACTTGCCGCGGCGCATGGGGTCGGGGGCGTGGCGCTACCGCCGGATGGTCGGCTACACCTCGGTCGGCGTCGGCTCGTGCATCGTCGCGGTGCGGATCAACTGCCCGCCGGAAATCACCCTGCACCGCCTGCTCTGCGCCGAGCCAGCCTAGAGAGCGTCGCGCTCGTTTAATAGGGGCGGTCGCGCAGATCGAAGGCGTAGAGCAGACGCGACAGCAGCAATTCGCCGACGAAGAAGATCGCCACCCCGGCCGCCACATCGGCAAAGGTCAAGGACAGCGGGCTGGCGCAGGCGAACAGCGGAAACAGCGATTCGGGGACCTGATCGAGCCCGACGGCCGGGCTGCTCGGCGCCAATCCGAGCCGGCGCTTGCAAAAGCTGGAGAACAGGTCGCCGGCCATCGCCAGGGCTGCCGGTCAACACCCCGATCCGCCAGGAGAGGCCGACCAGCGTCGCGCCGCGCATTGTCACGGCGATCGCGAGGGCTACCCCGCGGATCGTTTTCGAACGGCCGAACAGCGCTCGCCCGTCAACAAATTTGCGGCCGCCATCGACCGGATGCGCGAGCCGGGCGCCCAGCAGTTTCCGGCCAGCATCGGAGTTCCGTTGGCGAGCAGCAGCAGAACCAGCAGCCGGAGGACCAGCAGCGGGTGCACGGCTCAGCGCGGGTCGAGCGAGGCCTGATTGGTCCCGCCCCACGCCGCGACCGCGCCGTTGCGATCGGCGCCCGAAAGCAGCGGCGCTCCTGGCACCAGCACCCAGCCGGCGACGTCGGCGATGACCGTCGGGCCGTCGAGATCGCGCAGCAGCATGTGATAGCCGTGCCGGTAATAGGCGAGGCTGCGGCGGTCGCGGGGATCGTGCGGCAAGGTCCGGACAAAGCGCCGGATCGGCCGCTTCGGGATGATCTGGTCCTTGGCGCCGTACATCAGAAGCAGCGGCGCGTGCAACCGCGGGGCCGCGGCGAGGGCCGCGCCCATCAGATTGACCAGCCCCCAGATCGTATCGACCCGCGTCGCCTTGATCACCAGCGGATCGCGCGCCAGCGCCCGCAGCATCGCAATATTGTCGGAGGCCTGGATATCGAGCCCGCGGCCGGTCAGGGTGAGGCTCGGCATCAGGCGCACCGCGATCGCCAGCGCCACTCTGCGGTGCTAGCCCCATCGTCGCCCGGCCCCATACCGCCGGAGCCACCAGGATGACCCCGTTGACATCGGGGATCGGCAGGCCGCCGGCCCCGGTCATCGCCAGCACCGCCACCGCACCCCCCATGCTCTCGCCAAGCAGATAGAGCGGGGCGCTGGGATAGCGCCGGCGCAGTATGTCGCAGGCGGTCTCGGCGTCGATGGCCAGCGCCAGGCGGCCCGGCCATCGCCCGCGATCGGGCGCCGCGCCAAAGCCTCGCTGGTCATAAGCATAGGTGGCGATGCCGTCCTTGGCCCAGGCCTTGCCCGGTGCGGCAAAGGCGTTGCTGTAGTCGTCGAACCCGTGCAATGCCAGGATCACCGCCTTGGGCTTGCCTGGGGGCAGCCATTTGCGCAGCGGCAAAAGCTGGCCGTCGGTGGCGACGAAATCGCGATCGGTGAACCGCGGCGCCGGCCCCGGCCGGGATGCGGCAGGGTCGCTCGCGATCGGGGCGTTGTGGCGCGCGAGGTCCGTCGCCTGGTTCGCATTTGGCGCGCAGGCGGTCAGCACCAGCAATGCGGCTATCAGCCAGGCGCCGCGCGAAAAAGATATGATCCGCCCGCCTTGCTCTGCTCACACTTGTCCCGAACCGCCAAATTCTTTTATCGGCTGGCTCGGGCCAAATCCTGTTTCGGCCCTCGGGTACGTCGCTCCGATGCGGCCGGCACGGTTCGGCGCAAGCCGGGCGGCTCGGGTCGCGCCCCGGCATGCGCAACGGATTGGCGGCGGACAAATCGACCAATAGCCGGGAAGCAAGGAGCGGATCATTGATTGTGCCACGGCAATGGGTATCATCGACTTTGTCAAACGGTCAACCGGCGCCGTGTCAGACCGGTTCTAGGAATCTCCGGCTGGTTAATGGGACCTTTCGAAACTATTTATATTGACGAGATGGTGGCCGCTTGTAACGGCGGCGGCGGCCCGCTCGGCCATCCGCGGGTGTATCTGAACCTCGCGCCGTTCGGCCGGGTCGAATGCCCCTATTGCTCGCGCCTTTATATCAACCGCGCCGGTGTTGGCGCCGCCGGTGTCGGCACGCCGCCCGAGGCCTGCCGAAAGGCGAACAGGAGCGGCGCCGGGTGTGAAAGCAGGAAGTCGTGGACGAGATCAAACAGCCCGCCCCACCCTTGCCGGTGAACCCGCTGCGCCATCGTTGCCGAGCCCCGCGCCGCCGCGCTAGCGCAGAGCCCCTCGGCGGCGCCGCATCACGTCTTTCTGATCGACGGTTCGGGTTTCATCTTTCGGGCCTATTTCGCGCGCGCGCGCGACCCCAAGGCCGAGCGGTTTCAGCGGCAATCCGACGGCGCCCCGACCGAGGTCGTGATGATCTTCAGCAACATGCTGGATAAATACCGGCGCGAGACCGACGCCGACCGCATGGCGGTGATCTTCGATGCGTCCGGCGCCAGTTTCCGCAACCAGATCTATGACCAATACAAGGCCAACCGGCGCGAAATGCCGGACGATCTGCGGCCGCAATTGGAGCATGTGCGGCGGGCGGCGGACGCGTTCGACATCTGCCGGATCGAAATGGATGGGTTCGAGGCCGATGATCTGATTGCGACCTATGCGCGGCTCGCGGTCGAGGCCGGCGCCAGGGTCACGATCTTGTCCTCCGACAAGGATCTGATGCAGTTGGTCAACGATCGGGTCACGATGCGCGATCCGATGAGCGACCGTCTGATCGGCGCCGCCGAGGTGCGCGAGAAATTCGGCGTCGGGCCGGACAAGGTCATCGAGGTCCAGGCGCTGTGCGGCGACCCGGTCGACAACGTGCCGGGAGTGCCGGGGATCGGGGTCAAGACCGCGGCCGAGCTAATCAATGCTTATGGCGACCTCGAAACCCTGCTCGCCCGCACGGCTGAGATCAAGCAGCCGAAGCGGCGCCAGGCGCTGATCGACAATGAAGACAAGGCGCGGCTGTCGAAGGTGCTGGTCAAGCTCGATGACGACGTGCCGGTGCCGTGCCCGCTCTCGGCGCTCGAAGTCAAGCCCTACGATCCCGATAAACTGTTCCCGTTCCTCGACGAAATGGAATTGCGGGCGCTCAAGACCCGCATCGTCCAGCGCCTGTCGGTGACCGCGCCGGCGGCGGCGCCCGAGCATTCCGAGCCGGTGATCCCGGAGATCCCGCAGTTCGAGGCGCCGCACAGCTACGCGCTGATCGAAACCGCCGAGGCTCTGCGGCGCTGGATCGAGGCGGCCTACGAGGCCGGAACCTTGGCGATCTGGCCGGCGCCGAGTGCTGTCGCAGGGCAGCGGCCGGCGCTCGCCGGGATCGCGCTGGCGCTGTCGCCGGGGCTCGCCGCCTACGTCCCGCTGGCGCACCGGCCGTCGGCGGAGCTCGACCTTGCGGCGCCGACCGAGCTTGCCCCGAGCGTCACCCTCGACATGCTGCGGCCGCTGCTGGAGGATCCCGGCGTTCTGAAGATCGGGCATGACGTCAAGGCCGCCGCCCATCTGCTGTCGCGCTGGGGCGTGACCTTGGCGCCCTATGACTGCACGATGCTGATATCCTATGTGCTCGATGGCGGGCAGTTTGACCACGCGATAGAGAGCCTGGTGCGGCGGTCGTTCGAGCACGAGCTGACCCCGCAGAAGGAGCTGATCGGCGCCGGCAAGAGCCTGGTCGCCTTCGCCGAGCTGGCGCCCGAGCGGGTGCGCGACTTTGCCGCCGAACGCGCCGACGCGGCGCTGCGCCTGCACATGCTGCTCAAGGCCCGGCTGGTGCGCGACCGGATGACCGCGTTCTACGAGACGGTCGAGCGGCCGTTGCCCCCGGTCGTGGCGGCGATGGAGCGGGAGGGGATCAAGGTCGACCGCGAGGCGCTGGCTGGGCTGTCACACGATTTCGGACAGCGCATCGCCGAGATCGAGACCGCGATCTATCGCGCCGTCGGCAACGATTTCAATATCGGCTCGACCAAGCAATTGGGCGAGGTGCTGTTCGACAAGCTCGGCCTGCCCGGCGGCAAAAAGGGCAAGACCGGCGCCTATGGCACCGACGCCTCAATCCTCGAAGAACTGGCGCCGCTGCACGAGGCGCCGCGCTACGTCCTCGAATGGCGGCAGCTGACCAAGCTCAAATCGACCTATGCCGATGCGCTGGCCGACGAAATCGACCGCGAGACCGGTCGCGTGCACACCTCTTACGCGCTCGCCGTCGCGGCGACCGGGCGGTTTTCGTCGAACAACCCTAATCTGCAGAACATCCCGATCCGCACCGAGGAGGGGCGGCGCATCCGAAGCACGTTTATCGCCGAGCCGGGCAATCTGCTGCTGTCGGCCGATTACAGCCAGATCGAGCTGCGGCTCGCCGCTCACGTCGCCGACGTTCCGGAGCTGAAAGAGGCGTTTCGCGACGGGGTCGATATCCACGCACTGACCGCGAGCCAAGTGTTCGGGGTGCCGCTCGCCGCGATGGACGCGACCACTCGGCGCCGGGCGAAGGCGATCAATTTCGGCATCATCTATGGCATCAGCGCGTTTGGCCTCGGCGCCCAGATCGGCGTGCCGCAAACCGAGGCCGCGGCCTATATCCGCGCCTATTTCGAACGCTTTCCGGCGATCCGCGCCTATATGGAGCGGATCAAGGCCGATTGCCGCAGCACCGGCTATGTCGAGACGATTTTTGGCCGCAAATGCTGGATTGCCGGGATCCGCGACGCCAACGCAGCGCGGCGCGCCGGGGCCGAGCGCCAGGCGATCAACGCGCCATTGCAGGGTGCGGCGGCTGACATCATCAAGCGCGCGATGGCCCGCATCCCGGCGGCGCTCGCCGGCGAGGGTCTACGGGCGCGGATGCTGCTGCAGGTGCATGACGAGCTGCTATTCGAGGCGCCCGAGGCCGAAATCGAGGCGACCGCGCGCCTGGCCAAGACGGTCATGGAGGGCGCCTGCGCCCCGCATTGCGAGCTGACGGTGCCGCTCGTCGTCGAAACCGGCTGGGCGCGGAGCTGGGACGAGGCGCATTAGCGGGCGACCGGGAAATACGCCGCAGGGCCCGCCGACCCCGATTACAAATTCGGCCGGGTGCGAGCCGGCCGATCGTTGAGGTTTGCGGAGCTGGCGGGGTCAGTTGCGGCGGGTGCCCATCAGCTGCATCAGCATCATGAACAGGTTGATGAAGTCGAGGTACAACCGAAGCGCGCCCATGATCGACTTTTTGCTGGCGATCTCGGCGCCGTCGCCTTCGTAATACATCTCCTTGATCTGCTGCGTGTCCCACGCGGTCAGGCCGACGAAGACGATGACTCCGATCACCGAGATCGCGAATTGCAGCGCGGTCGAGCCGACGAACATGTTGACCACGGAGGCGATGATGATGCCGATCAGCCCCATGAACAGGAACGAGCCGAACTGAGACAAATCGCGCCGCGTCGTGTAGCCGTAGAGGCTCATCGCCGCAAAGGTGCCGGCGGTGATGAAGAACACGCGGGCGATGCTGGTCCCGGTGAACACCAGGAAGATCATCGCCATCGACAGCCCCATCAGCCCCGAATAGAGCCAGAAGACCATCTGCAGGGTGCTCGCCTGCATCTTTTGCACGCCAAAGCTCATCAGCATGACGAGGCCGAGCGGCGCCAGGATCACCAGCCAGATCAGCGGGGTGCGCGCGATCGACATGTAGAGGCCCGACGCGGCCGCGACATACGCGACGATCCCGGTCAGCGCGAGCCCCGACGCCATGTAGTTGTAGACGCGAAGCATATACTCCCGCAGGCCGACATCGATGCCGACCTGAGCGTCCGCCGACCGCACCGTCCAGCGGGGCTGCGAACCCAAAGCCATAGATCCCCTCCAAAGAGAGAAGCAGCGCGAGGAAGATTCCTCGCGCCCGATATTGGCACAAAACGCGATCTTTTCAATGACTCTTGCCGGGGACCCTCGCGGCTCGCGACGCCCGCGGCGCTACTCGTTGCGCAGATAGGGTGCCGGCTTGGCGCCGAGCGCGCGCCACGTGCCGGCCAGCCCCAAGCCCAAGGTCAGCAGCATCGCCAACCCCAAAGTTGCGAGCAGCGGGCCCGGCAGAAACACCCAGTCGATCCGCAGCAGACGAACCACCACAAACGCGGCGGCCCCGCTGCCGAGCGCCCCGGCGATCAGCGCCGCGAGCAGGCCGAGGAGCCCGTATTCGATCAGAAATCCGGCCAGGATGGCGCCGCGGGTGGCGCCCAGCACCTTCAGCACCACCGCATCATAGACGCGGCGCCGGTGGCTCGCGGCGATCGCGCCCCCGAGCACCAGCGCGCCGGCGGCCAGCGCGACCAGCGCCGTCAGCCGGACCGCGGCGCCGATCAGGCCGACGACGCGGCCGATTGCGGCCAGCGCCTCGCGCACTGGGATCGCCGAGACATTGGGGAACCGCCTGGTCACCCGGCGCACCAAGCTTTCCTCTTCCGTCCGCGGCAGATAGACTGCGGCAAGATGGCTCTGCGGCGCGCCTTCGAGCGTGCCCGGAGCAAACACCAGGGCGAAATTGATGCCGAGCCGCCGCCAATCGATGACCCGCAGATTGGCGATGCGCGCGGTGATCTCGCGCCCGAGCAGGTTGACGGTCAGGCTGTCGCCGACTTTGAGCCCCATGCCATGTGCGAGGCCAGCGTCGAACGACACCAGCGGTGGGCCGTGATAATCGGGCGGCCACCAGGTTCCGGCGACGAGGCGCGAGCCCGCTGGCAGGTGCGCGGCGTAGGTCAGCCCGCGGTCGCTGCGCAGCGCCCATCGCGCGTCGGGCCTGACCGTCGCGTGCTCGACCGGAATGCCGTTAAGTCGGGTGATCCGTCCGCGCATCATCGGCACTTGCTCGAAACGCGCGCCGGGCGTGCTGCGCACGATCGCCTCGAACCCGGCGAGCTGGCCCGGCTGGATGTCGATGAAGAAAAACGCCGGCGCCTCGGCCGGCAGCCGGTCGCCGATCTCGCGCGCTAGATTGCCCTCGACCAGCGCCACCGCGACCATCACGGTCAAGCCGATGCCAAGCGACAGCATGATCTGAGCGGCCGGCGCCCCCGGCCGGTAGAGGTTGGCGAGCGCCAGGCGCAGCAGCGGGCGCCGCGGCCGACCGAGCTTGCTGGCGCCGGCCATCACCGCGGCTCCAGCCACCCGGAACACGGCGAAGGCGCCGATCGCGCCGAGGACGAACCACAGGGCCAGCGCCCGGTCCTGTGCGGTGGCGATCACCAGCGCCGCCAGCACCCCCGCCAGCACCGCAGTCATCGTCGCGGCAACCGGCGGAACCCGCCAGCGCCGGCGGTCGACCAGGTCGCGAAACAGCGCGCCGGCCGGGATCCGGCCGATAGCGGCGAGCGGCCACAGAGAGAAGATCAGCACCGTCAACAGCCCATAGAGAGCTGCCAGCCCCAGTGGCGCCGGATAGAGGCCGAGACGGGCCAAGACCGGCAGCGCGACAGCGAGAAATGGCCGGGCCGCGAGCGGCAGCAATGCGCCGAGCGCCACGCCGGCGGCGATGCCGAGCAGCGCCAGCGCCAACAGCTCGATCAAATAGACCGCGAACACCAGCCGGGTCGAGCCGCCGAGACATTTCAAGGTGGCGATCGTCGTGGTTTTTGCCGCGATATGGCCGCGCACGGCGTTGCCGATCCCGACCCCGCCGACCAGTAGCGCGGTCAGGCCGACCAATGACAGGAACTGCGCGAGCCGGCCGATCAACCCCTGCAACGGGCGCGCCGCATCGCTGAAGCTGCGCAGCTGCCAGCCCGCCTGCGGAAACGCCGCCCGCGCCGCCTTGACCCAGGCCGCGGCGTCGGCGCCGGGTGGAAGCCGCAGCCGATAATCGTAGCTGACCAGCGCGCCGGGTTGGATCAGCCTGGTTTCGGGCAGGGCCGCGGCGGCGATGATCACCCGCGGGCCAAGGATCAGCCCGCTTGCGGCGGCGTCGGGTTCGCGCACGATCGCGCCGCGCACTTGCAACGCAGCTTCGCCGATTTTGATGGTGTCGCCGAGCTTGACCCCCAGCCGATCGAGGATGGCGGGGGCTACGACCGCGCCGAACACGCCGTTGCGGGGGCCGAGCGCCGCATCCAAACCCTGCGGCGGCGCCAGCGCCACCCTGCCGTAAAGCGGGTAGGCGGCATCGACCGCCTTCAACTCGATCAGGCTCTGCCGGCGGCCGTCCGGGGTGCGCGCCATCGCCCGCAACGCGGCGATCTCGGAGAGCGCGCCGCTGCGCGCCAGAAAGTCGTGCTCGGCGGGATCGGCCGGATGGTAGGCGAGCCGCGCCTCGACATCGCCGCCGAGGAGCGCGCGCGCATCCCCGGCGATGCCGGCAGCGAGCGAGGCGGCGAGCGACCCGATCCCGGCAATTGCGGCGACGCCGAGGGCGACGCAGGCGACAAAGACGCGCAACCCGCCGAGGCCGCCGCGCAGCTCGCGGCGCGCCAGCCGAAACGGGTAGAGCCATGCAGCGGACGCGCTCACCATGCTCGACGCGCGACGCCGAACCGCAGCGGGGCGGTGCGCCGGTCGTCGACGATACGGCCATCGGCCAGCCGGATCTGGCGCTCGCAGCGCTCCGCCAGGCTCTGATCGTGGGTGATCAGCAACAGCGCGGCGCCGTGGCGGGCGCGATGCTCGAATAGGCAGTCGATGACGAGGCTGCCGGTGGCGCCGTCGAGATTTCCGGTCGGCTCGTCGGCGAGCAGCAGTCTCGGGGCGGCGATAAAGGCGCGGGCGATCGCCACCCGCTGCTGCTCCCCGCCCGAGAGCTGCGCCGGATAATGATCGAGACGATGGCCGAGGCCGACCGCGTCGAGCCCCTGAGCCGCCGCGGCAAAGGCGTCGGCCTGCCCGCCGAGCTCGAGCGGCAACGCCACGTTTTCGAGCGCCGTCATCGTCGGGATCAGATGAAACGCCTGAAAGACGATGCCGACCGCATGGCGTCGCAGCCGGGCCAGCGCGTCCTCGCCGAGGCTGCCGAGATCGTGGCCGTCGATCCGGACCGTTCCGGCGGTCGGCCGTTCGAGACCGCCCAGCACCATCATCAGGCTCGATTTGCCCGAGCCCGACGGGCCGACCAGGCTAAGCGTCTCACCGGCGGCGATCTCAAGCGAGATCCCGCGCAGAATGTTGACGGGTCCGGCGGGGCTGCCCAGAGTGAGGTGAACCTCGTCGACCACCACGAGCGGGCCGCCGGTATGCAGCGAACTGGTCATGTACCGTCCGAGCCAAAAAGGGCGGCGCGGCAAGCCGGCTCGCGTGATGCAACGCCCGGCGAGCGGCGGAATGGCCTGCCATATGGCGCGCGGCGCCGGATTTTCAACGCGTGGCCTCCACTCGGCGCGGCGCTGCTCGGCCTCGGCCTCGCCGTCGGCAGCGCATCGGCGGCGGCGCCCTCTCCGGTGATCGTCGATTTTGGCGACAGCCTGACCGCCGGGTACGGCCTGATGCCGCAGGAGGCGTTTCCGGCGCGGCTGCAAGCGTGGCTGCACCGGCATGGCGTGGCGGCCCGCGTGGTCAACGCCGGGGTTTCCGGCGACACCACCGCGGGCGGGCTGGCGCGGCTCGATTGGGTGCTTGCCGACAAGCCGGATCTGGTCATCCTGGCGTTGGGCGCCAACGATGCGCTGCGCGGCATCGATCCGGCGACGGTGCGCGACAACCTCGACAAGATGATCCAAAAGATCGAGGCTCGCGGCGCCAAGGTGCTGCTTCTCGGCATGCTGGCGCCGCCGAACTGGGGAGCCGCCTATAAGCGCGAATTCGACCGGATCTTTCCCGATCTCGCACGCCAGCGCCACGTGCCGCTTTATCCGTTCTTTCTGGAAGGAGTTGCGATGAAGCCCAGCCTCAATCAGCCGGACGGATTGCATCCCAACGCCAAAGGGGTGGCCGTGCTGGTCGATCATATCGGGCCGGTGGTCGCCAGGCTGGTTGCCCGGGCGGGCGGGGGCGCCTGATGAGCGCGCCCTTTGCCGCCGCCGCCGCGAGCGGGGACCCGGCGAGCCTCGCCGCGCGCTGCATCGCCGAGCTGCAGCCGGTAGACGGGGCCAACCTTGGGATCGTCTATCTGACCGAACCCGCCGCAGCGGTCATGCCCGAGTTCCTGCGCGATCTGGCGAAACACACCGGCATCGGCGCCTGGGTCGGCGGGGTTGGTCTCGGCGTATGCTCAGCCGCAAGCGAAATTTTCGAAGAGCCCGGCGCCGTGGTGATGACCGCGGCGTTGCCGCCGGACAGCTTCCGCATCTTTGCAGCGACCCCCGACCCGGGCTCGGACCTGCCGCGCCGGCACGCCGCTTGGATCGAGAAATCGGGGCCCATGCTGGCGTTAGTTCACGCCGACCCGCGCTGCCCCGATCTGACCAAGGCGGCGGTCGACACGGCGTCCGCGAGCGGCGCCTTTCTCGTCGGCGGTCTGGTGTCGCACCGCTGCGGCCAGCCGCTCGTCGCCCGCACCGGCGAGCGATGACGGCCTCGGCGCCGAGGGCATCGCCGGGCTGATGCTGGCGCCGGAAATCGCGGTGGCGACCGCGCTGACCCAGGGCTGCATGCCGATCGGCCCGGTGCACCGGATCGACGAGGCGCGCGACAATGTCGCGATGGTGATCGACGGCCGCCCGGCGCTGAGCGTGTTTCTCGATGATATCGGGCCGAAGCTGGCGCAAGATCTGCGCCGCCTCGGCGGGGTGATCTTTGCCGGGCTGCCGGTGCCGGGATCGGATACCGGCGACTATCTGGTGCGCAACATCATGGCGATCGATCCCGGCCGCGGCTGGGTCGTGCTCGGCGCCGAGATCGCGGCCGGCGACCCGATCCTGTTCTGCCGCCGCGACCCCGACAGCGCGCGGCGCGACATGGCGCGGATGGTGCGCCAGCTCGCCGGCCGGCTCGCCGGCCCGCCCAAGGCCGGGATCTACGTCAGCTGCGTCGCCCGCGGCGCCGGCGCTGTTCGGCGAGCCCGGAGTGGAAGTGCGGCTGATCCGCGAGACCCTGGGCGATTTTCCGCTGATCGGCTTTTTCGCCAACGGCGAGATCTCGCGCGACCGGCTCTATGGCCACACCGGCGTCCTGACCCTGTTTACGTGACCGATGCTGCGGCTGTTTGTCGGGATCGGATTTCCGCCTGAGCTGAAGCTGCATCTGTCGCTGTTGTGCTCCGGCGTGGCGGGCGCGAAATGGGTCGATCCCGGCAATCTCCACCTGACCTTGCGCTTTATCGGCGAGATCGGCGAGGACCGGGCGGCCGATGTCGATGAGGCGCTGGCCCGGCTGCGGGCGCGACGGTTTGCCTTGCAGCTCGCCGGCGCCGGGGTTTTCGGCGGCGGCGACAAGCCGCGCAATCTATGGGTCGGGGTCGAGCGCAGCGCGGAGCTAGTGGCCCTGCGCGACAAGATCGAGCATGCGCTGATCCGCGCCGGCTTGCCGCCCGAGCCGCGCAAATTCGCCCCGCACGTCACCCTGGCGCGGTTGCACAACCCGCCGCTCGACCAGCTCGGCCAGTTTCTCGCAGCCCATGCCCGGTTCCGCGCCGAACCGCTCGCGGTCGCGGCGTTCAGCCTGATCGCGAGCTTTCAAACCAAGGCCGGCTCAGTCTACGAGGACCAGGCCGACTATCCCCTGGGATATTGATTGGCGGGATATTGATCGGCCCCGAGGACCGTGTTGGGCTGGCGCACTGATTCGATTGAAAGGGAAGGCGATGGCTCATTGGCTGGTGAAATCGGAACCGTCGAGTTATCCGTGGGCGCAGCTGGTCGCCGACGGCCGCACCAATTGGGACGGGGTGCGCAATGCCCAGGCGCTAAAAAATCTGCGGGCGATGCACCCCGGCGACCACGCCTTCTTCTATCATTCAAACGAGGGCAGGGAGATCGTCGGCATCGCCGAGGTGGTCCGGGGCTTCTATCCCGACCCCGCCGACAAATCCGGCAAACTCGGCATGGTCGACCTCGCCCCGGTGGCGGCGCTGCCGCAGCCGGTCAGTCTCGCCGCGATGAAGGGCGCTCCCGCGCTCGCCGGCATGGCGCTCTTGCGCCAGTCGCGGCTGTCGGTCTGCCCGGTCAGCGATCACGAATGGGAAGTCATCTGCCGGATGGCCGGCGTCTCGGCCTGAGCCGCCGCGCTGCGGCGTCCGCTGCGGCGGCTTAACCGCCCCTGAGATCGCGCAGGGTCAGCTCCAGGTTTCCGTCGGCGTCGAGCGCGCGGGCGCGCAGCTTGGCCTCGGCCGCACGCTCGAATTCGCTGCGGCAAAGATGATAGGCCTCGATGCAGCGCTGCGGCGTGGGCGATTGATCGAGCAAGCGCTGAAACACCTGCCGGCGAACCCGAGCGATGCCGCGGTATTCGCCGATTTCGATCCCGAATTCGACGGCCTCGGCCGCGTCGTTCCAGCGGGCATCTTCAGGAAAGGTGAACAGGTTCATCGCGCGCCCGGCGGCCGATCATCACCCACTCTATCTATAGCGCACGTGCTCGTCCGGGTGAAGTTGAGCAGAGCGATAGCTCTGCTGTCGGGTGGTTCTCAGGCCGGGAACGCCGTTGCGATCAAAGGCCTTTTCCCACTCCGCCAGCTCCTCGGCCGAGAGCAGATAGCGGGCGCACGCTTCCTCGCGGCTAATCAGACCGGCGCGGGTGGCGGCCATCACCGCCGCCTTGCGGCCCGGGGACCAGCGCTTCGTGTCCGGCGCCGGCAAGACCAAAGTTGCAGGTGAACGCGATTGCGGCATGGCCTTGCTTTCTCGCTGGTGGTCACTCGGCGGCGGCGGTCCCGTCGCAAACGGCGTCAGCTAAGGACGCCGGATGCACGATGCCGACACCTATTTGACACGCCGGACATCGGTTTATTCCATCCGCGGGCTGATCTCGAAATTCTTTGCGGATGATACCCCCCGAAAGGGGCATGGATAACGTTCTGCAGGCATCGACGATGGCATTGCAGGCTGGTCGTCACCGAGCCCGCAATGTCGCACTGATCAGCTCCAGATTGGCCGATCCCCTGTAAAGCGCGCGGAAGCGCTTAAAGGAAGAAAAACCGTCCAGCGGCTTCTGGCTTGTTAAATCCAGAGTTATATGGGCAATGTCCGCGAGGTCAGCTGTTGGCCGGAAGAAACGCCGGGAGTGATGGACGTGAAATACGAGCTTCTAGCCGCTGGCGCCGTAATCGCGGCGCTCGCCTGCGGGCCGCAGGCCCGAGCCGATGCGATCGCTTTCGGCTTTAGCGGGGCGGGCGTCGGCGGCTCCGGCTTGCTGACCTTCGTGCCGGACACGGTCGTCGGCGATCCGAGCGGCGCCTACACGATCACCAACATCAGCGGGACCTTTTCGGACTCCAACGTGCCGATCTCCAACGTGGAGATCACCGGATTGGCGCCGGTCAACCCGGTCAGCCCTCCCTTGGGCGCGCCCATTCCCGCGAGCCTGAGCTACCTTTCCGTGGTGAATCCTCCTCCGCTCGACAGCGCGATTTCCTACGACAACCTCTATTATCCTGACGGTTCGCCGATCACCTGCCCAGGCTATCCATTGGCCGGCGGGTTTCTCGACGTCTACGGGGCGCTGTTCACGCTCAGCAATAATGACGTCGTCGACCTGTTCAGCAACGGAGAGGGTCCGGGCACGCCGCTCAGCTATGGCGTCGGGGTCGTCAACGAAGCGAGCACGGTCATCGATTATCAATCCTCGGGGGTTTCGATGGGAGTTCCAGAGCCCGGCTCTTTCTGGTTGCTCGGCGCCGGCCTGCTCGGTGTCCTGGGGTGGCGCAAACGGCCCGCCGGTTCCCTCGCCAATTCCCAGCGGTGGGCGACGCCGGCGCCACCAGACGGGCCGGTGGGCTGAGGCCCGGCCTCCGACCCCGCCAGCGCCAACCAGACCCGGGAGCGGATGACCGGGTTCCTGGAAGAAGCAGCTCAAGGACTAATCCGGCGCGCCGGCGCGGGCCTGCAGCGCCGCAACCCAGCGGCGCAGCACCGCGGCGTGGCCGGGCAGGCGCTCGGCGATTTCGGCGCCGATCTCGCCCCGATACATGTGGACCGCCAGATTGCGGTCTTCGGCAATATCCAACGCAGCTCTCGCGTCCTCGTCTGATAACCAGCCCACCCGGCGCGCGGCGCGGATTGTCGCGTTCGGCGGTGCAACGGCAATGCCCTCCTTTGCTCCGAGCAGCTGCTGTGCGGCCTTCCACACCGCCTGGAAGGTGTAGATGAGCCGGAGGATCACGCCGTCACGCTCGAGCAGCGAACTGCCGCTCTTGCCCAGCGCTTCCGTCAAGGTCGCGAGCGCGGCGGCTGCCTCGCCGATCCGGTCCGTTACTTCCGCCACGCAATCCCCTCGCGGCGGACCGCTTCGACCAAGGCGGGGTCAGCGCGCCTCAAATCAACCAGATCGACATCGTAGGGTATCTTGCTCTCCTCGATATCCGCTTCGAGTTCGCCAAAGAAACCTATGGGCAGATCCTCCCGCGGGAGGATCCCAACATCGATGTCGCTGTGCTGCCGCACGTCGCCGCGCGCGCACGACCCGAACAGCCACACCGCCGCCTCGTGCTCGCCGAGTGCGGCGAGCACCATCCGCCGCAATTCTGTGATCGCCTGCTCGCGGATCTGGTTCACGATGCTTGCTTCAAGCAATTTCAGACCGACCGATACCAAGGTGCGGCCAAATTTTCCTCACGCGCATAAAGTCGGCTAGCCGGGCCTCAAGGTCACGAGGAGCATTCGGACCGACGCAAACTCGATAAATCGGCAAATCGTCCGGTGAGTGCCACCCCTGAATGGGGAGATCGAGATATGGAATCACCGAACCCTCCTGGGAGCGCGTCTTGTAGTGAGGATTCTTTGAAATCTCCGAGTGTCGGTGATGCACGAAAAACTGGTATTCATTCTCTTCTTTCCAGGCGTCTGCCTTGAACATCCCTGCAATCATAAATATGTGATCACTCAATTCTTCGATATTAAGACCGTCCCAGCCTCTTATTATCGATGACATTATTAACCGCAGGCGTTCTAAGTCGTAAGATATCGGGCAGACAACGGCGGTCGGATCTCCGGCTATGAGCCTATCTGCAAATATTTTCGGATGATCAAATACAGTAGCCTTGAACGATAAAACGACACCCCTTCCGCCGTCCGCATATCTTGTCCACTGCGAAATGTCGTCGCGCACAAAGCTGAAGCTCGCGCTAAAGAAGCAGAAATTACGGAATACCTCTTTAGCTATATATGCGAGGCGAGCCGCACCGGATGCCTTATCCAATTCATGCAATAGGGATTGTGCAATCTGAATGCCGTGAGATATTTCGGTTGGATCGTTCAGATGCCCTCGTTCAGTGAACCAGATCCGCCCACTTCTCAGAATTCCGCGAGCGCCCTCTAGGCTCGTGTAATGGTGAACGCCCGGCATTGAGCCGTTGATACTATCTATGTGTTCCTGAATCGGCAGCCACAGCCTACTGAACATGATTAAACTCGATCACCCCGCCTTGCGCCGCCGCTGTGACGGGCGGCGGGCGAGGTAGGGGCGCAGGTAGTCGCCGGTGTAGCTCTTGGCGCTGGCGGCGATGTCCTCGGGCGCGCCGGTGGCGACGATGTGGCCGCCGGCGTCGCCGCCCTTCCGGGCCGAGATCGATGACCCAGTCGGCGGTCTTGACGACTTCGAGGTTGTGCTCGATGACCAGCACCGTGTTGCCGGTCTCGACCAGCGCGTGCAGCACTTCGAGCAATTTGCGCACATCGTCGAAATGAAGCCCGGTGGTCGGCTCGTCGAGGATGTAGAGGGTGCGCCCGGTGGCGCGCCTCGACAATTCCTTGGCGAGCTTGACCCGCTGCGCCTCGCCGCCCGAGAGGGTCGTCGCCGGCTGGCCGACATGGATGTAGCCGAGCCCGACCTGTTGCAACGTCAGCAATTTGTCGCGGATCGCCGGCACCGCGCGGAAGAATTCGACGCCCTCGTCGACGGTCATGTCGAGCACATCGGCGATGCTCTTGGCCCGGAACAGCACTTCGAGCGTCTCACGATTGTAGCGCCGGCCCTTGCACACGTCGCACTGGACATAGACGTCGGGCAGAAAGTGCATCTCGATCTTGATGACACCATCGCCCTGGCAGGCCTCGCAGCGCCCGCCCTTGACGTTGAACGAGAAGCGCCCCGGCAGATAGCCGCGCGACTTGGCTTCGGGCAGCCCGGCGAACCAGTCGCGGATCGGGGTGAAGCAGCCGGTATAGGTCGCCGGGTTCGAGCGCGGGGTGCGGCCGATCGGCGACTGGTCGATGTCGACGATCTTGTCGAGGAATTCCACACCCTCGAGCCGTTCATGCGGCGCCGGCTGCTCGCGCGCGTTGTTGAGCCGCTTGGCCAATGCCTTGTACAGGGTCTCGATGATCAGGGTCGATTTGCCGCCGCCCGAGACCCCGGTCACGACGCAGAACGTGCCGAGCGGGATCTCGGCGGTGATCCCCTTCAAATTGTTGCCGGTGGCCTCGACGATGCGCAGGATCTGTCCCGGATGACCGGTTCGCCGCACCGCCGGCAATGGGATCTGGCGCGCGCCGGTCAGGTATTGGCCGGTGATGCTGGCGGGATTGGCCATGATTTCGGCGGGCGTGCCCTCGGCGACGACGTGCCCGCCATGCACCCCGGCGCCCGGCCCCATATCGACGACCCAATCGGCGGTGCGGATCGCCTCCTCGTCATGCTCGACGACGATGACCGTGTTGCCGAGGTCCCTGAGCCGCTTCAGGGTCACGAGAAGGCGGCCGTTGTCGCGCTGGTGCAGCCCGATCGACGGCTCGTCGAGCACATAGAGCACGCCGGTCAGCCCCGAGCCGATCTGCGAGGCCAATCGGATGCGCTGGCTCTCGCCGCCCGACAAGGTGCCGGACGCCCGCGACAGGGTCAGGTATTCGAGCCCGACATTCTGCAAAAAGCCGAGCCGCTCGTTGATCTCCTTCAGGATGCGCTCGGCGATCTCGCGCTGGACTCGGGCTGAGCGCGGCATCGATGCCGGAGAACCATTCGAGGGCGTCGGAAATCGATAGCCGGGCCACCTCGCTGATGTTGCGGCCGCCGATCTTGACCGCCAACGCCTCGGGCTTAAGCCGGTCGCCGTGGCACACCTCGCAGGTCCGCGCACTCTGGTAGCGGCCCAATTCCTCCTTGACCCAGGCGCTGTCGGTCTCGCGAAAGCGCCGCTCCATGTTCGGGAGCACCCCCTCGAACGGGCGCTCGGTCGTATATTTGCGCAGCCCGTCATCGTAGGTCATCTGCACCGGCTCGCCAGTCGAGCCGTTGAGGATGGTTTGCCGCATGCGTTCCGGCAGTTCGGCCCAAGGGGTGTGCATGCTCTGCCGGAAATGCCGGGCGATGCTTTCCAAGGTCTGCGTGTAGTACTGCGAGGAGGAGTGCGACCACGGGCTGACCGCCCCCTCGGCGAGGCTCCTGCGCTCGTCATGGACGACCAGGCCGGCATCGAAATAGAGCTTGGTACCGAGCCCGTCGCAGGCGGGGCAGGCGCCGAACGGGTTGTTGAACGAGAACAGCCGCGGCTCGATCTCCGGGATCGTGAAACCGGAGACCGGGCAGGCGAATTTCGCCGAGAAGATCGTCTCGTCGCCCGAAGCGGCGTTTTCGGTGATCGCGATGCCGTCGGCGAGATCGAGCGCGGTCTCGAACGAATTGGCGAGCCGGTTGCCCAGATCGGCAGCGACGACGATGCGGTCGACGACTACCGCGACGTCGTGCTTCAGCTTTTTGTTGAGCGGCCGGACCTCGTCCAGTTCGAGCATCTTGCCGTCGATCTTGACCCGCTGAAAGCCGCGCTTTTTGAGGTCGATCAGTTCCTTCCTGTACTCGCCCTTGCGCCCGCGCGCGATCGGCGCCAGCAGGTAGAGCCGCGTCCCCTCGATCATGCCCATCACTCGGTCGACCATCTGAGAGATGGTCTGGCTGACGATCGGCAACCCGGTCGCCGGCGAATAGGGCACGCCGACGCGCGCCCACAGAAGGCGCATGTAGTCGTAGATCTCGGTCACCGTGGCGACCGTCGAGCGCGGGTTGCGCGAGGTCGTCTTCTGCTCGATCGAGATCGCCGGCGACAATCCTTCGATCAATTCGACCTCCGGCTTCTGCATCAATTCGAGAAACTGGCGGGCATAGGCCGACAGGCTCTCGACATAGCGACGCTGGCCCTCGGCGTAGATCGTGTCAAAGGCAAGCGACGACTTGCCCGAGCCCGATAGCCCGGTCATCACCACCAGGCTGTCGCGCGGCAGATCGACATCGATGTTCTTCAGATTATGCTCGCGCGCGCCGCGGATCCGGATCTGCTGCATGGCTGCGAACTTAGCGCGGGACCGCCGCCGGCGCTACCGCCGGGCGAATCGCCGTCGCCCGAGCGCGAGCGGCGATCAGCGCTGCTGCTGGGCGGCGAAGGCCGCCTTCTGGTCGGCGCTGGCTTCCTTCTGATGCTTTTTGCGCCATTCGTCATAAGGCATGCCGTAGACGATTTCGCGCGCCTGCGGGTCGGTGAGCGGGATATGGCGCTGCTCGGCCTCCTCGCGATACCAGCGCGACAGGCAATTGCGGCAGAAGCCGGCCAAATTCATCATGTCGATGTTCTGCACGTCGGTGCGCTCGCGCAGATGCGCGACGAGCCGGCGAAAGGCCGCGGCTTCGAGCTCGGTGCGGGTCATGTCGTCCATCGGGGACCTCCTCGTTGGTGCCGTTTCTTTATGTAGCGCTGCATCGCCGCAACCGCACCCCCAATGATAATTCGATGATCCACGAAAAATCGTTGACAGTATCGCGTGCGAATCGCTAATTTCGATCCTCGTTGAAATATGAGGAGCGCAGATGGAGGCCAAGCAGACGATCGCGGCACTTGGCGCGCTGGCTCATGAAACCCGGCTCGCGGCCTTTCGCCTGCTGGTGCAGCGCGGCCCCGACGGCTTGTCGGCCGGGACCATCGCGCACGCCCTCGAACTGTCCCCGTCCTCGCTGACCTTTCACCTGCAACAGCTGACCCATGCCGGGCTGATCACCAAGCGCCGGATCAGCCGGCAGCTGATCTACGCCACGGATTTTGCGGTGATGAACGCACTGATGGGCTACCTGACCGAGAATTGCTGCGGCAGCGGCGCTGCCGTTTGCGCTCCGGTCTGCCATCCGGGTGCGACCGCTTCGGCGACGCCGCCCGAGAAAAAGTCGGCAGAAGGAGCACAATCGATGGACAATTCCCAGATCAAGGAGATGGTGCGCGCCCGCTACGGCGGCATCGCGGCTGCGGCCGATGCTTCGGACTGCTGCACCCCGGCGGCATCATCCTGTAGCGGGCCAACCACCGCCGCCCTCGATAAGGCGCTGCGGATGGGCTACACCGAGGCGCAGCTCGCCTCGGTTCCCGACGGCGTCAATCTCGGGCTCGGCTGCGGCAACCCGCAGGCGATCGCCCAGATGCAGCCGGGCGAGACCGTCGTCGACCTCGGCAGCGGCGCCGGTTTCGATTGCTTTCTGGCGGCGCAGCAGGTCGGTCCCGAGGGTCATGTCATCGGCGTCGACATGACTCACGAAATGCTGATGAAGGCGCGCGACAATGCCGCCAAGATCGGCGCCGGCAACGTCGAATTCCGCCTCGGCGAGCTCGAGCATCTGCCGGTCGCCGACAACGCCGCCGATGTCGTGATCTCGAATTGCGTGATCAACCTCGTCCCCGACAAGGCCCAGGTGTTGCGCGAGGCCTTTCGCGCGCTGAAGCCGGGCGGCCGGCTCGCGGTTTCGGACATCGTCAGCATCGCACCGCTGCCGGCCGAACTTGCGGCCGATCCGGCGCTGATTTGCGGCTGCGTCGCTGGAGCCGGTCCGATTTCGCAGATCGAGGATCAGCTCGCCGCCGCCGGCTTTTTCCAGATCGCTATCGAAGTGAAGCCCTACAGCCGCGAGCTGATCAAGAGCTGGGGGCCGGAAAAGAGGATCGAAAACTACGTCGCCTCGGCAACCATCGAAGCCAGGAAGCCGGCTGCGTGATGCCAGGGGAAATAACCGGCCATGGTCGCGGACGAGCCTTACCACGTGCTGTTTTTGTGCACGGGGAATTCGGCCCGAAGCATTCTCGCCGAAAGTATCCTCAATAATCGGGGGCGGGGCCGGTTCAAAGGGTTCAGCGCCGGCTCGCACCCGAAGGGACGGGTCGACCCGCTGGCAATCGGGCTCCTCGCGCGGCTGGGCCTGCCGACCGCGGGCTTGCGCTCGAAGAGCTGGAACGAGTTTGCGACCCCGGGCGCGCCGCGGATGGATTTCGTCTTCACGGTCTGCGATCAGGCAGCGGGCGAAATCTGTCCGGTCTGGCCGGGTCAGCCGATCACTGCACATTGGGGGGTGCCGGACCCGGCCGCGGTCGATGGCACCGACGTCGACCGGCAGCAGGCCTTTCGCCAAGCCTATCTGGCGCTCGACACGCGCATCGCCCTGCTTGTCGCGCTGCCGATCGACAAGCTCGACCGCCTCGCGATCAAGCAAAGTGTGGACCAGATCGGCCGCCGCGCCGCATCCGCACCTCAGGAGCCGCCATGACTTCCGTTTCCGATATTGCCCCGAGCTGCGCGGCGCCGAGGCTCGGCGCCTTCGAGCGCTGGCTGACCTTATGGGTGGCGCTGTGCATCGTGGCCGGCATCGGGCTCGGCCGCCTGCTGCCGGGGCCGTTCCGGATGCTCGGGCGGGTGACCGTGGCGCAAGTCAACATCCCGGTCGCGGTGCTGATCTGGCTGATGATCGTGCCGATGCTGCTCAAGGTCGATTTCGGCGCGCTGCATCGGGTCGCCGAGCAATGGCGCGGCATCGCCGTCACCGTCGGCATCAACTGGCTCGTAAAGCCGTTCAGCATGGCGCTGCTCGGCTGGCTGTTCATCGGCTGGCTGTTCCGCCCTTGGCTGCCGGCGGGGCAGATCGACAGCTATATCGGTGGGCTGATCCTGCTGGCCGCGGCGCCGTGCACGGCGATGGTTTTCGTGTGGTCGAACCTGACCGATGGCGATCCCAATTTCACCTTGAGCCAAGTGGCGCTCAATGACACGATCATGGTCTTCGCCTTTGCCCCGATCGTCGGCCTATTGCTCGGCCTGTCCTCCATCACGGTGCCATGGGCGACCCTGTTCCTGTCGGTCGTGCTCTATATCGTCGTGCCGGTCGTGGGAGCGCAATTGTGGCGGCGAGGGGTGCTGGCGCGCGCCGGAGAGCCGGGGTTGGCGCGGCTGTTGAGCGCTTTGCAGCCGGTCTCGCTGGTGGCCCTGCTAGCAACCCTGGTGCTGCTGTTCGGCTTTCAGGGCGAGGAGATCATTCGCCAGCCGCTGGTGATCCTGCTCTTGGCGGTGCCGATCGTGATCCAGGTGTATCTGAACGCCGGCATCGCCTATGGGCTCAACCGCGCGCTCGGCGTGCCATACAATGTCGCCTGCCCGTCGGCACTGATCGGCGCCTCGAACTTTTTCGAGCTGGCGGTCGCCGCGGCGATAGCACTTTTCGGCTTCCAGTCGGGCGCCGCCCTCGCCACCGTCGTCGGCGTCCTGGTCGAGGTCCCGGTGATGCTCTCGGTCGTACGCATCGTGCTGCGCAGCCGCGCCTGGTACGAGCGCCGGGCCGCGTCGCCGAACCTCGGTTAGACCGGATAGACGAGCGAGGTCGGCACGATCGTCGAATCGTAGACGCAGATCCGCTCGGCAAAACGCAGCTCGCCGCTGTCCTCGACCACCCGGTCATGATAGCGGCCGCACAGGAACAGCGCCGACGGCTGGTCGGCCATGGTCTGGCACAGCGCAAAGTTCGCGGTCAGGCGCATCCCGTCCGGCTCCGATCGCGCGCAGGCGGATGTTGCTGACGAAGTGGCGCATCAGACGGGGCACGTAAAGCGCCGTCTCGCGGATCGCCGTCACCCGGTCAGCGAGCATGTCGCGGCTCTCGCAATAGATCAGTGCGATCGGCAGCCCGCGGTCCAAATTGTCGCGCGGAATGACCTGGTAGCGGCACTCCTCGGTAAAGAAGTCGGGCCAGCGCTCGAGCGCGCCCTCGTCGAGCGCGTCGCCATAGGCGCAATAGAGGTTGCCGAGCCGCAGGCGCAGGGCCGCCGGCGGGTCGAGGCCGGGCGCCGCGATCATCGCCGCGCTGCCGATCAGAGGCCCATGACCCGGCGATAGTGCTGGTAGAAGCCGCGGATCGCGGTCTCGGTCACCATGTGCGGCTCGTCATGGACGCCGCGGCCGCCCATCTCGGCGACGCACAGCGCCTCGGCGGTCGGCGTCGATCCCGGCCTGCGACAGCAGCATCGCCTCGCTGTCGTCGAGCGAAACCAGGCCGGCAGGCCCCATCAGATTGGCTTGACGCAGGCGGCGCTGCCGCATCTCCGGCGTGTCGTCGGCATAGCCGAAGAAGGTCCAGGCCAGATCGAAATGCCCGGCGTCGAGCGGCACGATCTGCCGCACCGCCAGGGTATTCGATTGCTGCTGGACGATCAGGTTCGGCCACAGGGTCTGCATCACCACCGTGGCCTCGCCGGCGAACTCGCGCACCGGCTCCAGGAGCCGCGGATCGCGCAAGCGTGAAGTTCGATTTGAACGCGCGCATCTGCCGGGTCGCCTCGTTCTGCTGCTGCTCGCCCTTGCGGCTGACCAGCACCGCGTGCCGCCCGGTCGGGTCCATCTCGATCGCCGATTGCTGATCGAGGCGGAAGAGGCCGAAGGTCACCAGGAACACGTGCAGCAGGCTCGCGTGGTACGGGTCCTTGATGTTCTCGAACATCAGCTTCCAGTTGCTTGGGATGCGCTGGCGCAGATGGCCGAGCACGACGAGTTCGCGGCCGTCGAAGACGCGGTCGAAATAGCCGAGCATGTTGTCGCCGAGATAGCTCGTCGAACGGCTCGGTCTCGGCCGAGAAGCTGGCAAACACCAGCCCGTGCCGGCAGGTCACGCGGAGGCGCTGCAGCCCGTGCTGCTGCGGCTCGAAATCGGCCGGCATGCCGCCCTGGCCGCGATAGCCGCGGCGGAACGGCACGCCGAGCAGAGCGCCGCCGAGATCGTAGGTCCATTGGTGATAGGGGCAGACGAATTCTTTCGCCGTGCCGCGCGCGGCCGAGCAGAACTGGGCGCTGCGATGGGCGCAGCGGTTGACCAGCACGTTGACCGCGCCGGCCGGATCGCGCACCGTGACCACTTCCTTGGCGCCGAGCCGGCTGCGCACGAAATCGCCGGGGTTCGGGATTTCCGCTTCGAGACACACATAAAGCCAGCCCGCGCCCTCGAACACGCGCTCTTGCTCGCGGGCGAATATCTCGGGGTCGGTGTAGACCCAGTTTGGGATGCGCGAGGAGCCGTCCTGCGGCCAGCGCCGGCCCGGCGATTTCTCGGCCACCGCCTCGATCAGGGCTCCGGCGGCTCCAACGGCTGGCATCATCGCAAACTCCAGTGTCAATTGCCGCCGCATCCTACACCCCGCGCACGGTTTCGGCGATCAGCCAGTCGACGACCGCCGCCAGCGCCTGCGCGCGGCTGGCGCCCTGGGCCAGCGCCTGGTCGAAGACCGCGAGCTGGCGGTGGGCGCTGGTGCCGCGGGCGAGGATCTCGCGGGCGTGCGAAACCTCGTCGCGGCAGCCGAAATGGCCGGCGTCCTGGTCGATCAGGACCAGGATCTCTTCGAGCAGCTCGGCATAGGGGACGATGGCGCCGCGGCCGAAATCGACCAGCCCCCGGTCGGTGCCGTAGCGCTGCGCCCGCCATCGGTTCTCGTCGATCAGCATGCGGGCATAGATCCGCCAGCGCTGGTTCTGCCGCTTCAGCCGCCACAGCATGCGCAAGAGGCAGCGGAACAGCGCGGCGATGGTCAGCGAATCCACGATCGTCGTGCAGCTGTCGGCGATGCGCATCTCGAGGGTCGGAAAGCGCTCGCTCGGCCGCAGATCCCACCACAATTTGGTCGCGTCCTCGATTAGCCCGGCGCCGGTCAGCACCGCGACATGGCGGCGGTACTCGCCCCAGCTGTCGAACCGCTCCGGCATGCCGGTGCGCGGCAACTCGTCGAACACCGCCAGCCGATAGGATTTGAGCCCGGTATTCTCGCCGCGCCAGAACGGCGAGGAGGTCGACAACGCCAACAGATGCGGCAGGAAATACGAAGCCTGGTTCAGACAGGTCGATGCGCAATTCGTCGTCGGGGATGCCGATATGGACATGCAATCCGCAGATCGCCAGCCGCCGACCGACCGCCTGCAGATCGTCGCGTAGATCGGCGTAGCGCCGGCGCTCGGTGGTTTTCTGCGCGTCCCAGCGGGCGAACGGGTGGGTCGCCGCCGCGATCGGCGCCATACCGTGGCGCGCCGCGACCTCGGCGACGGTGCGCCGCAGCCGGCCGAGATCGGCCCGCGCCTCGCCAAGGCTCGCGCACACCCGCGTCCCGACCTCGATCTGCGAGCGCAAAAACTCCGGCCCGACCTGCCCCGCCAGCAGCCCCTCGCACTCGGCCAGCATCGCCGGCGGCGGGTCGTCGACCACGTCGCGCGTCGCCCGATCGACGAGGAAATATTCCTCCTCGACGCCAAGGGTGAATTCCGGCTCGGCCACGGCCATGGCTCAGCCCGCGCTCACGCCCGCCAACGACGCCGGCAAAGCCTGGCGGCACGGATTTGAC
This sequence comes from uncultured Alphaproteobacteria bacterium, assembly GCA_963814805.1. Classification (GTDB taxonomy): domain Bacteria; phylum Pseudomonadota; class Alphaproteobacteria; order ATCC43930; family CGMCC-115725; genus AP-15. The sequence goes on along the minus strand of CAWFER010000033.1, from coordinate 556,385 downwards.
GCTTGGTACTCGGCCGGCGCCGGGCGGCCCGGCGGTCATCCCGGTCGAGCCGCAGCCTGGCCACAACATCGGCAGTCACGACCGCGGCGCCCGCGCCGCGCTGTGCGACACCAAGAGCCATTGGCCGCCGCGCTTTTCGAAAACCGAATTCTCCATGGTGCGCGCGGTCATCGCCTTGCCCGCCTTGGTGGTGCCGGCGGCATCGACGAAATCCGAGGCCCACGCCACCACGCCCTTGACTTGAATGTACGGCCCGTCCGCCTGGGTCAGCTTCAATTTCGCCCAGAATTTTTGCGGGCCGTTTTTGGCAAAGCCCTGCCTGACCGCGTCCCACCCGACCGAAACGGTTTTGTCCCCCGGATTGATGTTGGTGACGCTCGGATCGTGCGCCCATAGCGGGTCCATCTTCGTCATGTCGAGCCCTCCGATCACGGCATGAAAGGCCGCGATCGCGGCCTTGATGCTGTCGGCATCGGATTGCTGGGCATGGCCCTTTCCAGAGCCGGCCAGCAGCACGACAACCCCAAAAACCAGCGCGCGGGCGACAACCGCGCCCGAACCGCGTCGATCCATCGCGTTTCCCCTGTTTTGCGTGATCCTGGCTTCGTAGCTGCCAAACGCTCGGTAAGCGAATTCCTTTATGCGCAGCATGCGGAGCCAGGTCGCGTAAGGTAGATTTCGGAATCTATCGCGCTTTTATTTTGCCGGTTGGCCCAGGCAGTGAGCGGGGACGAACTTGCCGTTGGTATAGCCGTCAGCGACCCAAGGCACTCCCGCCGCGCACGCATAGGGCTGACCCGCACTTGCAGCCGGCGTGCACCCCACCGTCGTGGCAATCGCTGCGCCGACGATCACAAGGCCGGCGAACATCATGACAAGAGATCGCATGTCGATGACCCTTCCTCCTGCGGACGCATCCATGACCCGGCGTTGCGCCTCGCGCGGCGACTGGCCGCGTATGCCCACATCATAGGCCGGGTCTGGTGAATGGTCATGGCCAAACAGATGCGCCACTGGTGGCGCACGGTGTAAAGAGCGCAGCAGCGTAGGGCGGAACAGCGCGAGCGCATTCCGCCGGCCGCGGCGCGCGTTCTTGGTTCGAGGTGTCGCATCGGCTCGCGGGCCGTGGTCCCGGAGCATGACCGGTGGAGGGCCGCTTTGCCCCGAGGAAATGCGGCAAGGCAGCATCGGCTGAGCGGCGGAATGCGCTGCGCTGTTCCTCCCTAGGCTTGCTTAAAGAAAAAATCAGTCGGCTGCCGTCGCGTGTAGCAGAGGTGCAATCAGGCTAAGTACGCCGGCGGCTACCAAGTGCCCTGCTGCGTGCTCCATGATCCGCTTCAATGCTTCCAATCCCCGGCGCAGGCGCCCTGTATCGGGCGTTCGCTCACTGGCCGCCGCCCGTAGCTCTGCCATAATCGCCTTCGTCTGCTGCTGCACCTCCGTAGGCAAATCTGAAGTCGGCAACGCACGTTCGACCTGATCGACCAGCTTTTGCACATTTTCGACGAATTGCTGCGTTGTGATGGTTTGGGTCGCGGTAATCTGCGAATTGGCGGTGCCCTGCTGAATATTCGACCCGGTCATCGTTCCCACATGAAGTATATTATATGTAATTTCTGGAAATGCAGAGGTCATTTCATTTGGTGTCGATTGTGCCTCTCTTAAGGCGTCGTGTCCGTACGCACTGACCCTTGCGGCGTAACCGACGTTAGCGGGATCGATTAGCCCTTTTCCGCGCAAATAATTATAGGCCGCCTTGGCCTCTTCTGCGTTCATGCCGTCGAGATCAGGCAAGTGTCCAAGAAAGACAGGCCTAGATGAACCGCGGGTTGCTTTTTCCATTATTTCTAAAAGTCGAAATGCGTTTGCTTGTATCGTTTGCTCAGATTGTGGTGCCACGTTCTGTCCTCCAACAAACCGATTTCGATATCTCGGAGTGCCCCGTCTATGCGCTGCTGAAACGTCCGCCTGTATTTAGCCTGCGTTTGCTGTGTAGCTTGGTGGAGACCTTCTCCCAGGGAGGGGATACGAGAAATCAGTTCCCCCGCAAGGTTTTCAACCGCGCCGTCGTGCCCAATTCCGTCGGGGTCAGTTGCGTCCTTCCGACAAAGTCCCGGATCAAGTGCATAACGGCTTCGGTCGCCTCAGCGTGCAGTTCATCAAAACGAACGCCGACAGCGGCAATAAGTGGGCCACTTCGCCCCAGTCCTCTGGATGCATGCTCCGCTTTTATCTTCTGGTCGTCAGCATGCGCTCGGCCACGCGCCTTCTGCGTAATCGTCACGAGAATGCGCTGAAAGTCGGTGCTAGTCGGCGTCTGATACAATTGACGGCTCACTCCAATTTACGCGAAAATGGCGTCGGACATTGTTGCTTTCAAACCCGGTGCCTTCTGCAGGTCGGCGCGGGCGCAGAACGTCGAAGCCCTGTAATCTCCATTCTGGAAAAGAAGTGCGGCGGTCAGCCCGGCTCGGGCGCAGCGGGCCGATAGGGCTTGACGGCGATCTCGTCCTCGCGCTGCCGCATCGCGTGGGCGTCGTGCCACGCCTGCATGTTCAACAGGGTCTCCATCTTTACCCCGAACGCCTTCTCGATCCGCAGCGCCATTTCCGCCGACAGCGCCGCGTTGCCGTTGATCAGGTCGGAAAGGGTGGCGCGGCGCACGTCCAGCACCTTCGCCGCCTCGCTCACCGACAAGCCAAGCTCGTCGAGAATTTCCTCGCGGATGAACGCGCCCGGATGCGGCGGGGCCAGGGCTATTCGGGCGGGTGCGCGGCTCATCATTCCTTTTTTTCGTCATGCCCGCGAAAGCGGGCACCCAGGGCGTGCGGCACCACGCCTGCGGCCCTGGACCCCCGCTTCCGCGGGGGCGACCAGGAGGATACGCTTCTGCCGGGGCATGCATTAAAACAAAACAGCAACGGAAAATTGCCATAATCGCATCTTACTCTGCTTCCCGAAGCGGCGCTGGGCGAGCCGGCGCCGGGATCGTGGAGGAGAATGGCGTGCTTGTTGATTCATTGCAAAAACAGCAGGGGCGGGATGCTCGGGGGCGGTTTCAGAAGGGCCGGTCCGGCAACCCCGCAGGGCCGCTTTCGCAAGGGGCAGTCGGGCAACCCTGCCGGCCGGCCGCCGGGGGCGCGCAACAAGGCGACTGAAATGGCCGAATTGCTGCTCGACGGCGAAGCCGAGGCGCTGACCCGAAGGGCGCTCGACCTGGCACTCGAAGGCGACGCGGCGGCGTTGCGGCTGTGCCTCGACCGGATCATCCCGCCGCGGCGACAGCGCGCGGTGCGGCTCGACCTGCCGCCGGTCGCCAGCGCCGCCGATCTCGCGCCACCATGGCCGCGATCACCAACGCCGCGGCGCAGGGCGCGATCACCCCCGGCGAGGCCGGCCGAATTGGCGCGGGTGGTCGAGATCTTTGTCCGCGCCGTCGAGACCAGCGATTTCGAGCGGCGCCTGCGACAATTGGAAGAGGCGCGCGACCCGCCATCGTGACACCCGCCCGGGCCGGAGCAGGCGCCTAGCGCATGCCGAGGATCGAGCCGGTGACGGCGCGGGGGTCGCGGCGCGGCCAGCGGCCGCGTTCGACCTGGTGGAAGAATTCGTCGAGGCTGCGGTTGAACAGATCGGGCTCTTCGAGGTTGAGCGCGTGGCCGGTGTTCGGGAACACGACGAGGGCGGCGGCGGGGATCGTGCGCTTCATCAGGAGGCCCGGTTCGAGGCACGGGTCGTCCTCGTCGCCGGTCATGACCAGGGTCGGCACTTCGAGCCGGCGCATCGGCTCGACGAGATCCCACAGGGACGGGCGCTGCGCCTGCACGCCGCGCATGGTGAGCGCCGAGCCTTTGGTCGAATGCCCGGCGAGGTTGGCGGCAAATTCGCCCCAGCCGCGCGGGTCCTTGTTCTGGAACTGCACCCGGCTCGGGCCCTGCGAATAGGTCTTGCCGGCCTCGCCCATCCCGCTGCCTTCGATCAGGGCGATGGTCTTTGCCGTCTCGTCATGGAATTGCTGGCGCTTGCCGGGCTCGGCGCCATAGCCGCAGCCGGCGACCACCAGCGACAAGGCGCGGCCGGGATAGGCGAGGCCGAAATGCAAACTCGCGAACCCACCCATCGAGATGCCGACGATATGCGCCTTATCGAGCGCCAGCGCGTCGAGCACGGCGCGGATGTCGTCCCTGGCGCGGTCCTGCGAATAGCGCGCCGGGTCGTCGGGCACGTCCGAGGGCGGGTAGCCGCGGGCGTTATAGGCGACGCAGCGATAGCGCCGCCCGAAATAGCGCAGCTGGCCCTCGTAGCCGCGATAATCGTCGGCGAATTCGTGGACGAAGACGATCGGCGTCCCCGACCCGGTCTCCTCGTAATAGAGGCGGACGCCGTCATCGGTCGTCAGGTGTGGCATCGGCTCTCCCCCATGCGCGGTCGCGGCAGCGGCGGCCATCCTAGAGGCGAGGCGTCATTCGCGGCAAGCTGGCCGGCCGGAACGATTGGCACGGTTTTTGTGATGCTACTGTCAGGTCCGGGTTCTTGCCGTGCTGGCAGGGGCCGATCCGGGCCGGGATCGCCGGATCATATCCAGACCTCATTCCCGGACCAGCTCTACATCCCTGCACAAATGAGACGCATCTGCCCAGGCGGCGCGCAATCCTCCGCAATCCGCCCCCGCCAGGCAGGCGCAGAGTTTATTCGGCGAGGATGGTGACCGCCTCGGTCGCCCGCCGCCCGGCCGCGGATGTTCAGCCAGAACAGCGAGACCACGGCCGAGAGCAGGGTGCACAGCGCCAGCGCGTAGAGCCCGCCGGCAAAGCTGCCGGTCAGCTGCTTGGCCCAGCCGACGATGGTCGGGCCGAAGAACCCGCCGAGGTTGCCGAGCGAGTTGATCCAGGCGAGGCCGGCGGCGGCGGCCGGCCCGGTCAGGAACATCGTCGGCATCGACCAGAACGGCCCCTTGGTGCCGTAGAAGCCGATCGTGGCGATAGTAACGCCGAGCGAGCGCCCACCAAGTGCCGATCGTCAGCCCGGCGATGACGAGGCCCACGGTCGAGATCACGCAGGTCGCGAACAGGCTCCAGCGCCGGTCGCCGATGCGGTCGGACAGCCAGCCGCACACCACCATGCTGATCGCGCCGCAGATATAGGGGACCATCGTGACCCAGCCGACCTGCATGTTGGTGACGCCGAGCTGCTTGATGATCTGCGGCACGAACAGCAGGAGGCCGAGGCTGGCGGTGACGATCCCCAGGTAATTGAGCGACAGCAGCAGGATCTTCGGGTCAAAGAACGCGCGCAGCATGCCGAAGCCGTGGCGGGCGTCGATGTCGCGGCGCTCGCCGGCAAGCGTGCCGTCGAGCCAGGCGCTCTCCGCCGGCGGTCAGCCAGCGCGCCTCGCTCGGCCGGTCGGTCAGGTAGAAGAACGCGGCGATGCCGATCAACACGGTTGGAATGGCCTCGAAGATATAGATGCACTGCCAGCCCTTCAGGCCGAGGAAGCCGTTCAGCCCCAGGAGCGCGGTCGATACCGGGGCGCCGCTCGCCACCGCGATCGGCAGCGCCAGGGTAAAGCCGGCATTGATGCGGCCGCGGTGGCGGTCGGGAAACCAATAGGTGAAGAACAAGACGAAACCGGGGAACAGCCCGGCCTCGGCCAGCCCCAACAGAAAGCGGATCGCCATGAAGCTGTAGGGGCCGGTGGCAAAGGCGGTGGCGGCGGAGATGATCCCCCAGGTGACCATGATGCGGGCGATCCACAGCCTGGCGCCGAGCTTTTCGAGGATGATGTTGCTCGGCACCTCGAACAGCACATAGCCCCAAAAGAAGGCGCCGGCGGCCATGCCGTACATCGCCGGGTCGAGCCCAGATCCTTGTTCATGGTCAGCGCGGCAAAGCCGACGTTGATCCGGTCGAGATAGCAGAAAAAGTAGGTCAGGACGGCGAATGGCAGCACACGCAAATAGACTTTGCGCATGGCCGACTGCTCGACCGTGCGAGGCATGGCGCTCCTCCGATGCTCCGGGTGGCGTGTTGCCGGATCGGCGCGCCAATAACGAATGCTGCGGCAGCGCACAAATGCACAGAATTCATGCCAGCCGCGCGCTGCCGCATGTCGCGCCAATTCCGCCGCGCGTCGCCGCTTTTGCCTTTGCCGCGAGGCGAGCGTATATTGACAAACCAAATCAACAGCTGCCCGGCGCACTGGCGCTCGAGGCGGGACAGGATGAACAGCGGAGGCCTCCAGCAGCGTCGCGGCCGGGGTGCCTCGGGGCTATCGGGCGGTGGCGGTCGCAGTCCGGCGCAAGCGTGGTCGTGCCCGATCCCGCAACGGGAGGCGCTCGTGCACGAAGACGCTCTGGTCGGTTCCGTACCCTGGTATCGCACCCTCAACCGCCAGCAATGGCGGGTGCTGGTCGCCTCGAACCTCGCCTGGCTATTCGACGGGTTCGAGATCTACGCGTTGTTTCTGACGGTCGGCTTCGCGCTGCACCAGCTGCTCGCTCCCGGGCAATACACACAGATTCCGCGCTATGCCGGCTATGTGCTGGCAACCACCGTGTTCGGCTGGGCAACCGGCGGGGTCATTGGCGGAATCGTCGCCGATTACATCGGGCGCAAGCGGACGATGATGCTGGCGATCCTGGCCTATTCCCTGACCACCGGGCTTTCCGCGATCGCCTGGAATTGGGAATCCTTTGCGATCCTGCGTTTTCTGGTCGGCGTCGGGATCGGCTCGGAATGGGCGACCGGCGCCTCGATTGTTTCCGGATTGTGGCCCGACCACGCCCGCGGCAAGGGCGGCGGGCTGTTGCAGAGCGGCGCCGGCATCGGCAGCTTTATCGCGTCGGCGGTCTGGCTGCTGATCGGCGGGCTCGGACCGTATTCCTGGCGCTTCATGTATCTGGTCGGCGTCTTGCCAGCGCTCCTCGTCTTGTGGATCTGGCGCGGCATGCCGGAATCAGCGCGCTGGGAAGAGGCCAACGCGCGCCGCCGCACGGCCCGGGCGCAGCGCCAAAGCGGGGCCGCGCTCGATGGCGTCGATGCGGCTATGACCCGGTTTACCGTCACCGACATGCTTCTCGACCGCGGCGTACGCCCGCGGCTGATTGCGGCGTTTCTGATGATGCTGTCGGTGACGTTCGGCTTCTGGGGGGTGGCGACCTTTGTCCCGACCTATGTCGGCGCCGTTGCCGCCAAGGCCGGGCTGTCGGCGCCCCATTACGCCGCGATCGCCGGTCTTCTCGGCACCGGCGCCTCGATATTCGGCTTTGTCGGGCTCGGCTTTCTCGCCGACGGGATCGGCCGCAAGCCGACTACGATGCTGTGGTACGCGATGTGCCTGGTATTAACCCCGGTCGTTTATATGTGGGCCCGGGGTATTGGTGCGCTGCTCGTCGCGGTCACCGTCTTCGGCTTCTTCACCGGCGGGATCTGGTCGTGGGCGCCGATCTGGCTGCCCGAGCTGTTCCCGACGCGAATGCGCGGCACCGCGGTCGCTTTCTGCTTTAACGCGCCGCGCTGGATCTCCGCCGCCGGCCCGCTGATCGCCGGGACCTTGATCGTCGGCCTCGGCGGCTATGGCCCGGCGGCGACGCTGGTCGGGCTGTTCTTCCTCCTGGGCGTCATCGTCGCCCCGTTTCTGCCCGAAACCCGCAACCAGCCGCTGCCCCACTATGTATAGCGGCGGGGTATATCGGTCGGCTGGCTGCTATGGGACCGGCAGGGTGCGCACCATCACGGTGCCGGCCAGCACGTCGTGCAAGGTGCGCCGCCGCCGGTTGAACAACGCGAACAACAGGACGAGCGAGCAGGTCATCGCGACCGTGATGTAGAACAGCAGGGTCTGGACCAGCGCCTGCAAGAAGCTCGGGCGCTCGCCGGAAACCGAGCGCAATTCGAGATCGAAGATGCGCATGCCGTAGGTCGCCGACCGCCGGCCGCTCAGCAGCAGCGTATGATAAGACAGCGGGATCAGCCCCGACAGGAACCACAACAGCGGGCCAAGTAGGCCAAAGCTCAACAGCCACAACAGGGCAAATCCGAACCACACGACGACGGCGATCACGCCGATGCAAAAGAGATCAACGAGATAGGCCATTACCCGGCGCCACAGCACGCCCTCGTAGATTTCCGGAAACGCCGCCGGGTCGGGCATGCGCGCATCGCGGTAAGCGTGCGAGGAAAAGTCGAAACCGGCGGTCACGGGTCAGCCCCGAATTTTCAGATCGATCTCCGGCATGTGGGGATTGTCGGGGCGGCGGCAAGTCGGGCCGGGTTCCCGGCGCAGTCGTCGTCGTCGGCAGTCGTGATAGACTGGACGGGTGTCGACAGGAAGAACCGATGCCAGCCTACGTCATCGCCGATGTCGAGGTGACCGATCCCGCCGGCTATGAGCCCTATCGCCCGCTCGCCGCAGCCAGCATCGCCCGCTTCGGCGGCCGATTCCTTGTCCGCGGCGGCGAGGCTCAGCTGCTGGAGGGCGCGCCGATTCCGAAGCGGATCGTCGTCATCGAATTCCCCGACGGCGACACCGCGCGGCGCTGGTACAATTCGGCCGAATACCAGTCGGCGCTCAAGATTCGCCAGGCCGCCTCGCATGGCCGACTGATCCTGGTCGAGGGTTCGGATTAGCCGGGTTCGTCGGCGGCGCCCAACAGCAATCGGGTCGGGAAGCCGGCAAGGTTGAGGGCGGCGATCAGGACCTCCACATGCCGCCGGTTCTGGGTTTCGACGACGACGTCGAGCTCGGCCCGTTTGACCGAGGTGTCGTGGAACAGCCGCTGGTGATGGACCTCGACGATGTTGCCGGCGTGCTCGCCGATGATTCCGGAAACGCGCGACAGCGCCCCCGGCGTATCCGGCAATTCGGCGCGCAGCCGCACCAGGCGGCCTTCATGCACCAGGCCGCGCATCAGGATCGAGGCCAGAAGGCGCACATCGATATTGCCCCCGGACAGGACGATCCCGACCCGCCTTCCGGCAAAGCGCTCGGGTGCGGCGAGGATCGCGGCGAGGCCGGCGGCCCCGGCCCCCTCGACCACCAGCTTCTGACGGTCGAGCAGGATCTCGACTGCGTCTTCGAGCATGGCCTCGTCGACCAGCAGGATGTCGGAAATCAGCGCCGCGACGATCCGGCGGGTCAGCTGGCCCGGCTCCTTGACCGCGATGCCCTCCGCCAAGGTCGCCGCTTGGGCCGGCGGCCCGGGCTCTTCGCCACGCATCAGGCGTTGCATCGACGGGTAAAGGGTCGACTGGACGCCGACGATCTCGAGCGAGGGAGTGAGCGCCTTGGCGGCGACCGCGATCCCGGAAATCAGCCCGCCGCCGCCGATCGGCACGATGAGCGCGTCAAGATCCGGACAATCGGCCAGGAATTCGAGCGCGATCGTGCCCTGGCCGGCGATGACCGCCCGATCGTCATAGGGATGGATGAAGGCGAGCCCGGCTTTTTGGGCGAGCCCTTGGGCTGCTTCGCGGGAAGCGGCGAGGCTGTCGCCCTTCAGCACGACAGTGGCGCCGAGGGCCTCGGTGCGCTCGATCTTGGTGAACGGTGAGCCCTCGGGCATCACGATCGTCGCCGGGACGCCGAGCCGGCGGGCGTGATAGGCCACACCCTGGGCATGGTTGCCCGCCGACATCGCGACGACGCCGGTCCGCCGCTGCTCCGGGCTCAGGCTCAGCAATTTATTAAGCGCCCCACGCTCCTTGAACGAGCCGGTGGCCTGCAGGGTTTCGAGCTTTAGATGAATGTCGCAGCCGGCGATTTCGGACAGGGCTGGAGCCGCGATCGTGGGGGTGCGCGCCACCGCGCCGGCGATTGCCGTTGCGGCCCGGCGAATGTCGGCGATCGTCACCGGCAAATCAATCATTTTGCGGGCACCAGTTCGAGGATGGAAACGGGAGCGGCGCGGCCGGGCACGAGCCAGCCGAAATCGCGCCAGCGGCGGACCAGATCGGCAAAGTGGGGCGACAGCGGGTTGCCGGACTGGCCGGGAGCGACGATCATCCGCGCATCGGCGGGCGCGGCCAAGTCGGTGATGATCCGCAGGCTCGCCCCGAACACCTGCTCGAACGGGTCGCGCCCGTCGCGCAGCAGGCTGGGGGCATGGTTGACCGTGTCGTTTCCGCCGGCGGTCGGGATCGAGGGATCGACCCAGTCGCCCAACAGCGGGACCTGGCTGAAGACCGGGTTGGCGAAGACCGCGACATGCGCCCTGCCCCAGCGCCAGGTCGCCATGTCGTCGCCGTAGGCGCGGCGCAACTCGGCCAGCGCCGATTTGAGCGATTGGGCGAGCCGGGCGGCGCAGGTCTCGGCGCCGGGTTGGCGAGCAGACCGCCGTTTCGGGTCGGCGCACCAGTCCGGACGCCGGGTCAACACCGCCTCCATGACCTGCGGCTTCAGTCCCCAATAGCCGGCGACGGCCTGGCCGAAGCGGCTGAACAGGATGACATGGCTAAACTGGCGCAGCCAGGCGGTGAACAGCAACGGCGAGACCCGGCTGCGGTCCATGCGAAAGTCCCAGCGCCGCAGGCGGCGGATGGCGGCGCGCGAGGCTGCGTCGGCCGGCGTTATCGCGGTCATCAGCGGCACCAATTCCTTGGCGGTCAGCGAGAAGGTGTCGGCCTCGATCGCCGCACTCGATGCCGGAGTTTGCAGCGGGGTCCGGGCGAGCAGGGCCTCGATCCGTTCGGCGCGGTTCGGCAGATCCCAGTCGCGGCTCAGAAAATATCGATAGGAATCGGGCACGATCTTATTGTTGGCGCTGACGAAAACGCCCGAGGCTGGGTTCGTCGCCTGGGGCAATGCGGCGAACGGGATGAACCCTTTCCAGTCATATTCGCCGGTCCAGCCCGGCGCCGGCATCCAGCCATCGCCCTTGGCGCGGATCGGCGCCAGCCCCGGCGCGATAAAGCCGATCGTGCCGCTATCGTCGGCGTAGACGGTGTTCTGCATCGGCCCGACAAAGCCCCGCCATGCAGCGCGGAAGCTCGCCCAGTCGGTAGCCCGGTCGGCGTCCCACAGCGCCTCGGCGCTGCGATCCTGTTTCTCGAGAAAGGTGGCCGACAACGCCAGCACATAGCCGGGATCGGCCGCGTCCGGCGGCAATACGTCCGACAGCACCGGCCCGTGCCGGGTCGCGCGCACGGTCAAGGCGACGGGAGCACCGCCATGCACCGCGATCGTCTCCCGCCGCGTTATGAATGGGGCGCTGCCGTCGGGGGTCAAATAGCGGCCGGGGTCGGTCGGATCGAGCTTCTCGACAAAGAGGTCCTCGACATCGGCGGTGGTCGTGGTGAAGCCCCAGGCGATATGGTCGTTGTGACCGATCACGACGAGCGGCATCCCGGGCGCGGTCGCTCCGGCGATCTCTCGTTGCGGCGTCTTCAGGCGGGCCAGATACCACGGGCCCGGCGCGCCGAAATCGAGGTGCGGGTCGTTGGCGAGCAGCGGCTTGCCGCTCTTGCTGTGCCGGCCGTCGACCACCCAATTGTTCGATGCGTAAACCGGCCCGACCGCGCCGGGCAGCGCTTTGTAGAGCTGTCCCAACCCGAGACGGCGATAGATCGGCAGCATCGCTGAGAGGGTGGTCGGGGCATCCCTCGGATATGCCGGGTAGAGAAAGGCCATATCCTTCGGCGAAATCGTGCGGGCCATGCGGGCGCGCAGCAATTCGCCGCGATAATTGCCCTCGATTTGCAGCGCCATCAGCTTGCCCCAGGCCAGGCTGTCGGCCTCACGCCACGGCTCGGGCGCGAAATGCAGTAGCAGAAACTCGGGCGGCAGCGCCCCGTGGCGCGAGGCGAGAAAGGCGTTGACCCCCGCCGCATAAGCGCGGAACGCGCGGTTGACCGCGGGTGACAGGTATGGGATCTCGGCCGCGACGGCGCGGTAGAGGCCGAGGACGCGCATCTCCTTGTCGACCGGAACGGCTTTCGAGCCGAAGATCTCGGCGAGCCGGCCGGCGGCATAGCGTCGCATCAGCTCCATCTGGAACAGCCGATCCTGGGCATGGACAAATCCGAGGCCGAAGGCGGCGTCGTCATCGTCCGCGGCGGTGATCGTCGGAACGCCGTCGCGGTCGCGGGCAATGCGGATCGCGGCTTTCGCCCCCTGCACCTCGATCCGGCCATCGGTCTGCGGCCGGGACGAGCGCAGGTACAGGTAGCCCCCGCCGGCGGCAACAATGATAATCAGCGCAACGGCAGCGAGGAGATAGCGGATCATGCCTCGACCCTGACCCGACCCCGCGCGGGATGGGGATGGGAGGGGGTCGACACGCCGCGAGGCGTCTTACAGCCCGAGCTCGTGCAGGATCCGGTCGCGGTCGGCGTCGAGATCGGGGGCGGGGGTGCGGCTCGGCGGGTCGGCGAACGCCGACAATTTCATCGGGTTGCCGGCGAGCTTTAACGGGCCGGTCGTCGGGTCGTCGACGTCGATCAGCATGTTGCGCGCCGCGGTCTGCGGGTGGGCCAAGGCCTGGGCAATGTTGTTGACCGGGCCGCACGGCACGCCCGCCGCCTCCAGCACCCCGATCCAATGTTCGGCGCCGCCGTCGCGCAGCACCCCTTCGATCTCGGCCTTTAGCGCTTCCTGGTGCTGGTTGCGCAGCGCATTGGTCTTGAACAGCGGGTTGTCGGCGAGGTCCGAGCGGCCGAGCCCATGGGCGAGTTTGACAAAGAGCCCGTCATTGCCGGCGGCGATGATGATGTCGCCATCGGCGGTGGCGAACGCCTCGAACGGGGTGATCGATGGGTGGCGCGCGCCCATCGGGCCCGGGATCTCGCCGGTCGCGGTGTAGCGCACGATCGCATTTTCCAAGAGCGCCAGCTGGCAGTCGAACAACGAGACGTCGACCTTCTGCGCCTCGCCGGTGCGCTCGCGATGCAAGAGGGCCGCGTTCAGCGCGATGGCGGTAAACAACCCGCCGCCGAGATCGCCGATCGAGGTGCCGATGCGGGTCAATGGCATGCCGGGGTGCCCGGTGATGCTCATGATCCCGCCCAGTCCCTTGCACCACCATGTCGTAGGCCGGATAGTGCGAGTAAGGGCCGCTATGGCCAAAGCCCGAGGTCGCGGCGTAGACGAGCCGCGGATAGCGCGGGTGCAGGGTGTCCCAGCCGTAGCCGAGCTTTTCCATCGTGCCCGGGCGAAAATTTTCGACGAGCGCATCGGCCTTGCCGAGGAGGCGCTCGAAGATATCGCGGCCGTCCGGCGATTTGAGGTCGAGCGCGATCGATTCCTTGCCACGGTTGACCGAGGCGAAATAGGCTGACTTGCCGTTTTTGAACGGGCCGTAATGGCGCGCGTCGTCGCCTTGGCGCGGCGGCTCGACCTTGATTACCCGCGCGCCCAGTTCGGCCATCAGCAAGGTGCAATAGGGACCCGCCAGAATGCGGGACAGGTCGACGATGGTGATGCCGGAAAGCGGCCCCGCTTGCGCCATGCGTGATGATCCTTTACGACGAGGCTGCCGCTCAATAGCGCACAGTGCGGCTGGCTCGCAACCTAGCTCAATGGTTCGGCCGGAATGGCCGACACCAAGGCGCGCCTGGACGATCAGCGGGTCCATGTAGCTCTCCACGGCTCGCCATCCTTTCCCCTCTCTCCAAGGTGGATTCAGCGGTAAAGTGGCGCCTGGTCGAGATCGTCGACAGTCTTGCTTGGGCCATGATTGGCTGCCATTTCTCTGCGCAATTTATCGGGAGATCGTGCGGTTGCGGTTTTTCGGGTTGAGCAGCCCAGCCCTGGCGGCGCTGCTGACGCTGGTCTCGTCCGCGGCCGGTTTTGCCGCGGCGACGGGCTGGGTCGGCGACGATCATGCGGCGGCGCGGCTGATCAGCGCGGTCGGCGCAACCGGGTCGGCGGCGACGGTCGAAGCCGGGCTCGAAATCAGGCTGGCCCCAGGCTGGCACGCGTACTGGCGCACGCCGGGTGACGCCGGCATTCCGCCGAGCATCGACTTTGCGGGATCGGGCAATCTCGCGCATGCCGAAATCTCCTGGCCGGCGCCGAACCGTTTCTCGCTGCAAGGGTTTGAGACGGCGGGCTACGAGCATCATGTCGTCCTGCCAATCGCGGTGACTCTGGCCCGACGGGGCCAGGCGCTGTCGTTGCATGCCGCGGTCGACTACGCCGCCTGTGCCGAGATCTGCGTGCCGTATTCGGCCAAGTTCGGTCTGGTCTTGCCTGCGGGTCCGATGTCGCCGGCGCCGGAGGCGGGATTGATCGCCGCGGCGCGCGCGCGGGTGCCGCAGAGCCTCGCCGCCACAGGCGTCACGCTGATGTCGGCCAATGCGGTCGGGAGCGGACGAGATACCTCTCTTGTCGTTCGGCTGAAGAGTGCCGGCAGCGCTTTTAACGCGCCCGATCTGTTTGTCGAAGGTTTGGCGGTGGGGTCCCCCGGGCGGCCCGCGCGCGAGCTTTCCGACCACGGACAAGTGGTGCGGTTGACCGTGCCGATCCGCGATGCGGCGGCCTCTGGGATTGCCGGCAAAAAGCTTACCTTGACCTTGGTCGATGGCTTGCGCGCGGCCGAGTTCGCCGCCACCCCGCTGGCCGCGCCGATGCGCGGGGATGTCGCGCGGCTACTGCCAATCCTCGCCATCGCGCTGCTCGGCGGTCTCATCCTGAATGCGATGCCGTGCGTGCTGCCGGTGCTGTCGTTAAAGCTGCTGTCGGTCGCGAGCCAGGCGGGGGCCGATCGAATTCGGGTGCGCATTGGGCTGCTGATGACGGCGGCGGGGGTGCTCTCCTCGTTCGCGTTGATCGCGGCGGCGCTGATTGGGCTCAAGGCGTCGGGGGCCGTGATCGGCTGGGGCATCCAGTTCCAGTGGCCGTGGTTTATCGCGGCGATGGCGGCCTTGACCACGTTGTTCGCGGCGAGCCTGTGGGGATGGTTGCCGATCGGCTTGCCGCGGATCGCCTATGACGCCGCTGCGGCGAGCCGGGTCCACCCGCGATATGCGGACGCGTTTCTGACCGGCGGCTTCGCCACCCTGCTCGCCACCCCGTGCTCGGCGCCGTTTGTCGGCACCGCGGTCGGGTTCGCACTGGCGCAGGGGCCGCGGCAGATCGCAGTCGTGTTCGCGGCGCTGGGGCTGGGCTTTGCCGCGCCCTATCTGGCCGTCGCCGGGTTTCCCCAGCTGGTCCGCCTGCTGCCCCGGCCGGGACGGTGGATGAACCGGCTGCGCGCGGCGCTCGGGCTGGCGCTGGCCGGAACCGCGGTCTGGCTCCTGTTCGTGCTGGCGGCGCTGTCCGGCGCGCGGGTGGCGATCGCCGCCGGGGCGGCGCTGGCGATCGTGCTCGGGCTGCTGGCGCTGAAGCATTGGCGCGAGATGCCGGCGCCCCGGTCGCGGCTGGCGTCGAGCGTCGTGGCTGCGTTCGTCGCCGCCGCGATATTCTGGCCGGCTTTTGCCGGCGTTGCCGGCGGGGGGATCGGCGGGGGCGTCAGCGGGGCCGGTCCCTGGCGGCGATTCGATGCGCGCGCCATCCCCGAACTGGTGGGCGAGGGCAAGACCGTTTTTGTCGATGTGACAGCGGCGTGGTGTTTGACCTGCAAAGTCAACGCTGCGGTGGTGCTCGACCGCGAGCCGGTGAGCGGCCAGCTGTTCGGGTCGAGGGTGGTGGCGATGCGCGGCGACTGGACCCGCCCAGACCCGGTATTGGCCCGCTACCTGCAGAGCTTCGGCCGCTTCGGCGTTCCGTTCAACGTGGTCTATGGCCCAGCCCGGCCCAACGGCGAGCTGCTCCCCGAGCTGCTGACTTCGGCCGCGGTGGAGAAGGCGCTCGACCGCGCCGCGGCGCGCACCACCGCATCGCGCTGAGTTGGACGATCGCTTGGCGCGATACGCCCGCTATTGCCGGCGGCCGCCATTCGACACTATCTAGGGACGTGACGCGGGTAGATCGACGTGATGCAGGCCTCGGCTCGACCCGGGCGAGCGGCCAAGCCTCGGTCCCTTCGGCAGGCTGATGAACAACCGCTTCGAGGACCGCGAGCCAGACACCGAAGCGAGGCGGACGGCGGCGCTGATCGGGTTGATCATCGTGCTAAGCTTGGCAATCGCCGGCATCGTCCTGGTTCGAGGGCTGATTAGAGAGTCCGCGGTCGAGGACTGTTTAATGTCCGGACGGACGAACTGTGCGCCGATAGAAGCGCCCTTGCGCCCGTAGCCCTGGCGCAGCGGTCCGCGACATTTCGCCCGGTCCGGTTCGGCCGAGGCTTGCATCGATTGCATGGACAGCGCTGGCGCGAAGCTATAGAGTTTATCTATGATAGATATTCGTTAACTTTAATAACCAACGGAGTCGCTCGGAAATGGCGAGGCGTGCGATCAGCGTTGGCGCGCTGCTGTTGCTGGTGGCGGCAGCGGCGATCTGGTGGCTGGGCTTTGCCGGGGCCGAGACGAATGTGGCCCGCGCCCAAGCTCCGGCGCCTGCCGTCCCGGTTACCGCTGGAACCGTCCGCGCCGAAAATGTCCCGGTTTTCCTGCACGGCATCGGCACGGTTCAGGCGTTCAACACGGTAGCGGTCAAGTCCCGGGTCGACGGCCAGATCGTCAAAGCCGATTTCAAGGAAGGCCAGGAGGTCAAGAAAGGCGACCCGCTGCTTCAGATCGATCCGCGGCCCTATCAGGCGGCGCTCGAACAGGCCGAAGCGGCCGAGCAGAAGGACCAAGCGCAGCTCGCCGGGGCCAAGCTCGATCTCGCCCGCTACTCGAAGCTGCTCGGTAGCGGCTACCAGACCCGGCAGAGCTTTGACCAGCAGACGGCGCTGGTTGGCCAGGTCGAGGCCGCGATCAAGGGCGATGAAGCGCAGATCGACACCGCCCGGCTCAACCTCAGCTACGCCGACATCCGCGCGCCGATCGGCGGACGGCTCGGCGCGCAGCTCGTCGATGTCGGCAACCTCGTCCATGCCAGCGACAATACCGACGCTCGTCACGATCAACGCAGCTGAAGCCGATCTCGGTCAGCTTTACCTTGCCGCAAGATACGATCGACGAGATCCGCCAGCACCAGCAGCAGGCCCCGCTCGTCGTGCGCGCGTATAGCGCCGACGGCAACGAGTTGCTCTCGGATGGCGAACTGACCCTAATCGACAACGCGATCGACCAGTCGACCGGCACGATCCATCTGAAGGCGCGCTTCGCTAATCGAGACGAGCGGCTGTGGCCCGGCGAGTTCGTCAATCTGCGGGTGATCCTGATGACCCGCCCGAAGTCGCAACGGTGCCCTCGCAGACGGTCCAGGAAGGGCCGAATGGCGATTACGTCTATGTGATCAAACCCGACGATACGGTCGAGCGCCGCATCGTCGACGTGACCTCGATCCAGGACGGAATCGCCGCCATCACCAAGGGGCTGACGCCCGGCGAGCGGGTGGTGGTCGACGGCCAATATCGGCTGACCGAAGGCGCGCGCGTCAAGCTCTTGAACGCGCACCGGGCGGGCGCCTCAGGTTGAGCATCGCCGGCCTTCGCCACGGCCGAACCGCACGTGGGTTTTCGAGCACAATTCGCAGGTGATTGCCGATGAGCGTTTCGGAACCTTTCATCCGGCGGCCGATCGCGACCTCGCTGCTGATGCTGGGCGTGCTCGTCTTCGGCATCGCCGCTTACGGCCTGCTCCCGGTGGCGGCGCTGCCCAATGTCGATTTTCCGACGATCACGGTCACCGCCAATTTCCCCGGCGCGAGCCCGGCGACGATGGCGTCTTCGGTGGCGACCCCGCTTGAACAGCAGTTCACGGCGATCCCAGCCCTTGACCAGATGACCTCGCTGAGCGGGGTCGGCACGACAACGATCACCCTTCAATTCGACCTGTCGCGCAACATTGACGCGGCGGCGCAGGACGTGCAGACCGCGATCAACGCGGCAAGCGGCCTGCTGCCCAAAGATCTGCCGAACCCACCTACTTACAAAAAGGTCAATCCGGCGAACTTCCCCGTCCTGATCTATGCCGTCTATTCGAAGGCGCTGCCGGTCTACCGGATCGACGACTACGCCAATACAGTGCTGGCGCAACGGCTGTCGACGGTGAGCGGCGTCTCGCAGGTCTTCATCTTCGGCCAGAAGCAATATGCCGCGCGAGTGCAGATCAATCCCGGCGCGCTGGCGGCGCACGGGCTCGGTCTCGAAGATGTACGCAACGCTCTGGCGGCGGCGACCGTCGATCTGCCGACCGGTGAGATCGAGGGCGCCCATCAGGCCGTGTCGTTCGATACGAACGATCAGCTGTTCAATGCCGCGGCCTATGGCAATGTGATCATCGCCTATCGTAACGGCGCGCCGATCCGCATCAAGGACGTCGGCGACGCCATCGAACTCGGTGCAGAACACGCGGATCGGCGCGTGGTACGGCGACACTCCGGCCGAGGGTCTGGCGATTCAGCGGGCGGATGGGGCCAACACCCTCGAACTGGTCGACAAGATCAAGGCTTTGATGCCGCAGCTCGAGGCGGCGATCCCGCCCTCGGTCAAGGTCACCCTGATGTCCGACCGTTCGCTGGTCACCCGTGCGGCGGTCCACGACGTCCAGCTGACGATGATGGTGACGATCGGCTTGGTGATCCTCGTCATCTTCGTGTTTCTGCGGACGGTCTGGGCGACGATCATCCCGAGCATGGCGGTGCCGCTGTCGCTGCTCGCCACCTTTGCCGTCATGTACGCGGCGGGCTACAGCCTCGACAATATTTCGCTGATGGCTCTGACGATTTCGGTCGGCTTTATCGTCGACGACGCGATCGTCATGATCGAGAACATCTCGCGCTACATCGAACAGGGCTACCGGCCGATGGAGGCGGCGCTGAAAGGCGCCGGTCAGATTGGGTTCACGATCATTTCGATCACGTTTTCGCTGATTGCGGTGTTCATCCCATTGTTCTTTATGGGTGGGATCATCGGCCGGTTGTTCCGCGAGTTTGCCGTCACCGTATCGGTTGCGGTGGTGGCCTCGGCGGTAATTTCGCTGACCCTGACCCCGGTCTTGTGTTCGCTCTTTTTGAAAGAAAAGGGGCTGCATCCGACTGGGCGCTTCAACCGGGTCGCCGAGGGCTGCTTCGATTGGATGCTGGCCACCTATGACCGCGGCCTGCGTTTCGTCTTTCGCCACCAGTTTCCGGTGCTGCTCGCGACTTTGGCGCTGATCGTCGTGACCGGCTACCTCTACGTCCAAATCCCCAAGGGATTTTTCCCGCAGCAGGATACCGGCTTCATCTTCGGCGAGGTCGACACCCGCGAGGATGCATCGTTCCTGTCGACCGCCAAGGTCGCGCACCAAATCGTCGACATCGTGCGCAAGGACCCCGCCGTTTCCGGGGTGTTCTCGCTCGGCGGCGCCTACACCTACAACCCGACTGAGAATACCGCCCGCGTCTTCATCCAGCTGAAGCCATTCGACGAGCGGGACGTCTCCGCCGATCAGGTCATTGCACGGCTGCGGCCCAAGGTGGCGGCGGTCCAGGGGGCCAAATTCTTCATGCAGGCGGGGCAGGAAATCACGATCGGTGGCCGTCTGTCGCGGACCCAGTATCAGTACACGCTGACCGACACGGATTTGGCTGAACTCAATCACTGGGCGCCCATACTCGAACACGAAATGCAAAAGCTGCCGGAGCTTCAGGATGTCGCCTCCGACCAGCAGATTGCTGCTCCGCACATGGTGATCGAAATCGACCGCGACGCCGCCTCGCGGTTCGGGATCTCTGCCCAGGAGATCGACGAGACCTTGTACGACGCATTCGGCCAGCGCCAGGTCGCGACGATCTACACCTCGACCAATCAATACAAGGTCATCCTCGAGGTGCAGCCGCCATTCCAGACCGACCGGAACGCGCTGTCCAAAATCTATGTCCCCGGCGCGGGCGGGGCGCAAGTGCCGCTCAGCGCCTTCGCCCATTACGCCTCAAAGCTCGAAGCGCTGTCGGTCAGTCACCAGGGTGTTTTCCCGGCGGTTACCTTGTCGTTCAACCTGAAACCAGGGGTGGCGCTCGGCCAGGCGGTGGACGCGATCCAGAGGGTCGCCGCCCGGCTCGGTGCGCCGGCGACGTTGAACGGCTCGTTCCAGGGCACCGCGCAGGCGTTCCAGGCCTCTCTGTCGTCGATGCCGCTGCTGGTGGCCGCGGCGATCCTTGTCGTCTACATCGTCCTGGGCATCCTCTATGAAAGCTATATCCACCCGATCACGATCCTCTCGGCCCTGCCGTCGGCCGGCGTCGGCGCGCTGCTGGCGCTGATGCTGCTGCACTACGATCTGACCGTGATCGCGATGATCGGCGTCATCCTGCTGATCGGCATCGTCAAGAAGAACGCGATCATGATGATCGACTTTGCCCTCCAGGCCGAACGGATCGAGGGCAAGAGCCCGCGCGAGGCGATCCACGAGGCCTGCCTCCTGCGCTTCCGCCCGATCATGATGACGACATTTGCCGCATTGTTCGGCGGTCTGCCGATCGCCCTCGGGCACGGGGCGGGTTCCGAACTGCGCCGCCCGCTCGGCATCGCCATCGTCGGTGGGCTCCTGGTCTCGCAATGGCTGACGCTCTATACGACGCCTGTCGTCTATCTCTATCTCGAACGCTTCGCTCGTTGGGTCGGGCGTCCCTACCGGCCATCGCATGTGGCGGATATCCTGGCGGGCGAGCCGGGACCGGCGCTCGCGCAAGATCGGCAGGGCGCCGAATGACGGCGATGACCCGCATCGGGGCGGCGGCATCCGGCAGGGCGGCGGCCGCCGATCGCACCTTCGGCTTTCTGGTGCACGACGTGTCACGGCTGGTCAAGCGGCGCTTTGAGCGGCAGGCCCGTCAAATCGGGCTACCGATCACTCGGCGTCAGGCGGCGGTGGTGCTCTACATCGCGCGCAATCAGGGGGTGAGCCAGGCGGAAGTCGCGGCGTGGCTCGATATCGAGCCGATCGCGCTGGTGCGCATGCTCGACAAGCTGCACGAGGAGGGGCTGGTCGAGCGCCGCGCCCATCCGACCGACCGCCGGGTGCGGACCTTGTGGCTGACGAACGGCGCCGAACCGGTCGTCGAGCGCATCCTCGACATCAATCAGGCGATCCGCGAGGAGGCCTTTGCCGGATTGGAGCCGGGGACTCGCGACGCGATGATCGCCGCGCTCGGCAGCATCAAGCACAACCTGATCGTGAAGGAAGAAAGCGCCGGCGATCGTCCTAACCCGCTACTGCCAGACCTCGCCGCCGATCCGTTGCCGGAGCGCCCGCTCGGATCGCGCGCGGCCGACCCGGTGCCGGTCCGCGGCGCCTGACCGGGGGGCAACGCTAAAGTTGGAGGCGCGGATCCGCGGCAAACTGCGCGACCATGAAGGCGTCGATCGGTCTGCGAGACGGGATGCTACGGATTTCCGCTGCGCTAGGTGGCGAGATAGCCGCCATCGACGTAGAGCTCGGCGCCGGTGATGTAGGAAGCCTGGTCCGAGGCGAGAAACAGCGCGGCGTTGGTGACCTCCTCGGGCGACCTCCTCGGGGCGGCGGCGCGGCCCATTGGCGCCTGGCGCAGCATCCGCGCGCGCGCACCCGCGGGTTGGCGGTGCGCTTTGACGAGCGCATCGGCGGCATCAGTCCCGGGTGGATCGAGTTGAACCGGATGTTGTCAGCGCCGTGTTGCACCGCGGCGGCCTTGGTCAGGGTGCGCACCGCGCCCTTAGAGGCATTGTAGACGACATGGCGCTGCTCCTTGTGGCTCGACCTCAGGCAACCCCGACCATCGCGCCGAGGGTTTCGCCGATCGCGCGGTGCAAAACCAGATCGGCGAGGCCGTCGAGGCCGGTCGGCTCGCGATTGATGATGACGAGGGCGGCGCCGTAATGCTTGGCCAGCTCGGGAAAGCCGGCGGCCGGATAGACGACGAGCGAGGAGCCGGCGACGATGAACAGGTCGGCGGCGATCGTCTCGGTCTCGGCGCGCCGCATCGCAGCCGGCGGCATCGCCTGGCCGAACGAGATCGTCGCGGTCTTGACGAAGCCGCTGCACGAATCGCAGACCGGGGCCGTTTCATCGCGCGAGAAAGCAAGGCGCAGCGGCTCGATCTCGTAGCGGCGCGCGCAATCGAGGCAGTGGGCGTAGGTCGTATTGCCATGCAATTCGATGACGCGGTTTTCGGGGATGCCGGAGGCTTGGTGCAGCCCGTCGATGTTCTGGGTGATTACCGCACCCACCGTGCCGCGGCGCACGAGTTCGGCAACCGCGCGGTGGCCGCGATTGGGCGCGGCGGCGCCAAAGGTTTCCTCCATCGCAAAGCGGCGGCGCCAGGTTTCGCGCCGCGCCTCCTCCGAGGCGAGAAAATCGGCGAAATCGATCGGCGTCATCTTGGTCCAGATACCGCCGGGGCTGCGGAAATCGGGGATACCCGATTCGGTGCTGATGCCGGCGCCGGTGAAGACCACGGCGCGGCGCGCCTTGGCGATCAATGCGGCGAGTTCGGCGAACTCGGGATCGTTCATGGCGTAATCGTCGCAAAACAGGGCCCGCGCGCCAAGTGCGGCGTGCGATATTGTCGCGGAATGACTGCGCGCACCGCCTATCTCGCCGCCGAGGGATATGTCGACGAGCTCGCCCGCGAACTGGGCGGGGTCGCGCAGGCGCATGGACGCCTGCTGATCGCGTCAGGGTCGCCGCGCCGGGCGGCATGGGCGGCCAACGTCTGGCATGAGCCGCGGGAGATCCCGGTTGCGTCGATCTCGGACGCGGCGGCGAGGTTGCGCGCGATCCAGCGCAACTGGGCCGTCTATGCGCCGGTGCTGCATCGCCGCGCGACACTGATCCAGCAGCAATTGCCAACGGTTTCGGCCAAGCCGCTGATGTTCGGAGCGCCGGCGCCGGCGGCGCCACTGGGCTCCTGGACCCTGCTCGACGCCAGAACGGTGCTGGCCTCGCCGCATTGCACGAGCCCGTTTCCGAACGGCGAAATCCGCTTTGTCGAGAACCATTACGGGCCGCCGAGCCGCGCCTATCTGAAATTGTGGGAGGCGCTTACCGTGATCGAATGTCGGCCGGGACCGGGCGAGCGGTGTCTCGACCTCGGCTCGAGCCCCGGCGGGTGGAGCTGGGCGTTGCAGCAGATAGGTGCGCAGGTCGTCAGCGTCGACAAGGTTCCGCTGGCGCCCGAAATTTCGCGCCTACCCGGCATCAATCACCGGCTCGACAGCGCCTTTGCGGTGGACCCACACGCGATCGGTCCGATCGACTGGCTGTTTTCCGATGTCGTCTGCTATCCGGCGCGGTTATTGGCGATGATCGAGCGCTGGCTCGCTGCCGGCGCCTGCCGGAGATTTATTTGCACGATCAAATTTCAGGGCGAAACCGATCATGAAACCGCCCGCCGTTTCGCCGCCATTCCAGGGTCCGAACTGCGCCACCTGTTCCACAACAAGCACGAATTGACCTGGAGCAAAATCGATTAGCCTCCTGACCACGTCGGGCGGTCACTGATATTATCGCCATCCGGGGCCACTCTGTCGTCTTGGCCGGACTTGATCCGGCCAAGACGCCTTCGCTTTACCAGCGGGCTCGTGAATGACGGCGACGAGCCCGGTCGTGACGGTTCAGATACGGCCATCGGTCGGGGAGGAAGATGATGGATCTGGGTTTGCGCGGACGTAAGGCCCTGGTGACCGGGGCGTCGAAGGGGATCGGGCGGGCTTGCGCCGAGATCTTGGCCGAGGAGGGCTGCGATGTGACGCTCGTCTCGCGCACCGCGGCCGATCTCGAAGCGGTCAGAGCGAGGATCTCCGGCCAGCACAATGTCGCGGTGCGGGTCTTTCCGCTCGATCTGTCGGACAGCCGCAATGTCGACAAGCTCGCCGCCGAATGCGCCGACACCGAGATCCTGGTCAACAACGCCGGCGCCATCCCCGGCGGCAACCTCGACGCGATCGACGAGGCGCGCTGGCGGGCGGCCTGGGACCTCAAGGTGTTCGGCTATATCAACATGACCCGGCGCTTCTACACGCTGATGCGCGGGCGCAAACAGGGGACCATCGTCAACATCCTCGGCGCGGCCGGCGAGAATCCTGATTTCGACTACATCGCCGGTTCTTCAGGGAATGCCTCGCTGATGGCGTTCACCAGGGCGATGGGCGGGACCGCGCCGCGCGACGGGTTGCGCGTCGTCGGGATCAATCCTGGCCCGGTCATGACCGAGCGGTTGGTGACGTTGATGCGCACCCGCGCCCAGGACCGCTTCGGCGACGCCGAGCGCTGGCAGGAATTGATGAAGGGCCACGCCTTCGGCCGCGCCGCCAAGCCCGAGGAGATCGGATGGATGACGGCCTTTCTCGCCTCCGACCGCTCCGCCTACACCACCGGCTCGATCGTCACCATCGACGGCGGCGGCTCCAGCCGTCGATCGGCGCTCTGACGCTAAGCCTCCCATGTTCGGGAAGGGCGCAGATTGTCAAGGTATTTTCAAAAATTTGTTGCCGCAGATTGGCGCCGCCGTTGTGATCCGCCTCATCCCGTTTTCAGCATCCGGGCCGCATCGACGGCGGCGTAGGTCAGGATGCCGTCGGCGCCGGCGCGTTTGAAGGCTAGCAGAGTTTCCATGATCGCGCGGTCGCGATCGAGCCAGCCGTTTTGGGCGGCGGCGTGCAGCATCGCGTATTCGCCGCTGACCTGATAGGCGTAGGTTGGCGCTCGGAACGCCTCTTTGACCCGGCGGACGATGTCGAGATAGGGCAGGCCGGGCTTGACCATGACCATGTCAGCGCCCTCTTGCAGGTCGAGCGCCACCTCGCGCAGGGCCTCGTCGCCATTGGCCGGGTCCATCTGGTAGGTCCGCTTGTCGGCGCTGCCGAGGGCCGCCTTCGAGCCGATCGCATCGCGGAACGGGCCGTAGAACGCGGAGGCGTACTTCGCCGCGTAGGACATGATGCGGACATGCTGGAAGCCGGCCTCGTCGAGCGCCGCGCGCACCGCGCCGATCCGACCGTCCATCATATCGGAGGGGGCGATGATGTCGCAGCCGGCTTGCGCCTGCACCACCGCCTGGCGGCTCAGAAGTGCGACGGTCTCGTCGTTCTCGACATAGCCGGCGCGGATCACGCCGTCGTGGCCGTGGGAGGTGAACGGGTCGAGCGCCACGTCGCATAAGACGCCGAGATCGGGCTGCGCCCGCTTCAGCGCCGACACCGCCCGACAGACGAGATTGTCGGGGTTTAGCGCCTCGCTGCCTTCCGCATCCTTCAGCGCCGCCGGCACCGCCGGAAAGACCGCGATTGTCGGGATACCGAGCCCGGCCGCCTCGCCGGCGGCGTCGACCAGCGCCGGGATCGGCAGGCGGAAGACGCCGGGCATCGAGGCGATCGGCTCCCTATGACCCTCGTCATGAACGAAGACCGGCCAGATCAGATCGCCGGCGGTCAGCACGTTCTCGGCGACCAGCTTGCGCGACCAAGAGTTGCGGCGATTGCGCCGCAGCCGGAGGCGAGGGTAGGGGGCGAGCGGCGGCAAAAACGCGGTCACGGGATCACTCGCTTTATCGGCGGCGGCCAGCGCCGCAATCTGCCGCAAGATAGGCCGCGCCGAGCCCGGTTACAACGCGTCAGACTGGCTCGTCGCATGGGCGCAGCCTGCGCGCCGCAGCAGGAGCGATGCGTGGCCGGCGGCCGCTCCAGACCCGGGTGACCGCTAATACGTCTCCCGCGGCAGGTTAAGGTGGGGAAAGGCGCTGTGCACATGCGCCGGTACGACCTGGCGCGCCGGCCGGATGTAAGACTTGTCGAGCTGGTCGTAGCCGGTGACCCCGAGCAATGACAAGCAGATGCGGATCTCGTCTTCGAGGATCTCGAGGAGGCGCACCACGCCTTCGGCGCCGCCAGCGGCAAGACCGTAGACATAGAGCCGGCCGCAGGCGACCGCGTCGGCGCCGAGGATCAGCGCCTTGACCACGTCGGTGCCGCGACTGATGCCGCCATCGACCAGGATGCGGGCGCGTCCGCCGACCGCTTCGACGACCTCGGGCAGCACATCGATCGAGCCGACGCCCTGATCGAGCTGGCGTCCGCCATGGTTCGACACGTAGACGCAATCGACCCCGTGATCGAGCGCGATCCTGGCGTCCTCGGCGGTGGCGATGCCCTTCAAAATCAGCGGAATATGGAAATTTTTCTTGATCCGCTCGATGTCTCGCCAATTGAACTGCGCCTGATAGATGCGGGCGTCGTCGACACGCACACGACGGCGCTGGTGACGCTTGGCGATGTCGCGCTCGCGCCGGCTGTAGCTGTCGGTGTCAATCGTCAGGCAAAAGGCATCGTAGCCCTTGTCGATGGCGCGGCCGACATGGTCGTCGACCCAGGCGGCGTCGCCGCGCACGTAAAGCTGGAAGATCTTAAAACCGTCACCGGAGGCTTCGGCTGTCTTGTCGAGCCCGGGATGCGAGACCGAGCTCAAGATCATGCCGCTGCCGAATTCGCGCGTCGCCGCAGCGACGGTGGCGCCCCCGCCCGGCTCGAACACTTCCAGTGAGCCCACCGGGGCGCACAGCACCGGGATGCGCAGCTTTTTGCCGAACAGCGTGCCGCTGCAATCGATGTTCGACACATCGCGCAATACCCGCGGCCGGAAGCCGATCGCATCGAGCGCCAACCGATTGCGCGCCAGAGTCGATTCGGTTTCGGAGCCGCCGATCAGATAGTCCCAGTCATTGCGGTTGAGATTGGTTCGCGCCTGCGTGACGAACTCGTGCAGGTTCTGAAAACGCTCCTGGAGCAACTCGGGCATGGTCGTTTCATCTCGTTGGTTGCAGACAGCTTTGGCGCGGAAGCAATGGGCTGCTTCAGCGTAGCCGAGGCGCCCGCGGCCGCGCAATCGGTTCGGCCCGGCTGGCGTCGTCGGATGTTTTGCGCTTGGGGGTGATGGCGCGCTGTCGCTACGATGGATGGTCTCTCGCCGTCGGCGGCGGTGCCGCGGGCGGAATTTGTTCAACCGGACGCGACCAATCCCCGCGCAAGAGGAGACGCTGCAATGCCCCGCATCCTAACCCCCGCGACCCATTCCGAAGAAACCCTGGAAATCGCCCGCGACCTGTTGCCGCCGGGCTTCGACCTGGTTATGGAGCCGCATGGCCGGCCCGAGTTCTGGGACTTGTTGAGAGATGCCGAGTACTACATTGGCGCTGGACAGTTCCCTCACGGCCCGGATTTTTACAAAAGGGCGCCTAAGCTCCGCATTGTCCAGACTTTGAGCGCCGGCTACAATACCTATGATCTCCAAGCGGCGCGGTCAGCCGGCGTGCCAATCTGCAACAATGGCGGAGCGAATTCGACCGCTGTCGCCGAGCACGCGATGATGCTGATGCTGGCGGTGTGCCGAAAGCTGATCTGGCAGCACGAGGGGGTTTCTTCCGGGCGCTGGCGCGGCAACGACTTCAATGCCACCAAGCTCTATGAGGTCGAAGACAAGACCTTGGGCATCGTCGGTTTCGGCAACATCGGTAAAAAAGTCGCGCGCCGGGCCAAGGCCTTCGACATGCACATCAAGTATTACGACATCAACCGGTTGACCACCGATCAGGAGGATGCGCTGGGCGTCAGGTTCGCGCTGTTCCCCGAATTGCTGAAGACATCCGACGTCGTGACCCTGCACGTGCCGCTCGACCTATCGACGCACAACCTGATCGGCGAGCGCGAATTGGGGTGGATGAAGCCGACCGCGATCCTGATCAACACCTGCCGCGGTCCGGTGGTCGACGAAAAGGCCCTTTACAACGCACTCAGGGACGAGAAGATCCTCGGCGCCGGTCTCGATGTGATGGTCGAGGAGCCGCCGAAGCCCGACCACGAGCTGTTCACGTTGAAGAACATCACCTTCAGCCCGCATGGCGCCGGACCGACCTGGGACAATCACTGGAAGCGGTGGCGCAACGCCTTTGACAATTTCGAGCGCGTCGAGCGCGGCCAAAAGCCGTTCTGGATCGTCCCCGAACTGCGCGACTAAGCCTGCCCGCCGCCGCCGACCTGGCCGCCGGACCGATCCCGGCCAGGCCGACTTGGCGGCTTCGAGCTTAGCGAAATTGTTGCGGCGCTGACCCGCGGCGCTGCGCGCGTGGGCTCAGCTAGCGAATTGTTCCTTGAAGACGCGCTCTTCGAGATTGGCCTCGTGGTCGAACAGCAGGGTCATGGCGATGTCGCGATTCTCGTGGATCTCGACGCTGACTACGTCGCGCGCCTCGGTGAAATCAGCGACGGCGCTAACCGGCCGCTTGTCGGCTTCGAGGGCGTCGATCTTGACCTGCGCCTGATGGCGCAGCAATGCCCCGCGCCAGCGTCGCGGGCGGAAGGCGCTGATCGGGGTCAGCGCCAGGACCCCGGCATCGAGCGGAATGATCGGACCGTGCGCGGACAGGTTATAGGCCGTGCTGCCGACCGGGGTGGCAACCATGACGCCGTCGGCCATCAGCTCATCGAGGCGAACCACGCCGTCGACAGTGATCCGCAGCTTGGCCGCCTGTCGGCTCTCGCGCAGCAACGACACCTCGTTGAAGGCAAGCGCGCGGTGCCGGCCGCCGTCATCCTCGCGCGCGATCATTTCGAGCGGATGCAGGACTACCGGCTGGGCCGTAACCAGGCGCTCGAACAGGCCGTCCGGTCGATAGGCGTTCATCAGAAAACCGACGCTGCCGCGGTGCATGCCATAGATCGGCACGCCTTGAGGCAGAAAGCGGTGTAACGTCTCCAGCATGAAGCCGTCGCCGCCGAGGGTGATGACGAGCTCGGCCTGTTCGGGTTTGACGCACTGGTAGGCGCGTTCCAGATCGGCCAGCGCCTGCTGCGCGGCTTCGGTCTCGGCCGCGACAACCGCGATGCGGGGCGCGGTCCGCGGCGGTGGGACGGCGCTCACCCGCCGGTCACGCTCATATGACGAGCGACGGCCGGCCGATCATGGCGACGGTCGATAATGAAGTCATGGCCCTTCGGTTTGCGCGCGATCGCCTCGCCGATCGCCGCGACCAGCGCCTCGTCGCTCTCGGATTGACGCAGCGGCGCCCGCAGATCGGCCGCATCCTCCTGGCCGAGGCACATGTAGAGCGTCCCGGTACAGGTCAGCCGCACCCGGTTGCAACTTTCGCAAAAATTATGGGTTAGCGGGGTGATGAAGCCGAGCCGCCCCCCGGTCTCGCGCACCGTCGCGTAACGTGCCGGTCCGCCGGTTCGATAATCGGTGTCGTCCAGCGTCCAGCGTTGCTGCAGCCGGGCGCGCACCATGGACAAGGGGAGGTATTGGTCGAGCCGGCTCTCGCCGCCGATATCGCCCATCGGCATGACCTCGATAAAAACGAGATCGAATCCCTGGTCGCCGCACCAGGCCACGAGGTCGTCGAACTCGTCGTCGTTGACGCCGCGCAGGGCCACTGTGTTGATCTTGACAGCGAGTCCCGCAGCCTTGGCGGCGGTGAGCCCGTCGAGCACCCCTTCCAGCCGGCCGCGGCGGGTGATTTCGGTGAATTTCGCCGGGTCGAGCGTATCCAGCGAAACGTTGACCCGGCGCACGCCGCATTCGCGCAGCTCGCTGGCATGACGGGCGAGCTGGCTGCCGTTGGTCGTCAGGGTCAATTCGTCGAGCGCACCGGCGCCGAGGTGGCGCCCAAGCGAATGGAACAGGGTCATGATGTTGCGACGGACCAGCGGCTCGCCGCCGGTGAGGCGCAGCTTTTTGACGCCGAGGCGGACAAAGGCGCTGCACACTCGGTCAAGCTCTTCCAGGCTCAGCAGCTCGGCCTTTGGCAGAAAGCTCATCTCCTCCGCCATGCAGTACACGCAGCGGAAGTCGCAGCGGTCGGTGACCGACACGCGCAGATAGGTGATGGTGCGTCCGAATGGGTCGATCATGCTATACTCGCTCGCGACGCCTGCTTGCCTGATTGAAAGATAGGGACGCGATCGCCGGTTGTCGCCCCCGATCTCGGTATGGTTATCCACCGCCGCCTCGCCGGCTGGTCGAGCAACACTTGCCGACGGTCGGCTGCCCGGCGAAGGCGCCCGCCGCAAGGTTGCCGCATCTGCTTGCAGCCGAAGCCGCCCTTGCCCATGATCGGCTGATGCAGGAATTCACCCTCCGCCCACAACCCGATGATCCGCGCCTTACTCGCACCGTCGCCGGCATCGACCACCAGGGCCGACCAATCGAGACCGCCGTCGTTATCGAACGGCCGCTGACGTTGTTTCTGAACGGCCGCGAGATAGTAACGATGATGACCTTGGGCGACCATCCTAACTATCTGGCGGTCGGCTACCTGCTCAACCAGAACATGCTGCAGTCCGATGACCGGATCACCGGCATCGACTATGACGAGGAGCTCGAAACCATTGTCGTGCGCACCGATCGAGAGACTGATTTTGAGGACAAATTGCGCAAGAAGACCCTGACCTCCGGGTGCGCCCAGGGCACGGTGTTCGGTGATCTGATGGAGAAATTCGAGGAGGTGCGGCTCGATCGCAATGCCGTGCTGCGCACTTCCTGGCTATACGCGCTGTCCCGCAAGATCAACACCGCCCCGAGCCTCTATCTCGCCGCTGGGGCGATCCACGGTTGTGTGCTGTGCGAGGAGGACCGGCCGTTGCTCTATGTGGAGGATGTCGGACGCCACAATGCGATCGACAAGATCGCCGGCTACATGCGCCTGCACCAGGTCTCGGCGGCAGGCAAGATCTTCTACACGACCGGTCGGCTGACCTCGGAGATGGTGATTAAAACAGTGCAAATGCGGATCCCAATCCTGATTTCACGCTCGGGCTTTACCGCCTGGGGCGTCGATCTGGCCCGCCAGGCAGGGCTCACCCTGATCGGCCGCGCCAAGGGCAAGCGGTTCGTGGCGCTGGCCGGCAGCGAACGCATCGTCTTCGATGGCGATCCGCAGCATGTCGAGGAGGAGCCGCTCCGGCTCGCGCGCAAGGCGAGCTTGGCCGACGAAGAGGCGGCGTGAAGGTCGTCGGGATGAGCGTCGTCGGTCTGTTGCTCGCGGGCGGGCTGTCCCGGCGCATGGGCGGCGGCGACAAGGCGCTGCGGCTGCTCGGCGGGGTGTCGCTGCTCGACCGGGCCGTCGAGCGGTTGCGGCCGCAGGTCTCGGCCCTGGTCTTGAACGCCAATGGCGACCCGGCGCGCTTCGCCCGGTTCGGTCTGCCGGTCGTAGCCGACAGGGTCACCGGGTTTGCCGGGCCCTTGGCGGGCGTGTTGGCCGGGCTCGATTGGGCGGCGGAGCACCGGCCGGATTGCCCGCTGGTCGTCAGCGTTCCGACCGACGCGCCGTTTCTGCCGAGGGATCTCGTCGCCCGCCTCGCGCAGGGGCTCGACGAGGCCGGCGCCGATCTCGCCTGCGCCGCCTCGGGCGGGCAAGCGCATCCGGTGATCGGCCTGTGGCCGGTGGGGTTGCGTGAGGATCTGCGCCGTGCGGTGGACGCGGAAGGCATTCGCAAGGTCGATCTGTGGACCCGGCGCCATCGCCTTGCCACGGTCGCCTTCGCCAACCAGCCGGTCGATCCGTTCTTCAACGCCAACCGCGCCGAGGATCTCGAAACCGCGGCAGCGCTGCTGCGTCTTAATGAAAGGCCTTGAGCGCGTTGACCAGGGTCTACACGACCCCTCACATGAGCGGAAAGCCGACAAAGCCCCGGGCGAGGACAAGCTTGAGAGCGTCGCCGTCGCGCGCTTGGTGATCCGGCGCCATCATTGCCTCCCGAATACCCGGTGCACCTCGACCTCGGCGTCCGCCTCGACCTGCGCATGTGAGACCGCTCGTGCACGGACCTGACAAAGACATTGCAGACAAAACCGATGATCAGCAGCCCGGCGATCACACATCGTGAAATTGTAGGCCCGCGCCCTGGCAACACTGCGGGTGATGGCGTATTCGTGGGTGTAGTTGACGAGTATTGGGTCAAAAATTCCGGCCACGATAGGCGGCCATCGGCGATTTGTGCTTTGCGCCGACATAATGGGTACCGAACATGTCTTGCAGATAGGCGGGAAAGGTAGCAAAGCCGCCGCCCTACATGCTCAAAATGATCGCGTGCCAAAGCACGAACAGGCCGATGCTTCCGACCGAGCCTCGGCCGGTTCTGCTGCGCCCTTTCAATGCGCCCCGAACGCGGCCGCTCGGATGTTGCAGCTCCAAGGGAGGCATGGCAGCATAAGCAATGCGCGCGACCATCGACATGCGGATACTGGGGTTGCTGACGGCACGGGTGTGCCATGAGTTGAGCGGCCCGTTGGCGGCCGTCAGCAACGGCGCCGAGTTGCTCGGCGAGGACGCCCCCGAGTTTTCCTGCCAAGCCATCTCGCTTATTGCCGAGAGCGCGCGGCGCGCCGCCAATCGTCTGCAGTTCTATCGTTTCGCTTATGGTTTTAGCGGCGATGGCGCGCCCGCAGGACCGTCACCCTTTGAGTTGGCGACCAGGGTCTTCCAGGGGACGACGATCGCTTGCGATTACGCCGAACGCGTTCGCGCGCTGCCGCCCGATCGGCAGAAACTCGGCTGCAACCTGCTTTTGGTCGGAGCCGCCGCGTTGGGCCGCGGCGGCCGCTTAGCGCTGGACATCGCGGGTACCGGACTTTCTCTCGAGGCGGTTGGCGAAACCGCCTCACTGGCTCCCGATCAAATATCGGCATTACGGCTTGAAGCGCGAGTGGGCGCAATCACGGCGCCGACGGTGCATGCCTATTTCACCGCTCTTGTCGCACGAGCACAGGGCCTCAGCCTAGTCGAGGGCGAGAACGGGCCCGGACGGGTCCGGTTGCGTTCGATCGGGCCGGGCGCCTAAGCCGCAGCCGTACCGAGCTGCGGCTCTCGGCCGCCCGGAGCCGCTGCCGGATTGGTTCCGATTGAGGCGGCGATCGGTTCGGGCGGATCTCGCAGCACGTAGCCGCGTCCCCAAACGGTCTCGATATAGTGTTTTCCTCCGGTAGCTTGCCCGAGCTTTTTGCGCAACTTACAGACGAAAACGTCAATGATCTTCAGTTCGGGTTCATCCATTCCGCCATAAAGATGGTTGAGGAACATTTCCTTGGTCAGGGTGGTCCCTTTACGGAGGCTGAGCAGCTCCAGGATGCCATATTCTTTGCCGGTCAGATGCAATGGGCGACCGTCGACTTCGACGACGCGGGCGTCGAGATTGACCATGAGCTTGCCGGTGCGAATTACTGATTCGGAATGGCCCTTCGAGCGGCGGACAATGGCGTGAATGCGCGCCACCAACTCGCGGCGATCGAAGGGCTTGGTCAGGAAGTCATCGGCGCCGAAGCCCAACCCCTTGAGCTTATGATCGAGTTCGGCCAGCCCTGAAAGGATCAGGATCGGGGTGTGGACTCGCGCGGCGCGCAGACGACGTAGCACTTCATAGCCGTCGATGTCGGGAAGCATCAGATCGAGGAGAATGATGTCATAATCGTATAGCTTGCCGATCTCCAGCCCGTCCTCGCCGAGATCGGTCGTATCACAGATGAAGTTTTCTTTCCTCAGCATTATCTTGATGCTGGCGGATGTGGCCGTGTCATCCTCGACGAGAAGCACGCGCATAGGAGCCTCCGGGATCAGGCCGGCAACCCAAGCCGGCGGTTTGTAGTTAATCCTAACCATAGGTAGTTAAGATATCGTTTACCGAGAGCGATGTCCATTGATTTATAAGCTACGTCTCCCGGTGAATCGGCGGTCGAGAGGGCGGCGGATTGCTTATCCAGTGACCTTGAGAATGGCGCCCTCGGCGACCGTCCTTTTGAGCTGGCTCTCCGTTGGAACGCTTGCGACGGCGAGGTTTGCGAAGGCGTTTTGCCGGATTATGACGTCGCAAGTTCCGCCTACATCCCCGCAGCGACGCAGGCCGCTCCGGCGCAGGACCAATGCCACGACATCTGTCGACGATCGTCTCGCATCTTCCCGAATTGTTCAGATCGGCGAGTTGCGCCGGGTCGTTGCGGACCATGGCGGGCCTTTTGCACCGGCGGCTGGGTTTGCCGCGATGCCCCTACCGTTACGGTAGGTTACCGCTCGACAGTGTGAACTGCTTCACAGCGGATCAGCAAAATTAACTCTCAAGGCGCAAGGGGTGTGTTTCCGCCTTGGGAAATCCCGGGTCCGGCTGGCCTGCCCTTTGTTTCCGGCCCGGGCGGGGATAAGCTGAGCAGCTGGTCATCGGGAGCGGTGGGAACAATGGGCGTGCCCGAGAAGGCTTTTCAACCGCAGTCGGCGTGCCCGCTCGACGGAGTGCGGGTCATCGACCTATCGAGGCTCGTCTCCGGCAATATGGTCAGCCTGCAGCTCGCCGATTTCGGCGCCGAGGTCATCAAGATCGAGGATCCGAAGCGAGGCGACCCGCTGCGCGCCTGGCAAACAAACGGGGTCAGCGTCCACTGGAAGGTCTACTCGCGAAACAAGAAGAGCGTGGCGTTGGACCTTCACGACGCGCGTGGTCGCCAATTGCTGTCCGATCTGGTCGCAGGCGCTCGGGTGCTGATCGAGAATTTCCGGCCAGGGACCCTTGAAACGATGGGCCTCGGCCCCCGGAGCCTGCATCAGCGCAACCCCGGCCTGATCATCCTGCGGGTTTCTGGCTGGGGGCAGGAGGGACCCTACCGCGACCGCCCTGGCTTTGGCACCTTGGTCGAGAGCATGTCAGGCTATGCTGCGCGCACCGGTTTTGCCGATCGCGAGCCGGTTTTGCCGCCGACCGCGCTCGCCGACATGGTCGCCGGCCTCTACGGCGCAAGCGGAGTGCTCGTGGCGCTGCGCGAAATCGAGGTCAAGGGCGGCAAGGGCCAGGTGATCGACCTGCCGCTACTCGATCCGCTGTTTTCGTTCATTGCTACCGAGGCGGCGATCCACGGCTTGACAGGTCAAGTGCGTGAGCGCACCGGCAGCCGCTCAGAGACGACATCGCCGCGCAATGTGTTCCGGACCAAGGACGGACGCTACGTCGGGATTTCCGCGTCGATCCAGGCGATGGCCGAGCGCCTATTCCGCGCGATCGGCCGTGAAGACATGATCGCCGATCCGCGCTTTCGCACCAACAGCGAGCGCGTCAAGAACGCTGAGGCGTGCGAGGCGCCAATTGCCGCTTTTATCGAAGCGCGCACCCTCGCCGAGAACATGGACGCCTTCGGGCGGGCTGAAGTGACCGCGGCGCCGGTCTACGATATTGATCAATTCATCGCAGATCCGCATGTGGTCGCGCGCGAGATCCTGGTCGATCTCCCCGACGCCGATCTGGGACATCTGACGATGCACAACGTAATCCCGCGCCTGTTGGGCACCCCCGGCAGGTTGCGCCGACCGGCTCCATCCCTCGGCCAGCACACCGCGGAGATCCTGGCTGAACTCGGTCTCGACCGCGAGATTCTCGACGGGCTAGCGACGCAGGGCGTGGTCTTTCTGGGAGATGTGACGTGACAAATGGTCTGCCGGTGTGGCGCTCGCTGCTGTTCGTTCCGGTGACCGTCCGGCGCTTTGTCGACGGGGCGGCCAGGCGCGGCGCCGACGCGATTATCCTCGATCTCGAGGACAGCGTCGCCGCCACGGAAAAGGAGCGGGCGAGGGGGCTGGTGCCGGAGGCGGCCGAAATCGTGTCGCGCGGTGGCGCGGATGTCGTCGTACGAATCAGCAGACCGGTGCGCATGGCAGTGCGCGACATCGAGGCGGCGATCGGGCCGCGGGTGACGGCGCTGGCCCTGCCGAAGACCGAGAACGCCGCGCATGTTCGACTGATTGCCGAGATCGTCGACGAGGTCGAGGCTGAGCGCGGCGTGGTCGTCGGTGCGACGCGCCTCATTGCGATGGTTGAGACTGCAGCGGCATTTTTTCACATCGCCGAGATCGCCCGCGCCCATCCAAGGCTCTGCGCCCTCAACCTCGGCGCCGAGGATTTCGCCACGTCGGCCGGCATCCTGCCCGAGGCGGAAGCGCTCTCGATGCCGAAGCAGATGGCGGTGTTCGCCGCCCGCGCCGCCGGCATCATGCCGTTGGGCTTCATCGGTTCGATCGCCGAGTTTCACGATCTCGATGGCTTCCGCCAGACGATCCGCCGCTCGCGACGGTTCGGCTTTATCGGAGCCTCGGTCATCCATCCAAGCCAGGTGGCGATCCTGAACGAGGAATTCCGGCCCAACGCCGGTGAGATCGATCACGCCCGGCGCGTGCTCGCCGCCTATGACAAGGCGCTGTCCGAGGGGGTGGGCGCGGTCACCGTCGACGGCAGGATGATCGACGTGCCGGTGGTCGAGCGTGCCCGCCATATGGTCGAACGAGAAGCGGCGATTGCCGAACGCGAAGCGCGGGGGCAGAGAATTGGCTGAGCGCGCACGGCCATCGCGAAGCTGGATGTCGGGTCGCCGCGGCGTTCTTGCGACTTTGTTGACGCTTGGAGCGATGCAGGCGATCGCGACCGCCGGCGTTGCGGATTCGGACATGATCTCGGAGCCTTTGGCGGTGTTGCAAGGGCTCGACAAGATTACGGCCCGCGTCTCTGAAATCGAGGCGCCGGTCGGCAAAACCGTCCGCTTTGGCAGCCTGTCGATCATTGTGCGCGACTGCGAGCGGAACCCGCCAGAGGACCGGCCCGAGAGCGCAGCCTTTCTGCAGATCGACGAGCTTCGCCCGGGCGAGGACAGCATCCAACGGTTCAGCGGATGGATGTTCGCCCAGAGCCCGGCGCTATCCTCGCTCGAGAACCCGGTCTACGACGTGATCCTGCTGGACTGTAAGGGGGCGAGCGGGTCGCCGCCCGAATCCTCCGGCAGCGCAAGCGGGAACGCCGCACGATAGGCGAGGGATGAAGCCAGCAATCGACGGTAGCGAGCGCGCGAGATTTCGATCGCGCCGAAGCGCGCCAGATGCGGGGTCAGGAACTGGATGTCGAGCAGGCGATAGCCTCCAAGCCGTAGCCGAGCGAGCAGGTGAACCAGGGCCACCTTGCTCGCGTCGGACTCGCGGCTGAACATGCTTTCCCCAAAAAAGGCGGCGCCAATGGACACGCCGTACAAGCCGCCTACCAGTACGCCGGCGCGGCGGCATTCGACGCTGTGGGCCGAGCCACGGGCGAAGAGCGCGCCATAAAGCCGCACGATTTCGTCGTTGATCCAGGTATTAGGGCGCTTCTCGGCCGCTTTGGCGCAGCCTC
This sequence comes from uncultured Alphaproteobacteria bacterium, assembly GCA_963814805.1. Lineage (GTDB taxonomy): Bacteria > Pseudomonadota > Alphaproteobacteria > ATCC43930 > CGMCC-115725 > AP-15. Next base: position 519,261 of record CAWFER010000033.1, on the reverse strand, counting down.
GGATGACTGCGTCGAAGGCGCTGTCGCAGCGGATCTCGAACCGTCCCTGACGCAGCACGCGGCGCAGTCGATGCGAGAGGTGAAAGGCGTCGAGCGGGAGAATACCGCGGCGGTGCGGATCGACCCAGAATAGTTCGGGATCGTCGGCCGATTCGGCCATCGGAAAGACCCCGGCGGCATAGGCAGCGAGCAGGAGCTCGGGGGTAATTCTTGCCCCGCCCGAACTCATCCAGAACGCCCCATGAACCGCTCGAGCCAATGGATGTCGTAATCGCCATTGATGAAATCGGCGGCGTTGACCAGGCGCTGATGCAGCGGAATGGTGGTCTCGATGCCACCGATCACATATTCGTCGAGCGCCCGGCGCAGCCGCATCAGGCATTCGTTGCGGGTTCTCCCGTGGATGATCAGCTTGGAGATCAAGCTGTCATAGTAAGGCGGCACTTCGTATCCTTGGTAGAGAGCGCTGTCGACGCGAACGCCGAGGCCGCCCGGCGCGTGATAATCAGTGACCCGGCCTGGAGAGGGCCGAAACGTTTCGGGGTTTTCGGCGTTGATGCGGCATTCGATGGCGTGGCCGGAAAGCCGGATCTCAGCCTGGCGATAGCCGAGCGGGGCGCCGTCCGCGATGCGCAGCTGCTCGCGCACAATATCGATTCCGCTGATCATTTCGGTGATTGGATGCTCGACCTGCAGCCGCGTGTTCATCTCGATAAAGAAGAATTCCCCGTCCTGGCAGAGGAATTCGAGGGTGCCGAGACTTCGATACCCGATGTCGCGCAGCGCCGAGACGGCGAGCGCGCCAAGCCGGTCGCGTTCGTCGGGGTTGAGCGCCGGCGAGGGGGTTTCTTCGAGCACCTTCTGATGCGCGCGCTGCAACGAGCAATCGCGCTCGCCAAGATGAACGACCCCGCCCTGGCCGTCGCCGAGGACCTGAATTTCGATGTGGCGCGGCCGTTCGAGCCACCGTTCCAGATAGACATCGCTGCGCCCGAAAAATGCGGTCGCCTCGTGCTGCGCCGCCGGCAGCATCCGCGATAGCTCGGCCCGATCGCGAGCGACCTTCATGCCGCGCCCGCCGCCGCCCGCCGCCGCCTTGATCAGCACCGGATAGCCGATCGCGTCGGCTGCGGCTGCAGCCGCGGCGGGATCGGCCACGGCGCCCTTTGAGCCCGGCACCGTCGGAATACCGAGCCGAACCGCCGCCGCCTTGGCCGCGACCTTGTCGCCCATCAGACGAATGTGCTCGGGCGCCGGGCCGATAAAGGTGAATCCGTGCTCCTCGACGGCCGCGGCAAAGTCGGCGTCCTCGGACAGGAATCCAAGCCCCGGATGGATTGCGTCGGCGGCGGTGATCTCCGCCGCGGTGAGGATCGCGGACACATTCATGTAGCTCTCGCGCGCGGTGGCCGGCCCTATGCACACGCTCTCATCGGCGAGCCGCACATGCATCGCGCGCGCATCGGCAGTGGAGTGAACCGCAACCGTCTTGATCCCCATCTCGCGGCAGGCGCGGTGGATTCTGAGCGCAATTTCGCCGCGATTGGCGATCAACACCTTTTCGAACATCGCAGGCGCGTCACTATTCGATCACCATCAACATCGCGCCGTATTCGACCGGCTGCGCGTCGGCGACCAGGATTTGAGCGATCCGGCCCGCTCTGGGCGCGCGAATCTCGTTCATAACCTTCATCGCCTCGATGATCAGCAACGGCTGACCTGCGGCGACAATCTCACCTAGGCGAACAAGCGCCGGGGCTCCGGGCTGTGGCGCCAGATAGGTCGTCCCGACCATTGGCGCGGTCACCGCTCCGGGATGCCGGGCGACGGCGCCCGGCCCATCGCTCGGTGCGCCAATCCCGGTGGGGGCGACCGGGCCCGCGCTAGCCGTTGTCGCGGCTGGACTACGGGTCACGCGAACCCGGCGATCGCCAACCGCGTACTCGATTTCGGTCAAATCATTTTCGGCCAGCAACCGAGCGAGCGCGCGGATCAGGTCGGGGTCGGGCGATGCGGGCGGACGACGGCCGCCGAACCTCACCGATCGCCCTCGCCCGGATCGTCCTCGACGAGGCTCGCTAAGGCTTCGAGCGCCAACTCGTAGCCTTGCGCGCCCAAGCCACAGATCACCCCGCGCGCGGCGAGGCTCACATAGGAATGGTGGCGAAAGCGTTCGCGGCGAAAGATGTTCGATAGGTGCACCTCGATAACCGGCAAACCGACGGCGGTCATAGCGTCGAGCAACGCGACTGAGGTGTGGGTCAGCGCGCCGGCGTTCAGTACTATCCCGTCGGCCGATTCCCGCGCTTCCTGGATCCAGTCGACAAGTTGGCCTTCGTGGTTGGTCTGGCGAAAATCGATCTGAAGATCAAGTGCGGCTGCGCGGGCAAGGCAGCGCGCCTCGATGTCGGCCAATGTGTCCTGACCGTAGATCGACGGTTCGCGGACCCCGAGCAGGTTCAGGTTGGGGCCGTTGAGCACGAAGACAATGGGCACCCACTTCCTCCCTGAAGGAATGGCAGGTTATATCATTTTCGCCGGTGACGGCAACAACGGGGCCCGGGCCGCGGTCGCGCGACTTTGCGCTGAAGCGGCACGCGGCTATATCGGTTTCTCGCACGCCGACACGGACGGAGGAGAAGATGGCTATTATCCTTTACGATCTTGCCGGCGCCGAAGAGGACCGCCGCTTCAGCCCGTTCTGCTGGCGCGTCAGGATGGCGCTCGCGCATAAGGGTCTAGAGGTCGAGACTGTACCTTGGCGCTTCACCGAGAAGGACAAGCTGCCGCAGCCCAATGCCGGGCGGGTCCCGGTCATCGTCGATGACGGCAGGGTGGTTCACGATTCTTCGGTGATCGCCGGCTATCTCGAATCGCATTATGCGGACCGCCCCTCGTTGTTCGGCGGCGAGACTGGGCGGGCGCTGACCACCTTTGTGCAAAACTGGACTGAAACGGTGGTTCAGCCGGCGCTGGTTGGGTTTGTCGTGCTTGACATCTGCCAGCACGCCGCTGGCCCGGATCGCGATTATTTCCGGCGATCGCGCGAGGAACGGTTTGGCCGCGCGCTCGAGGAAGTGGTCAAGGACCGCGAGGCGCGGCTGCCCGCCTTTCGTGAGAGCCTCGCGCCGCTGCGCCGGACTGTCGAGCGGCAACAATTTTTCGGAGGAGCTGTTCCGGCTTATGCTGATTACGTCGTCTTCGGCGCTTTCCAATGGGCGCGCGCAATCAGCGAATTCGAACTTTTAGCGGCCGACGATCCGGTCGCGGCTTGGCGCGGGCGCCTGCTCGACGCGTTCGACGGTCTCGCGCGCACGACCCGCGCTTATGGCGGCTGAGCCGATGGCCGAAACGGCGGCTTTCGCTACCAGCGCGTTGATCGTTCACATTCTCGCGGCGGTCGTCTGGGTCGGCGGCATGTTCTTTGCCCACCAGGTTCTGCGGCCGGCCGCCGCGATGCTCGAAGCCGGGCCGCGGTTGGAGCTATGGTCAAATGTTCTGAGCCGGTTCTTTGCCTGGGTCATCGCCGCAATAATACTGCTGCTGGCGAGTGGCTATGCGCTGGTGTTCGGGATCTATGGCGGCTTTCGCACGATCGGCCTTTATATCCAGATCATGCAAGGCCTGGGTATCCTGATGATGCTGCTTTTTCTCCATCTCTATTTCGCTCCGTGGCGCCGTTTCCGGGTGGCGGTGGCACGGAAGGATTGGGCAGAGGGCGGGCGGCAGCTCGCGCAGATCCGGACAATCGTGACCATCAACTTGGTGCTCGGTCTGATCGTCGTCGCGATCGGCGGCAGCGGCCGCTATTGGCGCTGAGGTTCATTGCGAGGCAGCGCGTATCGGCAACGAGGACGGGTCGATGCGCCGCATCTGGGCATCCATCTTGGTCTTGCCGTCCGGCGAGATCCAGGTGACGTTGAGACCGCCATCGTAACGCGCGCTAAAGCGCAAGGTACTGTCGCCTTTTTGCGCGAATACCAGCTCATGGCCGATGATACGCCCACTGCGCCGGCTCCATTCGGCCGGCTCATTCTTGTCGATCCCGGGTCCGATCGCATAAACTGCCTTCAAATCACGTCCATGCACCGCCTCGACCGAGATCAGGACCTCCCGCCCGTTCGGGTAGAAGCCGTACCAAGTATCCCGAGCCGCGATGTCGCCGCCCATTTCGGGTCCGGCAACCGATTCGGGCACCGAGGCGCCGGTAGCCGCCAGCCGGGTCGGTCCTGCGGCTGCCACCTTCGAGCGGAGGAGTTCTGGCGGCAAGCGCAATTCGGCGCTTGGTTCCTCTCCCCACACCGGTTCGCAAACAAACTCGCCTTTCAGCCCGTCATCATCGGCAAAATCGCGCACGCAATCACCGAACCGGCGCAGAAACAGTCCGCTCGACGAAATCCAGTGGCCGACGAGATAGGCTGGCTGATCGATGACGGCGAAGCCGAGGCCGCGGCGCGAAAGGATCGCGCGCGACTTTCCGCCCCGCCCGCCCGGATCGAAATCGTCGCCATGGAAAAAAAACAGCATAACACGAGCCCGCCTGACCCGCTCGAGCAATGGAAAGAGGCGGGTCGCATTCAGGCGCCAGGAGTCGTAGTAGTCCTCGAAGTCGCCGAACGCGGCTGGCGCCGTCGCCACCACGGCGTCAACGTCATCCGTGTCGTCTGCGGCCATCAAGGCGAGAAACGCGCCGAAGGACTGGCCCGCCAGAACGACGCGCCGATAGCCCCGCTGTTTGAGCTGCGTCGCGAGCCCGGCCAGGACACGGCTGCTCCCGCTCAAGGTGTCGTCTGTTCGCAGCCGGTCGAAGCGAAGCACATCCCACCCCGCGTCGCGCAAAACGCGAAGATAGGGCGGCGTCGGCGATTTCCAGTCTTCGGCGTCGACCGAGCGGCCATGGCTCCAAACGACAACGCCCCTGGCCTTCTGCGGGCCGAGCAATGCCTGATGAAAGGCCGGATCGAGGCCAAGCGCCACCGCGGGCGGGCTGAGCAGCGTCATCAGGACCAAGGTCAAGGGCAGGACGCATGTTCCGGCCAGACTATATCGCTGCATCCTTCGAGACCCCCCATCCTTGCCTCAGCTGAGGCTCAGGACAGAGAGTTTAACGAAATGTTTCCCTTTGTGTCACTTCGTAAACTGCTGGACTCGGCGCGGCGGAATGGCGCTACCTCTATTTACCAATGCTAGGATCAGCCGCATGCGACGAACTGGCGCAGCCGGGCCGACAACTCGGTCATTCTTCCTTCATTGTCATCAACACTATCGCGACCATCAGAACGCCGAATGCGGCGAAGCCGGTATCGATCTGGCCGAACGCCATACTCACCAACGTGGTTGCCGCAGTTGCAGCGCCAATCATAAAGGGCATGGGGGTATTCCCGGTTGTTGGCTTTGGGCTGAAGACGTCGTTAAAACGGTTGGTGGGACCGGCTTATTCCTGCCTCGACCGGAGATAGGCGATGGGATTCCTATATGTCGCACGCAGTGCGAAACTCGGGCGCTGGGCCTCGGACGTTGGCCTCGGCAAGCACATCTACAAAGTAGGTCTTGCCGACGGCGATCCGAGGGTGCTTGCCGCGGTGGGCTGGGCCGGCGAAACCGATTGGACGATAGTCCGCAAACGCGCGGTCGAGGATGCGGATGAGGAGATGGCTTTGGCGAGGCTCGCCCGCACCGAAAAGATGGTCGATCCTCAGATGTATCCGAAGCTAAAGGGCGCCATGGGCGTGTTTCGTCTTACCGCGACACGGGTGGAAAATCATCTGCTGGTCACTCGGGCGTTGGCGGGCGACGGGGGCCGTGTCGAGATCAAGCTCAAGCCTGCCGATTTCGCCGATTACCTGATCCATAACGCATTACGCTAATCAGGAAGGGCGACAATCTCCTGTTTGGGTCGCGACGGCGTCGCAATCGGTTTAGGGTCGAATCGCAATGTGTCGGCCGAGCCAATTCGGTCGTGCCAGATGTACATGAGCTGCGGCCGCCGCGGCAATCCGCTGCTGCGCCGCGGCCAAAAATGGCGCAACCCGGCGCTTGCCGAGATCGATCGACAAGAACATCAACTCCTGCGTCGCCGCGCGCTCTCCGTCGGCAATGCGGAACATCTCGTGCGCCAAATGCAGGCGCTTGCTATCGGCCCCGACGATCTGGCTGACGACGCGGACCCGCTCGCCAACCCGCACCTCACGCTCGTAGAGGTTGTGGGTCTCGGCGACAAAAGTGCCATGGTTCGTAGCGCGTTTGTAGTCCAGGCCGATCCCGATCGCCTCAAACAGCAGGTCGGTGGCATAGTCGAACAGCACGGTGTAGTAGGCGAGGTTCATGTGACCGTTCAAATCGATCCATTCGGGCGACACTTCGCCCTGGTAACGGTCAAATGGCGCCGCGATGCTCATCGTGTCGACCTGTCTTGGATGCGAGGCTGCGGCGGCAGGGGCGCTGCGCACGGGTGCGGCGGAGCCTGATTGGCGAAGCTGGACCCAGTAAGCCGCTCACCGAGCATCGGACAACTCCCGCTTCCGGGTCAGCCGCCCAAAGGTTTCCTCACTCTCGATCGTCATCGGGACGGGATCGACCGCGGCGGCGAGTTCGGGATTGCTTTATTGAACCCGATTCCGAGCGGCTGGGGATCGTCCGGAACGTGGCCGATGACGCGCAAGCCAGGCGTGTGTGGATCTGCCCGCGTCGTTGCGACCTCGACACCGATTTCGTCGCCGTTTAACAGGTGCTCAAAGGGCGGGTTGACGAAATACGTTCCGATGCGCAAGACGCCTGGGGCGAGCGTGCGCACCTGCGCCAGGGTTCCGGCGCCGCACCCGGCGTATGTGGCGACCAGCAGCAGCGCGGCGCTCGCAACCATATACCAACTCATCTGCTCATCTGCGCAGGCTCGGCGTGTAGCATTTGCGAGGATATTCCTCCCAGTATTGGCGGAATCCCAAATGCGTGGTCTCCTGATGCGGATGGGCGCGCAGCTTGTCGATGTCGATATCGATACCCAGTCCCGGGCTCGTCGGCAGGTCGACCCAGCCGTCCTTCACGGTCAGGGCCGAGGTGGCGATGTCATCGCAAAGGTTCGCGAAGTTCACGAAATACTCGGCGATGCGAAAATTCGGAATCACCGCCGAGAGATGAACCGTCGCGGCGAGGCCGACCAAGGTGCTGTTATAGTTGTGCGGCGCCATCGCCACCGCGTGCGGCTGAGCCATCGCGGCGATATCGAGCATCGCGGTGATCCCGCCGACAACGCAGATGTCGGGGTTCAGAATATCGGCGGCCCGCTTGGCGATACATTCGAAAAACGCCTCTTTGGTATAGATCGCCTCGCCGGTGACGATCGGGATCGGGACCGCTCGCCGCACCTCGGCGACGAGATCGATATTCTCGGACAGGCAGGGCTCCTCGTACCAATCGATGCCGAACTCGGCGAGGCGATGACCGATGCGGATCGCGTGCGCCGGTGCGAAGCGGCGGTGCGCTTCGATCAGGATCTCGAAATCGGGGCCTAGCGCATGGCGCATCTCCCGCACGTAATCGATCGCGAAATCCTCGTCGCGACGATCGACAAAGGTGCGCCACGGGCCAGGGAACGGATCGAATTTGGCGGCGGTGAAGCCCATCGCCTTGACCTGCAAGCCGCGCTCGACGCCTTCATTAATCGTCGATCCGCGCGACCACCCGTTGGCGTAGACCCGAACCCGCTCGCGGGAGGCGCCGCCGATCAGGTTGTAGACGGGTAATCCGGTGTACTTCCCCAGAATATCCCAGGACGCGATCTCCACCGCGCTCCACGCCGCCAGCAACTCCACCGAACTGCGCTTGATCGCGAAATCGTCGAACAGGATCTGGCCGGTGTGGCGAATATTGAAGACGCCGCGGCCGATCACCTGGGGCGCCATCGCCCGGATGCACTCGGCGACGACCGTCTCCTTGCCGTGCGTGACATAAGCTTCGCCCCAGCCGTGGAGCCCCTCCTCAGTCTCGACGCGGCAGAACAGCAGATCCTTCGAGCTGCCGGTGCCGAGGATGAAGCTCTCGATCCGTGCGATTTTCATATAGTAATCTCTCGCGATGATTTGGCATCGACTAGCAAATGGCTGTGACCGATCGTAGCACCGGCCGCGATCCCAGCGCCAGCGCGGCCCGGACTGGTTGCCCGGGGCTGATATCCCGTCATAGTGTGCTGGCGGACGTTTCGCCCGGAGCACGGAAACGCGATGACGGATGAGGCTTATTCTGTTTCGGCTATCAATTCTGGACATGGCGGCGGTCCGGCGGCAAGCCGCCGGGATTTCCTGACCTTGGTCGCGGGGGCGATGGGGGTTCTCGGGGCCGGCGCCGCTGCGTATACGCTAATCGATTCGATGAATCCCGCCGCCGATGTCCTCGCCGCCGGCGAGCCCATCGATGTTGATTTAAGCAAGGTGCAGCCTGGCCAGCAAATCATCGTGCTGTGGCGCGGCAAGCCGATTTTCGTCGTCGACCGGACCCCGCCACTACTCAAGATGCTGCAGGATCCCAAGCTCGTCGCTCGGTTGAGCGATCCCCAATCCGAGGCGAACCAGCAACCGCCCTACGCCAAAAACTGGCATCGCTCGATCCTCCCGCAATATTCGGTGCTGGTTGGGATCTGTACGCATCTCGGCTGCATTCCGAGCTTTTTCCCCAAACCCGATCCGGCCAATCCCGTGCCCGATTGGCTCGGCGGTTATTTCTGCCCGTGTCACGGCTCCAAATACGATCTTGCGGGTCACGTGTTCATGTATGTCCCCGCGCCTTATAATCTACCGGTCCCACCTTACCACTTTCCGGACAAATCGACGGTGCGGATCGGCGAGAATCCACCAAACCAGACCTGGGATTTCAATTCGATCGAACAAATCTGAAGCCAAGGCGACGTTGCGCCGATCCGGGGGCGCCGATCTCCTCCCCGCCACCCTCTCAGGGTTACCTCGCCCCGATCCGAGCGGAGCTGCTGCTCGCGCAGGCACGATCAAGAAACACGGATCGCCGCCGGGCAGACCTGCTGTGCTACAACCCATGCGATGCGGTGCCGCCGTCAGGGTGACCTGCTTGCGAGCTGCACGTCTCGGCAGGAGTCCATGGCGATGAAGACCTTCGTGCGTTGCGGTCAGCTTTTCGCTGGATGCGAGGACGAGGCCGCGGCCGGCCAGACGCTCGTTTTCGACCAGCGGGGCGTGCTCGACTATGTCGGGGCCGAAGAGGCGGCGCCCCGGCGCGCGGGCGACGACCGGATGCTCGACTATTCGGCTTCGTTCGTGATGCCTGGGCTGATCGATTTGCACACCCATCTGGCCTACGGCAACGCCAAGAGCGAGGAGGATATCGACCTTTATAGCCCACTCGAATTCCGCGCACTGCGTGGTCTTTTCTTCGCTCAACAGGTGGCCGCGGCCGGGTTCACCGCAATCTGCTCACCGGGGGATGCCGGGCAAATCAGCCTGTCGATCCGCAATGCAATCCGTGCCGGCCTGTTCAACGGGCCGCGGGTCATGGCCGCCGGGCGATACCTGACTACGCATCAGGGGCTGACCGACTGGTACCCGACCTGGATCGGTGCGCCCGAAACCTCGATCGGCAAGCTCGTCACAACTGCCGCCGAAGCGGTCGAAGAGATCCGTCGCCAAGTCAAGGACGGCGTCGATTGCATCAAGATCGCGCTAGACGGCATCCAACGGCGCGACAATGGCGAGCTCGTCGCCGCCTTCACCCAGGAAGAGACCGAGATCATGGTCCGCGAGGTCCATCGGCTTGGAAAAAAGGCGGTGGCGCATGCCCGCGGCCGCGAGGCAACGCTTTATGCCGCGCGCAGCGGCGTCGATGTGATCTTTCACGCCAACCATCTCGATGACGCGTGCATCGCTGCGATGCTGGATAGCGGGAGCGCGGTCTGCCCGACGCTGACCCATCCGCGCAACACGGTTGACTTTACCCAATCGCACGAGCCCGCTTATCAGAAGGGACGTCCTCGTCATGCCCAGCGCGAATACGAGATCGGTTGCGCCAATTGGAAAAAGGCGCGCGCCGCGGGAGTGCCGATGATGACCGGAACCGATACCGGCTTTGCCGTCACCCCATACGGCGAATGGCACGCGCGCGAACTCGAGCTGTTCGTCGATGATCTCGGATTTTCCCCTGCAGAAGCCTTGCGTGCGGCGACCGAGGTCAATGCGCGGTTTATGACCGGAGGCGAGCAAATCGGCACGCTCAAACCCGGCCGCTCCGCTGATTTCATCGCCCTCGACGCATCGCCGCTCGCCGATATCGGGGTGTTGCAGGATCGTCGCCGGCTTCGCGCGGTGCACATCGCCGGCAACGAGATCCGCGTCGTCGAGCGCGATTACGACCCGCGCCAGGTCACCGATTTCGCCCTGTCCAATTGGACCGATCTGTACACCCGCGCCCGCGTCGCCGAGTTGCGGGGGCAGCATCCGCGGCTCGCCGCGGCGGAGTAACTCGGCCGGGCGCCGCGCTGCTGCCGGGCGGCTGGATGACCAGGCCGATGGATCAACCGCGCCCGGTTGCTGGCGCCGGCTAGCGGCAAGGCCAAATAGCGGCTGGTGCCATGCCGGTTGATCAGCATCAGCACAATCCTGGTGCGACTGGCCGCGGCGGCCTCGATCTTGGCGAGGGCGTCCTCGGGGGACGCCACCGGCTGCTGGTCGATGGTCTGGATCACGTCGCCGGGCGCCAGATCGAGCTCGGCAAACGGGTTATTGTCGGCGATCGCGGTCACAACAACGCCGCTGACGTTCCCGGGGACGCGCAGCCTTTGGCGCTGCTGGACTGTCAAGGGGGCCAACTTGAGACCGGCGGACATGTCTACCGGGCTCTTCTTCGGCAACATGCCTTCGCCGCGCGCGGGCTCGTCGCTTTCATGGTTCTGGGGCATCTCCTCAACAATTGGCCGCAAGCTGATTGCGCGCTCCTGGCGCCAAACTGAAACGTCGGCTGGCCTGCCGATCGGTAGTTCGGCCACGACAAGCGGCAGATCTCGCATTTTGTCGATGGGGCGACCATTGACCGCGAGAATTACATCGCCCTGCGCAAAACCGGCGCGTGCCGCAGGGCCTTTAGCGCTGAGCCCGGAGACAAGTGCGCCCGCCGGCTTAGTCAGCCCAAACCCTTGGGCGAGTTCCGGCGTCACTTGCTGAATCTGCACGCCCAGCCATCCGCGCTCAACCCTGCCGTACTCTTTCAACTCTTCGACTACCGGCTTTGCCAGATTGGCCGGTATGGCGAAGCCAATACCTACCGAGCCCCCGTTCGGCGAGTAGATCGCGCTGTTGATGCCGATGACTTTGCCGCGAAGATCAAAAGTTGGACCCCCGGAATTCCCCCGATTGATCGATGCATCGATTTGCAGGAAATCGTCGTAAGGCCCGGAGTGAATGTCGCGTCCGCGGGCCGAGATGATCCCGCTGCTGACCGTATCGTCGAGACCGAACGGGTTGCCGATGGCCACCACCCAATCGCCGACCCGCGCAGCGTCGCTGTCGCCCCATCGCACGTAGGATAAGGGCTGCGTCACATCAACTTTGAGTAGTGCCAGATCGGTCAGCGAGTCACGTCCGATGATCCGGGCTCGATGCTGCGTGCCATCGTGAAAGGTTACCGTCACGTCGTCAGAGTTCTCCAGGACATGTTCGTCGGTAACGATGTAGCCGCTGGGATCGATGATGAAGCCCGAACCCAATGCCAGCCCGGGAAGTCTCCTGCCCTTGCTTTGCTGATTGTCGAAAAAACGGCGCAGCAGCTCGTCCAGGGCCGAGGACGGCAGCCCCGACGCCGTGCCGCGCTCCTTAACCAGACGAGCTATGCCCGGCTCGTCATCGGCCGCTGCATTGCCAGGCCTCTGGAGCGCCGAGACGTTGACGACGGCTGGTATGACCTGGCGAACGAGCGGTGCGAAACTCGTCATCGTCATCCGGCCCGCGCCCCAAGGGACAGCCGCAGGGTCGCCGTCGAGCTGCGCGCAACCGCCCGCGACCAGCGCGAACCCGAGCGAAACAGCCGCGGTAGATGGTGCGCCGAAGCGCCGCAGCAGACCCTCGCCAGTAATGGCCGCATCGCCCATCATGCTCTCCACAGATTTACGGCACGATACCGCGGATTTGCGTGTCGTGGGTTAATGACGATTGCGAACTATCGACGCCCGGTCCCGACGCCCTCATGCGAGGGCGTCTGCGAGCAGAAAATCGATCACCTTATCGATATCGATATGAGGGATGCCGTCCGTTGCGGCATCGCGCAGGCGCGGCGGCTGGAATGTCGGAAATGCGGTGAAGCGCTCGCCCCAAAAGCCCGCGGGAGGTGGCGTTACCGGGACGATGCCGGGGAAAAATCGGATGCGTCGCTCGCTGCCCTGCGGCAATCCGGTCACGATATCCACTTTTCGGCCGTCGATCACGTCGGTGCCGTCTTCAGTGCAACGGATTGAGGCGAGGGCGGTCGCGGCGACCCGCGCATGGGCGCGCTCGGCGCGAAGCGTGGGCGCGGCCACCAGATTGGCCATTAGCGCTGCGAGATGGTCGCGCTGCAGCGCCGGGACGTGATCAGCTTTGGTGGCGGCAAAGAGGACGCGATCGATGCGCGCGCCAAACAGCCACTGAAACGGGCCACGCCGACCGTAGCGGAATGCCTCGAGGATCGTTTCAAGCGCCCGGCGCTGGTCGGTGAACGCCTCTTCGCCAGCATTGAGGGCGCGCAGCGCGTCAACCAAGACGATCTGCCGATCGACGCCGCGGGCGAGCTGAGATAAGAACGGCTGCACAACATTCCGCTTATAGGATTCGAACCGTGACGCCATCACCTCGCCCAGACTTCCCGGACGCACTCGCGCGCCCGCCTCGATCGGCAGCGGGCAAAATCCAAGCAGCGAGGGGTCGGCCAGTTCTCCGGGGTTCAAGAACCTCCCCGGCTGCAGCAAGCTCAACTGTTCCCGGGTCCGGCACGCCAGCAGGAAGGTGCGGTAAAGATTGTGTGCGTGCTGTGCCGTTTGCGCATCGCTGCGTGCGCCGATTGGGTATCGAGCGAGAAACTGCAGCCAATCGTGTGCTAGGGGTGCGCGCGCACCGCGGGCCGCTAGTTGCAGAGTCGCTCGAGACCACTCTTCGAAGCTTTGATCCAGCAATGGCAGATCGAGCAACCATTCGCCAGGATAGTCCAGGATCCCGAGATTGAGTTCGGCGATGCCGCCGGCGATGCGGCCGATCGGATTGTCGGGACCGAGAACACCAGTAGGGAAGAAGCGCACTGATAAGCCTTGCCCGCGCAAACCGGTCGTGCTCGGTGGCCATTGCGGCGGGTCGGCGGTCAGCGCCGCGATTGTGGCGTCTAGCGGAAAGCGATCAATGCTGCCAATCGGCGACGGCCGCAGCCTCACCGCAACGAGGCGCCGGTCCCGGGCCGCCTGCAGGAACGGAAGTCGGGATGGCCGGCCGATGGCGCTGAGCAGGTTCTTGACGAGGCTGCTGATGAACGCGGTCTTACCGGAGCCGCTGAGTCCGGTCACGGCTAATCTAACCGTCCGATCGCGTAAAAATCCGGTCAAGCTCGGCAGCGTGTCGGCTCCGAGACGGCGAGTTGGCGAGAAGATGACTGCTTGCGATCCGACTCAGCCCGGTGGCTTCATTGCCACGTCGAGCATGACATTTGGCAAGATCTCGCGAATCACCCCTCGCAAGGTGGCCTCGTCCGCGGCCATCGCGGCGGCCAGCAGTCGACGGGAGCCGCGGCGCAAGATGCGGGCTGTGGCCCGCCCATCTCGGCCAGGTCGAATCGTTGCGAAGGCGTCGACCGGCTGGATCCGCTTCAAGATGCGCTTGAGCGCCTGCAGTCCTTCCGCCGTCTCGACATCGTAAATCGGGGTGTCGGAACTTTCCGGCTGCTGTTCTTCCTCTACCGCGGCATCAAGCGCCTCGACCGGGCGGTAACGCGCCAAAGACAGATAAATCGCCCGCCCCGGCTCGGTATCTACTCTCGATTGCAATTCCCAGCTCTCGCCGCGGGCGGAGAGCTCGGTGACGAGGGCAAACAAATCGTCGCTGTCCTCCTCGTGCGAGCAGGTCAGAAAGGCTAGGCGGCCATCATGCTCGACGACCCGGTCGTCATCTTCGGCAAAGCCGAGTTCGGCGAGCGCGTTGTCGAGCGCACGGCGCGAAGCGACCAAAAGTGTTGTTACATGCAGCCGTCGCCCGCTCTCCGCCGGATCCTTCTCTGCCATTATCTCCCTCCGCATCCGCCCGATCAGTCGGCCAGCGTAATCTAGGTGGCGTTGATCGAGGGCGCGACCAAAATAAGCCCGAATTGTCCAGCCTAATCGGGCTGAGGCTCTCCGGCCCTGTTCAGGCGCACATCGCGATCGATCGAAACGCTCATCAGCAAACCGAACCCGAACATCGCCGTCAGCATCGCGGTCCCACCATAGGAAATCAGTGGCAATGGAACCCCGACGACCGGAATTAGTCCCGTAACCATTGCAATATTGATGAATACGTAGAAGAACATATTTGTAACGATCCCTAAGCTCAGAAGTCGTCCAAACTGACTTCGGCTCTGTACCGCGATGGCAAAGCCATATGCGATAATTCCGCAGTAGAGAGAGAGCAGGGTTAGCGCTCCGATCAAGCCGAACTCTTCGGCCAATGTGGTAAAGATGAAATCGGTCTGCTTCTCTGGTAAGAAGCTAAGATGGCTTTGAGTGCCTAAGAGAAAACCTTGACCGAAGAGACCACCAGAACCCAGTGCAATCTTTGATTGAAGGATGTGATAGCCGGCGCCGAGCGGGTCGTTGGCCGGGTTGAGAAAAGTATAGATCCGGCTCTTCTGGTAATCGCGCAAGAATCGCCAAGCGATCGGCACCGACGCCGTCGTTGCTACCATCATCAACACGAAGAAGCGAAGGCGGACTCCTGCGAGGAAGAACATTAACGCGCCGCCCAGCAACAGCATCGATCGCAGTACCAAGATCCGGTTGCTTGAGAACCATACCGGCCGGAACAAGGATCATCAGCGCTGGAAAAATGAGGGAGACGCTCTTAGGATCGTTCATCGTCAAGATTATGAAAATAACGGGAGAGCGCAAGCATCAGCGCGACGGTCATAAGTTGCGAAGGCTGCAATTGGATGAATCCCAGATGATCCAACGCTGCGCGCCCATTCCCACAAACCCGCGAAACGTTACCGCAACCAATAAAAGCAACATCACTAAATATAGTCCAATACGCGAACCGATATAAATGGTGAATCCCGAGGAGCGTTGCGGCCAGCATCGGGATCAGGGCAATTGCGAAGCGTATTATTTGCTTGGCAGCCCAGGGTTGTATATTACCATTGGCCGCAGAATACAACATTAATACACCAGACAGCGCGACTATAGTGATGAGGATCAGGAGCCCCCAGCTGATGCGCAAAAGTCTTACGGCGGAACTCGCCTTCGCTCGACCAAGTATCGGAAAATGAGCCGGTCAAAGTTCAGCCGTCGATGGCGTCGCGGCGATCGGCGGGCGGGCGGAGACTCGCAGATGAAGCAGTTGGGGTCTTGGTTGGAACGCGTCGCGCCGGGTCGCGTTGTTGCAGCTTGCGCAAAACGTCGCGGCAGATAGGCCCGGCCACCGCGGAACCGCCACCGCCATGCTCAACTACGGTCGCACACACATAGCGCGGCGCACCGACGGGTGCGAAACCAACAAAAAGCGCGTGATCGCGATCCTTCCACGGGATCTCATCGATTCTGCGCAATCCGTGCTCGCGTTCGTATTGGCTGATCCGCCGGACCTGCGAGGTCCCGGACTTCCCGCCCATGGCGAAGCCGGGTTCGGTGATGCGCTCCGCGTAAGCGGTGCCGCCGGGCTCGTTGACGACGGCATTCATCCCGTCGAGGACGACGCCGAGCGCCGCCGGGTCGATGCCGAGCACAGCAAAGTCGGAAGGGGCCGGATCGCCGTCCGCCCGCATCACCCCGGCCCCGCGGACCAAGCGCGGCACGACGGCTCGGCCGGTCGTCAGGCGCGCCACCATGGTCGCGATCTGCAGCGGTGTAGCGAGCACCGATCCTTGCCCGATACCGGCGATCAAGGTCTCGCCTTCTTGCCAGGCGGCTCCGGTGGTTGCGAGCTTCCAGGCCCGCGTCGGGATCAGTCCCGGCCGCTCGCCGGGGATATCGAGACCGAGTGGGGCACCGTAGCCGAAGCGACGAGCCATTGCCGCCAATCGATCTATCCCCAGGCGGCGCGCCGTATGATAAAAAAAGACATCGCAAGACTCCTTTATCGCATTGCGCAGCTGCAGCGAGCCATGTCCGCCATGCTTCCAGCAGTGAAACGTGGCGTTGCCGAGGGTCAAATATCCGGGGCAGAAAAAGGTAGTCTGCGGGGTTATCACGCCGGCCGCCAGCGCGCCCAGCGCAACAACCGGCTTGAATGTCGATCCGGGCGGGTAGACGCCGGCGATGGTTTTGTCGATCAGCGGGTGCCGCGGATCGGCCGCCAGTTGCCGCCATGCCGCCGGGCTGAGCCGCCGGGAGAACACCGCCGGATCAAAGCTCGGGCTCGACATCAGCGCCAGCACCTCGCCCGTTGCGGCGTCAAGAACCACGCACGCCACGCTTGGCTCGCTGCGGCAGCGATCGGTCACGAAATCCTGCATCTCGCTATCGAGCGCAATTACCACCTCTTGTCCTGGCTGTGCATCGACCTGAGCGAGTTCTCGCACCACCCGGCCAAAGGCGTTCACCTCGACCTGCCGCGTACCCGCTGTGCCCCGCAGCTCAAGGTCTTGAGACTTCTCGATGCCGCTCTTGCCGATGCGGAAATCCGGCAGTTCGAGCAGCGGATCACCGTTCAGATCGTGCTCCGAGACCGCGGCGACATAGCCGACCGCGTGCGCCGCAGTCCGACCAAACGGATAATGCCGGGTCAGACCCTGCTCGACTGAAACACCAGGCAGATCGGGCACCGCCACCTCAATTCGGGCCATTTCGTCCCAGCTCAAGTTCGCCCGGATCATGACCGGGATGAACCGAGTGCTTCAGACGCACCTCGCGCAATACCCGGGCGCGGTCCGCATCGCGGAGTTCGATCAAGGTGGCGAGCGCGTCAAGCGTCGCCGAAATGTCGCCCGCCCGTTCAGCGACGACCACCAGATGGAAATCCTGACGATTATCGGCGAGCGGGATGCCGAAGCGGTCGAGAATTCGCCCGCGTGGCGGCGCCAAGAGACGAAGGCTGATGCGATTCTCGTCAGCCAGCAGCTTATATCGGCTCGAATTGACGATCTGGAGCTGGTAGAGACGGCCCCACAGCAAGGCGACAAGCAACCCCTGGCCGCCCGCGAGGATCGCCGCGCGCCGGCTGAAACGCTTGTGGCGTTGCGCTTCCCGCCCCATTGCCGCTATCCGCGCTGCGAGGATCCGAACCGGACGGTCAGCCCGCGCCCATCAGGGCGCGCTGAGCTCGGCCCAGCAAAAAGCTCGCGACGGGGAAAAGCGCGATCGTCAATACGGTGCGGAACACAACGGCCCTCAAATCGGCAATCTGCGCACCGAGCAAAATATGCGTCAACCACAATCCCAGCATTGCGACGGCTGTAAGCAGTGTAAATCCACCCCAGACAAAGGGGAAAGTCCGGTCGGAAAACCAGCGCCGATACCGCAGCACAGCCGCGCGGACGAGCAGGAGGAGCAGAGCGGTCACCCCGGGCGGCCCACCGGTGATAAGATCATACGCAACGCCGATCACGAAGATCGAAGGCGGAGAGAGCAGATCCGGCCGATAGATCGCCCAGTGAAACACCGTCATCAGCAAGAAGGCAGGGGCCAAGGCGGCAGATCCGGGAAACCGCATCGGCTGGATCGACAAAGCCGCCGCCGCCGCCGTAGTCGCCACCGGAAGCAGGCGGGCGAGCGCACTGTCGACCTGCGCCAACGCAGGCGTCTCGACTATCTTGAACGTCATCTCGCACTCAATGATGGTTCATCCCGAGACTGTTCTCCCCCACGGCCTTTTCGGGAAGCGCCTGTCGCTTGGCGTGCGGAGCGCCTGCGGCGGGGTTTGGCAGGCCGCCGGCGAGCCCATAATCGACGATGCGCACATACTCGACCCGCGACAACTCGACATAAGGCGCTACCCGGGGCGTCCCGCCGTTCACCGCACTCACGACACCGACCGGCAGCCCAGGGGGAAACACGCCCCCCTCGCCGGAGGTGACGATCCGGTCGCCGATGCTCACCGCGGCGGCCGGATCGCGATACTCGAGCAAAGGGCGCCGGGAATTATCGCCGGATAGGATCGCCCGCTGTCGGGACCGCTCGACGATAACCGGGATATGTGAGTTGAGGTCGGTGACGAGAAGAATCCGCGCCGCCCGAGTGCCGACCTCGGCGACGCGGCCGATGAGCCCGTCGCCGGCGATCACGGCTTGACCCCGGGCGACGCCGCTGTCACTGCCGGCATCGACCAAGAGGTTGCGCACGAACGCCCCGCCAGAATTGGCGATCACCCGAGCGGTGACATAGGAGGCCGCCGGCTGCGGAACCAGCTTCAACAGGCTGCGCAGCTCGGCATTCTCGGAGGCGAGGCGCAGCGCGGCCTGCTGCCAGTGCAGCAATCGATCGTTCTCGTCCTTGAGACGGGCGTTCTCTTTGTAAAGATTGATGAGGAAGTAGGCGCGGTCGATCAGATCGCTGGCAGCTGCGATCGGGCGGGACAGCGCGTCTAGCGCCGGAGCGGTGGCATCGGTCAGCGAAATTCGCAACGGCGCGAACACGTTTTGGTCGACTTTGCTGAGAAGGATCATCATCAGCGAGAGGACGACCAGAACCGGAAAGACGATGCGCTGCAGGGCCGCACGACGTGCCGGCGAGATCCTGATCACAACGCCCTCGCCGGCAGTCGGCACGCAGAAATGCCAGCGCGGCCCTCAGCGCCCCTGTCTTCTTCGGGCCGCGCGGCGCCCTCGGCGTTCATCGTCCCCCGCTGCTCGTCGCCCGTCAAATAACGATGGTCACCAGGTGTTGATCAACACCGATTTCAATGTCTTCATTTCCTCCAAGGTGCGGCCGGTGCCGAGCGCCACGCAGCTCAGCGGATCGTCGGCGATCGACACTGGAAGCCCCGTGGCATGGCGCAACACCAAGTCCAGATTGCCCAGCAGCGCGCCGCCGCCGGTCAATACGATGCCCTTGTCGACGATGTCGGCGGCGAGTTCGGGCGCGGTGTGCTCGAGCGCCACCTTGACAGCCTCGACAATCGCGCCGACCGGTTCGGCAAGGCTTTCCGAAACCTGGCGTTCGCTGATCACGATTTCCTTCGGTACGCCGTTCATCAGATCTCGGCCCTTGATCTCCATGACCCGCCCCTCGCCGTCTTCGGGCATGCACGCCGAACCGATTTCCTTTTTGATCCGCTCGGCGCTGCCCTCACCGACGAGGAGATTATGGTTGCGTCGGATGTAGGCGATGATCGACTTCGTCCATCTTGTCGCCGCCGACGCGAACCGATCGGCAATAGACGATGCCGCCCAGCGAGAGCACCGCGACCTCGGTCGTGCCACCGCCGACATCGACGACCATCGACCCGGTCGGCTCGGTCACCGGCAGCCCAGCGCCGATCGCCGCCGCCATCGGCTCTTCGATCAGGAAAACCCGCCTTGCGCCGGCACTTTCCGCCGATTCCTGGATTGCGCGCCGCTCGACTGCGGTCGACCCCGATGGCACGCAAACGATGATCTGCGGAGTGGCAAAGCTGCGGCGGTGGTGCACCTTGCGGATGAAATGCTTGATCATCTCCTCGGTGACTTCGAAATCGGCAATGACGCCGTCGCGCAACGGGCGGATCGCCTGAATGTAGCCCGGGGTGCGGCCGAGCATCAGCTTCGCCTCCTCGCCGACGGCGAGAACATGCTTCTTGCCCTTGACATTGGCTATCGCGACCACCGACGGCTCGTTGAGGACGATGCCCCGCCCCTTCACATAAACGAGGGTGTTCGCCGTGCCGAGATCTATCGCCATATCGGCGGACAGCAGGCCCAACATTCTTCCAAACATGTAGCGCGAACCCGAAATTGCCGAGGATCAGCTGGCCGAGCGACCGCGTGGCGAGCCCCATCGATTTGGATCGCTCGCCCAATCGTGTTTCGCCTTGGCACCTGCTCAGATGTCCGCCGCGCATCTCCCCCAGAGCGAGAAGGCGATCCTTGCGGATCGAGGTCTTCATTGCAAGCCGGCTATCTCGGCTCGTTCTTAGCTTCCGTTGGTCAACGGCTTACCCCCGGCTCCCCGCCCTTGCGGTGCGGGAGGACGGCTCGACCGGAACACTGAATCTATTACGCGCGCGCTTCCAAAGCTGCCTTGACGGGCCATATGAGAGAAGGAAAGCTGGCACCGATGAGAATGGGGGGCGGCGGTGGCGATCGTGAACCTCAATAAGTATCGCAAGCAGCGCGTGCGCGCAGAGACCGAGCAGCGCGCGGCGGAGAACCGGACCCGCTTCGGCCGCAGCAGCCAGATTCGAAGCAACGATTTACGCGAGAGCGAGCGCCGAAAGAAGGACATCGAGGGCAAGCGGCTCGAGTAGCCGCAGGTTGTCCGGCGTAGTCGGCACCCGTTTCTCTAAGCATTGGCGCGGCGGTAGCCGTCGGTCGTCAGCCGGTCGTACGGTGTCAGCACGGGGCGATGTCGGCCCCTACGCGACCGACCCAGTGAGAAACCCCATTGCGCACCGAAGCCGACCTTAGCCGGTGGGCGCCCCGGTTTTATGAGCAACTCTTGTTCGGCGCGAAACCTGCCTGCGGGCCGCCCGATGCACGCCGATTGCGCCAATGTGCGGGCGTTCGGCAGCACCTGGGCGATACTCGCCCACAGTGGCCGCGGCGGCCACATAGCCGATCCGATGGCTTTCGTCCGAGCCAAAATCTAGCAGCTTGCGCAAGGCCTCGCGACCGCGCGACAGCCGCGAGCGGATCGTTCCGACCGGCACGCTGAGGATTATCGCGACCTCCTCGTAGCGCATGCCTTCCAACCCGACGAGGAGGATGGCCGAGCGCTGCTCCTCGGGAAGCTTGGCCATGGCCCGCTCGAGATCGCGCAATTCGAGCCGGTGTCCCTGCGGTGGAGCGCGGGTCAGCAACGGCTCCCCATCGGTCAGGCCGACGGTGGCTCCTTCCCGAACGGCGCGGCGCACGTCATTCACATATTGATTATGTAAAATTGTGAACAGCCATGCTCGCAAGTCCGTCCCGGTTTGCCAGAGATGGAGTTTGCCGATTGCCCGGGCCAAGCAGTCTTGGACGAGGTCGTCGGCGAGGGTGGCATCGCGGGTTAGCGCGCGCGCATAGCGTCGAAGGCGCGGAAGCTCGGCTTCGATCTCCCGATAAATATCGGCCACGAAAGCCTCCCCGATACTGAAGCGACTGAACCGGATGGCATCCGGATGTTCGGGAAGCTACCGCCGCGGTGTAAGCCGATAATGTCAGCCCGGCTGGTTTTATGTAAGAATTTGTAACCATATGTATGGTGCTCCTCCGGGTCGTCTCACTGCGACCTCGAGCGCTCGCAGAAACCGACCCGCTGCACAGGCAGGTAAAGCGGACCCAAATGAGCGATAATGGACATATCCTCGTCGTCGACGATCAACGCGAGATCTGCGACGTAATCCAGGACTATCTGTCCGGCGAGGGCTATCGGGTTTCGACCGCGCATGACGGCGGCCGCGATGCGCCGCGCCCTGGCGCAGTCCCGGGTGGATCTGGTCATTTTGGACCTGATGTTGCCGGGCGAGGACGGGCTGACCCTCGCCCGCTCCTTGCGCGAGGAATCCGAAGTCGGAATCATCATCCTGACCGGGCGCGGTGAAACCGTCGACCGCATCATCGGCCTCGAAATGGGCGCCGACGACTATCTGCCGAAGCCATTCCACCTGCGCGAACTGTTGGCGCGGGTCAAGAGCGTATTGCGCCGGGTCTCGAGCCGAACCGCGGAACGGGCGCCGGCGCAGCGGTCGAAGGCAAGGTTTGCCGGCTGGAATCTCGACCTTTCGAGCCGCGAACTGCATTCGCCGGCGGGCAGGGAGGTTCGCCTGACCACCGGAGAATTCGACCTGCTGGCGGCGTTCGTCAACAATGCCAATCAGGTATTGACCCGCGACCGGCTGCTGGATCTTGCGCGCAACCGCGAGGCTGGGCCATTCGATCGCACGATCGACGTACAGGTCGGACGGCTTCGCCGCAAGCTTGAAGGCGATCCGCAAAAGCCGACGATGATCAAGACCGTGCGCGGCAGCGGCTATATCTTCACCCCGACGGTCGAAACCAGCTGAACAGCGACAGCTCAGATAACCAGGAGACTGCGGACCGCCGCCTCATCCATTTTCTCGCGCCGGCCTGAGGCGACGACTTCGCCGCGCTGCATGACGAGGTAGGAGGCTGCGAGGTCGCGGGCGAATTCGAAATACTGCTCGACCAAGAGGATCGCCATGTCGCCACGGGCGGCGAGACCACGAATGACCCTCTCGATATCCTTGATGATCGACGGCTGGACGCCCTCGGTCGGCTCGTCGAGCACCAACAGTCGGGGGCGGGTGACCAGCGCGCGGGCGATCGCCAACTGCTGCTGCTGACCACCTGAAAGGTCGCCGCCACGGCGGCCCAGCATCTCCTTCAGCACCGGAAACAAGGTGAAGACCTCGTCCGGGATGTGGTGCTGAGTGCGCGGCAGCGGGGCGAAGCCGGTGGCGAGGTTCTCCGCTACGGTCAGCCTGGCAAAGATTTCGCGGCCCTGCGGCACCAACGCCAGCCCGGCCCGAGCCCGCTGATACGGCGGCAAGCCGTCTAATTTCCGATCCTCCCAAACGATATGGCCGGCGCGGATCGGGTGAAGCCCGAAGATCGCCCGCAACAGGCTGGTCTTGCCGACGCCATTACGGCCGAGGATGCAAGTGACTTCGCCCTTTTTCGCGGTGAGACTGATCCGGCGAAGCGCTTGGCTCGCACCGTAATAGAGATCGACCGCCTCAACCGAAAGCATGAGTCAGCGGCCGAGATAGACTTCGATCACGCGCTGGTCGTTCTGGACATGGTCGATCGAGCCTTCGGCCAGCACCGCACCCTCGTGCAACACTGTGACTCGCGCTGCCAGGCTGCGCACAAAGGCCATGTCGTGCTCGACCACGATCAGGCTGCGGCTGCGGTTGATCTCCCGCAGCAGGTCGGCCGTGTCCGCCGTCTCTGCGTCGGTCATGCCCGCCGCCGGCTCGTCCACCAGCAGCAATTTGGGCTCCTGAGCCAGGAGCATGCCGATCTCGAGCCATTGCTTTTGGCCGTGCGACAGTACGCCGGCGCGACGGCAGCGCTCCCGGGTCAGGCGGATCGTCAGCAAGATCTCCTCGATACGGCTGCGCTCAGCCGGCGTCTCCCGCGCCGCCAGCGCGGAGCGGGGGCTGCGATCGCCCGCCAGCGCCAACAGCAGATTGTCCCACACCGACAGCGGCTCGAACACGGTAGGTTGTTGGAACTTGCGGCCGATGCCAAGCCGAGCGATCGCCGGCTCGTCGAGCCGGGTGAGGTCGGTGTCGACGCCAAACACGGCGCGCCCGGAATCAGGTTTGGTCTTGCCGGTGATGACGTCCATCATCGTCGTCTTTCCGGCTCCGTTGGGGCCGATTACCGCCCGCATCTCGCCTTCCTCCAGCACCAAGGAAAGCCCGTTGAGCGCCTTGAAGCCATCAAAGGAAACGGTGACGCCGTCGAGATAGAGAAGCGTCGGCTGGCTCATCCGGTAACCTCTCGCGCTGCTGCCTCGGCGGCGGCCGAATCGCGTTCGGGTGCGATCCCCGGCCGGTGAGCGGCGAACAGGCCGATAACGCCACGCGGCAAAAACACGGTGACCAGAATGAAGAGGCCGCCGATCGCATAGAGCCAGATTTCGGGCAGGGCGCTGGTCAGCCAGGTCTTACCCAAATTGACCAGAACCGCGCCCAGGATCGGGCCGGCGAGGGTGCCGCGGCCGCCGACCGCCACCCAGATCACTGCTTCGATCGAATTCGCGGGGGCGAACTCCGACGGATTGATGATCCCGACCTGCGGCACGTAGAGCGCGCCGCCGATCCCGGCGAGCATCGCCGAGACCACCCAAACCGTCAGCTTGTAGGATTCGGGGCGGTAGCCGAGAAAGCGGGTGCGCGCCTCCGCGTCGCGAACCGCCACCAGCACCTTGCCAAAGCGCGAATCGGTAATGGCGCGCGCCAGCAGGAACGCGGCCGAGAGAACCGCGGCGGTGACCAGCATCAGCCCGACCGACGTGCTGTCTCGGCCGAGCGGCACGCCCAGAATATCCTTGAAATCGGTCATTCCGTTATTGCCGCCGAACCCCATCTCGTTGCGGAAGAACGCGAGCATCAACGCATAAGTCAGCGCCTGGGTGATGATCGACAGGTAAACGCCGGTAACCCGCGAGCGGAAGGCGAACCAGCCGAACACCGCGGCCAACACGCCGGGCACCACGATCACCATCATCAGGGCAAAGCCGAAATGGCTGAACCCGTGCCAATACCAGGGCAGATGCTTCCAGCCCAGAAACACCATGAAGTCGGGCAGGGTCGGGTTGCCGTAGACGCCGCGCGCGCCGATCTCGCGCATCAGGTACATGCCCATCGCATAGCCGCCCAGAGCGAAAAAAGCAGCATGGCCGAGCGTCAAGATGCCGGCATAGCCCCATACCAGATCGATCGCCAGAGCCAGGATCGCGTAGCAGAGATACTTGCCGACCAGCGAAATGGCGAAAGCTCGGGACATGCACTGCGCTGGCCGCCGGGGTCAGCAGGTTCAGGGAAGCAAGCAGAGCGGAGCCGCCGAGGACGCAGCCGAGCGTGACAGTGGTGGCACGGTCCGGGCACATCATGCTTCGACCACCCGTCCCTTGAGCGGAAAGAGCCCGCGCGGCCGGCGCTGGATGAACAGGATCAGCAGCACGAGCACCAGGATCTTGCCGAGCACCGCGCCGGCAAAGGGTTCGACCAGCTTGTCGACCACCCCCAAGCTCATGGCGCCGAGCACCGTACCCCACAAATTGCCGACGCCGCCCAACACCACTACCATGAAGCTGTCGATGATGTAGTTCTGGCCGAGATTGGGGCTGACATTGTCGATTTGGCTCAGCGCCACCCCGGCGATGCCGGCGATGCCGGAGCCGAGACCGAAGGTCAGCGCGTCGATCAGCGGGGTGCGGATGCCCATCACCGCCGCCATGCGCCGATTCTGCATCACCGCGCGGATGCTGCGTCCGAGCCCGCCCCAGCGCAGCACGCCCATCAAAGCACCGAGCACCAGCACCGCGAACAGGATGATCCACAGCCGGTTCACCGTCAGGGTGAGGCCACCCAAGCTCACCGCACCGCTCATCCATGGCGGCGACGATACGTCCTGGTTGGTCGGACCAAAGATGCTGCGCACCGCCTGCTGCAAGATCAGGCTGAGGCCCCAGGTGGCGAGCAGGGTCTCCAGCGGTCGGCCGTAGAGAAAACGGATCAAGGTTCGCTCGATCACGACGCCCAGCGCGCCCGCCACCAAAAACGCGGCCGGCATCGCAAACAGCAGGCCAAAATCGGTCAGCGCCGGGGTCGAGGCGGCGATCAGCTGTTGCACGACGAAGGTGGTATAGGCGCCGATCATCACCATCTCGCCGTGCGCCATGTTGATGACGCCCATCACCCCGAAGGTGATGGCCAGCCCCGCGGCGGCCAACAGCAGCACGGCGCCGAGGCTGATGCCGTAATAAACGTTTTCAAGGACGCCCCAGATTTGCAGGCGCCGGTCGATTTCGCGGATTGCCTCTTGAATTGCTTCCGCGACAGGAGGCGGCTGCCCGTGCAATGACTCCAGCAGGCTGCGCGTCGAAAGGTCCGCCCGCGCCGCCACCTGATGCACCGCAGCGAGCCGCGCCGAGATGCTGCCGGCGCTTGATTTCAGCAGCGCCGCGGCATGCGCCTCGCGCAGCATACTGGCGACGGCAGGGTCGTGTTCGCGAGCCAGTGCGCGGTTTATCAACGGCAATGCGCCGGCTTCGGCCGACTGATAAAGTTCCTCCGCCGCGTTGAGCCGCACTGCTTGCTTCGGTGAGGCAAGATCGAGCGCGCCCTCGGCGGCCGCGATGGCCGAGCGCACCGAATTGTTGACGATCACCAAGCGCAAATTTGCCGGCGGTGGGGCCGCGACCGGCGCGCCGGTGCGCGCATCGACAAACCCGTTGGCGGTGCGGATATAAAGCGGCGAGTCCGACCGCGGCCAACGCCAGGCGAACAATCGGCTGTCGCGCAACGCATCGATGACCGGGCCGGCGCGTGGGTTGCCGGAGACGGCCAGCGCCGAAACGCCGCGCGCCACCATATCGAAATTTGTGCTGGCGATGTCGGCGAATGCGTCGCCAGCAGCGCGAGCGGGTCCGGCACACCGCCATGATCAGCATCAACAGCGCGCTAAGCAGCACGCCGCGCGGTAGCAGCCGGCAGCAACGCCAGCCTTTGCCGCCGCCGCGCATGCTGATCAGGCCTTGCCCTTACCCAGGCATTTACCGGCGACGACGTCATAGCTGCCGCAAGACATCGGCGGCAGCCAGTCGCCGATTAGATTTTTGCTCTCCGGCAGATAGGGCGACCAAGGCTGGGCGACCACCAGGCCAGGCGTCTGCCACACCACGTTGAACATGCCGTCGCCCTGAATCTCGCCGATCAACACCGGCTTGGTCAGGTGATGGTTGGGCATCATCGTGGCGTAATCGCCGGTAAGGTTTGGGTGGGCGACGCCGATCATTGCCTCGATTACCGCGTCGTGATCGGTGGTGCCGGCCTTTTCCACGGCTTTAACCCACATGTTGAAGCCGATGTAATGCGCTTCCATCGGGTCGTTGAACACGCGCTTCTCGTTGTTCATGAACTTCTTAAAGGCGGCAACGACCTCCTTGTTGGCCGGGGTGTCGACGCTTTCGAAATAGTTCCAGGCCGCCAGATGGCCGACCAACGGCTTGGTGTCGATGCCGGCGAGTTCCTGTTCGCCGACGCTGAAAGCCACGACCGGGATGTCGGTCGCCTTGATGCCCTGGTTGCCCAGTTCCTTGTAGAACGGCACGTTGGCGTCGCCGTTGATCGTCGAGACCACCGCGGTTTTCTTGCCGGCCGATCCAAAGCCCTTTATCTTGGCGACAATCGCCTGCCAGTCGGAATAGCCGAATGGGGTGTAGTTGATCATGATGTCGGGCTCGGCGACGCCCTTCGCCTTGAGATAGGCTTTGAGGATTTTGTTGGTGGTGCGCGGATAGACATAGTCGGTGCCAGCCAGCACCCAGCGCTTCACCCCGACTTGGTTCATCAGATAATCGACCGCCGGTATCGCCTGCTGGTTTGGCGCAGCCCCGGTATAAAACACGTTGCGGCTGCATTCCTGACCCTCGTATTGCACCGGATACAACAGGATGCCGTTCAATTGTTCGAAGACCGGCAGCACCGATTTGCGGGAGACCGAGGTCCAGCAGCCGAACACCGCGGCCACCTTGTCGGACGCAAGCAATTGCCGGGCCTTCTCGGCGAACAGCGGCCAATTGGAGGCGGGATCGACCACCACCGGCTGGATCGTCCGCCCCATCACGCCGCCTTTTTTGTTCTGCTCGGCGATCAGCATCATCATCACGTCTTTGAGCGGCGCCTCGCTGATAGCCATGGTGCCGGACAGCGAGTGCAGGATGCCGACCTTGATCGGCCCGGTCTCGGGTGCGGCAGGCGCGGCTTTCGCTTGCGGCGCCAGGTCGGCGATCACGCCGATGCCGGAGGCGACGACCGCCAAGCTGGCGCCGAGCACCCCGAGTTGACGACGATCGATGGTGAAGCCTGTGGATGACATAAGGCGCTTCCCTGTCTACGTGGAGGCTCACAGTGCCTGCGGCGCATCGGAGCAAGATCGAGGCCAAACGCGCCGAAAACCGGTGCTCGCGCACTCCGGCCGCGAGGCTTCGTCGCGGAATTGTCCGGTCGCGACAGCCGACGACCGCTGGGACCGACAACGCCGGCAAATGCAGCCGCTGTGCTGGTTGCAGCGGGTCGACGGAAATCCGCGTCCCGCCTCGGAGACGACATTTATCCGTGCCTATTGTTTAGGCGTTCCTATGCCGCATACAGCGCCATCCGCCAATTCGCTGGCGGCGATCGCCTGGCGTAGGGTGTGTTGCGGCGCTATCCTGGCGCGAACCGTTGTCCATCAGCTCACAGGAGCCTTGCGATGACTGACCACGATGCGGTGCTGGCCGCCAATCTTGAGTTCTATCGCGCGTTCGCGGCGCGCGATGCCACCGCGATGGACGCAGCATGGGCACAGCGCGCGGCGGTCGCCTGCCTGCATCCGGGATGGACGGCGCTGACCGACCGCGAGGCCATCATCTCGAGCTGGCGCGGGATCCTGTCAAACCCTGATGCGCCGCGCATTGCCTGCTTCGACGAGCGCGTCTTGCTTTATGGCGATACCGCCCTGGTGCTGTGCGAGGAGGAGCTCGACGGCGGCTCTCTCGCTGCCAGTAACCTGTTCGTCCGCGAAGACGGGGCGTGGCGAATCGCCCATCACCACGCCGGCCAAATCGTTCGGCGCCAAGCAGAACGGCGCCCGCCCTCACGGCTCAATTAAGCGCCCTGCTGCGGGATATGCCGCGCGTGAGCGGGCGAAGGCCGCCCGCACCTCGGTAAGACGCAATGCAGTCTCAGCGTCGATAACGCCGTCGACGCAGGCCGGTCGGAAGCGCCGCTGGAAGGCGACGATAGCCGCTGCCTCGTTGCCTAGCCTTACACAATACCCGATCGCGCGCAGATCAGCTGCGGCTTGCGCCTGGTCAACCGCAGCATCCGCTTCGCGCCGGGCCGGCGCCGGCCAGATCCCGACGCCGCCGTTGGCAAGACGGGGCCAATCGAAAAGTTCGCCGGGGTCGGTCTTGCGTTCCGGCGCGATGTCTGAATGACCGACAATGCGATCTAGCGGAATTGGATGTCGAGACAACACATCGCGGCACAGCCATTCGACCGCCGTCATCTGCGCGTTGGGAAACGGTCGGTAGCCCCATTCATGGCCGGGGTTGACGATCTCGATCCCGATCGACACGAAATTGAGGTCCCGCTCGTTCTGCCAGCACGACAATCCGGCGTGAAACGCGCGCCGCATTTCGTGGACCAGGCGCCAGATCGCGCCGTCTTCATCGACCAGGTAATGGGCGCTGACCCGCGCCGCCGGGTCGCACAGCCGGTCGAGCGCCATCGCGGCGCTCTGCATCCCGGTGTAATGCAGCACCAGCATGTCGACGCGCGGCCGCGCGCCGCGATGCTCGTGGTTGGGCGAGGGCCGGTCGCGGATCGCGAACAGGGTCATCTACGGGTGGCCTGACGCGGCAATTCGCCTCTCAAATATCGTGAACGTCGATGATTCCCGGCAAAGATTTGACCGCGGCGCGGATTTTGGGATCGACCCGGAAGCCGCCGGGGATCGCGATTTCGACTTCGCGCTCGGGCAGGTCGAGCACGACCGAGACGCGGCCGCGGCCACCTGCCTCGCAGGAGATCAGGTTCTTCAACGTAGCGAGGGCGCGGGCTTCGCCAAGAAACACCCGCAGCCCCGCCGCGGTATGAGCGACGATATCGTCGAGCGGCTCGATCTTTTGCGCGGTCAGCCGCAGGCTGTCCTCTTCGCTGCGCACATCGACCGTAACCGCGAGCGGCTGGCCGGCATCGAACAACACTCGCGCCTCTCGCAGCATCTCGGCGAACAGGGTGACCTCGAACACCCCGCTCGGGTCCGACATCTGGACAAAGGCAAACCGGTTGCCGCGCGCCGAGGTTCGTTCCTTGCGGCCGATAACAATGCCGGCGAGGCGGAACCGAGTCGTCGTGTTCGCCGCTAAGGCCGCCAGCAGATCGGCCGAACGCAGGATGCCGGCGCGTTCGAGGCTTTTGCCATAAGCATCCATCGGATGGCTCGACAGGTAAAAGCCGATCGCGGCGAATTCGTGTTGCAGCCGATCGGCCGCCGGCCAATCATCGATCAGCGGCAAGGCCGGCCGGTCGCTGAGACCGATACCGAACAGGCTGCCTTGACCGTCCTGCCGCTCGGCGGCGCTGCGGTTTGCCTCTCGCAGCAACAATTCGGCCGCGGCAAAGGTCTGCGCTCGGTTCGGGTTCAGACAGTCGAAGGCCCCGGCCTTGGCCAGGCTCTCGAATTGTCCGCGGTTGAAACTCTTGGCGTCGAGCCGGCGGGCAAGGTCGAACAGGTCCTTGAACCGGCCGTTCCGATCGCGCTCACGCACCAGTTCTGCCATCGCATGCGCGCCGACCCCTTTGACCGCGGCCAGCGCATAGCGGATCGCCGGCTTGCCCGCGTCCTTCCCTCCCACGCCCGCGGGAGAGGGGGGCGTCTCGACCGAAAAGGTCGGCTGCGAGCGGTTGATGTCGGGCGGCAGCAGCCGGATGCCGAGCCGGTCCGCCTCCTGGCGAAACTGGTTCAGCTTGTCGGTGTTCCCGATGTCGAGGGTCATCGACGCGGCGAGGAACTCGACCGGATGATTTGCCTTCAGATAGGCCGTCTGATAGGCAATCAGCGCATATGGAGCCGAATGTGACTTATTGAATCCGTAGCCGGAAAACTTTTCCATCAGATCGAACACAAAGTTCGCCTGTCGGTCGTCGACGCCGTTTTCCGCAGCGCCGGCGACAAAACTCCCGCGTTGAGCCGCCATTTCGGACGCGTTTTTCTTGCCCATCGCGCGGCGCAGCAGATCGGCGCTGCCGAGACTGTAGCCGGCCATGATCTGGGCGGCCTGCATCACCTGCTCCTGATAAGTGAAGACGCCGAAGGTATCCTTTAAAATCGGCTCCAGAAGAGGGTGCGGATAATAAATCGGTTCCTCGCCATTTTTGCATTTGATGTACTTCGGAATGCTGTCCATCGGCCCCGGCCGGTAGAGCGCATTCATGGCGATGATGTCCTCGAAGCGGTTGGGCTTCAGCTTGCGTAGACTGTCGCGCATGCCTGAACTTTCCAGCTGGAACACGCCGGTGGTGTCGCCGCGAGCGATCAGCGCATAGGTGTTGGCGTCGTCCAGCGGCAAGTTCGCCAGTTCGATCTCCACGCCGCGCGCCTTGAGCAGCGCAGCGGCCTGCTGTAGCACATCGAGCGTCTTGAGCCCGAGAAAGTCGAATTTGACCAGGCCCGCCAACTCGACCCATTTCATGCTGAATTGGGTCACCGGCATGTCCGAGCGAGGGTCCCGATACAAGGGCACTAATTCGGCCAGCGGCCGGTCGCCGATCACCACCCCGGCGGCGTGGGTCGAGGCGTGACGGTAGAGTCCTTCGAGCTTCAGCGCGATCTCGATCAGCCGGGCCACCGTCTCGTCGCCGTCGCGCTGTTGCTGCAAGGCCGGCTCGCCGGCGATCGCTTTTTCCAGGGTGACCGGGTGCGCGGGGTTGTTGGGCACCAGCTTGCACAACCGGTCGACCTGGCCATAGGGCATTGCCAGGACGCGGCCGACATCGCGCAACACCGCGCGCGCCTGCAACTTGCCGAAGGTGATGATTTGCGCGACCCGGTCGGCGCCGTATTTCTGCTGGACGTAATGGATCACCTCGTCGCGCCGGTCCTGGCAGAAATCGACGTCGAAATCGGGCATCGACACCCGTTCGGGATTGAGAAACCGCTCGAACAACAGGCCGAAGCGCAGCGGGTCGAGATCGGTGATAGTCAAGGCCCAAGCGACCACCGACCCGGCCCCCGAGCCGCGCCCCGGTCCGACCGGGATGCCCTCGCGCTTGGCCCATTGAATAAAGTCGGCGACGATCAGGAAGTAGCCGGCGAAACCCATGGCGATGATCGTGCCCAGCTCGAATTCGAGCCGCTCGCGGTAGGACCGGGCTTGGCCATCGGTTAGATCGAGGCGGTCCAGCCGCACATCGAGCCCGACCGCCGCTGCGCGCCTTAGCGCGTTTTCCTCGCTCTCGCCCTCCGCGGTCGGGAAGGCCGGCAAAATCGGCTGGCGCGGCTGCGGCAGAAAGGCGCAGCGTCGGGCGATGACGAGCGTGTTGTCGCAGGCCTCGGGCAGATCGGCGAACAGCTCGCGCATGTCCGCCGCCGACCGAAAATGATGGAGCGGGGTCAGGCGCCTGCGGTCGTTGTCGGCGACCACCGTGCCCTGTGCGATGCATAGAAGCGCATCGTGCGCCTCATAGAAGCTGCGATCGGGAAAATAAGCGTCGTTGGTGGCGACGAGCGGCAGGCCATAACGATAGGCGAGGTCGACGAGGCCCGGCTCGCTGCGGGCCTCTTCCGCCTCGTCATGGCGCATCACCTCGATGTAAAGGCGCCCCGGAAAGGCCGCGATCAGCGCGAGCAGGATCGTCTCGGCGGCCTCGGCCTGGCCATCCGCGAGCAGCCGTCCGACCGGCCCACCGGCTCCGCCGGTCAGGCATATGAGGCCGGCGCTCGCCGCGGCGAGATCGGCGACACCAACCGCCGGCTCCGCGGTCCCGTCACCGGTGAGGCAGGAGCGACTGACCAGCGCCAGCAGGTTGCGATACCCGGCCTCGCTTTGCACCAGCAGTACGATCCGTTGTGGCTCCGCCAAACGCCCGGGCGACCCGTTCCGGCCGGGCGTTTCGTCGCCGCAGGCGAGCGCCAGCTCGCAGCCGATGATCGGCTGTACCCCAGCCGCGGCACAGGCGGTGGCGAATTCAAGCGCGCCAAACAGGTTTCCGGTATCGGTAATCGCGACCGCCGGCATCCGTTGGTCCCGGCACAGCCGCGCCACTTCCCCGACCCGGATCGCCCCGGCTGTCAGCGAATAGGCGGTGTGGACGTGCAAATGCACAAAATCTGCAAGGGGCATATCGGCAATATTGCATGCGCCGCGGCTGTGTCCAGCAGCGCTCTACAAACCTCACGGATTCAGCGGCGCTTGCAGCCCGCGAGCCGGCGCAGATCCACGCCTCCGGCCGCCCCGGATTCCCCTCAGCGCAGCCACCGCCAAGCGCAGTCCCCGTTCAGACCAAAATTATCGCCCCGCCGCCGGCTATGCCCTCAATCGTGGAACAAGTTCAGCGCCGAGCCTTTGCGAAACCATTCGAGTTGCGATGCGCTGAACGTGTGCTTGAGGCGCAAAGTCTCGCTCGACCCGTCGGCGTGCTTGATCCGGCATTCGACCGGTTGGCCTGGAGCCATCTCCTCCAAACCGACAAGGCTGAGGCGATCATCGGCGCGGATACGGTCATAATCCGCCGCGTCCTGAAACGTCAGAGCCAGAAGACCCTGCTTTTTCAGGTTCAACTCGTGGATGCGAGCAAAGCTGCGCGCGATCACCGCGCAGCCGCCCAACAGCCGCGGCGACAACGCCGCGTGCTCGCGGCTCGAACCCTCACCGTAATTTGAGTCGCCGATCGCCACCCACTTGACGCCATGCGCCTTGTAGTCGCGGGCGATGTTGGCGATCGCCGCGCCTTTCTCGCCGGTCAGCACGTCGATTCCGGTCCCGGCCTCACCGGTAAAGGCGTTGGTGGCGCCCATGAACATATTATCGGAGAACTTGTCCAGATGGCCGCGATAGCGCAGCCACGGGCCGGCCGGCGAGATGTGGTCGGTCGTGGTCTTGCCCTGCGTCTTGATCAGCACCGGGCAGTCGACGAAATCCTTATGGTCCCATGCCGACCACGGCTCCATCAACTGCAGCCGCTCGCTCTTGGGATCAACCGCCAAGGTGATGCTGCTGCCATCCTCCGGCGGGGCGATATAGGTCGCCTGCCCGCGGTCGAAGTTTTTGGGCGGCACGTCGGGGGCGGGCTTCGGCGGATCGAGCCGGAACGATTTGCCCGTGCTGTCGGTCACATTGTCGGTCATCGGGTTGAACGAGAGCCGCCCGGAAAGCGCCATCGCGGTCACGATCTCCGGGCTGCCGATGAAGTTCATCGTCGTCGGCTGGCCGTCGTTGCGGCGCGGGAAATTGCGGTTGTAGGAGGTCACGATCGTGTTCGGCGCCGCGCCTTCCGCGGCGGAGCGGCGCCACTGGCCGATGCACGGGCCGCAGGCGTTGGCCAAGACCGTGCCGTCGATGTCTTTCAGCGCCTGCATCTGGCCATCGCGCTCGATCGTCGCGCGCACCTGCTCGGACCCGGGCGTCACCAGAAACGGCACGCCGGTCCTGATCCCGTGCGCCTTGGCCTGCTCGGCGACATCGGCGGCGCGGCTCATATCTTCATAGGAGGAATTGGTGCAGCTGCCGATCAGCGCGGTCGAGATCTGATCGATGAACCCGTTCTTGGCGTCGGCGACTTCCGCGGCGAGCTTCGAGATCGGGCGCGCCCGGTCCGGCGAATGTGGGCCGACGATATAGGGTTCGAGCTTCGACAAATCGAGTTCGACCACCCGGTCGTAATATTTCGCAGGATCGGCCTCGACCTCCTGGTCGGGTTCCAGCAGGTCTCGATGCTGCTCGAACAGCGGCACCAGCGCCGCCTTGCCGGTTGCCCGCAGATACCGCGCCATGCGCTCGTCGGCCGGGAACATCGAGGTCGTGGCGCCGAGTTCGGCGCCCATGTTGGTGATGGTGGCCTTGCCGGTGGCGCTGATCGTGCGCGCGCCTGGGCCGATATATTCGACGATGGCGTTGGTGGCGCCGGAGACCGTCAGCTGCCCGGCGACGAACAGGATCACGTCCTTGGGCGCGGTCCAGCCGTTGAGCTCCCCGGTCAAATAGACCGCGATATGACGGGGATAGAGCACCTCCCAGGGCAGCCCGGCGATGACCTCGACCGCATCGGCGCCGCCGACCCCGACCGAGCAGGCGCCGAGACCGCCGGCATTGGGCGTATGCGAGTCGGTGCCGATGATCAGCTCGCCCGGAAACGCGTAGTTTTCCAGCACCACCTGATGGATGATGCCGGCGCCGGGACCCCAGAACCCCAACCCGTATTTCGCCGCCGCCGAGCGCAGAAAATCGTAGACTTCCTTATTTTCAGCCAGGGATTCGCGCAGATCCGCGGCGCCCTCGACCCGCGCCTGGATCAGGTGGTCGCAATGTATCGTGGCCGGGACCGCGACCTTGTCGCGCCGGGTCTGCATGAACTGCAAGAGACCGGTCTGCCCCAGCACGTCTTGGAACACCACGCGGTCGGGGCGCAGCTGCAGATAGCTGTCGCCGGGCTTCAGCTCCTGGTGTTCCGGGTCGTCGAGATGTCCGAGCAGGACTTTGTCCGCCAGGGTCAACGGTTTATCGAGCCGGCGGCGGACGACGGCAAGGTTGCGCGTCATGGTTGCATAGACGGCGGCGACCATTTCCGGGGTCGATTCGATCGAAACCATTGTTTAGCCTTTCTTGTCGATACTTGGATGCTGCTTTGAGCGTCGTCAGCGTGAACTCGACCGCATCCACAGTTAGATAGTAGTAGAAGAGGCTCGATGCCAAGTCCCGGTGGAGCGATAGCCGCCTGATGATGCCCGATGCGGGCCAAACCGTCCAGAAAATCTTCTGTCCCGCAAGCCGGCGAGGCCTCCCGGATAAACTCGACGACGGCCACGCCATTTTGCCCATAGAATCCATATATACGTTACTTACCAGCAAGCACGCTGGGGAGGCTGGACGGGGCGGTTAGGCGCGGATAGCGTTGCGCGCTTGAATCTGTGCGGAGTGAGCGAGCGATGCGACCTTCGGGACGCGCCCCTGATGCGATGCGCCCGGTTAGCCTCGAGCCGGGCGTCGCCAAGTATGCCGAGGGCTCGTGTCTGGCGAAGTTCGGCGACACCCATGTGCTGTGCACCGCCTCGGTCGAGGAGCGGGTGCCGCCGTTTTTGCGCAATACCGGCAAAGGCTGGGTCACCGCCGAATACGGCATGCTGCCACGCTCGACCCACACTCGCACCGATCGCGAGGCGGCGCGCGGCCGACAGAGCGGGCGCACCCAGGAGATCCAGCGGCTGATCGGGCGCAGCCTGCGCGCGGTCACCGACCTCGCCAGGCTCGGCGAGCGTCAGGTCCGCATCGATTGCGACGTATTGCAGGCCGATGGCGGGACCCGCACCGCCGCCGTCACCGGCAGCTATGTGGCGTTGCACCAGGCATTTCAGCGCCTGGTTTCGGCCGGGCAGCTGGCGGCCTTGCCGCTCGCCGATAGCGTCGCCGCGGTGTCGTGCGGCATCGTCGCCGGCGATGCCGTGCTCGATCTCGATTACGCCGAGGATTCGCAGGCGATGACCGACGCCAATTTCGTGCTGACCGGCAGCGGCGGGATCGTCGAGATCCAAGCGACGGCCGAAGGCGCCCCGTTCGACGAGGCGCTGTTCGCCCAGATGCTGCGGCTAGCGCGCGCCGGCATTGGCGAACTGACCCGACAGCAATGCGCGGCGCTCGGCCTTGGCTGAGCTAATGCCGCGCCGGTTTGAGGGCAACCGGCTGGTCATCGCCAGCCACAATTCAGGCAAGGTCGTCGAGATCGCGGCGTTGCTGGCGCCGTTCGCGATCGGCGTGGTTTCGGCCGGCGCGCTCGGCCTGCCCGAGCCCGAGGAAACCGGCGACAGCTTCGAGGCCAATGCCGCGCTGAAGGCGCGCGCTGCAGCCGAGGCGAGTTCCCTGTCGGCGCTGGCCGACGATTCGGGCCTTGCAGTGCCGGCGCTGGGCGGCGCCCCCGGCATCTATTCGGCGCGCTGGGCCGGCCCCAAGAAGGATTTCGCGGCGGCGATGGCGCGGGTTGAGCGCGAGCTTGGCGATCGTGACCGTGCCGCGTCGTTTGTGGCGGTGCTGGCGCTGGCCTGGCCCGACGGCGAGATTGCGCTGCTCCGCGGCGAAGTCATGGGCACCCTCGTCTGGCCGCCGCGCGGCGAGCGCGGCTTCGGCTACGACCCGATGTTCGTTCCCGGCGGCGGCAGCCTGACCTTCGGCGAGATGGAGCCCACTGAGAAGCACAAGATCAGCCACCGCGCGCGCGCTTTCGCCAAGCTGGTCGATGCGTGCTTCGCCGGCCGCTGAGATGAACACCCTCACCCGCCCGGCCTTTCAGTCCGGGTCCCCCCTCTCCAGCACTGCGGGCGAGGGGGCCGAGCACCGCGAGGCGGGTGAGGGCTGGGCGGGCGAGGGCGCCGTTGACGAACCCCTCGCAATCTACATCCACTGGCCGTTCTGCCGGTCGAAATGCCCCTATTGCGACTTCAACAGCCATGTCCGCGACGCGGTCGACACCGCGCGCTGGACGCGGGCGTTGCTCGCCGACCTCGACCATCAGGCAGCGCTGTTGCCGGGGCGCGCGGTCGGCTCGGTGTTTTTCGGCGGCGGCACCCCCTCCTTGATGCCACCCGAGACGGTCGCCGCATTGCTCGATCGGGTGCGCCGGCATTGGCCGATCGCTGCCGATCTCGAAATCACCCTCGAAGCCAACCCCAATTCCGCTGAGGCCGCGCGTTTCCGGGCTTTTGCCGCAGCCGGGGTCAACCGGCTGTCGTTGGGCGTCCAGGCGCTCGACCCGGCGGCCTTGCGTTTTCTCGGCCGCGCGCACGACCGGACCGAGGCGATCGCCGCGATCGCGCACGCCCGCGACGCGTTCGCCCGATTTTCGTTCGATTTGATCTACGCCCGCCCCGGCCAGAGCGCGACCCAATGGCGGCGCGAGCTCGACGAGGCGCTGAGCTTGGCCGGCGACCATCTCTCGCTTTACCAGCTGGCGATCGAGCCCGGCACCGCCTTTGCCACCCTGGCCCGGCGCGGCGAACTGGTCCCGGCCGACGAAGACGCCGCGGTCGGGCTTTACGAGCTGACCCAGGACCGGCTCGCCGCCGCCGGACTGCCCGCCTACGAAATCTCCAACCACGCCCGCCGCGGCGCCGAGAGCCGCCACAATCTCGCCTATTGGCGCTATCAGGATTATGTCGGCATCGGCCCGGGCGCGCATGGTCGCCTGACCCGGAGCGGCGTCAAATACGCCACCCGCCAGCGTCGCTCGCCCGAAGCCTGGCTCGCCGCGGTCGAACGCGCCGGCGCCGGCCTTGAAGAAACCGCGCCGATCAAGCGCGATGCCGCGATCGAGGAAATGCTGATGATGGGGCTGCGCCTCGCCGAAGGGGTCGCGCGCCGGCGGCTCGGGCAGCTGGCCGGGATCGATGCCGAGACCCGGTTCGCTCGCACCCTGCCGCCCCTGGTCGAAGGCGGCTTTCTGACCCTCGACCGCGATCGCCTGACCGCCACCGACGCCGGTCGCCAGCGGCTCAACGCCGTGCTCGCCGCCTTGCTCGGCTGAAGACCCGTGGTCGGCGCCGCCGTCCGTCGAAGGGCAGCGCGGGCCTTCTTCGCCAGGGCCCCCATGCCTGAAACGCCAATTCGCCCGGAATAATTTCCGCGCTATCAATCGTTTGGCAACCCGATGCAGAGGGAGAATGGCAAGAAAGTCATATGACTATGTCCTCGTTGGCGCCGGATCGGCTGGGTGCACCCTGGCCCATCGGTTGAGCGAAGATGAATCCGCTCGCGTGCTGGTGCTGGAGGCGGGTGGCTGGGACCGAGATCCATTGATTCATATCCCGCTCGGCTGGGGTCGGATGTTGGCGCGCCGCCGGCACGACTGGATGTATTTCGCCGAGCCCGAGACGACGATGGACGGACGCGCGGTCGAATGCGCGCTCGGCAAGGTCATCGGCGGCTCGTCGTCGATCAACGCTATGGTCTATGTGCGCGGCCATCGCGGCGATTATCAGCGCTGGGCGGCGGCCGGGCTCGACGCCTGGTCCTATGCGAATGTGCTGCCCTATTTCCGCCGCCAGGAAAGCTGGGAGGACGGCGCCGGCCCCTATCGCGGCGGCGACGGGCCGCTGACGGTGCGGCGCTCGCGCTATGCCGATCCGCTGATCGAGGCTTATCTCGCTGCGGGTGCTGCGGCCGGGCAC
This sequence comes from uncultured Alphaproteobacteria bacterium, assembly GCA_963814805.1. Classification (GTDB taxonomy): domain Bacteria; phylum Pseudomonadota; class Alphaproteobacteria; order ATCC43930; family CGMCC-115725; genus AP-15. The sequence goes on along the minus strand of CAWFER010000033.1, from coordinate 480,315 downwards.
GAGGGCGACTGACGATTACAACGGCGCCCGGCAGGAAGGATTCGCTCGCTCGTAAATGACGATCCGCGACGGGCGTCGGTGTAGCGCCGCAATCGCCTATCTGCGCCCGGCGCTGGGGCGGCGCAACCTCGATGTGGTCGTCGGCGCGCTGGCGACGCGCATTCTGTTCAAGGGCGGCCGGGCTGTCGGCGTCGAATACCTGAACGGCGGCGAGCGCCAATTCGCCGGGGCCGAGCGCGAGGTCGTGCTGTGCGGCGGCGTCATCAACTCGCCGCAGTTGTTGATGCTGTCGGGGATCGGCGACCCCGAGACTCTCGCCGCGCACGGGATCGCGGTCACGGTGCCGCTCCCCGGCGTCGGGCAAAACCTGCAGGACCACATCTCGGCGCCGGTGGCCTATGCCCGCCGGGAGCCGGGCCCGCTACACGCCAAGATGCGCGCCGACCGCATCGCGCTCGCCCTCGGCAACAGCTATTTGCGCGGCCGCGGGATCGCCAGCGATCTGCCCGGCGGGCTGATGGCGTTTCTGAAATCGGGTCTGAAGAGCGGCCCCGAGGCCGACCTGCCCGATATCCAGCTGCTGTTCAACGCCGCGCCGATGGCGGCCTCGCCCTATTTGGCGCCGCTGGCGCTGCCCTATGCCGACAGCTTCGGCTGTCGCGCCGTGCTGCTGCGGCCGCAGAGCCGCGGCCGGATCGAGCTCGCCTCGCCCAACCCGCTGGTTACGGTGCGTATCCGGCAGAATTTTCTCGCTGCCGCCGCCGACTGGGCGACCTTGCGCGCCGGGGTCCGGCTGGTGCGCGATGTCGGCAAAACGGCGCCCTTGGCCCCCTTCGCCGCGGCGGAGATCGCGCCCGGTCCCGATTGCCGTTCCGACGCCGAGATCGACGCTCATATCCGGGCGACCGCGATCACCGTGCACCATCCGCTCGGCACCTGCAAAATGGGCCGGTCGGGCGATCCGGCCGCGGTCGTTGACCCCGAGCTGAAAGTCATCGGGGTCGAGAGGTTGCGCATCGTCGACGCCTCGGTGATGCCCGACCTCGTCGGCGGCAACATCAACGCGGTGGTGATCATGATCGCCGAGAAGGCGGCCGATCTGATCCGCGGCCGCCCGCCGCTCGTCCCGGTCAATGTCTGAGCCGGAGGGGGCCAACCGGCCCATTTTGGACAAGTCGAATTATTTTGCGCTTTGCTCCGGCTACGGATCCTCGCTCGAAGCCGCACACCGCGACCGCCTCAGCGCAGGGCGCCGCGGACAAGTATCTTGTGCTTGTCACTCAACCGTTGCATGGCCGCTTCAACGTTTCCCCGTAACTCCTTGTTTTCGGGGTTAAATTCGGTTGCGTCTCACACAGATGGTGAACCACGCCCATCTGAATTTTAATGTATTATCAGAAGGAATAGGCGGTCGGCGTGCGGGAGATCTTGGCTGAGGCCGGCGCCAATGCGCGAGATCGATGTGCACAGACCTGGCGGCAGGCTCGGTCGTTCGGTTGAAGGGGATTGGGGAAGACGCACAGGGCCGGGAGGCGCCCGACCCGGATTTGGGCGTCAATAGCCTTCCCGCTCCATGCGCTTGCGCAGGAGCTTCCGGTAGCGGCGGACTGCCTCGGCCCGTTCCCGCGCCCGCCGCTCCGAGGGCTTCTCGTAGCTGCGGCGGAGCTTCATTTCGCGGAACACGCCCTCGCGCTGCATTTTTTTCTTCAGAGCCCGGAGGGCCTGGTCGACGTTGTTGTCGCGAACGAGAACTTGCACGGTGGCTCTGCTCCATTGACGGCCGCCGGCCGCAGCGGGCGGCGCGGAATAGGGCGTTATTTAACACCTCGTTTATCGCTTGTGAAGGTCGCAGTCGGCGGGTCGGCGCTTTACCGGGGCCGCCGCCGGCCACATATTGCCGGGCATGGCTCTGTTGAAGATCGCCCGGATGGGCAACCCAGTGCTGCGCATGCCAGCGGCCAAGGTCGAGGACCCAAGGGCGCCTTGGGTGCGCCGCCTCGCCGAGGACATGATCGAGACGATGGAGGATGCCGGCGGCGTCGGGCTCGCCGCACCTCAGGTGCACCAACCCTGGCGGATCGTGGTCTTTTCAGTCTCCGGCGAGCGCCTCAGCGGGGTGCCGGGGGATGTCGCGCAGGATCTGACCATAATGGTCAATCCGGTGGTCGAGGCGGTGGGGCAGGAGCGCGCCTTCGGCTGGGAAGGGTGCTTGTCGGTTCCGGGGCTGCGCGGCGTCGTCCCACGCTATCTGCGTATCCGCTACCGCGCCAGCGGCCTCGATGGCGAAACCATCGAGCGCGAGGTCGAAGGCTTTCACGCCCGCGTCGTCCAACACGAATGCGATCATCTCGACGGCATTCTTTATCCGCAGCGGATCACCGACCAGCGATTGCTGATGTTCCTCGAAGAATTGCAGCGGCATCCGATCGACCTCGCGGCTCTCCTCGCCGAGACGAGAGCGGCATGAGAAGCCCGCTCGCCGATAGGCGGCGCGAGGCGTTGCTTGAAGCGATGCTGCCCGATGTGGCCTTCGACGGTTGGTCGCGCGCGGCGGTGCGCGGGGCGGCGCGGCGGCTTGGGATGCCTGCCGCGGAAGCGCTGGCGCAGTTTCCGGGCGGGACCGGCGATCTGGTTGCGGAGTTCAGCCGCTGGGCCGACCGGCGCATGCTCGACCGGCTCGAAGCTCTGCCGCTCGATGCTTTGCGGATCCACGAGCGCGTCGCGCTGGCGATCGGCATCCGTCTCGAAATCGTCGAGCCGTGGCGCGAGGCGGTGCGTCGCGCGCTCGCCGTCCTGGCGCTGCCGCAGCATGCGCCGCTCGCCCTGCGCCTCACTTATCAGACGATCGACGCGATCTGGTATGCCGCTGGCGACCACGCCACCGACCTCAGTTTCTATACGAAGCGCCTGACCTTGGCCGCGATCTACAGCGTCGCCATGCTCTACTGGCTCGATGATCGCTCCGAGGGCTTTGTCGAGACCCGCGCCTTTGTCGCGCGCCGACTAGCCGGCGTCGCCCGAATGGGCCGCGTGCGGCGCGATTTCGATACCCTGGCCGCGCGGCTCCCGAACCCGTTCCACCTGCTGCGCCCGCTACGCTGAGACGCGCTCAGCGGTGGGGAATGAGCCGGGTGACGTGGCCCATTTTGCGGCCGGGCTGCACTTCGGTCTTGCCGTAAAGATGGAGCTTGGCTAACCCGTCGGCGAGCGCCTCGCGCCATCTGTCGACATCGGCGCCGATCAAATTCTTCATGACCGCGTCAGAATGGTGCGCGACCGAGCCCAGCGGCAGACCGCACAGCGCGCGCACCAATTGCTCGAACTGGCTGGTGACGCAGGCATCGATTGTCCAATGTCCCGAATTGTGCGGCCGCGGCGCGAGTTCGTTGACCAGAATCTCGCCCGATTGGGTCACGAACATCTCGACCGCCAGCACGCCGACCAAATCGAGCTTTTCAGCGATGTGGCGCGCGATCGCCTCGGCCCGCATCGCTGTCTCGACCTCGATCCGGGCCGGGGCGATGGTGGTGTCGAGGATGTGGGCGGCGTGCTGGTTTTCGACCGGCGGGTAGGTGGCCCAGGCGCCGTTGCGGCCGCGCGCTACGATGACCGAGATCTCGCAGGCGAAATCGACAAAGCTTTCGAGAATGCCGATCTCGCAGCCCATCTGCCCCATCTGCCCCCACGCCTCCTCCGGCCTGGTCTCGGGGTTGAGCGTCACCTGCCCCTTGCCGTCATAGCCCATTCGCACGCTCTTCAGCACCGCGGGGTAGCCGAAATCGCGCATCGCGCGGGCGAGCGCCACCACGTCGGATACCTCCCGATAGGCGGCGGTCGCGACGTCGATCGAGCGCAGAAAATCCTTTTCTCGCAAACGGTCCTGCGCGATCTCCAAAATTTCGGCGCGCGGCAGGACGAGCTTTGAGGCCGCCACCGCGCGCACCGCTGCGGCCGGGATGTTTTCGAACTCGAAGGTCGCGACGTCGACCGCCGCGGCAAAGTGGTCGAGCGCCGCCAGATCGGAAAACTCGGCGACGGTCGCGGCGCCGCACACCTGCGCCGCCGGGCTGTCCGGCTCGCTCGCGAAGACGTGGCAGCGATAGCCCAGCCGGGCTGCGGCGAGGGCGGTCATCCGCCCGAGCTGGCCGCCGCCCATGATCCCGATCGTCGCCCCTGGGGCCAGCATCCACGGCGACGACGCCATCACGCGGAATCCGGGCGCTCGGCGACACCCTGTGTCTGCGCCTGCCGCCAGCCGTCGACTGCCTGCTCAATAGCGGGATCGGTCAATCCGAGCACCGCCGCGGCAAAGAGGGCGGCGTTGACGGCGCCGGCCTCGCCGATCGCAAAGGTCGCAACCGGGATCCCGGCCGGCATCTGAACGATCGATAAGAGGCTGTCGACACCTTTGAGAACCCGGCTTTCGATCGGCACGCCCAGTACCGGGAGCGGCGTCAGCGCGGCGGCCATACCGGGAAGGTGGGCGGCTCCCCCGGCGCCGGCAATGATCACCCGCAGGCCGCGCGATCGCGCAGTGCGCGCATAGTCATAAAGCCGATCTGGGGTGCGATGCGCGGAGACCACCCGGGTTTCAAAGTTCACGCCCAGCCGCCCGAGCGTCTCGGCGGCATGCAGCATCGTGCGCCAGTCGGATCTGCTGCCCATGATGATGCCAACTGCCGGACCGGCCTCGCTCATTCGAGTTCTTCCGCGATCGGAATGCGACCGCGCTCATTATAGAAGCCGGACCGCTACGCACAACCGCACCCGGATTGCGCTCTCAGGCGATGATGTCGGGCAACAACTGGCTTTCGATTTTCAGAATCTGGTCCTTCAGCAGGAGCTTGCGCTTTTTCAGACGCTGCAGCCGCAACTGGTCGAACGGCGGCTGCTCGCACAGGCGCGAGATCACGTCGTCGAGATCGCGGTGCTCGCTTTTCAACATGGCGAGTTTCGCCTTCAATGATTCGGCGTCGAGATCCATGGCCGTTGGCGCAAGACTTGGCCTCCACTATACCACTTCAGTGATCGAAGTCGCCGAGATAGCGCTCAGCATGCGCGCTCGGGCCCGGCCGTCCCTTTCGGAATCGCTTCGCTTGCGAGCAGTCACGGGCATGCCCGTGACGACTGGACCGCTCGCGGGCGAGGTGACGGCTGCGATCGCAACCTCAGGGCTCGCCCCAGCGCCGGACCGTGCCGGTGTCGAGGCCGAACAGGTCGAGCACACGGCCCAAGGACTGGTCGATCATTTCGGCGATGGTGGTCGGTTTGGCGTAAAAGGCGGGGACCGGCGGGGCGATGATCGCACCCATCTCCGAAAGCGCGGTCAAGGTGCGCAGATGGCCAGTGTGGAGCGGGGTTTCGCGCACCATCAGAACCAGCCGGCGACGCTCCTTCAGCACCACGTCGGCCGCCCGCGTCAGCAGGGTCGTTGTCGCACCGCTGGCGATCTCGGCCATGCTGCGGATCGAGCACGGGGCGATCACCATCCCGATCGTGCGAAACGAGCCCGACGAGATCGGCGCCGCCATGTCGCCGATGGCATGCGCCATGTCGGCGCGGGCGCGCACCGCGGCCGGCTTCAGCTCGGTTTCGAGCGCCAAGGTCACCTCGGCTGCCCGGCTGATGACCAGATGAGTTTCGACCGGCAAGGGCCGCAGCAGCTCGAGCAGGCGCGCGCCATAGATGACCCCGGATGCGCCGCTGATCCCGACGACCAGCCGCGGAATTGCAGATATTTCTCCCATTGCGGCCTCTTTGAAATTTGCGGTCTTGACATATTTTGGTCATCGGGGAGCGTGTGGCCCCTGGCCGGGTGGTGGACCCGGCGTTACCATTATCCGCGGCCATCGGGTGGATGAGGAGGATTGAGCATGTCGCTGCAGGATCGCATCGAAGCGCTGAGAGAAAAGCACGCAGCACTCGAACGCGCCATCGATGAAGAGAACCGCCGTCCGCTTCCGAATGACGACGCGATCTCCGATCTGAAGCGGCAAAAGCTCCGCATCAAGGATGAGATTTTCCAGTTGGAGAGCCATTAACGCAGCATCGGTCACGCCGCAATTGGCGCGACATTTTAGCGGGGGGCGGGGCCGTGACCCATAAGTGGCGTTTCGCCGGCGTGATGGCGGTCGGCGTTGTGATTGTCGCCATCGCGCCGCTGACCCACTTCTTCACGGTAAAGGCCGACGAACTGTCGAATCTTCGCGCCAATCAGCAGCTGCTCCAGAAGCGGATCGATCAACTCGCGCCGCCGCAGGCGCAAGCGCCGCCGACGCCGGCGAGCGCGCCCGAGGCCGACATTCACGCCACGGCGCCGTACCCGCCATCCTCCGGCGGCAGCTTTCCACGCTCGTTCTTAATTCCGGGCACCAGCACCTCGGTCCGGGTCGGCGGGTCGGCCGACGAGACCTTTCGCTACGGGACATCGAGATAGCCCCGCCCATCCCGTCGCCGCTGCGGGATCAGCCGAGGCGGCTCTGCGCTAAAGCCGGTATCATGCGCTGGTCTTGGCCCGCTCGCGCAGCTGGAATTTCTGGATTTTGCCGGTCGAGGTCTTGGGTAGCGGGCCGAATATCACCGTGCGCGGTGCCTTGAACCGGGCGAGGTGCTCGCGGCAAAAGGCGATGATGTCGTCAGCGGTGGTGGTGGCGGCTTCGGCTTTGAGCATAACGAAAGCGCAAGGGGTTTCCCCCCACATCGGGTCGGGGCGGGCGACCACCGCCGCCTCGAACACCGCCGGGTGACGATAGAGCACGGTTTCGACCTCGACCGTCGAGATGTTTTCGCCGCCGGAGATGATGATGTCCTTCGAGCGGTCCTTGAGCTCGATGTAACCGTCGGGATGGACGACGCCTAGATCGCCGGTGTGGAACCAGCCGCCGGCAAACGCCTCCTCGGTGGCGCGTGGGTTCTTCAGATAGCCCTTCATGACGATGTTGCCGCGCATGAAGATTTCGCCCATTGAGGCGCCATCGGCCGGAACTGGCGCCAGATTCCCCGGGTCGGCGACCATCAGCCCGTCGAGCACCGGATAATTGACCCCTTGCCGCGCCTTTAGCCGCGAGCGTTCCTCGGTCGGCAACGCGTCCCATTCGTTGTGCCAGGCGCAGACGGTCGCCGGACCATAGACTTCGGTTAGGCCGTAGACATGGGTGATGTGAAACCCGATTGCCTCGATGCCCTCGATGACCGCCGCCGGCGGCGGCGCCCCCGCGGTCATCATCTCGATCCGCCGGTCGAGCGCGCGCGACACCCCGGCGCCGGGGTTCAGCAGCATGTTCATAACTACCGGCGCGCCGCAGATATGGGTGACGCCGTCGCGCGCGATCGTTTCATATATCGCCGCCGGCTCGACCCGGCGCAGGCAGACATGGGTTCCGGCCAAGGCGGTGATCGTCCACGGAAAGCACCAGCCGTTGCAGTGGAACATCGGCAAGGTCCACAGATAGATCGGATGCTGGCGCAGATCCCAGACCAGGATGTTTCCGAGCGCGTTCAGATAGGCGCCGCGATGGTGATAGACCACCCCCTTGGGATTGCCGGTGGTGCCGGAAGTGTAGTTGAGAGCGATCGCGTCCCACTCGTCGGCCGGGGTGATTTCCGCGAAATTTGGATCGCCGCTGGCGAGAAAGGCCTCGTAATCGACATTGCCGAGGCGTGCGCCGCCGGGCCCCGCCGGGTCGAGAATGTCGACGATTAGCGGCTTGTGCTCGAGCCGGCTCAGCGCCTCCTTGACGACCGTGGCGAATTCTCTGTCGGTAATCAATACTTTGGCCTCGCCGTGGCGCAGGATGAAGGCGATGGTTTCCGGGTCGAGCCTGATGTTGAGCGCGTTCAGCACTGCGCCGGCCATCGGCACGCCGAAATGCGCTTCGAACATCTCGGGGATGTTGGGCGCCATCACCGCCACGGTGTCGCCGCGTCCGACGCCAGCCGCCGACAACGCGCTCGCCAGCCGGCGGCAGCGTTCGAGCGCCTCGCGCCAGCCATAGCGGCGCCCGCCATAAACGACCGCCGGCCGATGGGGATAAACGGCGGCGCTGCGCAGCAGGAAGCCGATCGGACTCAACGGCACAAAATTGGCCGGGTTCTTGTCCAGCGCCATTCCGTACGGATTGGTTTTTCCTCTTGACGTCATCCACGTTTCTCCCCGAATGCGCCATTTTTGCGCCGCCTCTTGACGGTGTCGAGGCGTTTCGCCCGAGAGCTGCCTCCGACACGCACGGCGGACGGTTCCGATTATTGACGTCGGGCGCCGAAGCATCGTAGAAAACGCGCCCGTGGGCGCCGGGCTCGCGACCCCGATAATTTCACCGGCTTTGTTTGGTTGAGGTACGGCATGGCGCGCAGATGCGCAATCACCGGCAAGGGCGTCCAGGTCGGCCACAATGTCAGCCACGCCAACAACAAGACCAAACGCCGCTTTCTGCCCAATCTGCAGCAGATCTCGCTGCTGTCGGACGTGCTCGGGCCGATCCGCATGCGGATTACCACGGCGGCGATTCGCACGATCGAGCACAAGGGCGGCATCGACGCCTTTCTGCGCAACACGCCTAACCGCAAGCTGACGCCGGAGATCCGCCGGCTGAAACGACGGGTCGAGGCGGCGGCGGCACGCCGAAGCGGGTAAGCCCGGCCCGGTGCGGCCCCGCTGCGGGGTGTTCGCCCGGGGGCGGACGCGGTCAGGCGAAATCTGGCGGTGCTGGCGTTGACCGTGGCGCTTCTTCCGGCGACCGCCGGCCAGGCGGACATCCGCTACCGGACGACGATTACCGGCGCCGGCGGCGGCGATCTCGCGGATCTCCTCGACAAAGTCTCCGAACTCAAGACGCTCGAGGGCCGGCAGCCCGCCTCCGAGGAGGCGCTGCGGCGACGCGCCGATCGCGATCTCCCCCGGCTCGCCGATGCCGCGCACAGCCTCGGCTATTGGGACGCCCGGTTCGACTACCGGATCGATGCCGCCGCCCAACCGCAAAAGGTTACGGTCAAGGTCGCCCCGGGGCCGCTCTATCGTGTCGCCTCGGTGGCGGTGCTCGGCCCCGACGGCCGGCCCCTTGCGATCCCGCCCGCTGCGGCGCCGCTGCTGCTGAAGCCGGGCGACCCGGCGCGCACCGCCCCGGTGGTGGCGGCGCAGGCGGCGCTGTTGACTGCCTTCGGCGACAGCGGCCACCCCTTTGCCAAGATCGACAGCCGCCGTGTCGTGATCGACCATCGCAGCCACACCATGTCGGTGACCTACGAACTGGTTCCCGGTCCGGCGATGCGCTTTGGCGACGTGGCGATCGCGGGGTTGAAAACGCTCGAGCCTGGATATGTCGAGCGCCGACTGCGCTGGCGGCGTGGCGCTGCCTACGATGCGGCCAAGGTCGAACAGACGCGCCGCGCGCTGATCGAGAGCGGCCTGTTCAGCACGGTGCGGATCACGCCGCAGGCCGAGCCCGGCCAGCCGGGAAGCGCTCAAATGACGATCGACGCCACCGAGCGCCCGCACCGCACGATCGGCGCCGGGCTCGGCTACAATACCAGCCAGGGCGCCGCCGCCCGCATCTTCTGGGAGAACCGCAACCTGTTCGGCAATGCCGAATACCTGAAATTGTCCGCCACCGGCGGCCAGCAGGTCTACGGCGTCAACGCCAATTTCCGCCGCCCCGACGCCTTCGCCACCGATCAGGATTTTCTGGCGACCGCCGAGATCGCCGATGAAACGCCATCGGCCTATCACAGCCGCCGCGCGCTCGCCACCGCCGGCTTCGAACGCCGTTTCGGCCGCGAGCTCACCGGCGGGGTGCTGCTCGAGGGCGAAGAGGCCAATGTCGAAGAGCTAGCGGATTTGTCGACGATCACTTCAGCTCAGCACACCCAGCGCTATACTTTGGTCGGCGTCCCGGCCTATGTAAAGCTCGACACCACCGACAATCTGTTGAGCCCGACCCGCGGCTGGCGGGCCCAGCTCTCGGTCACCCCGGCCCATACCTTTTCGAGCCCGAACCTGAACTTCGTCACCAACCTGTTGTCGGCCAGCACATATTGGCAAATCGGCGCCGCGGGTCGCACGATCCTCGCCGGGCGGGTGGCGCTCGGCACGCTCGACGGGGCGCCGTTGTTGCGGCTCCCGGCCGACCAGCGGATCTATGTCGGCGGCGGCGGCACGATCCGTCCCTACGGTTATCAGCTGGCCGGCCCGCTCGCCCCCAACAATGAGCCGATCGGCGGCAAATCGAGCCTGGTGATGAACTTCGAGGCGCGCATCAAGGTCACCGATACGATCGGCGTGGTCCCGTTCGTCGACGCCGGCAGCTATTACGAAACGAGTTTGCCGCAGTTCGGCCAGCGCCTGTTGTACGGCGTCGGGCTGGGGCTGCGCTATTACACCCCGTTCGGCCCGCTGCGGCTCGATCTGGCGACCCCGCTCTATAAACGCAGCGCCGATTCTTGGGTCCAGGTCTATGTCAGCCTCGGCGAGGCGTTCTGATGCGGGTGGCTGTCCGATGGTTCGCCGTCGCGCTGGCCGTTCCGCTCCTGCTCGTGCTCGGTGGGTTCGGGCTGCTGCAAACGCGGCCGGCGCAGGGGTGGCTGGCCGGCGTCATCGCCCGCTCGGCGAGCACGCCCGATTTTGTCGTATCGATCGCCGGTCTGCGCGGGTTCCTGCCCTTTCATATCAAAATTGATCGCATCGCCATCGCCGACGCCGGCGGCGTCTACCTGACCTTGCGCGACGTCGACCTCGATGTCGCTCCGGCCGATCTTTTCGCCGGTGAACTGCACATCCGCAGGCTTGCGATCGCCGAGATCGATATGGCGCGGCCGTCGACCGGGGCGTCGGCGCCGCTCTCCGAATACCTGCGCGTCCCGCATCTTCCGCTGGCTCTCGATCTCGACCGGTTCGCCATCGCCCGCCTGGCGCTGGCGCCGCCTGTTCTGGGCGAGAGCGTCGTGGCGATGATCGCCGGCAGCGGCGAGATCAGGGGCGCAACCGCGCGGGCCGCGCTCGATCTGCACCGCACCGACGGCGTCCCGGGACAGCTCGCCCTGCGGATGTCGCTCAGCGGAACCCATCCGGTGCTGAGCCTGCGGCTGCATGCGGACGAGCCGACCGGGGTCCTGCTCGATCACTGGCTCGGCCGCACCGATCGGTTGCCGCTGACCTTGGCGCTCGACGGCCGCGGACCGCTCGCCGACTGGCACGGCCGGCTGACCGCCTCGGCAGGCGGGCTCGCCCATCTCGACGCCGATCTCGCGCTCGAAGTCGGCTCGGCGAGCGTTCTCGGCCTGTCAGGAAATGCGGCGGTGGCGCCGTTGCTGCCAGCCGATCTCGCCTCGTTCGTCGGCAAGCGCGCCGGATTTTCGCTGCGCATGAAATTCGGCCGGCGCATCGTCGTCAACCATCTGTCGCTCGACCTCGCCGCCGGGACCCTCGCCGCCGACGCCGCCTTTGGTGGAACCAATCGGTCGATCGCGGCGCATCTGCGCGCGGATCTGCCGCGGCTCGCGCTGCTGTCGGGGATCGCGGCTGCTCCGCTCCGGGGCGCGGCGAACCTGACCCTCAGGGTGACCGGAAGCCAGGATCACCCTGTCGTTACCGCAGATTTGACGGCAGCCGGGATCAGCGCCGCCAATACGGCGGCAAAGCGCGTCGCGGTCCATGTCGCGGCGCGCCCGACCGGCTCGCTCGCCGACGCCGCGACCCGCATCGCGATCGCGGCGAACGGTCAGATCGAGGGGCTCACGATCGCCCAGGGCGGCGCGCTGGCGCAGCAGCTCGGGCGGCGCATCGACTGGTCGATCGCCGCCACCGCCGACCGAGCCGCGCGGGCTATCGAATTGACCCGGATCGCCGTCGACGACCGGGGCCTCTCGTTAACCGGCTCGGGCCAGGCGAAAATCGTCGAGCGCGCAATCTCTGGTAAGCTGGATTTTGCCGGCTCGGCGGTGGGAATGCGCACCGGGATCGCCGCGGTCGACGCGCTGATCGGCGGCAAAGCCGTGTTCGCCGGCGCAGTTCGCCGCACTCCCGCCGGCGCCGTCGCGCTCGATCGAGTTGCACTGACCGGCGCCGCCGCCAAGCTCTCCGGCCATGCGCAATTCGATCCAGCCTCGCACCTCCTGGCCGCCGCATTGACCCTCGACGTGCCGCAGTTGAAACCGCTCGGCGCGGCATTCGGCGCGGAACTTACCGGCACGGTCTCGGCCCGGGTGACAATGCAGGGGCCGGTCGACCGGCTGCGGCTGCACAGCGACGTCGATAGTCGCGGCATCGCCGCCGGCAGTGCGGCCATCGAACGCCTTCACCTGTCCGGCGAGATTGCCGATCTGGCGCAGCCGGTAGCGGCGATAGATGGCAGCTTTCGTGCGCTCGGCCTCGATGGCACTCTAGCGCTGACGGCCGCGCTCAACGGAAATTCCGAACTCGCGGTCCCGCATTTGCGGGTGCAGGCGGCGGACAGCATCATCGAGGGCAATCTGCGGGTGGCGCTCGCCACCGGCTTGGTTCAGGGCATGCTGAGCGCGCGATTGCCCGATCTGTTGCGCTGGTCCGGGCTGATCGGATGGCCGCTTGGCGGCAGCCTCGAGCTCAACGCCAATTTCGCCGCGCAACGGGGCGGGCAGGGGCTCGGTCTCTCGGCCAGCGGAGCACATCTCGTTGTCGGCGCCGGGTCCTCGCGGATCGCGATCGGTCGGCTCGCCCTGAGCGCGCGCCTCGCCGACATCTGGCGCACGCCATCGGCGACCGGGCGGCTGGCGCTGAGCGCAGCGCATATCGGCGCAGCGGATTTTGCCAATGCGGCGGTAAACCTTTCCAGCCCGCGCCCCGGCCGCTTTCTCTTCTCCGGCAATGCCGAGGGCCAGCCGCTGACTGTGACCTTCGCCGGCGAAGGCGGGCCCGCGCCCGGCGGCGCCGAGCTGCGGCTGACCCGTCTCGCCGGATCGCTCGGCAGCGACCGGATTTTGCTGGCCCAGCCGCTCGAGCTGTCGCGCCGCGGCGGCGATCTCTCTTTTTCCGATCTCGATCTGCGGCTCGGCCCCGGCCGGGTCGCCGGCAGCGGCGCGGTCAGCGGCGCCGCCCTGTCGCTGGCATTGAACGCTGCCGATCTGCCGCTGGCGACCGCTGCGCGGCTGATCGGCTATCCGGATGTGCGCGGCGCCTTGTCGTTCGCCGCCAGATTGGGCGGGACCCTCGCCGCGCCGCGAGGCCGTATCACCGCCAGTGCACGGGGGCTGTCGCTCGCCCCGTTAAAAGATGTGCAGGCGCAGCGGCTCGGGCTGACTGTGACTGCTGACTGGGACGGTCGGACCATCGACCTGCAAGGCCGGGTGACTGGGCTCGCCGGCGACCGGATCGCGTTCACCGGAGCGCTGCCGCTGGTGCTGACCCGCACGCCGCTTGGCGTCTCCTTGCCGCCGCAGGATGCGCTGTCCCTGCGGCTCCAGGGCGGCGGCGAGATCAGCCACCTCGCCAACTTATTGCCGCTCGGCGAAGACCGGCTGAGCGGCCGTTTTGCCGCCGACGTCGCGATCGGCGGCACTATAGCGTCGCCGGTGGCGAGTGGTCGGCTACAGCTCTCCGGCGCACGCTATGAAAATTTTGCGACCGGCGCCGTGCTGACCAATATCACCGCCGATTTGATCGGCGACCGCGACCGCTTCAGGTTGGCCTCGCTGTCGGCCGGCGACGGCGCCGGCGGGTCGCTGACGGCGCAGGGCAGCCTGGTGTTGAACGGGGCGTCCGGGCCAAGCGCGGAATTGTCGGCGAGGCTCACCAAATTCCGGCTGGCGGCGCGCGATGAAGTGCTGGCGACCGCGAGCGGCACGGTCTCGGTCGCCGGTCCACTCTCGGCACCCAAGGTGACGGCTGCGCTGACCATCGATCGCGCCGATGTCAATCTGCCGGATAGCCTGCCGCCGAGCGTCGTCGTCCTGCATGTCACCGAAATCGGCGGCAGAACCGGGCAACCCCGGGTATCAGCATCATCGGCGTCGGCGTTTTCGGCCGCGCTCGATATCGCGATCGCCATGCCCGGCCAAGTCTTTGTGCGTGGTCATGGCCTCAACAGCGACTGGCGCGGTCGGCTCAAGATTACCGGAACCAGCGTCGCCCCGCACGTTGCCGGGGTGCTGCTGGCCAGCCGTGGCAGCGTCGATCTGTTGGGAAAGAGCTTTCGGCTGACCCGCGGCGCCATCACCTTCGACGGCAGCGCCAAGCCGGATCCGGCTCTGGACATCGTCGCCGAGGCGAGCGCGTCCGACATCACCGCGCAGGTGATCATCACCGGCTACGCTTCGGCGCCGAAGATCACCCTCGCTTCGACCCCGCCGGTGCCGCAGGACGAGATCCTGTCGCGAATATTGTTCAACCAGGGCGTCGGGCAGATCACCGCTGGCCAGGGCGTTCAGCTGGCCACGGCCGCCGCGACCCTCGCCGGCGGCGGTCCGGGGGTGCTCGACCGGTTGCGCGGCAAGCTCGGCCTCGACTGGCTCGGGCTCGGCCAGGGCCCGGCCGGAGCGGCGAGCCCGATCCTGAACCCGAGCGTTGTCAACCCATCGGCCTCGAGCGCTACCGCGCTCAGCGCCGGCAAATACCTGATGCCGGGGGTCTCGGTCGGGGTGACCCAGGGGGTTTCGCCGCCGACCAGCAAGGTCACCGTCCAGGTCGACGTCGGCCACCATGTAACGGTCGATACCGAGGCCGGCCAGAACGGCGGCACCGGCATCGGACTCAGTTACAGATACGATTACTGAGCGCAAGGCGGCGGCTCGCGCTCCGCCATGGCCCCGGCTTTGTCTTAGTTGGAACCTTGCGATCGGCCGCCTATGATTGCGGGCGATGGGGCAATATCGGATGGACGCAATGCCCGCCGCGATGAGCACCCGGTCGTGAGCACGATTGCGGCGCGCGCCCGGTGAACTCTGGTCGGGCGATCGTTGTCACCGCGATCGGCGGCACCCAGACCGTCGCGTGGGCGTCGAGCTATTACATGCCGGCTATTCTTGGAGCCCCGATCGCCAAGTCGCTCCACCTGTCGAGCGACCTGTTTTTTGGCTTCTTCTCCGCGGCCTTGCTGCTGTCGGCGGTGATCGGCCCCTCGGTCGGCCGTCTGATCGACCGCGATGGCGGGCGCCTGATGCTCGCCGCCTCGAATTTGGTGATTGCCGCCGGCCTGACGATCCTGGCCGCTGCGCACGGGCTCGCCGGGCTCGCCGTTGCTTGGATGGTGCTCGGCCTCGGCATCGGCATGGGCCTCTACGACCCGGCTTTTGCCGCGCTGACCTGGCTCTATGGCCGTGAGGCGCGCAGCGCGATCACCGGAATCACCCTGATCGCCGGCTTCGCCAGCACGATCGGCTGGCCGGCGAGCGCGCTATTTCTGCACGAATGGGGCTGGCGCGTCGCCTGCCTGATCTGGGCCGGGCTGAATATCCTGGTCGCCGCGCCAATCAACTGGCTGGCGATCCCGCGCCATGGTCTGTCCGCCGCCCAACCGCAGGCGATGACGAATTTGCCGCAGGTCGAGCCGCCGCGCGGGGCGATGCTGATCCTGGCTTTTTTCTTTGCCGCCACCTGGTTCGTGCAGGGTGCTATGGCGGCGCATCTGCCGGGCCTGCTGCACATGGCCGGAGCGTCCGCGACCGCGGCGATCGCAGCGGCGGCCTTGGTCGGCCCGGCTCAAGTCGGCGCCCGCCTCGTCGAGTTCGGACTGTTGCGATCGCTCCACCCGATCTCCTCGGCGCGGATCGCCTCTGTGTTGCACCCGCTCGGCGCCGTGTTCCTGGTGGTGTTCGGCGCTCCGGGGATCGTCGCGTTCGCGCTGTTGCATGGGGCCGGCAACGGCATGATCACGATCGCCAAGGGCACCTTGCCGCTGGCGCTGTTCGGGCCGCGGGGCTATGGGCTGCGCAGCGGGCTCCTGTCGGCGCCGGCAAGAGTGCTGCAGGCGGCTTCGCCGTTCCTGTTCGGGCTCTTGCTCAACCGGTTCGGGGTCGAGGCGGTGTGGTGGTCGGCCGGGCTGTGTCTTGCCTCCTTCGCCTCGCTGTTCGCGCTGCGCCCGCGCGGCGCGGCGCCGGCCGAAGCAACGCCGGCAAGCGGCTGAGCCCGCTCGCCAAGGCAGGGCGCCGTTCCCATATAGCGCGGCATGCCCTATTCCAGCCTGCGCGAGTTTATCGACCGGCTCGAAGCCGGCGGTCGGCTCAAGCGGGTCAAGGTCCCGGTCTCGCCCGATCTCGAAATGACCGAGATCCAGACCCGGCTCTTGGCCGAGGGCGGGCCGGCGGCATTGTTCGAGAACGTCGTCTGCAGCACCGGCGGAACCTACCCGATGCCGGTCCTGGTCAATCTGTTCGGCACCGTCGAGCGGGTCGCCTGGGGCATGGACCGCGAGCCCGGGGAATTGCGCGAGATCGGCCGCACCCTGGCCTTTCTGAAGCAGCCCGAGCCGCCCGGCGGCTGGCGCGAGGCGCTCGACCTTCTGCCGTTGCTGCGCACCGTCATGGCGATGCGCCCGCGCACCGTGAGTTCGGCCCCGTGCCAGGAAATCGTTTTGCGCGGCAGCGAGATCGACCTTAGCGCACTGCCGGTGCAAACCTGCTGGCCGGGCGAGCCGGCGCCACTGATCACCTGGCCGCTGGTTGTGACCAAGGGGCCGGGCGAACGTCGCGAGGACGGCTTCAATCTCGGCATCTACCGCATGCAGGTGACCGGCCGCGACACCACCCTGATGCGCTGGCTCAAGCATCGCGGCGGGGCGCAGCATCATCAGCGCTGGAGCGCCGAGCGGGCCGAGCCGTTACCGGCCGCCGCGGTGATCGGCGCAGATCCCGGCACCATCCTCGCCGCCGTGACCCCGGTGCCCGACACCCTCTCGGAATACCAGTTCGCCGGTCTGTTGCGCGGCCGCAAGGTGGAACTGGTCGATTGCAAGACCATTCCCTTGAAGGTGCCGGCGCAGGCCGAGATCGTGCTCGAAGGCCATGTCTCGCTCGACGAATATGGCGACGAAGGCCCCTATGGCGACCACACCGGCTATTATAATTCGGTCGAACGCTTTCCGGTGTTTCGGCTGTCGGCGATCACGATGCGGGCAGAGCCCGATTTATCTGTCGACCTTTACCGGCCGGCCGCCCGACGAGCCCTCGATCCTCGGCGAAGCGTTGAACGAGGTCTTCATCCCACTCCTGCAGCAGCAATTCCCCGAGATCGTCGATTTCTGGCTGCCGCCCGAGGGCTGCTCCTACCGCATCGCGGTGGTATCGATCAGGAAGGCCTATCCCGGTCACGCCAAGCGGGTGATGATGGGGATCTGGTCGTTTTTGCGCCAATTCATGTACACGAAGTTCGTCATTGTGGTCGACGACGACATCGACGCGCGCAATTGGAAGGACGTGATGTGGGCGGTCTCGACCCGGATGGACCCGGTGCGCGACGTGACCCTCGTCGATCACACGCCGATCGACTATCTCGATTTCGCCTCGCCCGAATCGGGGCTCGGCGGCAAGATCGGCCTCGATGCGACCGGCAAAATGCCGCCCGAAACCCGGCGCGAGTGGGGCCGGCCGATCCGCATGGGCGAAGCGGTGATCGCCGAGGTGACGCGCAAATGGGCCAGCTACGGGCTGCCCGGATCGGGCAAGCCGATCTGGAAATGAGTTTTAACGCAAGGCTCGCCAAGGAATGCGCGGAGGACCCAGGGCTCCCAACGGCTTCGCGTCCATTGCGTGATCTCCGCGCCGTTCGCGCACAGAATTTTCTTTTGCTGGAGATGTGATGAGCGACCACTCGGAAAATGCGATCGATCTGCTGCACGACCTGATCGGTCGGGCGAAACGTGCCGGCGCCGATGCCAGCGATGCAGTGCTGTTCGAGGGCGTCTCGCTTTCGCATGGCCGCCGGCTCGGCAAGACCGAGAAGCTCGAACGCTCCGAAGGCCACGATCTCGGGCTGCGGGTCTTTATCGGCCGACAGCAGGCGATCGTGTCGTCGAGCGACCGGTCGTCGAAGGCGCTCGATGAACTCGTCGAGCGCGCAGTGGCGATGGCTAAAGCTGTGCCCGAGGACCCCTATTGCGGCCTCGCCGAGCCCGGCGAGATCGCCCGCCAGTGGCCCGCGCTCGACACCTTCGACGCGCAGGAGCCCAGCGCCGAGATATTGATCGAGCGGGCGCGCGCCGCCGAGGAGGCCGCCCTCGCGGTCAAGGGCGTGACCAATTCCGAAGGCGCCGAGGCCGGCTGGGGTCGCTCGGAGGTCGCCCTTGTCGCCTCGAACGGCTTCGCCGGCGCCTATCGCGGGTCGAGCCATGGGGTCAGCGCCAGCGTCATCGGCGGACGGGGCGCCGGGATGGAGCGCGACTACGATTATTCGAGCACGGTCTATGCCGCCGATCTGCGCGACCCGTCCGAGATCGGCAGGAGCGCCGGCGAGCGCGCGGTCAAGCGGCTCGGCGCCAGGAAAATGCCGACTGCTCGCGTTCCGGTGGTATTCGACCCGCGCGTCGCCCGCGGCTTCATCTCGCATCTGTTGGGCGCAATCTCCGGTCCCTCGATCGCCCGCGGCACGAGCTTTCTGAAGGACCGCCTCGGGCAGCGCATCTTCCCCGAGGCGATCACCATCATCGACGACCCGCACCGCCGGCGCGGCTTGCGCTCGAAGCCGTTCGACGGCGAGGGCATCGCCAACCATCGCCGCGCGATCGTCGATAAAGGCGTGCTGACGACCTGGCTGTTGGATCTGCGTTCGGCCCGGCAATTGGGCCTCCACACCACCGGGCACGCCGCGCGCGGCACCGCCTCGCCGCCATCGCCCGCGGCCACCAATGTCTGGATCGAGCCTGGCGCGCTGAGCCCGCAGGCGCTGATCGCCGACATCGAGAGCGGGTTCTACGTGACCGAGATGATGGGTTTCGGGGTCAACGGCGTCACCGGCGATTACAGCCGGGGTGCGGCCGGCTTCTGGATCGACAAGGGCGAGATCGTCTTTCCGGTCAGCGAGATGACGGTCGCCGGCAATTTGAAGGAGATTTTCGCCCGCCTGGTCGCCGCCGACGATCTCGAATTCAAGGCCGGCAGCGACGCCCCGACCTTGCGCGTCGACGATCTGACCGTGGCGGGGGCGTGAGCGGCTGGAAGAGCGATTAACAACATCCAGGGGCGCCCGCAGCACAAGCGCGATCTGTAGACCGGGTCTGGACCCGATGATTCTGTTATCATTGATCTGTCTTGCCCCTCGACACTCCAAGGAGAAGCCCGATGCCGCTCAAACGTCGCCAGATCGCCTGGCGGGCCGCGCAGGACCTGGTCGACGGCGCCTATGTGAACCTCGGGATCGGACTGCCGACCCTGGTTTCGGACTTCATCCCGCAAGGTCGCGAAATCGTCTTGCATAGCGAGAACGGCATTTTGGGCGTCGGCCCGGCGCCGGGCGCCAACGCCGTCGATCCCGATCTGATCAACGCCGGCAAGCAGCCGATCACCCTCGTCACCGGCGGCAGCTATGTGCACCACACCGACTCGTTCCTGATGATCCGTGGCGGTCATCTCGATTTGGCCCTGCTCGGGGCCTTCGAGGTGGCCGAGAACGGCGATCTGGCGAATTGGACGACCGACGATCCGGGCTTTCCGCCCGGCGTCGGCGGAGCAATGGATCTGGCGGTCGGCGCCAAGGAGATCCGCGTCCTCGTCGAGCACACGACCAAGACGGGCATGCCGCGCATCCGCCGGCGCTGCGAATACCCGCTGACCGCCGCCGCCGTGGTGCGCCGGATCTACACCGATTTCGCGGTCATCGACGTCACCGGCGAGGGGCTCGTCGTCCGCGAGATCGCCGAAGACATCGATTTCGTCGCCCTGCAGGCCAAAACCGAGGCCACCCTGCGCCCAGCCCCGGACCTCAAGCCGCTGCGCGCCCCACCGGTCTGATCGTTCCTCCCCTCTCGGCCGGCCGGGAAGGACCGACCCTAGGCCAGCGCCTTCAGCATGGCCTCGGCGGCGGAGGCCTCGACCTGGCCCGGCTGGGTCTCGAGGTTGAGCGACTTGACGACGCCGTTGTCGACCAGCATCGAATAGCGCTTTGAGCGCACCCCGAGCCCACCCTTGCTGAGGTCGAGCTCGAGCCCCAGCGCGCGGGCGAAATCGCCGCTGCCGTCGGCCAGCATGGTCACCTTGCCTGCGGTCTTCTGGTCCTTGCCCCAGGCGCCCATCACCGCCGGATCGTTGACCGCGACGCAGGCGACCTCGTCGATGCCCTTGCCCTTGATGTCGGCCGCCTTTTCGACATAGCCCGGCAGGTGGCGCTGCGAGCAGGCCGGGGTGAAGGCGCCGGGCACCGCGAACAGCACGACTTTGCGGCCGCGGAAGAATTCGTCGGTGGTAACCTCTTTCGGCCCCTCCGCGGTAACCTGCCTCAGCGTCACCGATGGCAGCTTGTCGCCAACCTTGATCGCCATGGAAATCCCTCCGATGCTGTCCGAGCTGCGCAGATCCTGACGCCGGACCGATAGCACAGCGCCGAGCGGGGAGCAAACCGCAGCGACCAACCGGCCGCCGGCGACCGCCGTTTTTTTGGCGCGGGTGTGCAACCAAAACTCTATGATCGGCGTATAGGCTGCGGAAATTGGAAAGGGGCGGGCGCCATGGTCCGGGAGCCGCATCGGAGGATCGGGTGAATTCGCTCGCGGGCCAGCTGCTGGTGGCAATGCCGCAAATGGGAGATCCACGCTTTGCCCGCTCGGTCATCTATCTGTGCGCGCATAGCGGCGACGGCGGAGCGATGGGGCTGGTCATCAACAAGGTGGTGGGCACGCTGACCTTGGCCGAGCTGTTTGCCCAGCTCGAGATCGAGCCCGGCGGTCTCGCCAAAACCCGCCCGGTGCATTTCGGCGGCCCGGTCGAGCCGGAGCGCGGGTTCGTGCTGCATACCGACGATTATCGCGAGGCGGCGACCTTGCGGGTAGCCGACAACATCTCGGTGACCGCCACCTTGGAAATCCTGCGCGCCATCGGCAGGGGCCAGGGGCCGCAACGCAGCCTGTTCGCGCTCGGCTATGCCGGATGGGCGCCGGGCCAGCTCGACGCCGAGATCCAGGCCAATGGCTGGCTGTGCGTCGCGGCCGATCCGGAGATCGTGTTCACCCCCGATCACGACGCCAAATGGCAGCGCGCCCTGGCCACGCTCGGCATCGACCTGTCGACGCTGTCGAGCGACGCCGGCCATGCGTAGGCTGAGATTGCAAAGCTTCAGGCGGCGTTGCGGTCGAGCAATTCGATATGGACGTTCTGCGGCCCGCGCAGAAAGGCGATGCGCACGCCGGGCCGGATCGTCTTTGGCTCGACGGTGAATTCGGCGCCCTTCTGCTTGAGTTCGGCGACCACGTCGTCGATTCCTTCGACCCGCAGCCCGATGTGTTCGAGCCCTAGGTAGGGTGGCTCCGGCGGCTGGGCAACCGCGTTCGACTCCGGGACCTGGGCGATGAACACCGCCACGCCGCCGAGGTTGAGGTCGAGCCGCGGTTTGCCGTCCGACTGCACCGAACGGATGATCTCGGCGCCGAACATCGCCTCGTACCACCGCGCGGTTTCCTCGGCGTTGGGGCTGCGCAGATGGATATGGTCGTATTTGAAGCTCGTCATCGCGTTTCTCCGGTTTGTCGCAGGCCCGATCTTGCTCTTCGGCCGCGGCGAATTGCACCCATATTCTCGCGGCTGCTGATAAGCTGGGCGGATCTGGGCCGCGAGAGTGTGGGAAGTATGCGGGAGGAGACCAAGGAGGGCGTCAGCCTCGGCGCCGCGCGGATCGGCGCCCATCGCCCGCGCCCCGACGCTCGCGCCGACCGCTTTCCCGACAGCGTCGAGACCGGGTGGTCCTGGGTGGCGGCGGCGCTCGCAATCGGCATCCTGTCGATTTCCTACGGCGGGCCGCTGATCGTCGTGGTCGGACTCAAGCCGATCGCGGCGGCGCTCGGCAGCGACCGCTCGGTGATCGCGCTCGCCGCTGCACTCGTTTGGGTCGGGACCGGCTCCGGCGGAATTCTGATGGGCTGGGTGGCCGACCGGATCGGCGTGCGCCGGACCGTGGTTTTCGGCGCGCTGATGACCGCGCTCGGTCTCGCGGTCTCGGCTGTCGGCAAGATATGGACGCTTTATCTTGGGCATGCGCTGCTGATCGGCTTCCTCGGCGGCGGCGCGCTCTACCCGCCGCTGTTGATCTATGTCAGCCGCTGGTTCGACCGCAGGCGCGGCGCCGCGCTGGCGTTGATCTCGTCCGGCCAATACATCGCCGGGGTGATCTGGCCGACCGTGTTTCAGCACTGGCTCGGCTGGTTCGGCTGGCAGTCGACGATGCTGTGCTATGCACTGGTGGTGATGGCGATGGCGCCGCTGGCGCTATTCCTGCGGCCGGCGCTGCAGCCGGGCCGCGCTACCCGTTCGGCCAAGATTCTCGATGCGCGGCGCCCAGGCATTGGGGTTGCGGCCCAATACGGTGCAGGCATTGCTGTGCGCGGCGTCGTTTTTGTGCTGCGTGCCGATGGCGATGCCGGCCGGGCACCTGGTGGCGATGTGCAGCGATCTCGGGATCTCGCCGGCGCAGAGTGCGGCGATGCTGTCGGTGCTGCTCGGTTGCGCCTTTGTCAGTCGCCAGTTCTGGGGCTGGCTCGCCGACCGGATCGGCGGGCTCGGCACCGTCTTGGCCGGCTCGGCCTGTCAGGCGTTGGCGATCGCTGCGTTCTCGGTGACCAAGAGCGAGACCGGGCTGTTCGCGGTCTCGGCGGCCTACGGCCTCGGCTTTAGCGGCATCATCCCGGCCTATGTCGTGGCGCTGCGCGAGTTGTTTCCGTCATCCGAGGCGTCGTGGCGGGTGCCGACCCTGCTGTTCGCCGGGATGTCTGGAATGGCCTTTGGCAGCTGGTTCGCCGGCGCGCTCTACGACAGCTTCGGTTTTTACGCCCCGGCCTTCGCCGCCGGCGCGCTGTTCAATCTCGCCAATCTGCTGATCGTCGGCTTTCTCGTCCTGCGCCAAACGCGCGGCGCGCGGATAACGGCTGTGGCCGCCGCCTGACGTCCATCTCCCTCTGCCCGCTGGCGAGGGTAAAGTAGGGTGAGGAGCCAGCCCGGTCAGGCGGCGATTTTTTCGAGCTTGTGCAGAACCCGGATGCGCTTTGGCGCCGGTCCCTTGGAAAATCGCCCCCAGCTGCGCCCCGACAACTCGCCGACAAAGATGTTGCCGTGGCGGTCGACGGCGATGCCGTGCGGCGAGGTGAAATGCCCCGGCTCCAACCCCGCATGCATCCGGCCGAGCCGGGCCAGCACCTGGCCCTTCGCGGTATGGATGCTGACCCGCGGCCCGATATTCGGCCAGTCTCGGTTGATTTCGCCCGACGGGCCGCCCTCGCCGATATAGATCAGCGGGTCGCGGCCGACGGCCATGCACATGCCGTTCGGCCGATGCAGATTGTTCCACTGCGTTTCGAACTTGCCGTCGCCGTCGAACACCTGGACCCGGTGGTTCTCGCGATCGGCGACATAGAGCCAGCCATCGGGGTCGCAGCAGATGTTGTGCGGCACGTTGAACTGGCCGGGATCGGTGCCGGGCTCGCCCCACGAATGCAGCAATCGGCCGTCCGGCGTGTATTTGTGGATGCGCGCGTTGCCGTAGCCGTCCGATACGTAGAGTTCGCCCTTGGGCGAGATCGCGGTGTGGGTGCAGCGATGAAACGGCTCGCCGCTCATATAGGGCTTGGGCTCGCCGGGGACGCCCAGGGTCATCAGAATTTTGCCGTCGAGGGTGCAGTGGCGCACGGTATGGTCGCCGTCGTCGGTCAGCCAGATCGTGTCGTCCGGCCCCATATGGACGCCATGCGCGCGGGTGAAGACGCCCTCGCCCCAGCTGCGCAGGAAATTACCCTCGGCGTCGAATACCGCGACCGGGTGCTCGCCGCGATTGAAGGCATAGACCCGGCCCTGCGCGTCGACCCCGACCGCAGCGACATCGCCGAGCACGATCTCGTCCGGCGCCTTCGCCCAATCCTCGCGCACCGCGAATGTATACTGCCCGCCGCCGAGCTCTACCGCCATGCGCCTCTCCCCAATCCTTTGACTTCCTCTGGAGCGCATCATAGGACCGAGACCCGCGCCACGCGAGCGCCTCTCGTCTGTTTCCACGCTCACCCGCCTCACGCCCGGCACAAACCATGATCCCGGGGCGCCGATCTCGGCCAAGATGCCATCCGACAGCGAGAAATCCTGCATTTCTATGGCGCCGATCACGCGCCGATCGTAGGATGCGCGCCTCAGAAGAACTCGGTCCCGCACCCTGCGGACGAGCGAGAGGAGCCCGCCCATGCCCGCGACACAAGAAAAGCTGATCTCCGGCGACAACCACATCGACCTGACCTATTGCCCGCCCGATCTGTGGTCGTCGGCAGCGCCGCAGAAGTGGAAGCAGACGGCGCCGCGGGTCGAGGAGCGGGGGGACGGCCTGCACTGGTTTGTCGACGGCCAGGACCGCGGTATGTGGAACGGGGTCGGCCCGGGCTTTCTCAAATATCAGCGCGGCATGTTCAACCATATCGACGAGATGAAGGATCTGGGCTTCGAGTGGAGCAATGCGCGCTCGGCCAAGCCGCGCCCGACCACGCCCGAGTTGCGCCTGGCCGATCTCGATCGCGACGGCCTTTCCGCCGAGGTGGTCTATGGCTGCCTGATGGTCAACGACCTGATCGAGGACGCCTCGCTGCGCGCCTGGACCGACAAGACCTACAACGACTGGGTCGCCGATTTCGCCCGCCGCGCCGATTCGAACCGGGTCTACCCGCTGGCGATCATCCCCAATACCGACCCGCTCGAAGCCGCGGCCGAGGTGCGGCGCTGCGCCAAGCTCGGGCTTCGCGGCGGCGATCTCGCCTTCAAGCGGATGACCCCGCCGCTCTACACCGATATGTGGTTTCCGCTGTGGGAGGCCGCGGCCGAATGCCGCTTTCCGATCTCGTTCCACTCGACCGGGTTCAAGGCGTTGCGCGCCCCCGACAGTCCTGAGCAGGAGCAGAAGTACCTCACCCAGTGGCGGCTGGTGCGCTCGGCCCTGTTCCAGCTCGACACGATGGAGGTGCTGGTCTCGGTCCTGGCCTCGGGCGCCTGCGACAAGTACCCCGATTTCAATTTCGTCCTCGGCGAATCAGGGGTGACCTGGCTGCCCTATGTGTTCGACCGGCTCGACACCGAATATGCCGACCGGGCGCGCAGCCTCAATTTCAAATTGAAGCCGAGCGATTACTTCCGCCGCCAAGGCTATGTGACCTACCAGCAGGACCAGTTCCTCGAACCAATCATCCCGCTGATCGGCGAGGACAACATCATCTGGGGCGCCGACTACCCGCATCCGGATTGCATCTGGCCCGGCTCGCACGCCACCCTCGACCGAAACCTCGCCCAGATCTCGCCCGCGGTGCGCCGCAAGATCACCAGCGAGAACGTGACCCGCCTCTACCACCTGCACCAGTAACGCAGGCTCGGCATCGGAGGGCGGCGCCTACCACGCCGTCCTTCGATCGATGGCCGGCCCGACATCGGCCCTGCGCTGCCGCCGCCCGGCGGCAATTACCGGAACCGGTAGCCGGAGCGGCCGTCGAGCAATCGCTTGATGATGCGGGTCGTCGGGCGTGGCGGAAACGCCAGCAGATCGTGCACGGCGTGCGCCGGTGCGGCGCGCCAAAGTTGCTTGTAGCCCGAA
The DNA here is from genome assembly GCA_963814805.1 of uncultured Alphaproteobacteria bacterium. GTDB lineage: Bacteria > Pseudomonadota > Alphaproteobacteria > ATCC43930 > CGMCC-115725 > AP-15. The sequence continues at coordinate 454,604 of CAWFER010000033.1, read as the reverse complement.
TCGCCCTGGCCCCAGTCGATCGATTTCCGACCGTCCTCGATCGCGCCGCTGATTACGTGTCTGGCCAAAATATTGCCGCATCTGTGATCCTTGAACGCGGCATCGTAGAGATTGGCCAGAATATATCTGGTGTTCCCCGCATCGAGATTGCAGGAGAAGCTGATCGGCCGCCCGTCGAAATACATGATCCACAGGCGAAAGCTGGCGGAAAGGAAATCGTCGGCCAATACCCGCCGCCAGAACTCCCGTGCTTGCGGGGTATCGAAGAGGACCGAGCCGCGCCCCTCGGAAATCCACGAATTGCGCTCGATTGCCGCCACGTCGTCGAGGGGCTTGGTCCAGCCCCGAGCCGCCAGCCCCCGATGCTGCGCGATCTCCAGTTTGCCAGCTTTGCCTAGCCGCCTTTCATAGTAATTGGCTCTCTTGACGATCCCGCTGCACACCTTGTTGAACTCGGCGACGGTCTGCGGCAGATCGACGACAAAGCTCGTCCCCAGCGCCTTGGTGGCGACCGCCCAGCCGCGAGCTCGCAGCGCGAGGGCGAGGCCGTTGCACATTGGGTCGTGCGCGGCGATCGGACCGAGGCGCAGCCCGACGCGGGCTCGGATGAGATCCGGAAGGGCGTCGGCGAGGGTCGCGCACGTCGCCTCTCGCACCTCCGGAGCCGATGCCAGCGGCACACCGCGGTAGGGCAGGAAATGGCCCGCGCCGGCGGCAAATTTGAGCGGCCCGAATTGCATCGTCGCCAGCGGCAATACCCCGGCCGGCGAGCCGTTCTCGTCGCGCAGGGTCAGGTAGCGGCAAGGCGGCCGCCAGCGGGCGAAAGGCAGATAACTATCGTTCCAAGCCGGGACCCAATCGCTCGCCAGAAAGCCCCATTCCGGCGCCATCCGCTGCCTGAGGTGACCCCAGTCAGCCGCGCTTGGCGGCGCCGGATCCTCCGTGACGTTGATGCGCTGCACCGCCGCCTCGGGTTTCGCCTCGACGCGAACCATCGCTTCCCCGATCATTTCTCGATCCTCGGGTGGATTTCGGCCGAGCCGCTTAGGTAGTGCGAACCTAGCCGGGCGATGCTGCTGATTTTGTTCACCCGGTCAAGCGAACGATGAAAGCCTTACCCAGCGGACTATAAGTGGTCCATGGCAAAAACCGCACATCCGCATTCTCTGCTAGAAAATCTGACAGAGCTTTCTGCTCGCCTTGATTGGGGTTTCCCTTGTAGCAAAAATAATCATCAAAGCAGACGATCGTCCCGTCAACCAAATATCTCTTGAGAAAAGAAAGCACATGCCTAGTGGATAGAACCTGACAGAAGAGTCCTGATTTTGGTGTTTCCGCGGGGCCGGCTGTGCCACAGTGCGGCATGCGCAAGGGGATCACCATCGAGATTACGCCGGCCGATCGGAAGCGCTTGCAGTCGATCATCCGGGATCGCAACAGCCCGCAGAAGCACGTCTGGCGCGCGCGGATCGTCATGCTGACGGCCGATGGAGCGGGGACCACCGCCATCATGCGCGCGGTTGGCAAAGGCAAGACCGTGGTCTGGCGCTGGCAGGAACGCTTCATGCATGAGGGGGCCGAGGGGCTCGCCCGCGACAAGACCCGGCCCGCGCGCATCCCGCCGCTGCCGGCCGCGACCGTCGATCGGGTGGTGGCGCTGACCAACCAAGCCCCGCCGCATGAAGCGACCCATTGGACGGCTTCGGCGATGGCCAAGGTGGCGGGGGTCAGCCCGTCCTCGGTGCGCCGCATCTGGACGCGGCACGGGCTGCAGCCGCATCGGGTGCGTTCGTTCAAGCTCTCCAACGATCCCAAATTCGCCGCCAAGCTCAAGGAGGTTGTCGGTCTTTATATCGATCCGCCGGATCATGCCGTGGTCCTCAGCATCGACGAGAAAAGCCAGATCCAAGCCCTTGACCGCACCCAGCCGGGGCTGCCGATGAAGAAGGGGCGCTGCGCCACGATGACCCACGATTACAAGCGCAACGGCACCACCACCCTGTTCGCCGCCCTCGATATCCTTGAGGGCAAGGTCATCGGGCGTTGCATGCAGCGCCACCGGCATCAGGAATTCATCCGCTTTCTCAACACCGTCGAGCGCGAGGTCGCGGTCGACAAGGCGATCCATGTGGTGCTCGACAATTATGCCACCCACAAGCACCCCAAGGTGCGCGGCTGGCTCGCCCGCCATCCGCGCTTCACCTTCCACTTCACCCCGACCTCGTGCTCCTGGGCCAACGCGGTCGAAGGCTGGTTTGCCAAACTCACCCGACAACGGCTCAAACGCGGCGTCTTCACCTCGATCGTCGAGCTGCAGACCGCCATCAACCGCTTCATCGCCGACGCCAACGGCAAGCCCAAGCCGTTCGTCTGGACCAAATCCGCTGACGCCATCCTCGCCGCCGTCACCCGCGGGACACAAGCGTTAGAAGCGATCCACTAGCCGAAATGTAAAGATCGCAATCTATGTACACGATAGCAGCGTGACGTGACTCCAATCGTCCGTGAAGAACGTCATTTAATGATTGTTCGTAGAAACCGGGGATCAGCTCATAGTCATTGCGTGGAACGCCGGCCTTTTTAAGGATTTTGTGAAAGTTTGGCTCGGAGCAGGAAAATTGTCCCTCGCGCCAGATGTTGTCACTAGGATCGTCGATCGCTGGCAAGCCAGAAAACGAGTTCAAACCCCCAGAGCTTCACGTCGCCGCAGCGATATCGGCACTTCAAACGATGAGCATAGCAGAAAGTCCTACCCGTCCACAGGCCGAACTCGAAGTAGTCGCCCGGAACACCGTTGATCTTCTTGAACTCGAACGCCTGCGCCAACACCCCCCGTTCGCGCGTTCGGTTGTCCGAATGGAGATCGACCCCCTCGAGCAGCCGGCTCACGGCCGGATGCTCCACCACTTTTCGGGCGAGACCTAGGAAAAGGCGGTTGAACATCGTCACTCCAGAGCATTGTCTACGGTTCGGGGGGCCGGGAACCGCGTCGCGGCGGCGCCGAGCTGGGGTTTGCCGTCCTCCGATCTACCGCCCCCGGTCTCGATCAGCCTGATTATATATCGTTGGTTATGGCTCAGGCCGTCGAGCCAGCTTTCTCGAACCACGGTCATCGGCCGAAAGATCGCATGTCGATCGAACGCGCCTGGCACGGTCTCATTGTACAGCGCCACGATGATAGGCCGCGGCGCGGCGGCGAATGAGAGGGCGATGTTGCGGGCGACCGGGTCCATTATCTGCTGACCGAACGGGTTGAAGAAAAACAGCACGCAGGGTCCGTCCGGGATGGCGAATTCCCGGGCGTCGCACAGCACCGATCTGGCGCGGCCTGCGAGGCCGGAGGCGGCGATGTTGCGTTCCGCCGCCTGGTGCAGGATGTCAGCGAATTCGACCCCGATCACGTCCTTGAACCCGCGCTGGGCGGCGACGATTAGGGTGCGCCCTTTGCCCGAGCCGAAGTCGATGAACGAATAGCGCGACATGTCGGATGGGAGCGCGGCGAACAGCCGCCGCAAGGTCCCGTAGGGGGTCGGCACATAAGGGTTGGCGGCTGTCGTATCTGCGATCGCGGCGGCGCCGTCGACGCTGACATATCCGCTCAGGCCGGTTGCGGTATGAATGCCATGCCACAAATCCTGCAGCTGATCGGCTACGGAAAACGCCAGATAGCGGGCGTTGGGGCGGATCAGCTTTGCCAAATCCCGCCGGAAGATGCGCTCAAGCATGCCAGAGCCTCGCGCCGGGGAGCCCCATTCTTAAGCCGATCGCTCGAATCGACCCGTCCCAGCGTGGCTCAATATTGCCACAGCTGGGTGTTGAGCATGTTTTCGCCGAGACGGGCCATCGCCAGATGCGCCGGCACCCGCAGCGCCGCGCCGGGTTGGCTGCCGGCGGCGAGCCAGGCATCGCCCGAGCGGACGAAGGTGGTCGCCGAAAACGCGCCGTTTTGCCGGCCGAGAAACTCGACCAGCCGCTCGAATCGCCGGCGATTGACCTGGTTGCGCCGCAGCTCGCGAAACCTGAAATCGGCGCGCTTGACGAATTCGAACGGGTGGGTCAGCACAACGACCGGCGAGATATCGGCCTCTCGCGCCTGCGCCAGCAAAGTTTCCGTCTCGGCCCAGGAGGCGGCGGTGATCGCCAGCGCTCGCCAGCGCTCGCCGGCGGGGTGCGGCGTTCTATAGTTCAGCGCCGGGATTTCGAGCACGCCGTCGATCACGCGGGTGCCGCTCAGGACATGAAACTCCGGGTCCGCCGAGCGATATATGGAGTGGCAGATGTTCGAGCCGAGCGCGAGCCCGCGCTGCAGCATCGCCTGATGCACGGCGCGGTTGCAGCAAAAGCCGCCGGTGCGCAGCGCCTTTGGCGCGGGGATGCCCCAGCGGGAAAACGTCGCGGCGCCGAAACCGATCATCTCCTGCAATTCGTCGCGCGAACGCGCCGTGCATTGATCGCTTTCGGGCGGGCGCGTCCGCCAGTCGCGTCTGCGAAAGCCGTACCAACCCGGATGCAGGTGCAGCTGCACATCGTGCCCCGCAGCGACGATCCGCTGGGCGATCCGCCCCATCGGCCGATCGCCAAAGTAAAAGCATTGCAACGCTTCGACAAAGAACGTCGCCGAGACGCCGTGCTCGCGCAGGGTGTCGAGAATGAACCCGAGACCTTCGGCGCGGCCGTCGATCGCGCATTCCACCAATTCGGCGCCGAGCGGCCGGTAGCGTTCGGGATCGGCAAAGGCGCCGCCGATGCTGAATTCGGTGTCGATGGTGATGCAAACCTCGGTCGGCGCCCGCACCAATTGCGCGTCCGGCAAATTCTCCAAGGCTCGCGCTCGACGCAACGGCATCCCGACCTTCACGGAAGCTGAATGTGCCAAAGAAATGGCAACGCAGCAGGATAATTCAAATGACCACCGAATACAATTACAGCGATGCGGTGAAGTATATTAACCCTAAATGCGAGAGGAATCGCCATCGTGATGCGGCTGCGCACAGCTGCCGAAACCGGTCCGGAGCAGGCCGCGGTCCGCGCCGCGGCAACATTTCGCGCGTAGCTTTGATTTTTTCGACGGCATCGATTATGAGGAACTCGCTTGCTCGCGTGACCGCGCCCGGTGTTCAGCGGGATCGACTTGGGTTTCCAATTCGAACGAGGCTTCAGGTGATCCGGATAGCCTGCGGGCTTTGGGCCGCGGTGATCATGCTGATCATGTGGTTTCCCGAGCCGAATTTCGGCGGCTTCGATCTGGCCTCGCCGATCGTGCAGGGCGTCACCTTCGCCCTCGGCGCCGTTCTGTTCGCGCTGGCCGACCGCAGTCGCCCCCATTTCTTTCGCCGGGCGAGGGGCTCTCAGAGCCCGATCGCCTACCTGGCTCTACGCTTCAAAGGCCATCTGCTGCGCATTGCGGCGCTGCTCGCCCTCTATGCGGCGTTGCTCGAAATCGGCCAGTTTTTTGTGATCGGCCGGGCGTTTCGGTTCGGCCAGTTGGCCGGAAATTTGGTTTCTATCTTGTTTGCCGGCGCGGCGCTCTATATCGGCGCACGCTTGCTGCTCGCTAATCGCTATCTGAACCGCATCACTCGGCGGCATCTCGCGCGCATGGCCGCAGCGCTGCGGGCGGAGGCAAAATATTCCGCCGAGTTGCGCGATGCGCTCCAGGCGGGATACGCGCTTTGCATCGCGCCGACGCCGTCGCCGGCGGAGAAGATCGAAGCCATGCGCCGGCTGCTCGACGACGCCCTCGGCGCCGAGTTGCCTAACCCCACCGAAGATTTGCTCGATACGGCCTTGGGCGCGAGGATGGCGGTCCCGGCGCCTTACCGGCCGTCGGCCGAATTGGCCGCGCCGCCGGCCAGCGACTCGCCATCGCGATAACCGCCATCGCGATAACCGCCATCGCGATAACCGGACGTGCCGGCCGCGGTTGCTCAATGGCTTTCCGGGGGTGCGGCTGTGTCGCCGCCCTGGTCGGGCGCCGGCCGGCGGCGTCGTGCGCGATCACGAGTTCGACAGCGGCGCCACGGGCTCGGCCGCGCCGGCCCTTCGACTTGATCACCGGCCGGCGATCAGCCGTCCGCCGATGCGGCAGATTTCGGCTGATCGGGTCGCAGCGGTGATGGCGGCGAATGGTGAATTCGACGTGAGGATTGGAACGATGAGGCGATACGCTGCCTTTTCACTGCTTGCGCTGCTCGGGTTCCTGTCGGGAATCGCTCCGCCACCGAGCGTTTTCGGGCCGCTGATCCGCTCGGCGGATGCAGCTCCGCAACGGCCGAGAGGCGTCGTGAACTCGATTGTCATCCGCAATGCAGGCCGCGCCGGCATACGCGACTATCCGTTCCAGTTCGGCCGGCCGTTTATGAAGGGCGCGATCCCGCACGCGCCGCAGGTGCTGCTCAACCGCAAGCCGATCCCGACCCAGGCCGACGTCAAAAACCGCTATCCCGACGGCTCGGTCGAGTTCGCGGTGATCGCGGTGGTAATCCCGCAGCATGCGGGCCGGACGGCTACCCAGGTGCTGTCGTTCACCGACTCGGCGGCGAATAGCAATACGCCCCTGACGACGGCGCAAATGCTGGGTGCGAACTTCAATTTCGACGCTACGATCAGCCTCGCCTTTCCGGCGCGGATCGTTGGAAAGGCGATGACCGCGACGCTGGCGCAGTGGCGGGCGGTGACCAATGGCGGGTTTTCGCTGACGGTCAACGGAACGAACTATGCCGTGACCGGGCTCAATTTCGGCGGCATCACCGGGATCCCTGGCATCCTGCCGGTGTTGCAGGCCGGATTCGAATCCGCCGGCGCGCCGGTTGTCGTCTCGCGCGCCGTTGCAGCCGGTCGGGACGCGCGCCTTCGCCCTGCAGACCGCGGCGACCGGTTCTGCGGCGAGCCTCGGTTACGCGACGGCGCCCGCTACCGGAACCGACATCTCGGCGATGCTCGGCTGGACCAGCGCGACGAAGTTCAACGCAAACCTCGCCGGCTCGACCGGAACTGCTTCCGCCCGCGCGATGCTGAGCGATGGCGATTGCACCGCATGGACGAGCGGCCCGGTGGCGCAGACTATGATTTGCGATGACGACAGCGCCGCCGGCGCGTTCGATATCGGCGACGGCGACGGCTTCAAACCGTTCCGGCCGCGCTTCGAGGCGACCTTCTGGCCGGCGACCAATCAGGTGTTCGTCCGCGCGATCGGCGAAAACGACAAGACCACGCAGCTCGAGGATCTGGCCTATAAGCTGTCGATCAGCGGCGGCAGCGCCAGCCCGGCGGTTGAGTATGCGGCCGATCTGACCGGCGATCAGGCGACCTATCCGAAATTCGATTGGTCGATGAGCCGCTGGTCGCACACCTTCTGGCTCGGCGGGACGCCGCAGCCGGAAGTCAACATCAACAACAACCTCGCCTATCTCGAAAGCACCCGGTTCCTGCCGAACTACGATCCATCGGTCACCGTGCCGGCGAGCGCCATCGCGACCGAGTACAACCAATGGACGGCCCACCCGCATGATCTTTATGACGGCACCTGGGATGGCGGCGTGTGGCAAGTCGGCATGAACGCGCCGGGCGCTCGCCAGGAGATCGGACCCTACCCAACCTGGGACGTGATGTGGCTCTATACCGGCGACTGGCGGATGCGGCAGATGGCGCTCGGCATGGACGATCTCGCCGACAATTTCCCGGCCACGCTGCGCGAGACCGCGCCCGACAAGCGCCTGCTGCGCTCCGATACGGCCGGCACAAGCACTGGCCTCGGCCGCCCGTTCTCGATTACCGATCGGCAGACCTTCACGACCTATACCGAGGGGCTGCTAAACTATGGCGCGAAGAGCGATAACCCGACCACGGTCGGGTCGATCGACATTAACCAGCCCTGGTCATGGGGCAGCGCGCATGAGCCGCAGCCGTTCTTTGTTCCCTACGTGCTGACCGGCGATCCCTGGTATCTCGACAGCGCCTATATGTGGGCCGGGTTCAGCGCCGCTGGATCGGTCGACGCCACGACCGCAGCGGATGGCCGCGGACCCGCCGGAGATTACGGTGCGATCAACGGCGAACTGCGCGGGGCCGCATGGATGATCCGCAGCCGCGCCGAAACCGCGTTCATGGCCCCCGACAGCGATCCCGAGAAAACCTACTTCACCTACCTGATGAACGACGCCATCGCCCGCATGGAAGGCAGCCTCGGGATCACCGGCACGCCTTACGACGGCACGGCGATGAAGACTTGGGGCGCGACCACCGGTGATTTCTGGACGCAAAACAACGGGCCGGAGAACGGCAAAGCCCCGACCCTGGGCAACTGGGATAGCAACGGCGGCCCCGGCGCAAATTCGCAGACCGCGGCCAATTCCGCGATCTGGGACAACATCCAGAACGGGGTCTATGCCACCGGCGGGGCCAGCACGATCACTGACCCATGGATGAACGGCTATCTGACCTACGCGCTTGGCCGCGAAGCCGAGCTCGGCTTCGCCGCTAGGCCGCTCCAGGAATACACCGGCGCCTGGGCGACAAGCCTGATCGACAGCTCGGGGCAGCCCTGGGCGATCAATGTCTATGAAATGCCGGCCGAGCAGGCGGCGGGGGGCTTCTTCCCGACTTGGAGCGCGGTCTTCGCGGCGTTCACCTCGCAATATCTGTCGCCAACCGGGGTGCCGATCGACCCGACCACGAACGTCGCCAGCGGCACGCAGAACGGCCCCACCGCCTTCGCCAACGATCTCGGGGTCGAAGGCTACCCGCTCTATCAGCTGGGCGGCATGGCGATGCTCGACGACGCTGGCGCGACCGGCGCGGCGCAGGCCGAGGCGTGGCTGAAAGCCAATGTCATCACCCCGGCATTTCCGGCGATCGAAACCGCGCCGACATGGGACATTGTCCCGCGCACCGATACGAACGCGCTGCCGACGATCCCGACCGCGACACCGCCGGGCTGAGTTGGAAGCAGGCTTGCCCCTGGCTAGGAACCGTGCGCGAAGCGGTCGGCTGGGAAGGTGCGAACTGCCAAATGACCGGCGCCCGCGCTGCCGACAAACCGATCCAATTGGCGCACGCTCGCAATCGCCCACAACGCGTCGCGCAAGCGATCATCGCCGTTCACATAGCTGGCCAGCGCCGACCCCAAGGAGTGGGCCTCGAACAGCGGATTCTCTCGTAGCTCCTCGATCGCGGCGCAGAGGGTCTCGAGGATCGGCCGCAGGCGATAAGCTGCGTTCCAATCCACCCCGGTGATGGTCGGCGCCGGCGGTCTTGCCGGTCGCAGCCGGCGCACAGCGCCGACGACCGTTCGGGCTGCCGGGAACCAGAGCTGGTTGCGCCACAACTCGCGCGGACCCTCGGGCACCGCCGCCACCGGTTTGCCGGTATTGGCGTCAGGGATGTCGGCGAGCCCGCGGCCGATCGTGCGATAAAGAATGTGCACGGCATGGTCTCGGTGCCGGTCGGCAGGATGGGTCGAGGCATACCACGCCCAAACAGCCGGATGGAAAACCGGCAACTCGACGTCGATCTCTTCGATCCATCCAAGAAAGACCGCAAAAAACACCTGCCGGCTAATGTCTGCCAGGACGTGGCGCTCAAAAGTCAGATCGAAGCCGTCGACAATCACCGGCTCGATGCTGTCGGCGAGCCGGCGAAGCTGACGACTCAGCCGGTCTCGGCCCTCGGCCGATAGAAACGACAGCACCTGAGCCATTGTCTGCGGCGAGACATTCCCCCACATGTCAAAGCAGTGCGCCTTCTCTCCCAGATAGGTGAGCAGCGGCGAGTCGCGATCGGGATAACGCTGCCAGCGCTCGGCGAGCCAGCCGCGAAACACTGAGTTGTGGAAATAGCCGTGGGTGATCGCCGGCATTCCGGCGCGGCGCCAGCGGCGGGCGGCGCCGAGATGCGTGACATACCGGGATTGAAGCATCGCCCCAGTCACCAGATAGCCGTTCACCATCCTTTCGCGGCACTCCTCCGGGTCGAACGGAACAAGCAAAAAGTCGGCGTCGCAGGCGGCAGCGACTTGCTGCGCGATCGCAGTTTCCTGCGGAAACCAGTCATTGGTGATGGTCTTGCGCCGGCCCGCCGCGAGGCCCGAGAATCAGCCGCGAATCGAGTCCGCCGCTGAGCAGCAGGCGCCCCTCGGGTTCGATCCAGGTCTCGCCGATCGCGGCGCGCATTGCCTGCTCCAGCCGCGCCGGAGCGGTCGGATCCGGCTCGGCCGCTCCGCCGAAGGGGTAGGGGGCGCAGCGGCGGCGCACGATCGCCACGCCCTCGATCTCGACGATCTCGCCGGCGCGCAACCGCTCGACGCCGCGCACGCTGGTTCCCTCGGAATAGAGAGAACCCAAGACTGCGTATTCCAACAGCCCATCCCAGGCGCATTCGAGGCCGGGCGTATTGGCGACGACGGTGGACAATTTGTCGGCGAGGCAGATCCGCTGTGGGCTGATGAGCAGATAGATCGGGCGAGTCGCGAGCGGATCGACAAAGGCGCTTATCGAAATCGGACGGCCAGCGTCGCCGCGCGCGATCTGGAAACCGCGAAAACTGCCGCCGCGCCCCTCGAGCCAGCGGTGCAGCGCTTCACCAGGATGAGGCAGCCGGTCGGGTTCACCTTCGATCAGCAACAGGCAGCTGCCGGTCTGGTAAATCGCCAGTTGCCGGCTGCCTTTCCACCGCGTCCACCCGGCGCGTGCGGTCCCGAATGCGCAGCCCTGCACCTCCTCGCACTGCCCTAAATCCACCAGCTTCAGCGCGCCCGCGAAATCGGCGCCCGGCACGATCGCTTCAATAACAAAGCCAGCCATGACCTGCTTTCAGCACTGAGGGTCCCTGAAGCTTCGCCCGGCGCCCCGCGGCAAACGAAATCGAGGCGCTGGCAACCGCGCCGCTAACGCCAGCCACCGACTCGATAACGCGAAACGCGCCGCCAACAGAACGTGCTTGTTGCACACCGTCAGGCAAGGGTCCGGCGATCTGTTGCGATCGGCTAGGCGACCCTTCTGCCTCGAACGACAGACGCGCGGCGCAAAAGGAGGCCCGCGCGCGTGCACGAAGGGCGAGGTTCATATGGCGCCTCTGATCAACTGAAGGGACCTCAATACTGTTCTACGATTAAAAATGAGTGTCATCGCGCCATAGACCGAGGCGCCGAGCACGATCAGAGCGGGCAGTCGATACAGCGCCGGTATTGTATTCAGCAGCATCAGGCGGGCGGCCAGCACCACCGCGTACATCGCCGCCGCGGCGAACATTGGCGGGAAGATGACAGACCACAGCTCGCGATAGGCGATGCCGAGAAGGGCGAGGTTTCGCCGCAGGATAATGAGTACCGCCATTAGAATTCCGGCGAGAGCGCCGATGCACAGGCCGATCAGCCCCCAATGGAGACCGGCGATCGACGTTGCGGGAACGATCAGGCTGGTGGTCAAAGTGTTTTTCAGGCCGACGCCCGGCTCACCCACACCGTCAACCACGGGTCCCATCAGCATCGTCAGAGCCCTGAACGGGACGGCAGACGCGACGATCGCCAAAACCAGCGCGACTTCGTGCCATCTGGGGCCGAGAACGACGTCGACGAAATCACCGGCAACCGCCGACATTCCCCATGTGGTGGGGAAGAAGACCAGCGAGGCTAGGCCAGCGCTTTCGAGAAAATACCTCCGAATCCTTGCGCGATCGTCCTGGATACGGGAATAGGTGGCGAAAGCAATCTGATTGGTCAGCCCCATGATCTTGGTTACCGGCATCAAGGCCAAGGTGTTCGCAACCGAAAAGTATCCGAGGTCTTGTTTTCCCAGGACCTTTCCGACCAGCAGCGCATCGACATTACGATTGAAATACCAGATGATCCCCGCGCCGCTGACCTTCATGCCGAACGAGAACAATTGCCCGAGGCCGACAAAGTTGAAGTCCGGCGCGACTCTGAATCGGGTAACCAGGAACATTCCACCGCTAATACCAATATTCGTAGTTAGATTACCCAGAACCAGCGACCAAACGCCTTGACCTTCGAAGGCCAACCCCAAGGTGACTGCCGCACCAGTGAGTCCTGCGCCGAATTCAATAAGTGAAATCGATTTAAACTTTAGATCGCGCTGCAACAACACGCTGGGAACCGCGGAAAAAGCGCCTATGATCAATCCTATCGCAAGAATACGCAGAATTTCTACAAGACGTGCATCGCCGAAGAATGCCGCAAAATACGGAGCGCCGAAGAAGGCGACCATGTAAAATCCTGAATTTGACAGCAAAACTAGCCCAAAAGTCTTGCGAATTAGAGTGTCGTCGATGTCCCGATGCTGGATCAGGGCGGGTATCGTGCCCAGATGGTTGACCAGCACGCACAAGCCCATAAAGATTTCGGCAAGGTTCATAAGCCCGTAATCGGCCGGCCTCAGCAGGCGCATGGTAATGATCGTAATCAACCAGCCGATCAGTTGCGCCGTGGCGCGGACCACAGCATTCCAGCGGAGCGCATGAAGGATTTGCGCCGAAGTTGTCGTCAAAGGCGGTTCCCAATAGCCATCCGGCAGACGCGAGAGTTGTTGTCATGTTCCGACAGCGCGGTGCCGCGAGGCTGCCGCCGGCCGCTTGATAGGTCAGCCGCTCGCGGATCCGCGCTGGCAAAACCGGCGCCCGGCGCGATTGCTTCAACGATAAATCCGGCCATTGATTGCGTGGCGCCTCCGAGTTCGCTACATTGATGCCCCGGGCGGCGACGCCCCGGGCGTCAATGCTGCGGGCGCCGCGCGCCTTCGGCCGGCGCTCAGGATCGCGCCGAGCAGCAGATCGAAATCGGCGCGTCGGCTGCGGTGGTTGGTTATGTTGACCCGGATGGCTAGGCGTCCGTGCAGCCGGGTGGTCGACGGGGCGGCGACTCCCGCCTCGTGGAGGTCCTGAACCAACTCTTCGTTGAGTTCGTCGAGGGTTCCATCGTCGAGGGTTCGATCGCCAAGCGCTTGATCGTTGAGAGCGCCGCCGGCAAGGGCCGGGTCCCCGCGCCTGGGCGGTCGGTAGCGAAAGCAGACGATATTCAGGCTGACCGGGGCGAGCAGCTCCAGTTCGGGTTCGCGGCCGATCTGTTCGGCCAGGTAGCGCGCCTGGGAACAGTTCTGCGCGATCAGTTCGCCAAAGCGGCGGATGCCATGCCGCTTGATCGCAAACCACACTTTTAGGGCGCGAAACCCGCGCGACAGCTCGGGCCCGAAATCGCACGGCCACTCGGCGCCGCCGGCGAGACCCCGCGGCGTCGCCCCGAGATAGGGCGGCCGCATCGAGAACGCGGCGCGGTGCAGATCGCCGCGGCGCACCAGAACGCAGCCGGCGTCATATGGCACGTGCATCCATTTGTGGAAATCGAAGGCGATAGAATCGGCGCGCTCGATCCCCTTGACCTGGGCTTTCAACGCCTCGCTCAACACGCACAGCGCGCCAAACGCGCCATCGACATGAAACCACAGTTGCTCGGCGGCGCACAGCGCCGCCAACCCCTCCAGATCGTCGACCGCGCCGGTGTTGACGGCGCCGGCGGTGCCGACGACGCAGAACGGCTCGAGGCCGCGCTCCCGGTCCGCGGCGATGCGCTCGCCGAGCGCCCGCAGGTCGATGCGAAACTCGCCGTCGGTGGCGATCCGGCGCAAGGACGCGGCGCCGAGGCCCAGTATCTCCATCGCCTTGACGACGCATTGATGGATTTCGCTCGAGGCATAGGCGACCAGCTGTCGCGGATGGTCGCGCAGCCCGTTCGCACGCGATTGTCCCGCCCGCGCGTTGCGGGCGACCGCCAGCGCGATCAGATTGGCCATCGAGGCGCCGCTGACGAGCAGGCCGCTGGCCGAGTCCGGCATCCCGAACAGCTCTTTGCACCAGTCGACAACCGCGCGCTCGACATAGATTGCGCCATGGTCCCGGCCGCCGCAATTGGCGTTCATCGCCGCGGCCAGCATCTCGGCGACGACACCATCGGCCGAGCCGGCGCCGTGCACCCAGCCGAAGAACCGGGGGTGGGTATTGCCGGTGCTGTAGGGCAGGATCAACTGCTTGAATTCGCTGTATACCTCGTCGAGGCTTTGTTCCTGCTGCGGGATCGGCGTGCTGAGCGCCGAGCGCACCGATTGCGGGACCGGCCGCCACACCGGACGCTGCCGCACGGTCCTGATGAACTCGATCGCATCGTCGAGCGCGGCGTGCGCGGATGCGGCAAAGCTGTCCCAGTCGTGGGGATCGAGCGACCGCTCCAACCCCTGGAACTGTTCGCCTGCAGCCGGGGCGGGCGTCGAACGATGCGGGTCGTCCATGGCTTCTGGCGGTTGGCTGGGCATTGGCGATCCCCATCGCCCGACCGAATGTCCGGGCTGCGGCGCCGGCCTATACTACGACAGCCGCCGGCTTGTCTCGCCGGACATCGATCCCACCGCTGGGAGCCCGTGGGCCGCAGCGACGCGTCGGCGCCGCCGCGCCAGCGCCTCCTTCGAAAAAGGCTGGGGGCAAATCGCTTTGTGACGAGGCTCGTCGAGGGATATGTTCGACTGGTTCGGATGCGCTCTCGATGGCGCGGCGGCCGGTTTGACCCGCGGCTCCGGTCCGGAAGCGGTCGGATTTGCCCGGTTAGCGCCTTTGCAAGATGTCCGGGGCAAGATTGGCGAGGTCCGAGCCCCGGGGCGGCGGCGCAGCCGCGGCAACCGGTTGCGCCGGACGGTCTCGGGATCCGGATGGAGAATGCTGCAATGGACGATGCCGCAGCCGAAGATGCCCCGACGCGGCGATAGGGGCCAGCAGGTGGGCGACCTGGCGATCTCGGAGCGCTATGAGGTTGGCGCCGCTGCGCCGCGCTTGACCATCATCATCCCGACCTTGAACGAGCGTGGCAACATCGAGCCGCTGCTGGCGCTGCTGGCGGCGGCGCTGCCGGCGACGCCGTGGGAAGCAATCTTTGTCGATGACGATTCTTGCGACAGAACCGCCGAGCTCGTGCGGGCCATTGCACGCCGCGATGCGCGGGTGCGCTGCCTGCAACGGATCGGCCGGCGCGGCCTGGCGACCGCCTGCATCGAGGGCGTGCTTGCCTCAGCCGCGCCTTATGTGGCGGTGATTGACGCCGACCTGCAGCATGACGAGCAGCTGCTGCCGCGAATGCTGGCGACTGCTCGAAGACGGCGGCGCCGAGCTGGTGATCGGTAGCCGCTACGCTGCCGGCGGCGGGGTCGGCGAATGGACCCGCGGGCGTGCACGGGCCAGCGGGTTGGCGACCCGCATCGCCCGCTTTGTCTGCAAGACCGAAATCGCCGATCCGCTGAGTGGCTTTTTCATGTGCCGGCGCGACGTGTTCGAGCGCGCCTTGCGGCATATGAGCGGGCAGGGCTTCAAGGTGCTGCTCGATCTGCTGGCCTCCTCGCCACAGCCGGTGCGGGTAGCCGAGCTGCCCTACCGTTTCCGCCCGCGTCAGCGCGGCGAGAGCAAGCTCGACAGCCTGGTCGTGTGGGAATACGGCATGCTGCTGGCTGACAAGCTGGTCGGCCGCGTCATTCCGGTCCGCTTTGTGCTGTTCGCGGCGATCGGCGGGCTCGGCCTCGGGGTCCAGCTCGCCGTGCTGTGGACCGGCCTCGCCGTGCTTGGGTCTCGGCTTTCGCCTGGCGCAGGCGCTGGCGACGATCGTAGCGATGACCTCCAATTTCTTTCTCAACAACCAGTTTACCTATCGCGACCTGCGCCTCGGCGGGGTCGACCTGCTGCGCGGGCTGGCGATGTTCTACCTGATCTGCGGGTTCGGCGCGTTCGCCAATGTCGGCGTCGCATCGTTTTTGTTCGCCGAGCATCGCGCCTGGTGGCTGGCCGGCGTCGCCGGGGCCGTGGTCGGCTCGGTGTGGAACTTCGCGATGTCCTCCGCCTTCACCTGGAAGCGCCGCTGAGGCTCGCCGCAGCGCTCTGCAGCGCGCACGGCATCCGCCGCGATGGTCACTCGCCAGCACCCTGACGAAACACCCGGTCGGCGATTTTCTGCTGGGCCGGCGACAGGCTCGCATAGAGCGCCTGGAGCGGCGGCAGCAAGCGCTGCAAAGCGCCGAGCTCCTCCTGGCTGCCTTGGATGGCGAGCCGCAGATCGTCGACCGCGCTCGGGTTGGCCGGCAAAGCGGGCGGCGTCATCCGGGAATTCGTCCGCATGACATCGGCGAACGCGGCAAACCGGGATTGCTGCGCCGGCGTGATCTGCAGCTGCTGGTGCAGCTGGGTCAGTCTCGTTTCGACGCTCGGCGCCTGCGCTCCCGGCGCCGGTGCTTGGGCCGGCAGGATATGACCGGCCGCAGGCTCGGACGAGGCGTGCTCGGAAAGGCCGGCCCCCGCGGTCCCAGCGGCCCGAGCCGGCGGCCCGGCGAGCCAAACCAGCGCGATCAGCGCCGCCGGCATGAGCGGGCCCTTTGCAAAGATCCCCTGAAACATCGTGTAAAAATCCTCTACGATGGTGTGCGACAGGCTTGCACCGAGCCGAGCGCGGTTTCAAGCGCCGGGTGCGGCCGGCAAGATCGGTTGGGGCCGGCGCGCTCCGGGCCTGCCGCCGACTGAGCGCATCACGGGAGTTAGGTAAACTGTCACCGTATCCGTCACCGTATCCCACCGTATCCCGCACCATATCCCACCGTATCCGATGAAATATCGGTATAAAGGTTCATTCTACGTGTTCGGGTACTTAATTGCCCCCATTGCCATTATATTCATAGTAAGCTATGGCATTTCCTTTCTGATTGTGCCCGACGCAATTGAGAAGAACTACTGGTTTGGAGCTCTCTTATGCTTCATAATAGGGGCGGCTCTCATTACGTTTACGGTTGGCGGCCTCCTCAAACACCGCCCAATCTCTATCGATGAAACCGGCGCCTCGACTTACTTCTTTGGTCGTCCGATGAGGCATATTAGCTGGTCCGAGATGCGCAGGATTGAACGGCGGCGCTATATCGATCCTCAGCGGTCCATCACCCGTTACAAGTACTCCATCTATGGTCAGGAGGGTCGAATCTGGTTCGATGATAAGTTGCAAAATGTGAGGAATGCACTCGACGCTCTCAATGAGTTTGCACATAAGAATGGCATCGACCTCATCGAGATTAACGTCGGAATCGACACGCGAAAGCGGCTGCGCGACACCATAACCGACCCGATCGGCCGAAAGAAATTGCTGCATGAAGGAATTAAAACTCGTATCCAGAGTTTTTGATGTTGGCGACGGCCAGGTTACGGTGACAGTTTACGTTAGTTGCGTTACGGTGGCGTTACGGTGGGTGGCGTTACGGTGACAGTTTACTTTAGTTGGCGACGGGTTCAGGGGATTAGGGTGACAGTTTAGTTTATTTGGCGGGTTCATGTTGATTGCGAGGTGGTCGGTGGCGAAACCAGCAATCTTGGGCCGGATCGGAGCAGGGTGGGCGTCGGCGGCGGCCGACCATCGCGCGCCGCCGTCAGCCATGCGAGCGGCGAAGAGCATGCCGTCGAATTCGCGGAGCGCGGCGCTGCGCCGCGGCGTGCTACACTTTTGCCGAAACAGCGCGCGACCAGCTTCCGACAAAAGAAAGGTATAGCGATGGCGTATGATCTGCTGATCAAGAACGGGCGCATCGTCGACGGCTCGGGCATGCCGGCGTTCAAGGGCGACGTCGGCGTCAAAGACGGCAAGATCGCCGAGATCGGCAAGCTGAGCGGCCCGGCCCAGCGCACGGTCGACGCCGCCGGCCGCGTCGTCGCCCCCGGCTTTATCGACAATCATTGCCATTACGACGCGCAGGTCACCTGGGACCCGCTGTGCTCGTTTTCCTGCGACCACGGCGCCACCTCGGTGATCTTCGGCAATTGCTCGCTGTCCCTGGCGCCGGTGCGCAAGGGCAAGGAGGAGCGGCTGTCGGAGTTCCTCTCCTATGTCGAAGCGATCCCGATGGAGGTGTTGCGCACCCTCGAATTCGGCTGGGAAACGGTGCCGCAATATCTCGACCAGCTCGATCATCACCTGGGCGTCAATGTCGGCAATCTGATCGGCCACACCGCGGTGCGCTATTACGTGATGGGCGACGAATGCCAGAAGCGCACCGCCACCGACGCCGAGATCAAGCAGATGCAGGACCTCGTGCGCGACGGCATGAAGGCGGGCGCGCTCGGCCTGTCGGTGTCGCGCAACCAGGGCCATTACGATCCCGCAGGGCGTCCACATCCCGGCCTTGTGGGCCGACGAGAAGGAAATCTTCGCGCTCGGCGACGTATTGCGCGAGCTCGGCACCGGCATCATCCAGTCGGGCGGCGGCAACGGCGCCGAGATGAAGAACGGGCTGATGAGCCGGCTCAGCGAGGCGACCGGGCGCCCGGTCGTCTACAACAATCTAGGCCAATCGATGCGCCGGCCGGACGAGTGGAAGCGGCAGATGGCTCAGGTCGATGCGACGACGGCGAGGGGCATCCGCGCCTATCCGATGTGCACGCCGAACCGCATCGTCGACAATTTCACGATGCGCAACACCCAGACCTTCCGCGGCCTGCCGGTTTGGCACCCGATCTGCCTGTCCTCGCCCGAGGAGATGCTGCGGGCTTATTCCGATCCGCAGGTGCGCCAGAAGCTCCATGCCGAGGCGGTCGAGTTCAAGGTCGACACCCCGCCGCCCGGCATCTGCACCACCTGGTGGGATTACATGGTGCTGCAGAATGCGGTGTTGCCGAAGAACAAGCAGTACGAGGGCAAGACCCTGGGGCAAATCGCCAAGATGCAGGGCAAGGGCGTCATCGACGCCTTCCTCGACCTGGCGATCGAGGAGAACCTCGACAGCGAATGGCTGCACGGCGAGAACAATGTCGACGACGAAGCGGTCGCCCAGATTCTGACCTATCCAAACGCGATCATTGGGCTCAGCGACGGCGGCGCGCACGTGCAGTTCCAGAGCGGCTTTGGCTTCTCGACCCGGCTGCTGTCCGAATGGGTGCGCGACAAGCAGGCAATGACCCTGGAGCAGGCGGTGCGGCGGCTGACGTTCGACAGCGCCTCGATCTTCGGGCTCTACGACCGCGGCCTGTTGCGGCCGGGCATGGTCGCCGACATCGTGATCTTCGACCCCGATACGGTGAAGCCGTTGCCGCTCGAGGTGGTGCACGACTTCCCGACCGGCGCCAAGCGGATCAAGGAGCCGGCCGAGGGCATCCACATGACCATCGTCAGGGGCGAGGTCCTGCTCGAAGACGGCAAGCACACCGGCGCCTTGCCCGGACGGGTGCTGCGCAACACCTACTATCAGGGCATCCGCGCCTAACTGCTGCGGCGCCCCTCGCCTGTCTCCCCCGGACTGAGATCCGGGGGTCGGCCCCCTCTACCGCACTGCGGGAGAGGGGGCCCGGCCCGAAGGGTCGGGTGGGTGAGGGTGAGCTGGGCATTGCATCGGAGGATCGCCATGCCGACATTTCGGCCGACCCCGGATTTCGACATGCATTACCGGGTCGACGATTTCACCGACCCGTGGAGTTCGCCGCAACCGATCCTGATGCTGCACGGCAACGCCGAAAGCGGGGCGGCGTGGTACGGCTGGGTCCCGGCGCTCGCCCGCAAATACCGGGTCGTGCGCCCGGATATGCGCGGGTTCGGCGCCTCGACCCCGATGCCGCGCGATTTCCCGTGGACCCTCGACATTATCATCGACGATTTTGTCCGGTTAATCGACCATCTCGGCATCGACCGGTTTCACCTGGTCGGCGCCAAGATCGGCGGCACCATCGCCCGCGCCTTGGCCGCGCGCCGGCCCGAGCGGGTCAAGACCTTGACCGTGGTCGGGACGCCGCCGCCGTTGCGCGTCGGCGCCGCCGAACGGGTTCCGGAGTTGAACGTCGCTTTCGAGCGTGACGGGGTCGAGGCCTGGGCGCGCCAGACCATGGGCGGCCGTCTCGGCAGCGCCTTCCCGGCGGACGGGGTCGAGTGGTGGATCCGGTTCATGGGCCGCACCGCGGTCTCGACCCAGATCGGCTTTATGAAGACGATCGCCTGCGCCGACATCCGCGCCGATCTGCCGAAGATCCGCTGCCCGACCCTGGTCATCACCACTGACGGCAGCGGGCTCGCCTCGGTCGACGAGACCCGCGCCTGGCAGCGGCAGATCGCCAATTCGACCTTGCGGGTCTTGCCCGGCAATTCCTATCACGTCGCCGCCACCCACGCCGAACCCTGCGCTGCGGCGACCATGGATTTCATCGCCGCCAACGCCGGCCCCTAAGCGGCGTGCGGTGCCCCAAGCCGGTCAAGCCCGATGACCGAGGCCCTCTGCGGCCGTCCGGAAGGGCGCCCGCCGAACTTCGCGAGCTGCGGTCCGAACCCGCCGGGGGTCGTCGCGACATAAGACTTGTCTCATTTTGAGCATTACGAGTGTCTCAGTTGAGGGGATTTAAAAATCGCCGCCACCAACATATTGAATGCCATCGATCTTGCTCGGTAACCGAGCGCATGGTATCACGGCACGAAAGTTGCGTCGTCAGATGATCGTCAAAGGGTTAAGGTGTACTCCATGCGGAGCTGGACGGGGACCGGGCTGTTGGCGCTGATCGCGACGCTTGCCGGTGCGGCGAGCGCCGAGGCGGCGGCGATCCCGGTCTCGACGCTGTTCCGCGACTTCAACGTGATCGCCGACCAGACCTTCGTCGCCACGAATGACGTCGAGGGTCCGGTGCTGATCGGCGGAACCCTCGGAAGCGCGACGCCGATCGGTCCGAGCAAGCTGATGCTCAGCGCCGGCGGGCTCAATCTGGGCGACACGGTTTCGTTGCCGATACCGGTCGCCGGGCTCGGTGAGGTCAACGTATTCGGCAATGTGGTTGGCGCGCCCTCCTCGGGCCCTGGCAGCAATCCCGCGGTCGGCCTGAATTCGATCGTGCTTATCGGTGGCAGCAACCCGACCTTGCCGTCGAAGGCCGCTTCGACCTTCCCGAACCACGGCGCCTCTTCGGTGTTGCACGGGTACAGCTTTCCCTACAACTTCGCGACCGATATCTGGGCCCAGGTGACCGCGTTCTCGGCCACGCTGACTGCGAACCAGGCCAACAGCGTGTTCACCGCGGCGACCGGGGTGTTCGCGGCCAGTGCGGTCAATGGCGTCGCAGTCTGGGATATCAACGCTGCGGATCTGGGAAGCAGCAGCTTGAGCTTTACCGGCCTGGCGTCAAACGATGTCGGCATCGTCAACGTCAATGGCGACTTGAAATCGTCGTCGGCGCTTTTTAACACTGCAACCGAGCTGCCGAACGTTATTTTCAATTTCGGGAACGCGAAGAGCGTGGCGCTCGGGGGCGGTTTTTGGGACGCATCGATCCTGGCGCCCAACGCGACGGTGACCAGTTCGGTGGATGTCGCCGGCACCGTGGTTGCCGACATCTATGCTGCGTCGGCGGAAACGCATGCATCCGGCTTCACGTGCGGCGCGAACATCTGTGACGCGCCGGCGCGGGTGCCGGAGCCCGGCTCGCTGTCCGTGCTCGGCGGGGCGCTGGTCGCCCTGGCTGCGATCCGCCGCCGCCGCCACGCCTGACCCCGGAGGAGGCGTTCCGGCTCGTCCGGCCGGCGGGCTGGCTGGCGTTTCCGCAGCGCGTTTGCGGATGTCGGACAGGGCGCAGCGTCTTTCCTACTGAGCCATCTGCCCGGACGCCTATTGCCGGCGCCGGCTGCGTGACAAGACAACCGTCTCATTATCCACTGCCGTTGTCTCGCTCGAACACCTATAAAAACGCTAACGCAGCAACCCGTTGCAGGCAAAGATGGTTGTTGGTAAATAGGAAAGTGGCGGTTTGGCACGATAATTGCCTCGTCAAATTATCGTCCACGCTAGGGAGGCCGCTATGCGCAAATTGACTGCGGCGCTGCTCGTCGTGATCGCAACCCTGGCAGGGACAGCGGCCGCCGAGGCGGCCCCGCTACCGATCTCGACGCTGGTAGGCAGCTTCAACGCAATCGTCGAGAATAATTTCTTCACGACCAGCGATACCGAGGGCAATGTGCTGATCGGCGGCAACCTCGGCGGTAGTGGCGGTCCTTTCGACTCCTGTTTCGGATCGGCCTGCGCGATTACGCCGCCGCCCAATTTCGGCAATGTCAACGTGTTCGGCAACAACACCTGGAGCGGAGTCCAGCCGCATGGAGTGGTGTTCGTCGCCGGCTCGAACAGCGGCTCGTTCTTGGGCAATCCATGCCCCGCAGGGACATGCAGCGGACACGTCTTCGCCAACAATTTTGTCAACGACATCTGGACGCCGTTGACCGGGTTTCAGGCCAATCTCGCCAGCCTGGCGAACAATAGCTCCTTCAACCCAACGACCGGGGTGTTTCTCGCCACTCCTGGGACGAACGGCGTTGCGGTGTGGAATCTCACCACGACCCAGCTCAACGCCGCGACCACGAACCTGTGTTTTTCGACTACAGCCGTGAGCTCATGTGCTTTTGCTACAGGGCTTCCCTCGACCGACGCCGGCGTCGTCAACGTCACTTGCCCTACCACCCCGTGCAACTTCATAGCAAACCAGACCTGGTTTCCTTTAAGTCCCGTAGAGAACGCCATTTTCGACTTCGGGAATGAAATGAACGTTGAAATGGGTGGTAATCGATGGGAGACATCAATCATCGCAACAAACAGCGAGGTTTTTAACACCTCGCCGATCGAAGGCACACTGATCGCGGAGAGCTATGGGGGTAATGGCTCGCTGGGCTCGGGCGAACTACATAATGATCTTTTCGATTGCGCCGCGAATGTCTGCACCACGCCGATGCCGGAGCCGGGTTCGCTGGCTGTGCTCGGCTCCGCGCTCGCCGGGTTCGCCGCAATCCGCCGCCGCCGCCGCGGCTGAGCGCGGTTCGAACGCGGCCGCGCCGGTACACCGGCGGGCTCGGCCCGTTCCGTTTCAGAGCGCCGCCGCCGGCAATGTGGCCGCGTGCGCAAGGGCAAAGGCGTCTCGCCAAATCCGGCAATCCCGGCGCCCTCGCCGTGAGGGGTGTGGCGGTTCCCTGGAGCCTGTGCTAGCACGGGCTCGGCGGTCGGGTCGACGCGACGGGCCGCCGCTGCGTCCAGATCCCGTGAGCCTGAACCACAATGCCTGCATCGTCGCTTGTTCGATCGGCGTGTCGGGCGGGAGACATCCCCCAGCCAATGCCGGTCGACTTCGTTAAAGGGCGGCGCGGCGAGCTGCGGTCGTCGGCGCGGCCCGAGGCCGCACCGTGAGCGGTCGCCCAGCGTCCGCCCCGGCGGAAGTTCGCCCGCGGCGCAATGATCCCTGCTCCTGCGGCAGCGGCCGCAAATTCAAGCTGTGTTGCGCTGCCGCCGCTGCTCGCGCCGACACGGCGAAGCCGCAGGCTTCAATCTTGTTTCCACGGCCGGAGCTGGCGACCGGTCCGGGCCAGCACGGCGTCAGCCTCGGCCCGCTGACCGAAGTAGCCGGGCTGCGTCAGAGCGCCGAGGCATACCTGAGCCGACAATCGGCATTGCCCGCCGCGTCGATCCTGGCGGCGCGGGCGACCGGTGGCGGCAATGGCGTCACCGCCGACCAGCGCGCCGCCGCCCGGCGGTCCGCGAGCGCGGCATGTCGCTGGTCGAGGCGGACCGGCTGCCGGCCGCGCTCTCCGCCCTTCGCCGCGCCATCCGGCTCGATCCGGGGGATGCCGCTGCGCACTGCGCGCTCGGCCAATTGCTGTTGCGCCTCGACCGCCTCGCCGAGGCGGTCGCGAGCCTGCGCCTGGCGACCGGCTTGCGAGACGACGCGGCGGCGTGCCGCGATCTCGGCCTGGCGCTGCGTCGGCAGGGCCTCAATGGCGAGGCGACCGCAGCCTACCGTCGGGCCGTCGCGCTCGACCCGCAATCGGCCGGGGCGCAGGCCGCGTTGGGCGATCTCCTCGAGCTTTCGGGCGACGACGAGGACGCCGCGCAGTGCTTTCATCATGCGGCGGAAAGCGACCCGGATTTCTGAACCGGGCCGGCTGAATCTCGCCAAAGCCTTGATGTTGAGCCAGGATTTTGCGCAGGCGGAGATCGAGCTGCGCCATGCCCTGGCCCGGCATCCGCACAGCGACGCCTTGACAAAATTTCTCGGCGACGTCCTCGTCCGCCAAGGCCGTTTTGGCGAGGCCGCACGGGCGTTCGATCGCGCGCTCGAGCTGAACCCGTTGCAGGTTGCGGCTCATTTCACCGCGGTCGCGACGAAAAGGTGCAGCGAGGCCGACCGTCCGCGGCTGGCGCGGATGCGGAACACCCTCGTCGACGACCGCCTCGACGACGAGGGCCGGCTGCTGCTGCATTTCGCCATCGGCAAGCTGCTCGACGATCTGGGCGAGTACGCGGCGGCGATGCGTCATTTCGATAGCGCCAACCGGATCAGGGGCGGCGAGGCAAATTTCGATGCGGCGGCGTTCCGGGCCGATGTCGACCGGCTGGTGCGGCGCTTCACCCCGGGGTTCTTCGCGGCGCACGCGGCGTTCGGGCGGGACGAGGAGACCCCGCTGCTGATCGTCGGGCTGCCCCGCTCCGGCACTACCCTGGTCGAGCAAATCATCTCCAGTCACCCGCTTGTTGGCGCCGGCGGAGAATTGGGGTTCTGGATCAAGCGCGCTAATTCCCGCGCGATCGCCGAGGCGCGCTATCTGTCCGCCCCGGCGGCGCACGAGCTGGCCGGCGAATATCTCGCGCAGCTACGCCGCATTGCCCCTGGGGCCGCCCGGGTCACCGACAAGCTGCCGTTCAACGTGCTCTGCCTGGGCCTCATTCATCTGTTGCTGCCGCGGGCGCGCATCATCCAGTGCCGCCGGCATCCGGTCGACACCTGCCTGTCGATCTACTTTACACACTTCAAGCAGGTGATCGGCTTTGCCAACGACAAGGCGGATCTCGTCGCCGCCTATCGGGAATATGCCGGGCTGATGGACCATTGGCGCGCGGTGCTGCCGCCCGAATGCTTTCTCGAGATCGCGTACGAGGAGTTGATCTCCGACCGCGAGGCGGTGACCCGGCGTCTGATCGCGTTCAGTGGTCTGGAGTGGCGCGATTGCTGTCTCAAGCCGGAACGCAACGAGCGTCCGCTGAGCACCGCCAGCCTGTGGCAGGCGCGTCAGCCGGTCTACGCGACCTCGGTCGGCCGGTGGCGCAACTATGCCCCGTTCCTCGGCGAACTGCGCGCGCTGCTGCCTGACGACGACGCGGAGCGGGCGCCGGGCCGGCCGCCGGAGCGGGATCTCCCCACCGTTGACGACCGACCGCTGCAGGTATTTGGCCCGTTATCGCCAGCTTGAGCCGCGTTCCGCCGCCTGTCGGAAATTTTTACGCCCCAACGGGGGGCAAAACTGTCGGAAAATTTTACAATGGGTCGCGACGTGAGACGCCCGGATAGTCTTATCTCATTGACTTAGGGTACTTTGGCCGAACCAACGATCCTTCTTAACCATATTTAACGCGGCAATAGATGGTCCGCGATCCGGGGTTCACCGTCGGCGGAATTGACACTTTTTTGCTTTTAACTTTTTGCTTTCTGATTATCTGATTGATTCAGTTGTTATAATCCCAATGGCGCGCGACTTGCATCGGTAGATGCGAACAAACTATAGAGCGTTCGCGAATGATCGCCGTCGTCCGGAATTGCCCGGTCGTGGCCGGCCTCGGATCGAAAATCGCCGTCACCGGCCACGGCCGGCGCGTGACGCGACCGGTTCGGTTCGGCACGCCGGCCAGCCGGTTTTCAGATTGGGGGCGTTGATGGGCAGCCAGCCGGTCATGCAATTCGACGGCGCCATGCTGCGCTGGACGCAGGCGTCGCCGAGCGCGCCGCTGTCCGCGTCGGGCGCCGCCGAGGAGGAGGGGATGCAAGGCACGCCGACCGTGTTCATGGTCGGCAACAGCCCGGCGATGCTCGATGTGTTCGAGCAGGTGCGCCGCTTTGCCGCTTGCGATGTGCCGGTGCTGATCACTGGCGAGAGCGGCACCGGCAAGGAACTGGTGGCCCGGGCGATCCACGAGCGCTCCGGCCGGGCCCGCGGGCCCTACGTCGCGCTCAACTGCGCGGCGGTGCCGGCGACCCTGATCGCCTCGGAACTGTTCGGCTACGAGAAGGGGTCGTTCACCGGCGCCACCGGGCGCAAGCACGGGCATATCGAGCATGCCCATCGCGGCACCCTGTTTCTCGACGAGATCGGCGACATGCCGATCGATCTGCAGGGTCTGCTGCTGCGCTTTTTGCAGGAGGGGGAGATCCTGCGGGTCGGCGGGCGCCAGCCGATCAAGGTCGATGTCCGTGTCGTCGCCGCGACCAATGTGCGGCTGCGCGAGGCGATCGCCGCCGGCAAGCTGCGCGAAGATCTTTATTATCGGCTGAATGTGCTGACCCTCCAGCTGCCGGCCTTGCGCGAGCGCGACGGCGACGTCGAGGTGCTGGCCACCTATTTCCTGCGCCAGATCGCGAGCGAGCTTGGGCGCAGCCTGCGCGGCTTCGCGCCGGCGGCGATGGCGGCGATGCTGGATTATTCCTGGCCCGGCAACGTGCGCGAGCTGATCGCCACTTTGCGGCGCGCGGTGGTGCTGGCCAATGGTCCGCTGATCAACGTCGCCGATTTGCGGCTGGATCCGGACCGGTGTCGCGACCGGCGCCGCCGCGAGCCGCGACCCGGCCGTTGCGGCCGCGAATGGCGGTGCGCCCGAAACCCGGCAGCGACGGCGAGCGCGACGCGATTCTGCAGGCCCTGCAGCAAAGCGGCTGCAATATGACCCGCGCGGCGCAGCTGCTCGGCGTCGCCCGCGCCACCCTCTATCGCATGCTGGCGCGCAATCGGATCGAGCTGACCCAGCACTGCTTGGTGCAGCCCTCGGAGCCGGAGGCCGGACAGTGAAGCGCGGCCGCGCCGTCGCCATGGCCGCAGCCGGCCTGCCTGGCCGCCGCAGCGCCGCGGCCCTGGCGCGGATTGCGGTCGCCGAAACCGTTCCGGCATATCGCGACGGCCGTCTCGCACGACTGTCTCACCAGGACACAAGGCAACTGTCTCATGTGCGGCAGGGTCGCCGGCAAACGTTAAAAAATCGTTTACAAGCTGTTGGCAAAACTGAAGTTTTTGCGCGCAATTCGGCAGGCATTTGGTTGGCATGCTGATTGCGGGTGTGGAGGGGTCGGCGTCAAATCGAGCGAAGGACCAGTGAGCGGCGGCGGTCGCCGTCGCGATCGGTTCCCGATCGGGAAACGCAGGCATGTCATGACTTCCGCCGCAGGGGCGGGGATAACCAGAGGAAAATAGGAATGAAAAAGGTTCTGTTAGCAACTTGCGCGGTCCTCGCCCTGAGCGCCGGGGCGGCCTTCGCGCAAAATTCGCCGGGCACCACCAACACTTCCAGCGCTACCGCGACCGGCGGCGCGGGAACGTCGACCACGCCCGGCGGCAGCGCCACCAACACCAATTCGGGCAACACCAAGAACTCGAGCAACAGCGCCAACGGCAACTCGCTGACCAGCACCAACACCAAGACCACCACGATCACTCCGACCGAGACAACGACGATCACCCCGACCAACTCAGGCGCCCAGGCGAGCAAGGGCGGCACCGCGGTCAACGCCAATGGCAACACGCTGACCAACACCAACACTAAGACCACGACGATCACCCCGACCGAGACGACGACGATCACCCCGACCACGACCAACAGCGGCGCCACCGCCAGCAAGGGGAGCACCGCGGTTCAGGCCAACAACAACACGCTGACCAGCACCAAGTCAACGTCGACGACGATCACCCCGACTACGACCAACAGCGGCGCCACTGCCGCCAAGGGCAGCACCGCGGTTCAGGCCAACGGCAACAGCCTGCTCTCGGGCAACACCAAGACGACCACGGTCTCCGCCGATAACGGCAATACCAGCAACAAGAACTCGGGCAACACGACCTCGCTCAGCAGCACCAAGACCAACACCAGCAACAGCAGCACTTCGGGCACCGGCAGCCCGTCCGCCAACAATGGCGGCGTCGCCATCAACAAGGATTCGGGCAACACCAAGACGGTGTCGGTCAGCAACACCAGCACCAGCACGCCGACGACCACTAACAGCGGCACCGGCGCGGCCGCCACCAACGGCGGCAAGGCGACCAACATCAGCGGCAACACTACCGCGTCCAACAATGGCGGCAACACCATCGCCTCGAACGATGGCGGCAACACCAAGACCATCACCACGACCGCCGGCGGCTCGGCGGCGGGCAGCGGCGTCAATGCCGGTTCGACCAAGGGTGGGACCAGCACCGCGGTTCAGGCCAATGGCAACACGCTGACCCTCGGCTCCAACAACACCAAAACGGTCACGGTCGCCAAGGGCTCGTACAACACCACCACCAAGACCGCGACGGTCGGCTCGTACAACACCAACACCAAGACCAACACCAGCACCGTCAGCGCCGGGCTGAATGCGGCGACCAGTGGCGGCAAGATCAACACCACCGACGGCACCGGCCCGGGCGAATGGACCACGGCCACCGGCGGGTCCTCCGTCAGCAACACCATTTCTGGTGGCAAGGGCGGTGTCGGCAACAACGACAATTACGGTACGAGTTCCGTCTCTACCACCAAGACCACGAACGACGGCGCCACCTCGACCGGCAGCACCGGCGGCACCGCCGCGGCGACGAATGGCGGAACGGCGACCAACATCAACAACGGCGGCAACACCTCAACCAAGAACTATACAAATTCGAGCACCAACTATAAGGATAGCAACAACACCAGCACCAGCAACAAGTCCGACAGCTACACCAACTCGAGCACCAACATCAACGCGACGTTGCAAGAACTCGATCGTTGGCGGCGGCACCTTGAGCCAGACGACGACCTACAATCCGACGACCACGGTCACCGCCGGGGCGAATTCGGCGGCTGCCGGGGCGACGGTCGGCAACAACAAGTACGTCTCCCTCGGCAAGGGTGGGTACAGCGGCAACGTGTCGATGTCCAACTCGTTGGGCGGCCAGGGCATCCTGCAGGCCAACCTGAACACGGGCGCCGGCTCGGTGCAGCAGAACTCCGTCGCTCTGACCTCCTCGGTCGGCGGCAATGGCGGCGGGCTCAGCGGGTTCAGCCCGGGCGCCATCCACTAACAGCAGCACGCTCGTTGGAGCGGTCCGTGTCGCCGGGCATCCGGCGGTGCGGACCGCGCCTCCGCAAAACGAAGACACAGGATTGAAAACATGAAAGCCTCCGCGATCTGGGTTGCTGCGTTGCTGCTGACAGCAGCGCTCGGGTCTTCCGGCTCGTGCCTCGCCGCCGAGGGCGGTGCGGCGACCAAGCCGGGAGCGGTGCTCGGCGTGCTGGCGGGGACCGCGGTGCCGACAGCCGAGCTCGGCAACGTGCGCGCCCGCGGCGTCACCATCAACACCGGCTCTGGCGCCGCAACCAGCGCCGGCACGTCCGCCAACAACGCGGTGATCCTGAGCCCGATGACCGGCTATATCAGCAACGATCACTCGATCGACAACAACGCCGGCATCACCACGGTCTTGCAGAATTTCGGCAACAACTCGATCATGCAGACCAGCACCACGATCAACATCACGGTGCGCTGAGGCTGTAGCTCAAAATCGGAAAAAACACAGGCGCGTGATGAAGGCACCACATTCGTGGACGAGGCTGCGCCCGGCGGCAGCGGCGCTGTGGCTCGGCGCAGCCTTTCTTCCCGGCATTGCGCCGCCGGCTCGGGCCGGATCGCTCTACATTGATACCGGCCTGGGCGGCGGCGCCTTGTCGCTCCACCTGCAAAGCTTTCAAGAACAGAAATACCAGGCGACGATCGCGCAGGAGCACGATTTTTCCTGCGGCTCGGCGGCGCTGGCGACCCTGTTGACCTACAACTACCGCATACCGGTCAGCGAGACGACAGTGTTTGACGACATGATCCTGCATGGCAACAAGCAGGTGATCAGCGAGTCCGGGTTCTCGCTGCTGGACATCAAGAACTTTTTAACCCGGCATGGCCTCCAATCGAATGGCTATCGGGCCCCTTTGAGTAAGCTCGCCGAGGTGCGGCTACCGGCGATCGTGCTGTTGAACGTGCGCGGCTATCGTCATTTCGTCGTGCTCGAAGGCATCGAGGACGGGCGGGTGCTGCTCTCCGATCCGGCCAACGGCATGCGCAGCGAGCCGATCGGGGTCTTCGAATTGCAGTGGAGCGGCATTTTCTTTTTGATCCTGAGCCATGTCGACGAAGGCCAGAAAAGTTTCAACAGCGACCAGAAATGGGCGTCGGCGCCGGATCCGCCGTGGGAATTGACGCGCTATGCGCTCGATCTGGCGACCTTGTCGCACCCGGGTCTGCTTGACTTGTCCCGGTTTTGAAATATGTATCCCACGGGAGGGCGACGTGACCTGCCTGCCAGCGCTGCTCACGGCCATGGCCGTGTTTGCGGCAAGCTTGCTTGGGGGGTGCTCGGACAATGCGATCGGCACCATCGGCGCGGGGGCGCCGGCGCCGAAGGCTGCGGCGCAGCAGCGCTCGACGCTGCAGCCGACAGCGCAGCAGCCGGTGACAGCCCAGCGGCTGGGCGAACGGCTGGCGAGCGCCGCTCTCGACGACGACCGGCTCAGCCAAATTCGCGGCGGAATGGAGGCCGGCTCGGGCGTGGTGCTGAATTTCGCGTTTCAACAGGCGACGTTCGTCAACCACACCCTGGCCGAGACCGTGGTGGTGCCGACTTTGACGGTCGCGGGCGGCTCGCCAGCCGGGGTTGGCGCCTCGTCGCTTGTCGGGCTCGGGCTGGCGACGCCGCCGATTACCGCTGGAACGCCCAATGTCACCACGGCCACGGTGGTCGCCAACGGCTCGGTGCAGACCCAGGTCAGCGTGTCGGCGCCGGTGCTGCAGGCGCTGGTCAACAGCGGGCTGGCGTCGATCGTCGGCGCCGGCGCCAACAGCGGCGTGACCAGCGTCATCGCCAATGCTCAGAACAACGCCTTGGTGCAGCAGGTGACGACCGTGGATATCGGCGTCAACGGATTGTCGAAACTGATCCAGCAGAGCGTTCCCTCCTCGGTTTTGAACCGGCTCGTCGGCGCCAACAGTTTCCGATGAACCAGCCGCAATCGGCGGGCGTTCGCCAAGCGCCATGCTTCGCAAAAACAGCTCGGTCGATGATCTTGAGTTCCCGCTGGCCCGGCGGGGAGCGATGGGGGATGTGATGACGAACGACAATCGTGCCGGTGTCCGGTTGCGAGCCAGGCCGGTGGCCTGGGTGTTCGGGATGCTGGTTGCAGCCCTGGGGCTGGCAATACTGTCGACAGGCTGCGGCGCCACAGAATATCTGCCTGCGGCGTCGGCGAAGAACCTGCCGGCCGTGCTTGCCAGCGTCACCGTCCTGTCCGATGCCGCAATGGCCAACGAGACCGCCGCCGGGCTTCGCTCGCCGGTGATGCAGGGTGCGGTCGGGCATGCGAGAGTGCTGTTGTGGGACGAGTTGAAAGCCCCGCCGCTGCTCGCCCCGGCGAACAACGCGACGTTGACCGTCACCCCTGGCAACCTTGGCAAATAATAGCGCAGCCCGGTCGCCACTCCACGCGATCTGCCGCGAGGCGGATTGTGCGCAAATCGGGCGAGGGCGGGCGATACCTTGGGCGTCGAGCTTCGATGCGCGGTCTTGCGACGCCGCCTACAATGAGAATTTATAGGGCAGCTCGAGCAGGACTTTTGCTACCGGGGCGTTTTGGCCGGCGCCGATGCCGACGCTGAGATTGAGCCTCGTCGATTGCGAGATCTGATATCCGAGGCCGAAATTGAAGGTGCCGAAGGAATAGGGCGATCCCTGGATCGCCTGATGGTCTTCAAACGCGGTAAACACGTGCTCCTGCTGATAGCTGAAGGTCAGCGCCGCGCGGTCGTTCAGCGCAAAGCCGATGCCGAACGTCACCGCCGGGTTCTCGCCCGGCTGGAGGAACGCCGCGGTGGCCGGACCGCCTTGCGCGCTCTGGATGTTTACCGTTTGCCCGATATTGTGGGTATCCTGGATATTCGCGAACAGCACGCCGGGGGCGGTCGGCATCAGCACCGTCAGGCTCGGCTCGAGCGCGTAGAACCCGGTGCCGGTCGCCAGCTGTTTCGGCTGCCCTTCGAGAAATTGGCCATTCGGGTCGTTGACCGTAACGATCGGCACCTGAAACGGGCTGATCCCGGTGGCGGTTTTGAACAGCATATTGCCGATAAAAATCGGCCAGCCGTTCTCGCCCGAATTGAACTGGTAGCTGGACCCGAACTGGATATCGCCGATCCCCGTGCCGGTGGCGTTGAGGGTCAAGAGTTCGGCGGTGGTCCCCACTGGGATCAGGCTGGTGGTGCTGCCGCTGTTGTACACATACGGGACTTTGACGTTGAGTTCGAGTTGGTCGGTAAGGCCGTAGCGCGCGGTCACTGCGGCAGTGGTGATGTTCTGCTCGACCCGGTTGGCAAAGATGTTGCCGAAGGTGATGCCGGGGATGATCTGAAAGCCGTTCACCCCGAGCTGGTTTTGCGACCAGTAGTCGTACTCGATCGACGGATCGATGATGAATTGTCCCTTCGGGGTCAGCACCCCGCCGGAGGCCGAAAGGGAGGGCGCCGTCTCGACGACCTGCCGGGCCTGCTGCTGTGCCGCCGAGGGGCCGGCGATCGGCGCCGATTCGCCGCCGCCACCTCCGCCGCCACCGGCGGGCGCGGCGGATGTCGCCCCAGCGCCGCCGCCGGCGGGAGCTGCGCCCGGAGCGGAATTCGTCGGCGCGGCGGTCGAGGAGGCAGGGCTCTGGGCGACCTCGATGCCGGACGAAGACGGCGCCGGGCCGGTCTCGGCGACCCCGCCCGGGATGACGTTGACGGTTGCGAGCCCGGTCGCCCGCAAGGTGCGCAGCTGTTTGTCGAGCAGCTGATTCTTCAGATCGAGCTGCTTGCTCTTGCGATCGAGCTCCACCACCTGGCGGTGGAGCTTGTCCTCCTGCTTTTTAAGCGCCGCCAGCTCCTTTTGTACAGTCGCGCGCAACTGGTTGAGATCGTCGCTTGAGCTGTCCGCCACAGCGGCCCCCGGCAGCGACACCAGAAACGCGCCGCCAAAGAACATCGCCGGCGCCATCGCCCAAAGCCGCCATAATCCGCCGGTCCGGCTCTGCTCAAGGCCGACCGGTTCGGCGGAGCGGCAGGGGCGCGGCCGCGCAGCAGTTGCACTTCCACCAAAGCCTTTGGTCAAATCCATGGCCGGCCGAAATTCGATCGAAAACATAGCGCCTGCATCTGCT
The DNA here is from genome assembly GCA_963814805.1 of uncultured Alphaproteobacteria bacterium. Taxonomy (GTDB): domain Bacteria; phylum Pseudomonadota; class Alphaproteobacteria; order ATCC43930; family CGMCC-115725; genus AP-15. The sequence goes on along the minus strand of CAWFER010000033.1, from coordinate 421,359 downwards.
GCTATGCGGGTAATGGGCTAGTTCGCCCGGCTTCAGGGCCGGTGCGTGCACACTAGCGCGTTTCCGTTGGCTCTGCGAGGCTAATTCCACCGGCGCGCAACGTTTGCCGCGGCCGGCCAGCGGGCGCATTGGCTTTGTCGGCAGCAATCCTGGCCTTTAGTCGGGAGCAGATTTACCCGGCCTGTCGATTTGCCCGGAAATGGTTATTTGATCAGTCGCCATCCGCCCCGGCGAATGGCGCCGACCAGCCCCGCGCCGGTCAATGCAGCCGCGGCTGGACCTTTTCGCACAGCAGCTGCATCGAACGCATGACCCGTTCATGCGGAATGAGCCCGCCGGTGTTGAGCTCGGCGAGGATACCGGCGAGACCGAGCTGGTCCCTGAGACTGGCGAGATTATCAGCCACCATCTCCGGCGTGCCGACAATCGCCCGGCCGCGCCGCACCTCGTCCCAAGTGAGCGTCTGCAGCCGCTGGGCGCCCTCGATCCGCCGCGCGGTATCAAAAATGCCAGGACGATTGGCCGATTCCTCGAGGCGCGCCCCAAGGTAGCGGTAGAAATTCATCAAGGTCTCCTGCGGATCGGAGAGCGCCTGTTCGAGGGTGTCGCCGACATAGACCGGGGCGCGCAGATACACCTCGCCATGGCCGGGATGACCCGCAGACTTCCAAGCGTCGCGATAGATCTGCACATTAGGCAGGACCTCATCGAACGTGCCGCGCCGCGCACCGACGAAGATCGCATAGCCCTGCTTCCCCGCCGAAATGAAGGTGTCCTCGCGGTTCGCCGCAATCCGGATCGGCGGGTGCGGCTTGTGGTACGGCTTTGGCACGATGCAGACGTTTTCGTAGTTGTAAAACTTCCCGGCGAACGAAAACGTTTCCTCGGTCCAGGCGCGCTTGACGATCTCGAGCACCTCGGTAAAGCGCTCCGGGCTCTCGCCGTAGGGGATGCCATAGGCCTCGTAAGCGCGCGGAAAGCCGCTGCGCCCGACGCCGAAGATCAGCCGTCCGCGGCTGATATGATCGACGGTCGCGGAGTCTTCGGCGAGCCGCAGAGGCTGACACAGCGGCAGCACCTGGACGCCGGTGCCGATTTTGATGTTGCGGGTGCGGGAGGCGATCGCGCTGGCGATCGTCATCGGCACCGAGCACACCGAGCGCTCGGGCGCCATATGGATTTCCGCCAGCCAAATCGCGTCGAGACCCCAGCGCTCGGCAGCGTCGACCTGCTCGAACGCGGTGGTGAACGCCTCGGCCTCGTTCTGGCCCGGGCGCCGCTGAAACTCGTGGAACACGCCGAATTCGAACGCCATCGCATCTACTCCTTGGTTCGTCACTTGCCGGCGAGCGCCAGCGCCGCCGGTTCGTCGGCGAAAGCCGGCATGATCTCGCGCGCAAAACGGCGAATATTGTCGCGCGAGCCGCCGAAATTGATGATCACGTATTCGACCCCGCCGGCCCGCAGCCTTTCGAGCTTGCGCACGATCTCATCGGGCGCGCCGAAGAGGGCGCTTTCGGCGCTTTCGTGCCGCGCCTCGGCTTCATTCGCGATGAAGCGCGCCCGCTGCTCGCCGTCGGGCCGCTTTGCCAGCGCATTAATCCGCATATGCCCCTGATAGCGGCGCTCCAGCGCTGCCTCCTTATCGGCGGCATCCTTGGCGAAATGGACGGCGCGGGCGACCGCGACCTCCAACGGATTGAAGCGCCGTCCGCGCGCCTCGACCTCGTCGCGAAATTGCCCGACCTGATCGAGGATCTCTTCGGCGAGCGAATGCTGGCCCAACAGCATGTTGTAGCCGCGCGCCGCGACCTGACGCACCGAATTCGGGCTGCCGGCGCCCATCCAGAATGGCGGGTGCGGCTTTTGCGACGCCGGCGGCTCGACGACGATGTTGTCGTACTGCCAGTATTTGCCGCGGTGCGAGAACGGCGTCTCCGAGACGAAGGCCTTGGTGATCACGTCGAGCGCTTCCTCGAAGCGTCCGTCAGCCTCTTCCATATCGACGCAGAATCCGGCGAACTCGTTCCAGCGATAGCCTTTGCCGACGCCGAAATCGAGGCGCCCGCCGGATAGGAGGTCGAGGGTTGCCGCCTGCTCGGCCAGCAACACCGGGTTGTGCCAGGGCAGTACCAGCACCGCCGTCCCTAGCCGCAGATTCCGGGTGCGGGCGCCGAGCCAGGTCAACAGATTGAGGCTCGCCGAAACCTGGCCGAAGCCGGTAAAGTGATGCTCGACCAAAAACGTGCTGTAATAGCCCAGTGCCTCGGCCTCGACATTGTTGTCGATGAAGTCGCGAAAACCCTGGCTGCTGTCGGTGTCGGGACCGGCGCGCCGCGCCTGCGCACTGCCGAACAAACCGAATTTCATCATTTGGCTCCCTAATCGATTATCTGCGGCCGCACACGCGCAATGGGGGCGCTCTCAGTGCAGCCGCGGCATGATCTTTTCGCACAGCAGTTGCAGCGAGCGGGTCATCGCCTCGGGCGCGATCAGCGCGCCAAAATTGAGCTCGGCCAAAATGCCGTCGAGCCCCAATTCCTCGTGCAGCTGCAACAGGCGGTCGCGGACCCGCTCGGCGCTGCCGATGATGACCTTGTCGCGCTGTACCTCTTCGTAAGAAATCGTGCGGATGGTCGCCGCCTCGGCCGCGCGGCGGCGATTGGGCGCGCCTTCGAGCCTGGTGCTCAAGGTCCGATACCCGAGCATAATGCTTTCCTCGGCCTCGTCGAACGCCTGCCGGTCAGTGTCGGCGATGTGCAGGGTCAGCCGCAGATAGACTTCGCCCTCGCCGGGGTGGCCGGCCGCCTTATAGGCCTCCCGATAGGCGGCGAGGTCGGGCGCCAGTCCCGACAACGAGCCGCTGCGCACCGCGACAAAGATCGGATAGCCGGCTTCCCCCAATGACGGAAACGTCTCCTCGCTGGCGGCGGCGACCCGGATCGGCGGGCCCGGCTTTTGGTAGGGCCGCGGAACCGCGCTCGCATTGTCGAACCGCCAGTATTTGCCCTCGTACGAAAACCGCTCCTGGGTCCATGCCTTCTTGACGATGTCGAGGGTTTCGAGAAACCGCTCTCGACTTTCCGAATAAGGGACGCCGTAGGCCACATAGCTGCGCGGGTTGCCGCTGCGCCCAACCCCGAACAGCAGCCGGCCATTGCTGATCTGGTCGACCGTCGCGGTCTCCTCGGCCAGCCGCAGCGGATGGCACAGCGGCAGAACCTGGACCCCGGTGCCGATCTTGATCCGCCTGGTGCGGGCGGCGATGGCGCTGGCCACGGTCATCGGCGCGCTCATCACCGAGCGGCGCGCCTGCTGATGAATTTCGGCGAGCCAGATCGCGTCGAGCCCCCAGCGGTCGGCCGCCTCGATCTGATCGAGCGCCTCTGCGAACGCCGCTGCCTGGGTCTGATCCGGCCGGCAGTGGAATTCATGGTAGACGCCGACTTCCATGCTCGATCTCCTTGCTCCGGCGACAAACTAAATTCCTCCCGGTTATCAAGCAAATGCCGATTTCTGATCATGCCCATGCCGGTCCAGCATGACAAGCTCCTGAAATTCCGATTGACCATCGTCCCGGCCGGTGGGCGGAATCGCCGCCGCCATGGAATTGCGCAGCCTGCATTACTTCGTCCGCATCGCCGAGCTCGGCAGCATCACCCGCGCCTCGGCCCATCTGCAGATCGCGCAGCCGGCCTTGACCCGGCATGTCCAGCGGCTCGAGGACGAGCTCGACGCGACCTTGTTCACCCGCGCCAACCGCGGCGTGCGGCTGACTGAGGCCGGCTACAAGCTGCTCGATAGCGCCCAGCGCATCCTGCGCGACGTTGAGCGGACCGGCGACGAAATCCGCGCGCACAAGGCGCATCCCAGCGGCAAGATCATTCTCGGGGTGACCCCGACCTCGTGCCCGATCGTGGTGCCCGATTTGTTCGCCCGGATGCGCGATCATTTTCCGATGGTCGAATTGAAGGTGGTTCACGCCGGCACGGTCCGCCTCGAGGAGTTCGTCGTCGACGGCCGCGTCGACCTCGCCTTGCTGGCCGAGATGTCGCGCAGCCGGCTGATCCTGTCGACCCGCCTTGCCGAAGAGGAGATGGTGCTGGTGACCCGTCCCGGGGCGCGGCCGCGCGGCGTCGTCTTAGCCGAGGAGCTGAACCGCACGCCGCTGATCCTTGGCGACGGGCTGCGCGCGGCCCTCGACGTACTGCTCGCCGGACGCGGCATCGCCTTGCAGGTCGACACCGAATTGAACGACCATGAGACGATCCGGCTGATGGTGCAGCAGGGGGTTGGCGCCTCGATTCTGCCGCACGCCTCGGTCTATCGCGAATGCGCCCGCGGTCTGGCCGACGCGCACCGCATCACCGCGGACGGGATCTTCCGCACTCTGGCGCTCGGCGCCGCGGCGAGCCGCGGCCCGTCGGCGGCGCGGCAGGCGGTGGCCGAGCTCGTCACCCAGGTGCTCGCCGATATCGAGGCCGACGGCAAGCTGCGCCCGGCGGAGTTCGTAGATTGGGCGCCTGCCGCGCACTTGCCGCCGCGTCTGCGCGGTCGCACCAAAGTTGGAGCTTAACCCTAACGGAGAAAGTCCATGCAGATCGTCGATTTGCAGATCCATCTGTGGGAAAACGCGCGGATGTCGCCGCAGCACCGACAGATCCCGACCTACAATGTCGATGACGCCTTGAAGGAGATGGCTGAAGCCGGGGTCGATGCGGCCGTGATCCATCCGCCCAGCACATTGGGCGAAGGGCCGAACGCTCAGGCGGTCGAGGCGGTCAAGGCTCATCCCGATAAGTTCTGCATCCTCGGCAATTTCGACCTGCAGGCGACGAACCGCGAGGAGATCGTTAAGAACTGGCGGCAGCGGCCGGGGATGCTCGGATTCCGGTTCACCTTCAACCAGCCGCACCAGCAAAGCTGGTGGTCGGACGGCTCGCTCGATTGGTTCTGGGCGGCCTGCGAGCGCGAGAAGCTCCCGGTTGGGTTGATGGCCGGCGGGCATCTGGCCGATCTCGCCCGGATCGCCGAGCGCCATCCCGAGCTCAAACTGCATATCGACCATCATGGCCGCGGCGGCGGGGGCGGTTCGGGCACGGACGATGCAGCCTTCGCCAATCTCGGCGACATGCTGGCCTTGGCCAAGTACCCCAACGTCGCGGTCAAATTGTCGGGCGCGCCGAGCTATTCGAGTGAGCCCTATCCCTATCGCAACATCCACCAATACATCCGCCGGATCTTCGAGGCGTTCGGCCCGCAGCGCTCGTTCTGGGGCACCGACATCACCCGCATGCCGTGCTCCTACCGGCAATGCGTGACCATGTTCACCGAGGAATTGCCGTGGCTGCAGGGCCGCGACAAGGAATTGGTAATGGGCGACGCGGTCTGCGCCTGGCTCGGCTGGAAACGCCCGGTGTGAGGCGGGTGCCGGTCGGATCGACCGTACATTGACGGCGGCCGCCTGCTCTTTTTCCCCTCCCCCGCCGGCCGGGGGAGAGGGCAGGGTGAGGGGGCCAGGCAAGCACAGCCGCGGGCATCGCCCACCTCACCCTCCCCGTCGCCAATGCGACGGGTCCCCTCCCTCTTCCCCCATGAAGGGCGGTCGGCGATCTTGTGCGCACCAAGGCTTAGACCATGCCGCTCCCGGCTACCGACTCGATGCGGCTATGGCGGTGAAGATTAGAGGGCATTTTTCTCGTTTGTCTTCTCTCCTTTCTCGAAATCCGACCGTAGAGTATTATTCTCGAATATTAGCTTATAAAATGCAGTGGAACAGATCGGTTGCGCCGATACCCAATTGAATCCTGATCAGATCGGTATTATAGTTGGTGTAGTGCCATGCATTCCCGGATTGTATCGCGTAGACGAAATTTTTAGGATCGCTGTAAAATTCATCGCTTGCCCCGCTCTCCGTCTCGCCTCTCCCATATTTTTCGGTCAACTCGGCCGCCAGCTCATCGTACCGCTTCTGGACTGCCGAGCCATACGGATCGTTGGAGAAATCTTTGCTTATTGCGGCGACCCGCCAAAGTTTGTCGTCGAATCCAAACGAAAGGAGGACCGCCCGTACATCGGCGATCACCTTCGGGAGCTTTGTGGCTATATAGGTGACTCCATAATTCTTATGAGGATCTTCCGTCAGGACGATTTCAATTGCCCGCGCCTGAGCAGATGACATGCCCCACTGAAGCCCGAAAGGGGCTGCGCCACTGTCATCTTTGGCCGCCGCTCTCGACAAGGTCATCACGGCCAGCGAGGCAATGACAGCAACGGCCACGTAACGTAAAGAGCGCATTGAGACCTCGCCCCTCAATTCCCTAGAAAGCTCGCTTATCGCCGACAATTTTCCCAGGCGCGCCGCCCGCGCCCGGCGACGCCGACGAGACTGCGATAGGCACGGCGGCACCGTATTTGGCGCTGTAATAAGCAAGCTCCAGCTGGGCTATTGTGACGCGATCGGTCACGGCCGCCACAAGCGACATCACCTGGAGGAGACCTCCCGAATAGTGCGAGGCCTGCTCGAGATCTCTAGATAGCTTTACGGCCTCTTTATCGATGTCGCTTTTTATTTGTGACAGCTGTTTCTCGCTCGCCGGCGCAATTCGGTGCCCGTCAACAAAGTATTGAAGATCAATCCGGCGTATCAGGCTCGCGCGTTTAGCCTCGAGCATCGCCTCGGTGGTTTCGAGGATTTCGCGCCGGGTCAAGATCATAGCCTTGATGGCACCGCCCGCATATTGCGCGTCTTCATCGTTCGCCGCCTTGATTTGGGTGCGGACGGTCGCCAGGTCCGCGTCGAGAGCCTGAGTTGAGGGCTCAGAGTGTGCGATCAGCAAAAACGCGGCGGCTCCTCCGAAGACCACCAATGACAACACAACCGCGATCACGACGGCCTTTGCCATTCCACGCCCTTTTTTGGGTCGCAAAGCTACAAACCACGATCGCGAACTACCCTCGCGGTCCGCGATGCAACATTACTTCCCACCAGGCGTCAGAAATACGTCCCGAGCGGCCCGCTCATCAGGCGTCTCCAAAGTGCGCGACCAAGCGTGCAGCCGGTGTAGCCGAGAAGCCGGCGTTGTGGGTCGCAGATAGTGGCGGTCGTTGCCGCCGACGGTGTCGAGAGGTGGAGGACGCCGAGCGCGTTCAGTCGAACAGGATGGCTCCGGTTTTTCGTCGTCTCGAAGCCGGTCATACCCAGAGGATATGCCGGTGATCGGCAAACGGCATTTTGAACATCGCCGCCGGTAACGTAGTTTCGCAGCCACCGATGGCTTGGCAAGCGGGGGTGAAGGAATGCAGTTCGGCCTGTTCGGCAGTGCGACGGCGCGGCGCGCGAAGGGGCCCGAGGAGGCCGAATTCGACAGCGCCGAGGGCTTCCGCGACTTCATCGACTACAACATCGAGGCCGAGGCGCTCGGCTTTCACAGCACCTTTGTGGTCGAGCACCATTTCACCGGCTATGGCCAGGTCTCGGCGACGATCAACCTTTTGACCTGGCTTGGCGCGCGCACCCGCCGGTTGCGGCTCGGCACCGCGGTCATGGTGCTGCCGTGGCACAACCCGGTATTGCTGGCCGAGCAGGCCGCGACCCTTGATCTGTTGTCTGGCGGGCGGCTCGATTTCGGCGTTGGCAAGGGCTATCGCTACAATGAGTTCGCCGGCTTCTGCGTCGACATGGCCGAGGCCGACGCACGCTACGACGAATGTCTTGCCGTGATCCTCAAGGCCTGGACCGCCGACGAACCGTTCTCGCACCGCGGCAAGTATTGGCGGTTCGACAATATCGTGGTCGAGCCGCCGACCGCGCAGCGGCCGCACCCGCCGATCTGGATGGGCGCCGGAAGCGAGCGCTCGATCCGCCGGGTCGCGGCCCAGGGCTGCAACCTGTTGCTCGGGCAGTACGCCTCGCCCGCCGACGTCGCCACCAGCATCGCTACCTACAAATCCGAAGTCGAGGCGCAAGGCCGCCGTTTCGACCCGATGCAGGTCGCGGTGACCCGCGCCTTTTTTGTCTGCGACAGCGCCGCCGAGCGGCGCGCGGCGATGGAGCGGCGGCTCGCCAACCGGCTGCGCCAGCTGAAGCTCGCGACCACGCCCGACGGCGCCGTCCATGGCGGGCCGGACCGCGCCACCGGCGACCCGCAGGCGGTCAACGAGGTGAGCGCGATGTACGGCAATCCCGACCACATCGCCGCGCGGCTCGAAGAATTGCGCGCCGGCGGCGTCGGATACGTGCTGATCAACGGCGGCGGCTCGGGCGGCGGGATACGCGGCCGCGCCAGCCTGCGTCGCTTCGCCCGCGAGGTGATGCCGCATTTCCTTGATCGGGCAAGAAAAGCCGCCGAATAACTCGGTCTGCCTGAGCATTTCTTAGCCAACGGAGGCACCCTCCAACGCAATAGAGCAGAGAGATCTGGGCAGGCGCCGCGCAACTCAGGGTTTGGCTTAATCTCGACGGTAGCCCTCCAAAATGGTGCATGAACTGCTGCTTTATTATATGAGGTTTTCAGAACGAACTTTTGTGCTTCACCTCGATGGCGCCTCTTGCTTCTCGCGGCGCCCTTGTTCCGGTTAACCGTCGGTTCAACCGAGTGCTCTAAAAGCTCTGCGCGTCAGATTGATCCGTCAGGGGAAACCGAGGTGCGGGTGCGCGACTTTCTCAAGGGCGCGGTAACGGTTTGTAGCCAAGCGCGTTGGCTTACCCGCGAGCGCCTGTTGCTTGCCGGTGCAGCCTGCGCTTTTGCCACGATTGTTTTGCTGGCGCTGGATCTCACGACCTATTTTGATTTTCCAGGGTTGACCAAGGCGGACGGCGAGCATTTTGGTCGGGATTTTGTCCAGTTTTGGTCGAGCGCCAAATTCGCCGCCGCCGGCGCTCCGGCAGCCGCTTATATCCTCCAGCCGCATCAACGGATCGATCAAGTGTTTGCCTATCCGCCGATCGTGATGCTGCTGTGCCGTCCGCTGGCCGAATTGCCTTACCTGCCTGCGGTGCTGATCTGGGGCGCACCCGGACTGGTTCTCTTTGTCGTCACCCTGTCGCGGCTGGTCGGCTGGGAAAGCGCCGTGTTCGCCGCGCTCGGCACGCCGGCAGCGGCTCTCAACCTCTATCTTCAACAAAACGGCTTTTACACCGCGGTGCTGATCGGCGGCGGATTAATGCTTGTGGAGAGCCGTCCCGCGCTTGCTGGCATCCTGTTCGGCATGTTGTGCTGCAAGCCGCAACTCGCAATCCTGCTGCTGCCGGCACTGGTCGCCGGGCGGCATTGGCGCGTCCTGATGCTCGCTGCGCTGACCGGAGCCGGCCTGAGCCTGGCGAGCCTCGTACTTTTCGGGCCCCAAACCTGGATCGGCTTTTTCGGGCGAACCGCGGCGCAGAATAGCTGGATGGCGCAGGCCGTGCCGGCGTGGTCGTGGATGCCCACCGTATTCGCGATGATGCGGCTAATCGGCGTCACCTCGCACGTCGCCTACGCCTTACAGGGGATTTCGACGATTTTAGCTGGGGTCGGCGTTGTTTTATTGTGGCGCAGCAACGCCACGGTCGCGATCAAATCGGCGGGATTGGTCACCGCCACGTTTTTGGCAACCCCATATGCTTGGGACTATGATGCCGTGGTCCTGGCCTTCGCTGCGGCATGGCTCGCCAGGGAGGCCAGTCACTCGGGCTTCTTGCCTTGGGAAAAAATCACGGTGCTGGGGCTGCTGGCTCTGCCGGCGCTGTCGACGACCGCGGCCAAGCTGGCGGACCTGCAGATCGGCCCGGTGTTGTTGTGGCTCGCCTTGGGCGTGGTCATGCGACGAGCCGCGCGGCCGAGTTCCGTTCCGGTGATTGCCGCTGGGGCGAGATCGGCGCAACCCGCGGTTTAGACTAGCCCGCATCCGCCGGGACCGGTCTGCCCTTGGCCCGCAGCGCCTCGAGCGCTTCGGGGGTGTCGATATCGACGAGGATCGCGTCGTCGTCCATTTCAATTTCGGCGACCAGTTCGGCGTGCTCGCCGATCAGATGCTTCGCCCCGACATCGCCGGCGATCCCGGCCATCTCGGCGAAGAAACGCCTGGCCCACAGCACCGGGTTGCCGCGTTTGCCGCGGCGGGTCGGCACGATGATCGCGCGGCCTTCGAGCGGGTTGAACGCCGCGATCAGCCGGTCGATGTGCCGGCCGGCGACGAGCGGCATATCGGCGAGGCACACCAGCGCGCCGTCGAGATCCTGCGGCAACGCCGCGACGCCGCGCTTCAACGAGGTCGACAACCCCTCGGCAAAATCGGGGTTGCGCACCCGCTCGATTGGCAGCTTGCCGAGGGCGGCGTCGATCTCGTCGGCCTTGTTGCCGAGCACGGCGATGATCGGCCGCGCGCGCGAGGCGAGCAGCCGCTGCGCCACCCGCGCCGCCATCGGCACGCCTTCGATCGCCTCGAGCAATTTGTTCGGGCCGCCCATCCGTCGCGATTGGCCGGCCGCGAGCAGCAGCGCGCCGATCCGCGGGCCTGGCCGGGTTTCCTTCTGGTGTGGGGCCGGCGGCGTAGCTTTGGCGCGCGGTAGCGGGCGCGACGGGATCTCGGCCAAAAGCCCGCCGCTGCCCATGCGCATGATCTCGGCCGCTCCGACCGGCAGCCCGGCGATCAGCCGTTCCAACACCCAGTCGAAGCCGTTGACCTTGGGCGACCGGGCGCAGCCGGGCAGCCCCAGCACCGGGCGCTCGCCGACATGGCCGAGCAGCAACAGATTGCCGGGATCGACTGGCATGCCGAAATGATCGACCCGGCCACCGGCGGCGACAATCGACGCCGGGATCACGTCGCGCCGGTCGAGAATAGCCGAAGCGCCGTGGATCAGCACAAGGTCGACGCGATAGCCCAGGGCAGCGCGGATATGTGCCTCCAACTCGCCGATCGAATGAGCACAGCGCTCCTCCAGGGCGAGCGTGCAGCCGAGTGCGGCGAGCCTGGCCTCGGTCACCTGGCGGGTCTTGTCGAGGATGCTCTCCTTGAGGCCCGGCAGACGGGTCTGCACGAGCCCGACCGAGAGCGGCCGAAACGGGGCGACGCGGAGCAGCGGTCCCTCCGAAATGGCCGTCTGGACGCATTGTTTGACGGCTTCCTCGGCGGCGGCGAACGGGATGATTTTGACCGTGGCGACCATCTGCCGCGGCTCGACCACGGTAAATGGCGGCAATGTCCCCAAGGTCACCGCTTCGTCGACGAGGTTGAGCCGGTCGACCCGCTCGCGCGCGACAACCAGCAATCCGCGCGCCTCGGCGTGGAGATTGGCGCGCCCGGTAAAGGGCGCCGCAACCGAGACGCCGGGCCCGACCGCCGCCGCAGCGACCCGCCGCGCCGCATCGTCTTCGCCGACATCGCCGGGTTCGAGCCGGGCGACGACAATCGCCCGCAGCCCGGCGGCGGCGATCAGCTCGACATCGGCGGGCGACAGTACCCGCCCTTTCTTGAGAGCCGTCGCCCCGAGTTTGAGGCTGTGCGCCAGGATCGCGCCTTCAGCCGCGGCGACCGGGACCTCGCCGAACCTCATATCGCCGCAGCGCCCTCGCCGCGGCGCAGGACCTGGACCATCTCGGCGACGATCGACACCGCTACCTCCGCCGGCGATATCCCGCCGATCGGCAAGCCGACCGGGGCGTGAATGCGGGCGATGTCATTCTCGGCAAAACCCTGCTCCTTCAGCCGCGCGCAGCGTGCGGCATGGGTGCGTCGCGAGCCGAGCGCGCCGATGTAGAAGCATTCCGAGCGCAACGCCACGATCAAGGCCGGGTCGTCGATCTTTGGGTCGTGGGTCAGGGTCACCACCGCCGAGGCGCGGTCGAGCCGCAGCCGTTCGAGCGCCTCGTCGGGCCACTCCTGGGTAAGCTCGACCCCGGGGAAACGCGCCTCGGTCGCAAAAGACTGGCGCGGGTCGATCACCATCACCGCGTAATCGGCCAAGCGCAGCATCTGCACCAGCGGTTGGGCTATGTGCACGGCGCCGATGACAAAGCAGCGCCGCGGCGGGCTGAACACCTCGACGAAGACGCGCCCGGCCGGGGTCTCAATGCTGCGGTTGCGGTCGGTGCGCAACGCCTCGTGCACGGCGCCGAGCGCCGCCTCGTCGAGCGCCAGATCGCCATCCGCCGCCGCGCCGTCGAGTAGCAATTGCCGGCCGGTGATAATGTCGGTGGCCAGCGCCACCGTGCGATGCTCGCGCCCGGCCGCGACCACGCGGTCGAGGATGCGCCCCTTCATTCGACGCGCTCGACAAAGATCTGGATCTTGCCGCCGCAGGCGAGCCCGACCTCCCAGGCCCGGTCGTCGCTGACTCCGAAATCGAGGAGCCGCGGCCTGCCGTCGCGGATCGCTTCGAGCGCCTCGCCGACGACGGCGCCCTCGACGCAGCCGCCCGAGACCGAGCCGACCATGGCGCCTTTATCATCGACCGCGAGCTTGGCCCCGACCGGGCGCGGCGAGGAGCCCCAGGTGGCGACGACCGTCGCCAAGGCCACGCCGGCGCCCGCTTCGCGCCAGCGCGCCGCCTGTTCGAGAATCTCCGCCGTATCGCTCATGCCGCCCTCTCTCCATTGTGCTGCCCAGCCGCGCTGGCCGCGCCGCGCCGTGCGATCGGTGCGCTCAGCACCGCGATCAGCGCTTCGAGGCTTTCCAGATTGTGCACCGGCCGGAACTCGTCGACATAGGGCATCATCGCCTTCATCCCCAGTGATCTTGGCTCGAACCCCTCGTAGCGCAACAGCGGGTTGAGCCAAATCAGCCGGCGGCACGAGCGGTGCAGCCGGTCCATCTCGCGGGCGAGCCCCGCGCCCGCGTCGCGGTCGAGCCCATCGCTGATCAGCAGCACGATCGCCCCCTGGCCCAGGAGGCGGCGCGACCACAGCCGGTTGAACTCGGCGATCGAGTGGCCGATGCGGGTCCCGCCCGACCAGTCGGCCACCGCCTCGCCGACCCGTTCCAACGCCAGATCGACGTCGCGATGGCGCAGATAGCGGGTGATGTTGGTCAATCGGGTGCCAAAGACGAAATCGTAGACCCGGTCGCGGTCATTGGTGACGGTGTGCATGAAATGCAGAAACACCCGGCTGTAGCGGCTCATTGAGCCCGAGATGTCGCACAGCACGACGAGCGGCGGCGGCCGCCGGCGCGGGCTCTTGCGCTTCAGCTCGATCAGGCCGCCGGAGCGCAGGGCCGCGCGCATCGTCGCCCGCAGATCGGCGCGGGCGCCACGCCGGTCCGGAGCAAAGCGGCGGGTCGGCACATCCTGCACGGCCAAGCGCAGCCGGGCGATCGCCGCCTTGGCGCGCGCCAGCTCGTCGAGCGACATCTTCTCGAAATCCATGGTCCGCAATTGCTCGCGGTCGGAAAAGGTCATGACCGCGTCGATCTCGGTTTCACTCTCCTCGGGTTCGCCGGACGTTTTCTCTCGGTTCGGATGCAACGCCTCGGCGAGCCGCCGCGCCATTTCGGCCCTCTGGTCCTCCTCGCCCTCGACCCGCAGTTCCGGCAACACCAACCCCATCATCTTTTTGAGGAGATCGGGGTTGCGCCAGAAGATGTGAAAGGCCTGGTCGAAAATCAGCCGCTGGTCCGGCCGGTTGACGAAGACCGCGTGCAACGTCCAGTAAAAATCGCGCCGATCGGTGATCCCGACCGCCCGCACCGCATCGACCGCATCGATGACCTTGCCCGGACCCACCGGCAGCCCCGCCGCGCGCAGGGTACGTGCGAAATGCATCAGATTGGCGAGCAGCGAGCCGCCGGATTTGGGTGTCGGCGCCATGGTGGCCGGAGCCATCGGCGCTCCGTGTATGCTGGCCGTCATGGCCGTCATGGCCGGACTTGGTCCGGCCATCCACGTTCGGCAACCGTCGCCGGCCCGTGGATGACCAGACCAAACCCGGTCATGACTTTAGTGTGGCGCATGCTGTTACACCGTCCTAGTGGCGGCGGCTTCGGCCTTGACCTGGTCGAGCAGGCGGGCGGCTTCGCTGCCTCGCAGGCGGGCGATGTCGTCCTGGTATTTGAGCAGCACACCCAGGGTGTCGTTGATCGCCTGCGGGCTGAGCTCCAGCACGTCCAGTTGCATCAGCGCCTCGGTCCAGTCGATGGTCTCGGCGATGCCGGGCAATTTGAAGAGATCCATTCCGCGCAGCCGCTGGACAAAACCGACGATTTCGCGCGACAGATGCTGGCTGGCGCCAGGGGCCTTGCGCTTCAAAATTTCGAGTTCGCGCGCCGCATTCGGGTAATCGACCCAGTAATAAAAGCAGCGCCGCTTTAAGGCGTCGTGGATCTCGCGGGTGCGGTTCGAGGTGATGATCACGATCGGCGGCTCGGCGGCGTGAACCGTGCCGATCTCCGGGATCGTCACCTGAAAATCGGACAGCAATTCCAGCAGATAGGCCTCGAACGGCTCGTCGGTGCGGTCGAGTTCGTCGATCAGCAATACCGGGGCGCCCGCGAGATCCGGCTCCAGCGCCTGCAGCAGCGGTCGCTTGATCAGAAACCGATCGGAAAAAATCGTGCTTTCGATCTCGCCGCGGTCCTCGTCGGCCGCCTCGGCGAGGCGGATCTCGATCATCTGCCGCGCATAATCCCACTCGTAGACCGCCGAGGCGACGTTGAGGCCCTCATAGCATTGCAGCCGGATCAGCCGGCGCCGCAGCGCGCTCGACAGCACCTTGGCGACTTCGGTCTTGCCGACCCCGGCCTCGCCTTCGAGAAACAACGGCCGCTTCAAATGCAACGCCAGGTGAACCGCCGTCGCCAGGCTGCGGTCGGCGATATAGTCGGCGCTGCCGAGCATGGCGAGCGTATCGTCGACCGAGACGGGGAGATTGGCGGCGGCGGCAACATCCATCGACACGATCCGATCGCTATGAAATCCCTCTCCGGGCAGAGGGCGGCCAGCGATACGAGCCCCGCCACCCCGCGGGGGTCGCTCGTTTCCCACTGGGATACTTAGTGCAGCGGCCCTGGCAGCGCCACCCGGCTTTGCCAGGCGGCTTGCGTCGGGCGGCTCGCCAACCGGGCGCATTCGCATGACGGCTGGAGCTGCCGGCTTGGCTACGACCGGGTTCCGCCCCCGCGTTCTTCGAGCAGGTGGTCGACCATGGCCGGCGCAGCGCCGAGATAGTTGGCGGGGTCGGTCAGCGCGCGCAGCCGGTCCGGGCCAAGCGGGCCGGCGACGGCAGGGGTTTCAAGCAGTACGTCGAGGAGCGGCCGGTCGGCTTCGATCGCCTGCCGGCAGGCGTCGTAGACTAGGTCGTGCGCCTCGTTGCGGCCAGTATGCGGGGCGAGGCCCATCATCACCGCCTCGGCGACGATCAAGCCATGGGTCATGCCGAGATTGCGCGCCATCCGGGTCGGGTCGACGATCAGCCCGCCTAGCAGAAACCGCGACTGATGGAGGGCGCCAGCGGCGTAGCTGAAGGCCTCGGGCACGGCCACCCACTCGACATGCCAGGGGCCGGTGGCGCGCTCGAAATCGGCGACCATGGCGTCGAGCGCGAGACCCGCGTGCTGGCGCAACACCTTGGCGGCGGCGAGGATCAGCTCGCACGAGATCGGGTTGCGCTTTTGCGGCATCGTCGAACTGGAGCCGCGACCGGTGACGAACGGCTCGGCCGCCTCGCCGAATTCGGTCGCCGACATCAGCATTACATCGAGCGCGATCTTGGCCAGGCTGGCGCCGAGCAAGGCTAGAAATTGCACGGTTTCGGCAATGCCGTCGCGGGCGACATGCCAGGTGATCGGGGGATCGGCGAGGCTAAGCTCGCGGGCGAGCTCGCTGCGGCTGCGGACCGCGTCCTGGCCCTGCCCCAGCGAGGCGAGAGTGCCGGCGGCGCCGCCGAACTGAGCCAACAGCACCCGCGGGCGCAGCTCGCCGAGGCGCATCGCGTGGCGATCGAGCGCCGATAGCCAGACCGCGGCCTTGTAGCCGAAGGTGATCGGCAGCGCATGCTGCAGGTGGGTGCGGCCGGCCATCGGCGTGTCGCGATGGCGCCGGGCGAGGTCGGCGAGGTGGCCGCGCGCGGCGCTGAGGTCGGCTTCGATCAGGTCGAGGCCGGAGCGGATCTGCAATACGGCGGCGGTATCCATGATGTCCTGGGTGGTTGCCCCCCAGTGGAGCCAGCGCCCGGCCTCCCCAGCGTGCTCGGCGAGCTGGCGCACCAGCGGCAGGATCGGATAGCCGACAGTCTCGGTCTCGCGCTTGAGGCGGGCGAGGTCGAACGCCTCGGGGTGTTCGCAGGCCGAATTCGCTGCCTTGGTGATCGCCGCGGCCGCCTCGGCCGGAACGATCCCGAGCCGCGCCTGAGCGCGGGCGAGGGCGGCCTCGACCTCGGCGCAGCGGGCGAGAAACGCTAGATCGCTGAACACCCCGCGCATTGCTGCGGCGCCGAACATGTCGCCGAACAGCGCCGAATTGAGCATGCCCATTGCCATCCTACTGCGGCAGGCCGACCGGGATCTTGTACAGCCTCACCGCGTTGTCGAAGACCAGCCGATCGAGCGCCTCCTTGCCAAGCGCTGCCTCGGCCGGGGCATGTCCCATCGCCTTCGAATGCGGCCAGGGGCTGTCGAGTCCCGGAAAGTCGCTGGCCCACAGGAAATTATCGAGGCCGATCTCGGGCGCCCGCCGAAAGCCGCCTTCTTCCTCGACCTCGAAAGTGAAGAACACCTGGCGCTTGACGAACTCGCTCGGCATTGCGGACAGCGGAATGTCCGGCTGAAAGACGCGGGTCGGCCCGCCGAAATCCCATTCGCGATCAAACCGCCAGAACAGGAACGGGACCCACCCGACGCCCGCCTCTTCGAGCACAAAGCGGATGCCGGGATGGCGATCGCAAATTCCCGAAAAGACCACCGCGCTCATCAGCTCGGCCATCGCCCCCATTGGGAAATTGGCGACCCTCATCAACGATTGGTTGCGCGGCTCGAGGCCGGCGACGCCGACGCCGATCTGGCGCGACCCGCCGCTCGGGTTGGCGTGCAGGTTGACCGGCAGACCGGTCTCCGCCGCTGCCGCCCAGACCGGCTCCCACATCTGGTGCAGCACTGGTTCGGGAGCGTTCGCCCAGTCGAAGATGACCCCGGTCGGCAGGCCGAATTCCGCTACCCGGATCAGTTCGGTGACCGTCTCCTCGGGCGATTGGCAGGGCAGGGGGAGCAGCATGATGAACCGGCCGTTTGACTCGTCGTACAATTCGCGAGCCCAGTCGTTTACCACGCGCACGCAGGCGGCGCGCAGACGCGGATTCTTGATCGCCGATATCTGCTCATAGGGGCCGTTGACGAGTTCGGCGTCGACCCCGTCCCGGTCCATGTCTTCGCAGCGATAGCGCGCGTTTGCGGCGCGGAAAATGCCCGGCTCGGGCTCCTCCGCCAGCCCCGCCCGGGTATAGCAGTTGACCGGCCCGCGACCGACGCCGGCCCAGCCGACCCCGCTCCACGGGCGTCCCTCCACGACCCACCGTCGGATGCCGTCCGCCCCCTGCACCACCCGCGGCGCATCATCCTGGAGCTTTCGCGGCAGACGCTTGGTCCACAGATCGAAGGGCAGGTGCATCAGGCGGCAATGCCCGTCCGCGGACACCACGCCGAACCTCTTCTCCACGGCGGATCTCCCGTTTAGCGGGTCGAGGATCAGAACGCCTCACCCAAACGCGACGATGATAGCCGTTAATCTAGGCGAGTTCAGCAGATTGGATGGCATCGGGAGCTCCGATTTAAACCCCGACCAGCGCCGGCCGCTTGTTGCGGAAGTCCGTCGCCTTTTCGAAGGCGTCGGCAAGGCGCAGGACGAGCGCCTCCTGGAACGGCTTGCCGACCAGCTGGATTGCCACCGGCAAGCCGCCGGCGCCATAGCCCGAGCACACCGAGATCGCCGGATAACCGGCGACGTTGAACGGCATCGTGAAACTCGGCAACTCGAACACGTCCCATTTCGGCAAGGCGTCGATCTTTGGCGCCTCGGAGGGCTGTGCCGCGGTCAGCACTGCGTCGAGCCCCCTCATCGCCCGCTGCAATTCGGCCCGCAACTCGCGCCGCCGCCGCACCGCCTGGAGATAATCGACGCCGGACACCAGGGCGCCCAGCATCAGCCGGCTGCGCACCCGCTCGCCGAAATCGCCGAGCCTGGTGCGCGACCATTCCTCATAGGCGGCCGCCCGCTCGACGATCGAGATCAACGAGCCGCAGGCCATCCAATCCTGCAATGGCGACAACTGCACTTCGCGGATCTCGGCGCCGAGCTCGCGGAACATCGCCGTGGCGTCGTCGATGCCGCGCCTGGCGCCGGCGCTGACCTGGTAATCACTCTCGTGGAAATGGCGGATCACCCCGATCTTTAGCCCCTTGATGCCGGTTCCGAGCGCAGCGGCATAGTCGGGCACCGAACGCTTGGCGCTGGCCGGGTCGCGCGGGTCGTGCCCGGCCAAGGCCTGAAGCATCAGCGCGCAATCCTCCGCGGTCCAGGCCATCGGCCCGATATGGTCCAAGCTGAAGGCCGCGGGGGCGACGCCGGCGCGGCTGACGAGGCCATAGGTCGGCTTGATGCCGGCGATGCCGCACAACGCCGCCGGGCCGCGGATCGAGCCGCCGGTGTCGGTGCCGATGCCGCCGAGGATCATTCCGGCGGCGATCCCGGCGCCGGCGCCGCTGCTGCTGCCGGCGGTGAAATGGTCGGGGTTCCATGGGTTGCGCGCCGGCGGCGCCGGCAGATCGAACGACGGGCCGCCATCGGCGAATTCATGGGTCGTGGTCTTGCCGATCAGGATGGTGCCGGCCGCGGCGAGCCGTTCGGCGCAGGCGGCGTCCGCATTGGGGATGTTGCCGGCCAGGATCTTCGATTGGCAGGTGGTCGGGATGCCCTTGGTGTCGACGATGTCCTTGAGGCCGATCGGGATGCCGTGCAACGGCCCCTTCGCGCCGTCGGCCATGATCGCCCGCTCGGCGGCGCGCGCCTCGGTCAGTGCCCGCTCTTCGGTCAGATGAATGAAAGCGTGCAGCTGGTTGTCCAAAGCGTGGACGCGGTCGAGGCAGGCGCGGGTCAATTCGACCGGCGACAGGCGCTTCGCCGCGATCAGCCGCGCCGCCTCGGCGATGGTCGGGATGTCGGCGCTCACGTCAGGTCCTCCTCGGCGAAGCCGTAGGTCAAAGCCGGCTCGGCCATATACCCGCGCGGCTGGCGCACCCGCGCCGCCATCGTTGCGATGCCGGCATAAACGCCTTTCAGGTCAGCCTTTTGCGCGTCGGTAAGGCGGAGCCCGGCGCGGGTCAGCAGAAACTCGAGAGCCTCATCCGAGATGTCCGATGGCATGGTGAATTCTCCTGTGCGGGCGCCAATGCGGCTGCGACGCGCCGCCGCAACAGCCCGGCAAGATTTGGGCCAGCGCCGGCCTCGGCATGGAGGTTGCAGGATAGCGGGATGCCCGACGCGGCGGAAGAGCCTCAAGCCCGCTCTGCGCCGCCGCCAGGCGCGATAACCGAGGTGTGCTGGTGACCAGAACGACACTGCCGAGGATCATCGCCGCCGCCTTGCTGCTCAGCCTCGCGGCAGGCATCCCGGCCTTGGCGCAGACCCTTCGCATTGCGATGACCGCGGCCGACATCCCGACCACCAGCGGCATCCCCGACAATGGCGGCGAGGGTTATCGGTTTCTCGGCTTCACCGCGTTCGACGGGCTGATCAACTGGGATTTCACCCACCCCAATCAGATTGCCGGGCTGACGCCGGGGCTGGCGACCGCATGGAAGATCGATCCCGCCGACCATACCCGCTGGATCTTCACCTTGCGCCAGGGTGTCAAGTTCACCGACGGCGCCCCGGTCACCGCCGACGCCATCGTCTGGAACCTGCAACGGCTCTATGACGAAAAGTCGCCGCAATTCGACCCGGCCGGCTCGGCGATCGTGCGCTCGTTCGTCAATATGCTCGGTCACTGGCAAAAGATCGACGACCACACGGTTGCAATCTACACCAAATATCCGTTCAGCTTCTTCCCCTATCTGGTCCCCAACATTCTGATCGTCAGCCCGACCGCATGGGAGAAGTCCGGCAAAAGCTGGACCGAGTTCGCCAAGCATCCAGCCGGCACCGGGCCGTTCCAGATCACCAAGGTCGTCCCCGGCCAGTTCGCCGAGCTGACGCGCAACGCCAATTACTGGGACAAGACCCGGATCCCGAAGCTCGAAAAGATGATCCTGATCCCGATGCCGGAGGCGACGACCCGGCTTGCGGCATTGCGCTCGGGCGAGGTTGATTGGATCGAGGTGCCGCCGCCCGATGCGATCCCGTCCTTGAAGGCGGCCGGATTTCAGATCAGCCTGTGGCCCTATCCGCATGTCTGGCCGTACATGTTCAAGGTGACCGACGGTTCGCCATTCAAAGATATCCGCGTGCGCCAGGCATTGAATTACGCGATCGACCGCGACGCCATCGTCAAGTTCCTCAACGGCACAGCCAAGCCAGCCTACGGCCTCTATCCGCCGGGCAACCCGTATTTCGGCACGCCGGAGCTGCGCTACGGCTACGATCCGGCAAAGGCGAAGGCGCTGCTGAAGGAGGCCGGCTACGGCCCCGATCATCCGGTCGAGGCGAAGATCATGATCTCGACCGCCGGCTCGGGCCAAATGCTGCCGGAGCCGATGAACGAGATCATCCAGCAGCAGGTTAAGCCGATCGGCTTCGATCTGCATTTCGACGTGGTCGAATGGGGCACGATGCTGGTGGCCAAGCGCAATGCGCCCGACTCCCCCGCCGGGCACGGCGACGACGCCTTGAACAACAGCCTCGGATTTTCCGATCCAGGCTCGATGTTCCGCTATTTCAGCAAGGCCAGCTGGTCGCCGAACGGCATCAACTGGGGTCATTTCTATGACCCGAAGGTCGATGCGTTGCTGACCCAGGCGCAAGACAGCTTTGACCCGGCGCAGCAGACCAAGCTGTTGGCCGAGGCGCATGGCCGGATCGTCGACGATGCGCCGTGGCTGTTCGTGGTCCACGACCTCAACCCGCGCGCCTTGTCGCCAAAGGTAAAGGGCTTCGTGCCGGCGCAGAGCTGGTACCAGGATTTCACCCACGTCACGGTCGAGTAGAGCCGCTGTCCGCGCCGGATCCCTGATGGCTCGCTTCCTGGCCGCGCGTCTGCTGCACACGATCCTGATCCTGTTCGGAGTATCGGTGGTGGCGTTTGCCCTGATCCACATGATACCGGGCAATCCGCTCGACATTCTGCTGCCGCCCGAGGCGCCAAAATCCTTGGTCGATCATCTGCGGGCGGAATTCGGTTTCGACCGGCCGCTCTACGTCCAGTACCTCTCCTGGCTCGGCCGGGTGTTCCGCGGCAATCTCGGCACCTCGATCTTCACCGGGCGCGAGGTCACCCGCGAACTGCTGCGAGCCTTGGGCAACACGCTGGTGATTGCGGCTCCGGCAGCGCTGTTGGCGTTTGGCCTCGGGACGACGCTCGGCACGGTCGCTGCTTTCAACTACGGCAAGCCTCTCGATAAGGTGATCTCGGTGCTGGTCATTCTCGGCCTGAGCGTCCCGCATTACTGGTTCGGGATTGTGCTGGTCATCGTCTTTGCGGTCGAGTGGAACCTGTTGCCGGCCGCCGGCATGGGCGGCAGCGGCGGCATCCCGACCAACTGGCACGATCTGAGTTTTCTGGTTCTGCCGGTGGCGACCCTGTCGATGATCCCGATCGGGGTGATCGGCCGCATGGTTCGCTCGACCGTGCTCGAGATCCTCGGCAACGACTTCCCGACGGCATTGCGGGCAAAAGGGCTGAGACTGCGGCATGTGGTCTTTCACGTGCTGAAGAATGCGGCGCCGCCGACCGTGGCGGTGATGGGATTGCAGCTCGGCTATCTGCTCGGCGGCTCGATTTTGGTCGAGACCGTGTTCAACTGGCCGGGCGCCGGACAGCTGATGGATCTGGCGATCTTTCGCCGCGACATCCCGGTCTTGCAGGGGACCGTGCTGGTGCTGGCGGCCTTTTTCGTGCTGATCAACCTCGTGGTCGACATCGTGCAAGCGCTGATCGACCCGCGCATGCGCCGCTGAAGGGGCGGGCGATGGCCGATATCGCCGCCGTTCAGAGGATCGCCGCGCCCGAGGTCGCGGAAGCCACAGCGCCGCGCGGCTATTGGAGCACGGTCGCCGGCCGGGTGCGCCGCGACCGCCTGACCGTCGCGGCCGGCGCGATCCTGCTGACGATCGTGCTGCTCGCGATATTTGCCCCGTGGGCGGCGACCCATGATCCGCTCCAGGGAGACATTCTGCATCGGCTGGAGCCGGTCGGCACGCCCGGGTCACCTCCTCGGCACCGACGAGACCGGACGGGACATCTGGTCGCGCCTCGTCTATGGCGGCCGATTGTCGCTGTTCTGCGGCCTCAGCCCGGTGCTGCTGGCGACGATCATCGGCGGCGTGCTCGGCCTGCTCGCTGGAATGGGCGGCCGGCTGTTGAATTCGCTGATCATGCGAGTCTGCGACGTGTTCTACGCGTTTCCCTCGGTGTTGCTGGCGATCGCGATCTGCGGGGTCATCGGCGCCGGCATCGCCAATACGATCCTCTCACTGACCGTGGTCTTTATTCCGCCGCTCGTGCGTGTCACCGAAAGCCTGACGAGGCAGGTCAGGAGCCGCGATTTCGTCGAGGCGGCGCGGGCCAGCGCCGCTCCGCTGCACGCGATCATCCGCCACCAGATCCTGCCCAATGTGCTCGGCGGGGTGCTGGTCTACGCAACCAGCCTCGTCGGCATCAGCATCATTCTGTCTGCGGGGCTCTCGTTTCTCGGTCTCGGCGTGACCCCGCCCGCGCCGGAATGGGGGCTGATGCTGAATGCGCTGCGCCAGGCGATCTTCGTCGAGCCGACGGTGGCGGCATTGCCGGGTGTGGCGATCGTCATCACCTCCCTATGCTTCAATTTATTGAGCGACGGGCTGCGCAGCGCCATGGACGTCAAGCTGCCGTCATGAGCAGCGGCCGGGCGATCGTCCCGCTCGATCGGCGCGATCGCGGCGGCCCAGCGCAACCGCTGCTGCTGGTCCGCGACCTCAAAAAGCACTTTCCCGGCAAAGGCCGGCTGTTCGGCCGCGGCCGCGAAATCGTGCAGGCGGTGGACGGCGTCTCGTTCAGCGTGGCCAAGGGCACTACTCTCGGCCTCGTCGGCGAATCCGGCTGCGGCAAATCGACGACGGCGCGCCTATTGCTGCATCTGATCGAGCCCGATGCCGGCGAGATCATCTTTGACGGCGACGGCGTCGGCGAGCCGCAGGGGATCACCGTGCGCGAATTGCGGCTGCAGATGCAGATGGTGTTTCAGGACAGCTATTCGTCATTGAACCCGCGCGCCACGATCGCCGACATCATCGCCTTTGGCCCGCGCACGGTGAAACATTTGCGCCCCGATCGCGCCCGCGAGCGCGCCGAGCGGCTGCTCGACCAGGTGGGGCTACGCCCGTCGCTGTTTGCCAGGCGCTATCCGCACGAGCTTTCCGGCGGGCAGCGCCAGCGGGTCAACATCGCCCGCGCGCTGGCGCTCGAGCCGCGCCTTTTGATCCTCGACGAGGCGGTGTCGGCGCTCGACAAATCGGTTGAAGCCCAGATTTTGAACCTGCTCGTCGAGCTGCGCCGGGAATGGGCGCTGACCTACATTTTCATCTCGCACGATTTGAACGTGGTCCGCCACCTCAGCGACCGGGTCGTCGTCATGTATCTAGGCCGCATCGTCGAAGCCGGGGCCGCCGCGGCGATCTTCGGCCGGCCGCTGCATCCCTATACCCAGGCGTTGCTGCGGGCGATGCCGAGCATGGACCCGGATCGGCGCAGCACCGAGCCGCCCTTGTCCGGCGACCCGCCCAACCCGATCAACCCGCCTTCGGGCTGCCGCTTTCGCCTGCGCTGCGCCTTTGCCGAGGAGATCTGCGCGCAAGGTTGCGCCTCGCGTCTCGACCCGATCGGCGGCGACCATGAGGTCGCCTGCCACATGATGGCGCCCGGCTCCGGCCACAGTCGCTTCCATGGACCGGCGGATGCCGATGCCGATGCCAATGATTGAGCCGCCGGCGGTCGAGGTCGAGGATCTCGCGGTTCGCTTCCGGCTGCGCGACCGGGTGATCCACGCCGTCAACGGCGTCAGCTTTTCTCTGGCTTCTGGCGAAGTATTGGGCATCCTCGGCGAATCGGGCTCGGGCAAGAGCGTGACCCTGCGCGCGCTGATGCGGCTGCTGCCCGGACAATTGCGACATCGCCGGCCATGTCCGGCTCGGCGGCGAGGAGCTGAACGGCGCCTCCGCCGCGCGGCTCGAACGATTGCGCGGCCGGCAGATCGCGATGATCTTTCAGGAGCCGATGACGGCACTCGACCCGGTGTTTACGATCGGCGCGCAGATCGCCGAAGCGATCGTCCGGCACGAAGGGTTGAGCCGCCGCGACGCCCGCCGCCGCGCGCTCGAATTATTGGAGCGGGTGCAGATCCCGTCGGCCCGGCGCCGGCTTCGATTCCTATCCGCACGAGATGTCCGGCGGGATGCGCCAGCGGGCGATGATCGCGGTGGCGCTCAGCTGCAACCCGAAGGTGCTGCTGGCCGACGAGCCGACCACCGCGCTCGACGTTACCGTGCAGATCCAGATCCTGCTGCTGCTGCGCGAATTGCAGCGCGAGCTCGGCATGGCGGTGGTCTTCGTCACCCACGATGTCGGCGCCGCGGTCGAAATCAGCGACCGGCTGGCGGTGATGTATGGCGGGCGCTTTGTCGAGACCGGCGATGTGCGTCAAATCATGCGCAACCCCGCTCACCCCTATACCCAGGGCCTGCTCGCGGCCAATTTGCACGGCGTACCACCCGGCGACCCTGCTGACGACAATCCCGGGCGCGCCCCCGAACCTCGCGGCACTGCCGCCCGGCTGCAGTTTCGCCCCGCGCTGCGCCTGCGCGCTCCCGGCCTGCGACACCGCCCTGCCAGCCGGCGATATCGTTGGCCGCCGGCCATCTGGCCCATTGCCTGCGGGCGCGACGGCTTCGGGCCAGCTATGCGCTTACCAGCCCCGCCGGACCTGCCGGCGCACGCCGCCAACCTGAGCTTCTGCCGCATCCATGCCGGCGGCGCGCAGCCGACGGGCCCGCGGTAGGCGAACCGCCCGATGCCTATGCGCTTACGCCACTCGGCAGCCGCCCGCCGCGGCCGCGGGGGAACGTGTGCAGCTTCAGCTCGACCGGGTTGCCGAGCCACATCGCGTAGCCGCTGTGGTCCTCCACCGCATCTGTCGTCAGCGGGTGGACCAGGACGTCGAGCCCCTCGCGGTTCAGCATCAGATAAGGAACGACCCGCTCAAACTCTTCGGGCCGGAAAATGACCAGGGCATTGCTGATCGGATGCGGTCCGCGCGGCGTATCGCGAAACTCTTCGATCTCGACCGGGAACTTCTCTCCAAGCGCGGCGCACACGCGCTCGGCAACGGGGCGCGTTTTTGCCGGGTCATAATAAATGTGGGCGTGATAGCCCAAATTCGCGACGGATTGCGCGGTCTTCTCAGGCATCGGGCGGCACTCCCTTCAAGGCTACGGGGTACTTTTCCAGCTATTCCCGCAAGTCGGTGCAGCCAGCTACGGAAATCCGACACTTGGCGCCCGCTGAGGTCGGCGTCGATGCTGCCGGCACAGCGTTCGCCGGCGACTTTTATTTATTTGACAGCCCCTCGGGCAACACGGTGATGGCGATGACCGTGAATCCGGATGTGGGGTTATCGGCTCCGGATACGCTTCATCCAGAAGGGCTCTACGCGTTCCGGTTCGACCTGAACGGAGATGCGAGGGAAGAGGTTACGTTCAAGTTCACATTTGGTGAACCACGACACGGAGCTGGCAGCGAGCATACTCACATTCAGCCGTTTGTGGTGCGGAAGGCGACGGGTGACGATGCTCTTCGTAGTGACGCCGGAGAGAGACTGGTTGAGGGTGAAACCGGTTCGGTCGCGACTGATTCGGATCTTCGTGCGTACGTTGGGATTGCTCCAGATCTATTTGCGGCAAACGCTGGATTTGGCACATTTATGACTGCTTTCTATAAGGACCAGCGCTTCGATGGGGACGCCTTTCTGCATCAGCAGAATCCCTTTGCGAGGCGGAATGTTACGGCGATTGTGCTGGAAGTGCCGAGCGAACTGATTGGGAAGGGAAAAATCAACGCATGGGCGACGATCTCCCTCTTTGGCCATGCGCCGGAGGTACAAGTTTCACGTTGGGGTCTGCCTATGGTTACGCATCTCTTCCTGAACGACCCGAGCGATCAAGAGGTAAAAGAACAATTCAATGCGTCGGTTCCGTCTGAAGATTTAGAGCGCTTCGCGAAGTCGATCGCTGATTTTGCGGAGAAGATGACGACTTATGCCGGTTCGGCGGCGGACCCGGGTGAATATGGAAGCTGATCGCTGCACGGGTTTGTCCCAACACAATGCCTTACGAGCTTGGAACATCCGCCGCATTTGAGGTGGCCAGCTTCAATGGACGCGCGCTCGGCGACGATGCACTGGATGTGATGTTGACGCTGGCGGCCAACACGCCACTTGTCGATGGACTTGCTCCCGACCGCGGGCGCATTCGCAAGGATTTCCCGTATTATGGAGCGCCGTATACGGCGGAGGAGCAGGCCGGGGTGAGGCCGATGCCGCGCTCAGCTAGCCGCATGGCGGCCATCCGTGCTCGCTGCGCGGGTCGTCAGGCAAAGGCTACGCCGCTAGGCGCATCCGCTGCCGCAACAAATCCGCGAGCTTCTCCCCGATCATGATCGTCGCGGCGTTGGTGTTGCCGGAAACGACGGTCGGCATGATCGAGGCGTCGGCCACCCGCAGGCCGTCGAGCCCATGCACCCGCAGCTCGGGGTCGACGACCGCCATCCTATCCACGCCCATCTTGCAGGTGCTGGTCGGGTGAAACACGGTGCCGCCGCGCCGCCGCGCGTAATCCAGGAGCTGTTCGTCGCTCTCGGTGGCTGGGCCGGGCTGGAATTCGGATTCGATGAACCGCCGCATCTGCGGCTCGGCCATGATCCGGCGCAGCAATTTGAGGCCGTCGACAATGGTTTGCTGGTCGGTCGCGGTCGCGAGGTAATTCGGATAAACCGCCGGCGGGTCGGCCGGGTCGGCGCTTTTCAGCTCGATGCGGCCGCGGCTCTCGGGCCGCAGCTGATAGACGATCGTGGTAAATCCCGACCACGGGTGCAGCCCGTCCTGCGGCCGCTCGGCGCTGAACGGCGACACCGAGCATTTGATGTCGGCCGAGGCGAGCTCCGGCCGGGTGCGGGCGAACAATGCCGCGGGCGAGGTGCCCATCGCCAGCGGGCCATTCTTGAACATGTAGTATTGCAGCCCGGCCTTCACCTTGCGCAGATTGCTCTGCATCATGTCGTTGACGGTGATCGGCAACGAGCATTTGAACTTGAGCGGCGCCGAATAGTGGTCCTGCAAGCTTTGCCCGACCCCGGCCAGGTCGTGCACCACCCCGATGCCGTGCGCGCCCAGATGCGCGGCCGGGCCGATCCCGGACAGCATCAAGAGCTGCGGCGAGTTGACCGCGCCGCTGCACACGATCACCTCCGCGGCCGCCCGGGCGGTGCGGGTCTGCCCGTCCTGGCGGAACGCGACGCCGGTGGCGCGACGCCCGTCGAAGACGATCTTTTCGGTCAGCGCATTGGTAACGACGCGCAGATTGGCGCGACTCATCGCCGGTCGCAGATAGCCGACCGCAGTCGAGCAGCGCCGCCCGTTCCTCGTCGTCGTCTGGTGATAGCCGACCCCATCCTGCCCGGCGCCGTTGAAATCGTCGTTGCGCGCAAACCCCAGCGACATCGCGGCCTCGATGAACGCCTCGCAGATCGGGTGCTTGTCCGGCACGTCGGAGACGCAAAGCGGGCCGCCGGCGCCATGAAACGCGTCGGCGCCGCGGGTCTGGTGCTCGGAGCGCTTGAAATACGGGAGCACATCATCGAACGACCAGCCGGTATTGCCGAGCTGGCGCCAATGGTCGAAATCCTCGGCTTGGCCGCGGATATAGACCATGCCGTTGATCGAGGACGAACCGCCCAAGACCTTGCCGCGCGGCCAGAAGATACGGCGATCGGCGGCGCCGGGGTCGGGCTCGGTCTCGTAGCACCAGTTGACCGAGGCATCGGCAAAGGTCTTGCCGAAGCCCAATGGGATGTGGATCCAGCGGTTCTTATCCTCGCCGCCCGCCTCCATCAGCATGACCTTTGTCGCCGGGTCCTCGCTGAGCCGCGCCGCGATCGCGCACCCGGCCGACCCGGCGCCGATCACGATGAAATCAGCCTCGATCACGTCCTGTTGCCCGGTCATCTCGGCGCCTCCTCGGCTATTTCGTTTGAACCGATCTTAGCGCGTCATCGGCGCCGGCGTCATGTCTCCTTGCCCCTTCCGGGCGGATGGATGTTTCGCTATGCCTTGAGCAGAAATTCCGCAGAGGAACTGCCGCCCGATGACCCAGACCGTCGCTCGCCTGTTGGCCGAAAGCCTCGAAGCCCATGATGTTGACCAGATCTATTGCGTGCCGGGCGAAAGCTATGTCGGGCTGACCAGCGCCCTGATCGAGAAGAACTCGATCCGGGTCATCGTCTGTCGCCACGAGGGCGGGGCCGGCTATATGGCGGCGGCCGATGGGCGGCTGCGCGACCGCGCCGGTGTCGCCATCGTGTCGCGCGGGCCGGGGCTGTCGAACGCGATGGTGGCGTTGCACTCGGCCTATCACGACGCGACCCCGATGGTGATGCTGGTCGGCCAGGTCGAGCGCAAGGATTTCGGCCGGCTCGCCTTGCAGGAGCAGAACTATTCCCGCCTGTTGGCCGATGTGACCAAGGAAGTCATCGAGGTCAATGAGCCGGAGCAGGCCTCGGAGGCGATCGCCCGCGCCTTTCACCTGGCCGAGAGCGGCACGCCCGGCCCGGTCGCGGTGATCCTGCCCGAGGACATCTTTGACGCCGAGACCGATGCCGCGCTCGACCCGGCCCGCCCGCGCGTTGCCGCCGGACCGCGGCCGAACGACCTCGATCGCCTGGCGGTCATGCTGGAGGCGGCCGAGCGGCCCCTGGTGCTGGTCGGCGGCGCCTTATTGGCCGATGCGGTGCATGATAAGACCGTCTTTGCCGACCTCAATCGCCTCGCCGAGGAATGGGTATTGCCGATCAGCCCGACCCATCGCCGGCCGCAATTGTTCGACGCGACCCATCCCAACTACGGCGGCTATATGGGGATCCGGGTGCCGCCGCCGCTGATCGCCGAGATGAAGCGCGCCGATCTGATCGTGGCGCTGGGCGAGCGCATGACCGATTCGGTCAGCCAATCCTACAGCTTTCCCGCCGCACCGCAACCGCAATTGCCGTTCGTCCACATCTGGCCCGACCCCGACGAGGTCGGCCGGGTGTGGCGGCCGGATTTGGGGATGCCGTGCAGCCCCTACGAGGTTATCAAGGGCCTGCTGCGGCGCGGCGCCCCGGCCGACGCGCAAAAGCGCCGCGGCTGGGTCGCCGGGCTCAACGCGATCCATCGCAAGCTCCTGGCCAAGGAGTGGGAGCCCACCGCGGACGGCATCAATTTCGCGGCGATCGTCTGCGAGGTCGACAAGCATCTGGCGCCCGACGCCACGGTCACCACCGACGCCGGCAATTTCGGCAGCTTTGTCCATCGCTATATCGGCTTTCGCCAGGGCCAGGTGTTTCTGTCCTCGGTAGTGGGCGCGATGGGCTCGGGCATGCCGATGGCGGTGGCCGCGGCCCTGCGCCGGCCGAATACCCAGGTCGTGGCCTTCGTCGGCGACGGCGGCGCCTTGATGACCGGCAACGAGATCGCCACCGCGCTGCAATACGGCGCCAACCCGATCATGATCGTCTCCGACAACGGCATGTACGGCACGATCGGCATGCACTCCTATGTGCGCTACCCGGAGCGCCCGTTCATGGCCGGGACGCGCCTGACCAACCCCGACTTTGCAGCGTGGGCGCGCGCGTTCGGCGCCGAGGGCATCACCATCAAGACCGAGGCCGAGATCGCCGACGGCATCGCCCGCGCCTTTGCGGTCAAGATGAGGCCGGTCGTCGTCCACTGCCTGACCTCGGCAATCCAGATGAGCGCGTGGCGCCGCTACACCGGCTCGGGCACGCTGCCGTAACGCCGGATCAGGTCGCAGCTGATGCGCCGGGTGACCGCGGGCAGGCCGCGCTTCATGCTCGGCGCGTCGCCGACCGGCGCGCCTCGCACCGGGTTTTGGAAGCTCGGCTGGGCGATGCCGTATTTTCGGGCCCGGCAGGGTCTTCGGGGTGCGCAACACTTTCCTGCGGGCCGCATTGAGCCACACCCCAGCGGGCGCCTCGTCTTCGGCCATGTCGATGACCGCGACCTTGCCGATCCCGCCGCCGCGCAAGGCGAAGGCGAGAAGGCGCTCTGCCCGCCGCCGCCGATCACGACGTTGTGGTCGATCCCCGGCCGGTCCCGGACCCAGTTCTGCGGATGCGGTCCGATCAGCCGCAGCGCATTGCGGGCGTCGCGGTCGGTCCGCGCCAATTCTGGCGCTTGTTGTGCCGATTGCCGGGCCAATCTATTATCGCGAGCAGCGTGTGGAGGAGCCTCCGATGGTTCAGCTCGCCGAACTTGACGCCGAGCGCAAAACGCTCGACGCGACCCTCGATTATTTTGTCGACACCAAGGCCGTTCCGGTGACCCTGGTCGGGGCGCCCGGCGCAGCGGATCAGCGCACCGGCGGCGGCGCCTCCGAGCAGCACCGGGTGACGATCCGCAACGGCCGGCTCTACGCCGCCGATTTCGCGCTCGAAAAGAACGGCTTCCGCTTTGTTCGACATAATACGCGGGTCGCCGATTTCTACGATGAGGACGAGATCCGCGGCGTCTACTACCCGGAGATGGAAGCGCTGGTGAAGCAGGAGAGCGGCGCGAAGCGCGTCGTCGTCTTCGACCATACTTTGCGCACCGCGGACGAGGCCTTGCGCCAGGCGGCCAAGATCCGCGACCCGGTGCGCCGCGTCCATAACGACTACACCGAATGGTCGGGCCCGCAACGGGTGCGCGATCTGATGGGCGACGAGGCCGACGCCCTGCTCGCCCGCCGTTTCGCGATCGTCCAGGTGTGGCGGCCGATCCGCCATCCGGTCGAGAGCTGGCCGCTCGCCATCGCCGATGCGCGCAGCCTCTCGCCCGACGACATGGTGGTGACCGAGCGCCGTTATCCCGACCGCATCGGCCAGACCTCGGCGATCACCTGGAACCCGGGGCATCGCTGGTACTGGTTCCCGCGGATGCGGCCCGACGAGGCATTGGTGTTCAAGGTCTATGATTCGGTCAAGGAAGGGTTCGCCCGGTTCACCGCGCACACCGCCTTCGAAGACCCGGCGACGCCGCCCCATGCCCGGCCGCGCGAGAGCATCGAAATCCGCACCCTGGCGTTTTTTTGAGGACAAACGGCACCGCACGGGCCGACCGGGAGGCGCCGAATGGAGCGCGGGCACCACATCGACAGCCGCAACATCGCCTATTTCCGCCATGTCTATGACGGCGAGGCGGCCGACATGCGGCATCTCTACGAGCAGGCCAAGCGCGACCAGTGGAACGCCGCCACCGACATCGACTGGGCCCAGCCGCTCGACACCGATGGCGGGCTGATCGCCGACGACCTTGTCGACATCCATGGGACGCGGTTCTGGGACCGCCTGTCGGCGGCCGAACGAGTCGAGGTCAACCGCGCCGTCGCCCGCTGGCGGCTGTCGACCCTGATGGCCGGGGAGCATGGAGCGATGCTGGTGTGTAGCCAGTTGGTGGAGAACGTGCAAGGCCAGGACGAAAAGCTGTTCCAGGCAACCCAAGTGGTGGACGAGGCCCGGCACAACGAGGTCTTGCATCGCTACATGGTCCTGCGCCTGGAGGGGCGGAATTATCCGCTCGCCAACAATGTGCAGGAGATATTCGACACGCTCCTCGGCACCGCATCGTGGCACCTGAAGACGATCGGCTTGCAGCTGGTCGCCGAGACCTTTGCCGTGTCCCTGTTCCGCATGCTGGCCGAATCCTCGAAGGATGCGGTGCTGCGCCAGATCTGCCGGCGCATCTTGCAGGACGAGGCGCGCCACATGGGTTTCGGCATGTTGTCCCTGCCGGCGGTGGTCGCGGAAGCCAGCGCCGCCGAGCGCAGGGAGATGGAGGATTTTGCGGTGTGGGCGCTGAACCGCACCCTGCGCGGCATCTTCCCGCTCGCTGCCTATGAGGAGATAGGCTTCAGCCGGGCCGAGATCGAGGAGATCCGCCAGTTGCGGCGCGAGCGCGCGGCCGGCGGCGAGGAGACCGCGTTCCGCAAATTCTTCCGCCGCGACCTCCATGCCGGGCTGGTGCGCAATCTGCGCAAGGTCGGGGTATTGAGCGAGCGCGTCGCCCCCGATCTGCGGGCGCTCGGCATCTCGCTCGCCGCCGCATAGTTGTGAACAGGAGACACCGATGACCAACGAGCTGATTTCCTGCGACGACCACATGGATCTGGGGCAATTGCCGGCCGATCTGTGGACGGCGCGGCTGCCCACTTCCTTGCGCGACCGGGCGCCGCATATCGAGGAGCGCGACGGGCAGGCGGTTTGGGTGTGCGACGGCAAACTCTGGGGCAGCTGGGTCGGCAAGCAGCCGTCGAACGAGCAGCTGGCGCGGCCAAAGCCGCTCTACAACGCCTTCGACCGCGGCGGCATCCACGACCAGAGCGCGCGCCGCCCGGCGAGTTGCCGAATTGCGCCTGGCCGACATGGATCGCGACGGGGTACAGAGCCAGGTCATTTTTGGGCCGATCTTCCAGATCTCGACCGACGACCTGGCGCTGCGGGTTGCCTGCTACCGCGTCTACAACGACTGGCTGATGGAGTTCTGCGCCGCCGCCCCCGACCGGCTGATCGGGGTGCCGATGCTGCCCGAAACCCCCGATGCCGCGACCGAGGAATTGCTGCGCCTCGCCGGAAAGGGCGGGGTGCGCCAGGTCACCCTGATGATCGCCAACATCAACCCTAAGCTCGACGACCCGGCCTGGGAAAAGCTGTGGAATGTGCTCGAGGACACCGGGATCATCCTGTCGTGGCACATCACCGTCTTTGTCGGCAAGCCCGGCGACCGGGTCGCCGGCAAAGCCGCCAGCGTGTTCGAGAACACCAAATTCTTCATGGCCAATTTTCTCGAGCCGTTTGTCGATCTGTTCGCCTGGGGCATCCTCGAACGCCACCCGAAGCTCAAGATGGTGATGGCCGAGGCCGGCACCGGCTGGCTGCCATGGCTGGTGCAGGAGCTCGACTATCGCCACTGGCGGCTGTGGGAAGCCAAGGAGTTCTGGGCCGACAAGGGCGGCGCCGCACTCGAAACCAAGCCGAGCGAACTCTTCAGGCGCCAGATCTGGGCGACCTTCCAGGAAGATTATGCGGCGATGGCGCTGATCCCGTTCTTCGGCGAGGGGCACCTCTTATGGGCGTCGGACTATCCCCATCCGGACAGCGTGTGGCCCCATTCGCGCGCTGCGATCGAGCGGCAGATGAGCGGCCTCGCGCCGGAGATGCGGCAAAAGCTGACCCACGACAACGCCGCCCGGCTCTACGGTCTAGCGTGAACAACCGGCCGGAGCGTTGCGGGCGCCGAATTCACGCAGGGCACCCGATCCTTGAGCCGCAGTAGATCGTCATAAAGCTGTCTGACGAAATCGATGAAGACCGGCTCTTCGATGTCGCTGTGACCGCGGATCATTGATTGGTCGGTGGTGACGATCCAGAACGGGTCGTTCGGATCAAACCCCGATCGGGAGAGTTGGGTCAGAACTGTCCCGGTTCGGTATCGACGACGCCAGCCGGATTTTAGATAACCGTCAGGCCGTTCCGCTGAATTGAACTGCGCAAAATCGCGACATTCCTGGTCGACGTCCAATGACGGCAGCGCCGCGTTCGGATTTGCGACCGGAGCGGGGCCTTCAAGCTTGTGCGTCCAGAACGCCGGGTAGTGGCCGAGCGACGACATCGCCTCGCGCCGTTCGGCGGCGCCGGTAAAGCTCTCGAACGTGGTCTCGACAAGGCGGCCAGCGGGAAATGCGAGCCCGGTCGCCCAATCGGCGTCCGAAGTCACCTCGACAAAGACCGGATTTTGGTTCGGGACAAAGCTGCCCGGCCCGTGGCGGTTTTCGATGACCTCGCGGATCGGCTCGAAGCGCATTGCTTCGATAGCTGGGTTGACGACGATGACGAGGTCGCCATAGCCGGCGATTTCCTTGGCGCGGCCGTCCACCTCCGTCGGCTGATTGCCGGAGAGCGACCGGGCGTAATCCGCAGTCGAGGTCCGCACGGCCTGGTCGAGAAAATATTGCGACAACGCGGTGTAGACGATCAGACCGCCGAAACTGTGCCCGATCGTCACCATTCGGGTGCTGCGGGGATCTTGATGATGCGGCCATGACGATTGGTCAATGGCGTCCCGCAATGCCTTGGCGCGCGCCAGGACTTCGCGCACCGATCCTTCGGCCACGCGGTGCGCTGCCGCCATGCGCGCCCAGAAGGTCAGGTCCTCGCCGACCTCGCCGGCGTCGAATGAAAGCCCGCGCCAGCCGATATAGATCCCGACCACCTCGCGCGCCGGCCAATAGGTCGGGGCCCGCCGCAGCTCCATTTCCGCCATCTGCCGCAGCAAGCCGCGGAACGCCGCGACATTGCTGTCACCGGGCATGTCATTGTGCTTCCAGCCATGGACATAGACGATGATCGACAGATCCTTGTAGCGGGCTTCCTCTTCGATCCGGCTGAACAATGTATCAATCTGGTCGCGGATATAAGGCTTGCCCTGATCGTCGAACTCGACAAAGCCGAGCAGAAAAAAGCGTCCGGGAAAATCCGACAGAGGGTGTTGTTCGAGCGAATGCGCGGCGCAGGCCCGGCTGTCATCGCCGCCATTTAGCGTGCAAGCGGTGGTTTCTTCTCGGAATGGCGCATTCGGCTGGCACCCGCCTGCAACCAGCGCCAATATCGCAGACAGGCAAAGGGGCGCTGGAAGTTTCATCGTCTCTCTTCCTGTTTAACCCTGCCTCGGCGGCGGCGGCGATTCGATCAGCAATAAAATACACCGAGCCATAGGGTCGAGGTCGCTGGGTCGGTCCAATCGACGCGATGCCGCCGGTGCGGGGCGATGTCGAGCCAGTCGCCAGGGCTGAGCCGGCGCGGCGCGGCCTCGTCGGCAAAGCGCAGATGGGCGGCGCCGGCGAGCAGCAACACCCACTCGCCCTCTTCCTGGTCGTACCAGAACCCGGGCGGGCTCGCCTGGCCGAGCGAGACGATCCGCTCGACGCGCACGCTCGGGCGGGCGAGCAGTATGTCGACGATTTCGGCCGCGCTTGCATCAGGTAGCGGCAAGAGCAGGTTCATCGCGGCGATACCGCGCGCTCCAGCGCCGCGCGATCCCAATGCGCGAGGGTCGCGGCGACGTCATAGGTGCTATGCAGGAAATCAAGCAAGGTTTCGTCCGGCGACGCGGCCTGGCGCACGGCGCCATAGGGCAGGATGAACTCGCCCAACTCGCGGGCATAAGAGGCGGCTTGCGGGCGCACCGCCGCATCCTTGAAGCCGGCCGGCTCGGCATAGGCATAGGAATAAAAGATCGGCTGCTCCATTCCGGCGCCGCCCGGCCAAAAGCCGCAGCTGCTGCACTCGTGCGAATAGGCCTCGCGGGTGACCTTGTCGGCGATGTTGGCGGCGCCCGGATGCGGCGGCGCGCGACGGCCCGAAAAGCGGGTCACCGCCAGATCGAAGCTGCCCCAGAAGAAATGCACCGGGCTCGCCTTGCCGATAAAGCCGGCGCGGAACGCGGTCAGGACGCGGTCAGCCTGGACCAGGACGCGCCAGAAGCGGTTGGCGTAGTCGGGATCGTAGGCGCCGTGCTGGCGGTCCTGCTCGAACGGGATCGGGTCGGGGATCTCGACCGGGGTCGTCCAGATCTGGACCTCGATCCCGAGCGCCTTCAGCCGCTGCGTGATTTCGGCGTAGAAATCGGCCACGGCGAGGGGGCGCAGCGCGAAACCGCCGGCTCGTCCATCGCTGGCCTGGATCAGCAGGCGATGATCGATAAAATCGAAATCGATCTGGAAGCTGCGCGCGCCATAGGGGATCGGCGAGGTGGTCAACCCGCGGCTCGTCACGTAGAGCGGGACCTGCCACCAGTGATTGATGAGCGGCGCCTGCGCGAGCCGTATTTTGCCGATCACCTGGGTCCACAGCTGCAAGGTCGCGCAGGTGTGGCTCCACTCGGCAAAGGGGAGGCTCGGCCATTGGTCAGCGCCGGTCATCGCTTTCTCCATTATCGGAAGTGGGCGTGGCGTGGCGGCGAGCACGCCCTCGACCGCGCGGCGCCAGCCGGCATAGCGCTCTTCGCGCTCGGCTTGCAGCATTTGCGGGCTAAAGCGGCGCTCGGGCCGCCAAGCCGCGGCGATGGTTTCGGGACCGGGGTAGATTCCGCGGGTCAGCCCCGCGGCATAGGCCGCACCCCAGGCGGTGGTTTCGACCGCGGCCGGGCGCTCGACGACGGCAGGCAGGATGTCGGCCAAGAATTGCATGGTCCAGTCGCTAACGGCCATGCCGCCATCGACCCGCAACCCGCCGATTTCGAGCCGGGCGTCGGCCGCCATCGCCGCGATCAGGTCGCGGGTCTGGTAGCCGACGGCTTCGAGGGCGGCGCGGGCGATCTCGGCCGGCCCGCATTCGGCGGTCAGCCCGATCAAGGCGCCGCGCGCCTGCGGCGCCCAATGGGGCGCGCCGAGCCCGGCAAAACCGGGCACCAGGTAAAGGCGCTGGCGCGGGTCGGCGCGCGCGGCAAGCGCCGTCGCCTCGGCCGCCGTGGCGATCATGCCGAGCCGATCGCGCAGCCACTGCACCGCCGCGCCGGCGACAAAGATGCTGCCTTCCAGGGCATAGGCGGTGCGACCGGCGAGCCGATAGGCGATCGTCGTCAGCAGATGGTGACGGGAGCGGACAGGGGCGTTGCCGATGTTGACGAGGGCAAAGGCGCCGGTGCCGTAAGTCGATTTGATCATGCCGGGTGGAAAGCAGCCCTGGCCGATCAGCGCCGCCTGCTGATCGCCGGCCATCGCCGTGATCGGGATCGCAGCGCAGAGCAATTCGGCCGCTGTCGCGCCGAAGTCGGCCCCGGTATCGAGCACTTCGGGCAGGATCGCGCGCGGGATCCGGAACGCGTCGAGGAGTTCATCGTCCCAGGCGAGGCGGGTGATGTCGAACAGCATCGTGCGCGCGGCGTTGGTGGCGTCGGTCGCATGCCGCCGACCGCCGGTGAGCCGCCACAGAAGAAAGCTGTCGATCGTGCCAAAGGCGATCTCGCCTCGCCTCGGCGCGCCGGCGCAACCCCGGCAGAGTGTCGAGCAGCCAGGCGATCTTCGATGCGGAGAAATAAGGGTCGATGACCAGCCCGGTGCGCTGCGCCACGATTTCGGCCAGCCCGTCGCGGCGCCAGCGCGCGCACCGCTCGGCGGTGCGCCGATCCTGCCAGACGATCGCATTATGGACTGGTCGGCCGGTGGCGCGCTCCCATAGCACCATGGTCTCGCGCTGGTTGGCGATGCCGAGCGCCGCGATCGGGCCGTCGGCGGCGGCGGCGGCTTCGCGGCAGGCCGACGACCACGCTTTGCCAGATTTCCTCGGGATCGTGCTCGACCCAGCCGGGCTGCGGGTAATGCTGGGTCAGCTCGCGCTGGGCGGTGCGCCGCACCGCGCCTTGCGCGTCGAACAGCATCGCGCGCGTGCTGGTCGTCCCCTGGTCGATCGCCAGGACATAAGGTGATCCGGTCATGGCCCGGCTCCGACAGCACCATCGGTGCTTCGCCGGGACTGTAGCAACACGATGCCGGTGGAGTCTCCGATAACGGCATGTTTTCCGATGCCTCGCTTGGTCGAGGCCGGCGCCCGGATCGTATGGTTGCGGGCATTCGCCGGTTCGAGGTCCTATTGATGAAATCATTCGGGCTTCTCGCCGTGTTCGTCCTCGCCGTCATTCTCGGCGCGGGGAAGGCTGGCGCGCAGGCGCCGCCGCAGGTCTATCGTGTCGGAGTGCTCTCGGTCGCCGGCGACCCGACGGATCAAAGTCCGCTCGGCGCCGGGCTCATTCGCGGTTTTGCCCGGCAGGGGTTCGTTCTCGGCAAAAACCTCGAGTTCGTGCGGCGCGCGGCGCATGGACAGCTCGACCGCCTGCCGCAGCTGGTCGACGAACTGGTCGCGGCCAAGGTCGCGGTGATCGTCACCATGGGTTATCCGGCGGCGCTCGCCGCCAAGCAGCACACGAAATTGCCAGTGGTGGTGGTGCAGGCCGGCGACCCGGTCGCCGATGGGCTTGTTGCCAGCTTTGCCAGACCGGGCGGCCACGTCACCGGAATCTCCGAGATTGCCGCCGAGCTTTCCGCCAAACGGCTGGCCTTGCTCCAGGAGGCGGTGCCGAAGCGTGCATCGGGTGGCGATGCTGTGGAACGCCGACGATCTCGGCATGTCGTTGCGCTACAAGGCGGCGGAGACGCAGGCGCGCAGCCTCGGGCATCGAGGTCGAATCGCTCGGCGTGCGCGCGCCCGACGATTTCGACGCCGCGTTTTCGGCGATGACGCGTCATCCGCCCGACGCGATCCTGATGGTCAGCGACGTGCTGACAACTTTGAACCGCAAGCGGGTGATCGACTTCGCGGCCCAGCACAAGCTGCCGGCGATCTTCGAGTACGACTTCCTGGTGCGCGAGGGTGGGCTGATGTCCTACGGTCCCGATGTGCGCGAAATGTACGATCGCGCCGCCGGCCTTGCCGTGCGCATCCTGAAGGGCGCCGATCCGGCGCAGCTGCCGCTCGAAGAGCCGAGCCGGTTCGTGCTGGCGATCAATCTCGGAACGGCCAAGGCGATCGGCCTGACCCTCCCGCCTTCCCTGCTGGCCCGCGCCGACGACGTGATCGAATACAGGAGCCTTGGTTTCGTGCTGGCCGGAGACGATGTCGCATTCGAGGCGGCCGGGGCCGCGGGCCAACCGGCCCGGCGGCGTCTGCGGATGGGACTCGCGCCCAAGCTGGTGCTCGCCTTTATCGGGCTGGCTAGCTTTGTTCTGGTCGTCAACGGCTCGATCGATCTGTGGCTCGCCTATCGTGAAGCCGAGAACGCCGCGATCCGAATGGAGCAGGAGGACGCCGGTAACGCCGCACAGCGCATCGCGCATGTCGTCGACGATGTCGAGGAGCAGCTCGGCTGGACCACCCCGCCGGGATGGGACGCGCTGGCGCTCGAGCAGCGGCGCTACGATTTCATTCGGTTGCTGCGAGAAGTGCCGGCGATCAGCGAAGCTGACCGAGATCAGCGGGTCGGGAAAGGAGATGCTGAAGGTGTCGCGGCTCGCCCCCGATGTCGTGGCGAGCGGCGCCGACGACGCGGCCCAGCCGCGCTTCGCCGACGCGGAGGCCAACGGCGTCTGGTTCAGCCCGATCTATTTCCGCAACCACTCCGAGCCCTATATGACGATCGCGGTCGCGCATGCCGGCCATGATGCCGGGGTCACCGCCGCTGACGTCGATCTGCGGTTCATCTGGGATCTGATCAGGCGATGCGGGTCGGCCGGACCGGATATGCCTATGTGGTCGGCTTCGCACGGCCGGCTGATCGCCCATCCCGACCTCAGCCTGGTGCTGCGCGACACCGATCTGTCGCATCTGCCCCAGGTCGCCGCGGCGCTTGGCCAGCCTGCACCGGAATGCTGCGGCGAGCGGCGCTCACACCGCCACCGGCTCCGCCGGCGAGCCGGTGCTGACGGCTTTCGCGCCGGTGCCGAGGCTCGGCTGGATCGTTTTTGTCGAGCTGCCGCTGCGCGAGGCGCTGGCGCCGGTTTATGCCTCGCTGTGGCGGACGGCGGCGCTGCTGGTGCTCGGCCTGCTGCTGGCGGCGGTGGCCGGGACCTGTGCTCGCCCGGCGCATGGTGGTGCCGATCCGCGATCTGCAAACCGGGCGCCGAGCGGCTGGGCTCGGGCGAACGCAGCCAGCCGATCGAGATCCATACCGGCGACGAGATCGAGACCCTGGCCGATCGGTTCAACCAGATGGCCGCTAAGGTGCAGGAATCGCACGATACCTTGGAGGCCAAGGTCGACGCCCGCACCGAAGAGCTGCGGGTCCGCGAGCAGGAAGCCCGCGAGGCCCGGCTCGCCGCAGAACGGGCGCTCGCCGATCTGCACCGGGCGCAGGACCGTCTGGTCGAGACGCAAAAGCTGGCCTCGCTCGGCCAGCTGACCGCCGGCATCGCCCATGAAATCAAAAACCCCCTCAATTTCGTCAATAACTTCGCCGAATTGTCGGCGGAGCTGAGCGACGAGCTTGCGCGAGCTGCTGGCGGCAAAGGACGCGGCGCTGCCGGACGCGGCGCGGGCTGAAATCGACGGGCTGATCCGGATGCTGAACGGCAATCTCGCCAAGATCGTCGAGCACGGCAAGCGGGCCGACAGCATCGTCAAGAACATGCTGCTGCATTCGCGCACCGGAGCCGGCGAGCGGCGCCCGACCAACCTCAACGCCCTCATCGTCGAAAGCCTGAACCTCGCCTATCATGGCGCGCGCGCCGAAAAGCCGGATTTCAATGTGACCCTGCGCCGGGATCTCGACCCGGCCATCGGCGAGATCGAGCTTTACCCGCAGGAAATCACGCGGGTTCTGCTGAACCTGTTCGGCAATGGCTTCTATGCGGTGCGCGAGCGGCAGCTCGGCGCGCGCGAGCCCGGCTTCGAGCCGACCTCTGTGGGTCGCCACGCGGGCGCTGGCCGACCGGGCCGAGATTCGCGTGCGCGACAACGGCACCGGCATACCCGAGGAGGCGAGAACGAAAATCTTCGATCCGTTCTTCACCACCAAACCGGCGGGCGAGGGGACCGGCCTCGGCCTGTCCCTGAGCTTCGACATCGTCGTCAAGCAGCACGGCGGCAGCTTTCGAGGTCGAGACCGAACCCGGCGCGTTCACCGAGTTCATCCTGACCTTGCCGCGGGCGATGATGCCGGCCGCCGCGCCGGCAGCGGGGAGGCCAGGCATGACCGCGACGATCCTCGTGGTCGACGACGAGCCGGATCTCGAATCCTTGGTGCAGCAGCGATTTCGCCGGCAGATCCGCGGTCGGCGCGTTCGATTTTCGCTTTGCCCGCGACGGCGTCGAGGCGCTCGAAATGCTGACCAACGGCGCCGCGATCGACATGGTGGTCACCGACATCAACATGCCGCGGATGGACGGTCTGACCCTGCTGCAAAAGATCCAGCAGAGCGTGAGCCGCTCTCGACGGTCATCGTCTCCGCCTATGGCGACATGGCCAACATCCGCACCGCGATGAACCGCGGGGCGTTCGATTTCGTCACCAAGCCGATCGACTTCGCCGACCTCGAAGCCACGATCAACAAGACGCTGGCGCATATCGAGCGGCTGCGCGAGGCGCGGCGCCGGCAAATCGCGGCCGAGCGCGCGCATGCGCTGCTGTCGCGCTACTTTTCGCCCAATCTGGCGGAGCGGCTGGCGAGCGACCCCGAAGCCGTCGACCTCGGCGGCCAGCGGCGCGAGATCACCTCGCTGTTCACCGACATCGCCGAATTCACCTCGCTGGTCGAAACCCTCGACCCGGAGATCATCGCCCCGCTGTTGAACGATTATCTGGGGGCGATGACCGACATCGTCTTCGCGCATGGCGGGACGGTGGTAAAGCTGGTCGGCGACGCGATGCACGTGCTGTTCGGGGCGCCGGCCGATCAGCCCGATCATGCCGAGCGCGCGGTTGCCTGCGCGCTCGAACTCGATCTGAGCGCCCAGGATTTCCGCGAGCGTTGGCGGGAGCGCGGCATCATGCCTCGGCGCGACCCGTCTCGGCCTCGACGCCGGCCCGGCGATCGTCGGCAATTTCGGCGGCGGGCGCTATTTCGACTACACCGCCTATGGCGACACGGTCAACACCTCGGCCCGGCTCGAAGCCGCCAACAAGCAGCTCGGCACCCGCATCTGCGTCGGCGAGAGCGTCGCCAGCCGGGTCGCCGGGTTCACGCGGAAGACCGGTCGGCGACCTGTTACTGCGCGGCCGCAAGGAGCCGCTGCGCGCGTTCGAGCCGCTGTCGGCCGAAGCCTTCGCCGAGCCCGGCGACCCGCGCCTATCTCGACGCCTTCGCCAAGCTCGAAGCCGACGATCCGGCGGCGATGCCGGCCTTTGCCGCACTGCTCGGCCTGCGCAGCGAGGACCATCTGGTCGGCTTTCATCTGCGCCGGCTGCTGAGCGGCGTCAGCGGCCCGCGCATCGTGCTGGACTAAGCCCGGCGCGGTCCGGCAGATCGACCGGCCGGCAGGTCAGCGCTTCGGTCAGCTTCAGCTCGATGCGCCGGTTGCGCGCGATAGGCGTCGGCGCGTGTCGCCGGGATCGATCGGCTGGGTGTCGGCAAAGCCCGCCGCCGGCGAGCCGGTTGGCGGGTATCCCCTGACTTGATGGCATAGCGCACCACCGACAGCGCGCGAGCCGTCGACAATTCCCAGTTTGATGGAAACTGCGGCGTGTTGATCGGGCGGTGGTCGGTGTAGCCGCTGACCTGCAGAACCCAGTTGCATGCCGGGCGGGATCTCGGCGGCGATCTGCTTGAGCGTGGCGAAACACCGGGTCGAGTTCTTTTTTGGCGGCGTCGGTCAGATCGGCGCTGCCCGGCGCGAACAGCACCTCCGACTGGAACACGAAGCGGTCGCCGACGATGTGGATATCCGGCTGGTTGCCGAGAATCGCGCGCAGCCGGCCAAAGAATTCGGAGCGATAGCGGGCGAGCTCCTCGACCTTGTTGGCCAGAGCGACATTGAGCTTCTGGCCGAGGTCGGCGATCTGGCCCTGCTGGGTTTTGACCTTGGTCTGGGAGACGTCGAGCGCTGTCGCCAGCGCCGACAGCTGCTGGCGCAGCGCGGCGATCTGCGCGTTCAGCTCGTCGACCTCGGCCAGCGCGTCGGCTGCTGAGCTGCTTTTGCGCGGCGAGCTGGCCGCTGGTCCGATCTGGCCTGCGCCGCGGCCTGGTTGGCCTTGGCGGTCAAGGTCGCCGACCCTGGCGTTCAGCCGGTCACGCTCGGCCTTGGCGGTTTTGAGCTGTGCGGTCAGCTAGCGTCGCGCCCCGCCGCAGATCTGCTGTTGGTGCGCTTTCTCCAGCGACAGCAAATCGGCCAGCTGGTCCACCTGATGCTGCAATTTGTGCAGCGCCTGGTCGCGCCCCGACAATGCCGCCGACAGATAGAACTGGCCGGCGGTGAACACCAACAGGATAAAGATGATCACCATCAACAGCTGCGACAGCGCGTCGACAAAGCCCGGCCAGATGTCGATGCTGGAGCGGCGGGGATTTCGGCGGGCGATCGGCATGAATGGTCAGCTTTCCGGGGCTCAGCGCCGGCCTTCTTCGGCCAGCGCGGCGATGGTGCGGGCCAGGATGCGGATCTCGCCGCGCAATTCCTGCACGCTCTGCGCCCGGCCCTGCGCCAGATCCTCGGTCAGACGCGCGGTGTAGCCCTCGATGTTGCGCAGATGGTTGCGCAACGCGTCGTCATGCCCCGACGAGCTCTCGGCGATGTCGGCGAGACGGGAGAGGGTCGGTTTCAGCTCGAGCTGGTTTTCGGCGAGCCGCAGCATCAGCATTTGCCCGGCCTTCATCTGCTCGCCGAGCATGCCGAGGCGATCGGTCAGGCTGGCCAGGGTCGCATTGGCGCCGATCCGGCTCTCCTCGCCGCGGGCGATGATGCGCTGCAGATTTTCCAAGCTGTCGGCGGTCTGTTCGAGCAAGGCCTGGATATAGGCCGGCACCGAAGCGTCGCCGCCATCGCCGAGACCGCCGCTCGGACAGCCGGGTATAGGTCGACAGCCACTCTTCGAGATCGTTGTAGAAGCGGTTCTGCGCCTGCCCGGCCTGCAGATCGAGAAAGCCCAGCACGAGGCTGCCGGCGAGCCCGAACAGGGACGAGCTGAACGCGGTGCCCATCCCGGCCAGCGGCGATTCGAGCCCGGATTTGAGGTTGGCGAAGGCGCGGGCGAGATCGTTGCCGCCGACGTCCAGCCCGCCGATTACGCCGCCGACCGAGCGCACCGTCTCCAGCAGCCCGTAGAACGTGCCGAGCAGCCCGAGAAAGACCAGCACGCCGATCAGGTAGCGCGAGGTTTCGCGGGTTTCGTTGAGGCGCGAGCCGATGCCGTCGAGCAAGGTCTGCAGCGAGCTCGCCGACAGGCTGACCCGCCCGACCTGGCGCGCGCCCAGCATGCGCGCCATCGGCGCCAGCAGCCGCGGCGCCGGGCGGCGACCGGCCATCGGCTCGGCGCCGCCGGCCTCGCGGTGGCGAAAACTTTCGATCCACTCGATCTCCGGGTCGAGCAGCAGCACCTGGCGGAAAATGTAGACGATGCCGGCCAGCAGAATGCCGACGATCACCCCATTGACCCCGGGATTGCCCATAAAGGCGACCGCCAGCGAACGCCCCAGCGCCGCCGCCAGGGCGGCGACCAGCACCAGAAACACGATCATCCGCACCAGGAAGCGGCGCGAGCGGTTCATGGCGAAAGCCGGTAAGGCTCGGTCATCGGCCGCGCCGATGCCGGCGCGTGCGCGCGATCGCCTGCCGAAGACTGCCGGTCGAGCAGACGATGAGCACATCTACCATAGCCTCCGGACGACTACCATCGAATTGCCTCGCTCGCGCCGCATGATGGGTAGTCGATCCACAGCGCTCGGCGCCGTCGCGACCAGCTCGGCTGCCCCGAAGCTCCGGGTGCGCCGCGGGCGCCTCGATCGCCGCCCGGGCCGC
Source organism: uncultured Alphaproteobacteria bacterium (assembly GCA_963814805.1). GTDB lineage: Bacteria > Pseudomonadota > Alphaproteobacteria > ATCC43930 > CGMCC-115725 > AP-15. Next base: position 376,462 of record CAWFER010000033.1, on the reverse strand, counting down.
GCGCCGCGCGTCCCGGATCAGGGCGGCGAGCGGCAGATGCAGATGGTCGTTGGCGGCCAGCACGTCGCCGCTCGTCATCATCGCGTGGCCGCCGGACAAGTCGCTGACATAGCCGCCCGCCTCGCGCACCAAGAGCAGGCCGGCGGCGATGTCCCAGGGCGCGAGGCCGAACTCCCAGATACCCGTCATAGCGCCCGGCGGCGACATAGGCGAGATCGAGCGCCGCCGCGCCGATCCGGCGCACCCCGCTGGTCGCCGCCATGACCGCGGCGAGGCCGGCCAGATAGGCCGGGCGATCGCCGCGCTCGCCGAACGGCATGCCGGTGCCGATCACCGCCTCGCCGAGCCGCCGCCGCGCCGACACCCTGAGCCGGCGGTCGTTGACATAGGCGCCGAGCCCCTTTTCCGCCGAATACATCTCGTCGCGGACCGGGTCGTAGACGAGGCCGGCGACGATCTCGCCATCGCGTTCGAGCGCGATCGAGATCGCAAAATGCGGAATGCCGTGGAGAAAGTTGGTGGTGCCGTCGAGCGGATCGACGATCCAGCGGTGGCGCGGGTCCGAGCCGGCCTCGGCGCCGCCCTCCTCGAACAGCAGCGAATAGCCGGGCCGCGCGCGGGTCAGCTCGGCCTTGAGCGTGCGTTCGGCCTTCAGATCGGCGGTCGAAACGAATTCGCCCGGACCCTTGACCGAGACCTGCAGCTGCTCGACCTCGCCGAAATCGCGCAACAGGCCGCGCGCCGCCTTCAGCGCCGCGTTCGCCATCACATTCAGCACCGGCGAGCGCATCACCATCGCCGGCTCCGAGCGCCGGCGCTCAGTCTTTCGCCCGCTCCATATAGCTGCCGTCGGCGGTGCTGACGACGATGCGGGTGCCGGCTTCGATATAGGGCGGGATCATGACCCGCCGGCCGTTTTCGAGCTTGCCCGGCTTGTACGAGGACGACGCGGTCTGGCCGCGCACGACCGGGTCGGCCTCGATCACCGCCATGACCACACTCTGCGGCAGCTCGACCGAGAGCGCGGTGCCCTCGTGCAGCATCACCGTGCACACCATCCCGTCATGCAGAAAATCGGCGGGCTCGCCGATCACCTCGGTCGGGATCGAAATCTGCTCGAAGCTGTCGCTGTCCATAAAGGTCGCCTGCCCGCCCTCCATGAACAGAAACTGCATGTCCTTTTCATCGAGGCGGACGCGCTCGACGGTTTCCTGGGTGCGATAGCGGTCGTTGAGCTTGGTTCCGCTGCGCAGGTCGCGCATCTCGACCTGGGCAAAGGCGCCGCCCTTGCCGGGCTGGACCAGCTCGCGCTTCAGCACGATCCACAGCTTGCCCTGGTGCTCGAGGACGTTGCCCGGCTTGATGTCGATGGCGTTGATCTTCATGACTGAGGTCCTGGAAGGGCGCGGTCGAGCCCGGCTGCTGTCGAGAAATTAGCACGCGGCAGGCCCACGGCAAGCAGGAGGGCGATACCGAATGCACGAATGGTGGCGGCCGGAGCGCTTTGCCGGGCGGCGCGAGCGGCTGGAGCAGCGCGGCCGGATGCTCGGCGGCGGTGCGCGATTTTTTTGCGGGGCACGGTTTTGTCGAGGTCGACACCCCGGCCCTGCAGGTGAGCCCCGGCCTCGAACCGCATCTGCAGGCCTTCGCCACCGAATTGCACGATCCGCGCGACGGCCGCGACGTTGCGGCGCTATCTCCACACCTCGCCGGAATTCGCGATGAAAAAGCTGCTGGTCGCGGGCCTGCCGCGGATCTGGCAGCTCGCCCATGTGTTTCGCGACGGCGAGCGCAGCGCCACCCACCACCCCGAATTCGCGATGCTCGAATGGTATCGGGCCGGCGCCGCGTGGCGCGACCTGATCCCCGATTGCGAGGGCCTGCTGCGCGCCTGCCAGGCGGCGGCCGGCGCCGCGCCGCTTGGCCTGGCGCGGCCGCACCGCCGATGCCCGGCGGCCGTGGCGCGAGACCAGCGTCGCCGAGGCGTTCGAGCAGTATTGCGGCATCGACATTCTGGCGACGGCACCCGACCCGCTGCGGCCCGATTTCGATCGCTGCTCGCGCCGAGGCGCGGCGCATCGGCATCGAGCCGCATGCCGGACGACGATTGGGAGGCGCTCTATTTCCGCATCTTTCTCGACCGCATCGAACCGCGTCTCGGCATCGGCGCGCCGACTATCCTGCATGGCTTCCCGGCCTCGATGGCCGCGCTGTCGCGCCGCAACCCCGCCGATCCGCGGGTGGCCGAGCGCTTCGAGCTCTATGTCTGCGGCCTCGAGCTCGCCAACGCCTTCGGCGAATTGACCGACCCGGCCGAGCAGCGCGCCCGCTTTCGCGCCGATCAGGAAAAAAACAGGCGCTCTACGGTGAAACCTACCCGATCGACGAGGATTTCCTCGCCGCCCTCGACCACGGACTGCCGCCTTCGGCCGGGATCGCCCTCGGCTTCGACCGCCTGGTCATGCTGGCGACCGCCGCCGACGATATCGAAGACGTGCTGTGGGCGCCGGTCGACTAGGCTATCGACGATAAGCCCGCCCAAATCTTGCGAATACGTCGTTGAAATCGGCGACGGCGGCGCGGGGACCGGCGGGGTAGGACCAGATCGAGGAGATGACGGCGAGGAAATCGGCGCCGGCTTCGACCAGCGGCCCGCAATTCCCCTGGGTGATGCCGCCGATGGCGCAGCACGGCACCACCGTCGTTTCGCTCCAGTCGCGCAGCACTTCGGGGCCGGCGCGGAATTTGGTGGCGGTCTTGGTCATGCTCGGGAAAAACGCGCCAAAGGCGACGTAGTCGGCGCCGGCCTCGGCGGCGGTGATCGCCCGGTCGCGGCTGTCGCCGCAGGTTACCCCGACGATCCGGTCTGGACCCAGCAGCCGGCGCGCCGCGGCATAGGGCATGTCGTCCGCGCCGACATGGACCCCGTCGCAATCGAGCTCGGCGGCGAGATCGGGCCGGTCGTTCATGATAAAGGCGACATCGTGCGCTTGGGCGATCGGCCGCAGGATTGCGGTCGCCTGGCGCACCAGGTCGTCGCTGACATCCTTCAGCCGCAATTGCAAGCAGGCGACATCTCCGCCGGCGAGCGCGTCTTCCAATGCCTCGGCGAACCGTTCGGGGTCGAATGTCGGCGGCGTGATCAGATAGAGCCGCGTCGTCGCCGGTGTTTCGTCGCCAGAACCGCTGCGCGCTACCGCCATGCTCGTTCCTATTTCGCCATCATTCCCGCGGCGAGTAATGCCTGCTTGTATCAGAAACCTCCCGGCAAGGCGAGCGGGTGACGCCAATTCGTGACCCTTATGCGCGGCCCTCGGATCGCCATTGCAACCATCCTGGTTGCCGGGCGTCTCCCGCCGCGCAACACTCTGGATCAGAGGACGATAAAACCGCTGTTCGGGAGGAATGATGGCGGCGACTTACATTCGGTCAAGCCATCGCGGCCCAAAGGACTTACGCCTGCCGCTGCGCGGTTCGGGCCCGGGCCGCTGACATCGTAGCGCGATGACGATGGCATCGGCGAGCGGCCGCGCGGCTGGGGCGTCGCTCGAGACGCGGCGCTCGTGGCTGGTGGCGCTGACCGCGCTCGGCATTCTTTCGGTCTCGTTCGGCGCGCCGATGATTACCATTGTGGCGCTGAAGCCGATTGCGGCCGAGTTCGGCAATGTCCGCTCGGTCCCGGCGTTGTCGGTCTCGCTCGCCTGGCTCGGCTCGGCGTTCGGCGGGATCGCGATGGGGCGGGTCGCCGAGCGGACCGGGGTGCGCTGGACGGTCATCTTCGGGGCGCTGATGATCGCCGCCGGGCTGATCCTGTCGAGCCTCGGCGGGCGCTGGTCGCTCTACATCGGCCACGGGCTTTTTATGGGGCTGCTCGGCAATGCCGGAATCAACGCACCGCTCTATGTTTATGTCGCCCGCTGGTTCGATCGCCGGCGCGGCTCGGCGCTGGCGCTGATCGCCAGCGGCCAGGCTGCCGCCGGGACGATCTGGGCGCCGCTGTTCGGCCACGCGATCCAGGCTTTCGGCTGGCGCTATACGATGCAGCTCTATGCGGGGCATGGCGGTGGTGGTGATCCTGCCCGCGGCTTTTGTGGTCTTCAGAGCCGCGCCCGAGCCGTTGAGCGGCGGCGCCACCGGGGCCGGACCGGCGCCGCGCGCCGCGGTCCTCGGGCTGCGGCCGCGCACGGCGCTCGGCCTGATCGCGCTGGCGAGCTTTCTGTGCTGCGTGCCGATGGCGATGCCGCAAGGCCATCTGGTCGCCTATTGCGGCGATCTCGGCATTCCGGTCACCCAGGGTGCGGCGATGCTGTCGCTGCTCCTGGCCTGCGCCTTTATCGGCCGGCAGTTCTGGGGCTTTGTCGCCGACCGGTTTGGCGGGTTGCGCACGGTGCTGGCCGGCTCGGCCTGTCAGGCGGTGGCGATGCTGGGGTTTCTCGCGACCCAGAACGAGGCCGGCCTGTTCGCCGTCTCGGCCGTTTTCGGCCTCGCCTTCAGCGGCATCATCCCGGCCTATGTGGTGGCGGTGCGCGAGCTGTTCCCGGCGTCGGAAGCCTCGTGGCGGATCCCGACCGTGCTGTTGTTCAGCGGCTCGGGCATGGCCGCCGGCGGATGGCTCGCCGGGGTGATCTACGATTACGCCGGGTTCTACGCCGCGGCCTTTGCCACCGGGATTCTCTTCAACCTGGCCAACCTCGCGGTCGTCGGCGCGCTGGTGTTCCGTCAGAGCCGATTCGGTTCCGCGGTGCTGGCGCAGGCCTAGCCGAGGCGCGCCCATTGAGGATTTATCGAACCGATGATCGCGGCCGCTGCTATGATGGGTGGGCTGCAGCACACCCACGACCACAGAAAATGGAAAAGGGGAAAAGATGGATCCCGTCGTCGGCACTGGCAAATATACTTACGATGTCAACGAGAATTGGATGCGTCCTCCGGCCAATATCGAGGTCCGGGCCTGCGCTGTCTCAGTCGATTCGCGGGATCGGGTCTACTGCTTCAATCGCAACGCCGAACATCCGGTGGTGATTTTCGACCGCGACGGCAACTTCGTCAAGTCGTGGGGCGCCGGGTTGTTTTCTTTTCCGCACGCGATCCGGATCGACGAGAATGATTTCGTCTGGCTGACCGATGAATATCACGGCCAGTTCATGAAATTCACCACCGATGGCAAATTGCTGCAGACGATCGGCGTCAAGGGCCAGCGCTCCGATACCGGCGTGCCGGCCGACGAATTCAGCTCGGCCGCGTATAAGCAGGTGACGCATGGCGGCGGCCCGTTCAACCTGCCGACCGACATCGCCTTTGCCCCCAGTGGCGCGATGTTCATGACCGATGGCTACGGCAACGCCCGCGTCCACAAATTCGCCGCCGATGGGAAATATCTGTTCTCGTGGGGCGAGCCGGGAACCGCGCCCGGCCAGTTCAACCTGCCGCACGGGGTATGGATCGACCGGCGCGGCACGGGTGCTGATCGCCGATCGCGAAAACGACCGGGTGCAGGTGTTCGACCAGGCCGGCAAGTTGCTGACCGTGTGGCCGACCGAGCTGATCGGCCCGGCGTTTTTCTATGTCGACGACGACGATGTCGTCTACATCCCCGAGCACAATGGCGGCATGATCAGCATCCTGACCCTCGATGGCGAGCGGCTGGCGCGCTGGGGCGACGGCCCGGTCAACCGGTCCTGCCACGGGATCTGGTGCGACTCGCACAAGGATCTCTATGTCGTGCAGCCCGGCGATTGGGGCCGGGTGCGGCGGGTCGTCAAGTACACGCGGCACTAAAGCACGGCCGGACCCGTAGCGCAGCCGGTCGCGCCCGATCGCAGCAGAAAATCGGCGCAGCGCTGTTCGATCGTCGCTTCGTCGGCGAAGAAATCAGCGCCGAGGTCGAGCGCAGCCGCGGGCCGCTCGGTCGCGAACCGCACCCCCTGTTGGCCGGCGATATCGGCGAGCCGGCGGGCGACATCGGGCCGGCCGGTGAAGATCGCCCCTTCGACGTGGGCGCGGATCGCCGCCAGCGCCGCGCCCGCCTCGTCGCCGCAATCGAGCAAAGTTGAGAACCGCGCCTCGGGGACCATCCGCCGCGCCGCTTCGACCAACGCCCGGAACCAGCCCGGACCGGCGTAAACGCCGGCTTCGGGGGCGCTCACCAGAAGCACCGGGCGAGCGGCGCGAGCGGCGGCCCCGAGCGCGCCGACGGCATGCGCGAGTGATTGGATGATGATAGCCGGGACGGCGCCGCAGCCGCCGTCGTCCCGGAGCCACTGCTGCAAGTCGCGCCTCAGTGCTCTTGCTCCTCCAGCCGGCTCACCCTCTCGTCGAGCGTCCGCAAGCGATCGACGATCCGCGCGTTCTGCGCGACCAGCGCCGTCATTTGCTCGAGTACTCTGATCAGGAACTCGTCGTGGCGCAGCACGATCGCCGTCAGGCCCCTGATGTCGTCGCGCATCAACGCCAGCGCGTCGAGGATGCGGCGCTGCTGGTCGGCGTGATCGTCTCAAGCATTCGTGTTTGTACTAGCTTACGCGAGCCCGCCGAAATAGGCGGCGACTTCGACCATGCGGTTGGAGAAGCCCCATTCGTTGTCGTACCACGAGAGGACGCGGACAAAAGTCTTGTCGAGCACCTGGGTCTGGGTCAGGTCGAACGTCGAGCTGTGCGAGTCGTGGTTGAAATCGACCGAGACGGTCGGCGCCTTGTTGAGGCCGAGGATGCCTTTGAGCCGGTTCGACTTGGCCGCGTCCTCCATCAGCGCGTTGACCTCGTCGGCCGAAGTGTCGCGCGCCGCGTCGAACTTGAAGTCGATCAGCGAGACGTTGGCGGTGGGCACCCGGATCGCGGTGCCGTCGAGCTTGCCCTTCAAGCGCCGGCAACACCAGCCCCACCGCCTTCGCCGCCCCGGTCGAGGTCGGGATCAGGGACAGCGAGGCGGCCCGCGCCCGGCGCAGATCGGAGTGCAGTGTGTCCTGCAGGCTCTGGTCGCCGGTGTAGGAGTGGATCGTCGTCATATAGCCGCGCTCGATGCCGATCCCCCGATGCAGCACATAGGCGACCGGGGCGAGGCAGTTGGTCGTGCACGACGCGTTCGAGATGATCTGGTGCTCGGGCTTCAGATCGTCGTGGTTGACGCCCATCACCACGGTCATGTCGGCGCCGTCGGCCGGGGCGGAGATAATGACCCGGCTGGCGCCGGCTTCGAGGTGCTTCGCCGCCGCCTCGCGCTTGGTAAAAATCCCGGTGCATTCGAGCGCCACGTCGACGCCGAGCCGGCGCCACGGCAATTTCGCCGGGTCGCGCTCGGCGGTGACCGCGATCTTGCCATGGCCAAGATCCATCCAGCCGTCGCCGCTGGCGATCTCGCCCGGAAAGCGGCCATGGACGCTGTCGTAGCGCAACAGATGCGCATTGGTCTCGACCGGCCCGAGATCGTTGACCCCGACGATCTCGATCTCGTCGCGCCGGCTCTCATGGGCCGCACGCAGGACGAGGCGGCCGATGCGGCCAAAACCGTTGATCGCTACCCGTACCGTCATGGTTCGCTCCTCCCGCAGGCTTTCGCCAATCTATAAAAGCGAGCGGGCGGCCTCGGCAACCTTTTCGGGGGTGATCCCGAAATGCGGGAAGAGCGCCTCGCCGGGCGACGAGGCGCCATAGCCGTGCATGCCGATAAAGGCGCCGCGCGGGCCGATCCAGCGATCCCAGCCGAACTCGACCGCGGCCTCAACCCCGACCCGGGGTGCGGCGCCGAGCACCCGGTCGCGATATTCTTGCGGTTCACCCTCGAACAATTCCCAGCACGGCATCGAAACGACCGCGGCCCGGACGCCGTCCTTGGCGAGCGCCTCGCGCGCCGCCATCGCGATCGACACCTCCGAGCCGGTGGCGAGCAAGGTGACCTGGCGCGCACCTTCGGCCTCGGCCAGCACATAGGCGCCATGCGCCGAGAGGCTTTCGGCCGAGGTCTCGTGACGCAGCAACGGCAGCGCCTGGCGGGTCAACGCCAGCAAGGAAGGGGCGTCGCGCCGGCGCAGGGCGAGCGCCCAGCATTCGGCGGTCTCGACCGCGTCGGCCGGGCGGTAGACATGGAGCCCGGGCATCGCGCGCAACGCCGCCAGATGCTCGACCGGCTGGTGGGTCGGGCCGTCCTCGCCGAGCCCGATCGAATCATGGGTCATCACATAGACGACGCCGAGCTTCGAAAACGCTGACAGCCGGATCGAGGGGCGGCAGTAATCGGAGAAGGTCAGAAAGGTGCCGCCATAGGGAATGAGCCCGCCATGCGCGGCGATGCCGTTCATCGCCGCCGCCATGCCGTGCTCGCGCACGCCATAATGGATGTAGCGGCCGGAATAGTCGCCGGGCCGGACCTCCTTCAGATCCTTGGCCCTGGTGTTGTTGGACGGGGTCAGATCGGCCGAGCCGCCGACCATCTCCGGCGACCACCCGGGTCAGGCTGTCGAGCGTCGTCCCCGAGGCCTGGCGGGTCGCCATCTTGGCGTCGGCCTTTCTGAAATCGGCGCAGAGCGCCGCGACGGCATCATCGACACCGGCGGGCAGTTCGCGGCGCTGCCGGCGCAGAAATTCGGCGCGCTGGTCGCCCGGCAGCGCCTGCAGCCGCGCCTCCCATTGTCGTCGCACCGCGGCGCCGCGCGCCCCGGCCTCGCGCCATGCGGCGGCGATGTCCTCGGGGATGACAAAGGGCGGAGAGCTCCAGCCGAGCCGTTCACGCGCGCCGGCGATCTCGGCTTGACCCAACGGGTTGCCGTGCGCCGCGGCGGTCCCGGCCTTGGTCGGCGCGCCAAAGGCGATGATCGTGCGGCAGGCGATCAGGCTCGGCCGGTCGCTCTTTTGCGCGCGCTCGATGGCGGCGGCGATCGCGTCGGTGTCGTGGCCGTCGATGCGCTCGGCCGCCCAGCCATGGGCGCGAAAGCGCAGCACCTGGTCGTCGGAGACGGCGAGCTCGGTCGGGCCGTCGATCGAGATCGCATTGTCGTCGTAGAATACGATCAGCTTATTGAGGCGCAGATGGCCGGCGAGCGACAGCGCCTCGTGGCTGATCCCCTCCATCAGGCAACCATCGCCGCAAAACACATAGGTGTGGTGATCGACCACGCTGTCGCCGAATTGGGCGGCGAGCAGGCGTTCGGCCAGCGCCATGCCGACCGAATTGCCGAGCCCCTGGCCGAGCGGGCCGGTGGTGACCTCGATGCCGCTCGCATGGCCGCGCTCGGGATGGCCGGCGGTGCGGCTGCCGAGCTGGCGGAAACGCTCGATCTCGGCCATTGTCATGTCGGGATAGCCGAGCAGGTGTAGGAGCCCGTAGAGCAGCATCGAGCCGTGCCCGTTCGATAGCACGAAGCGGTCGCGGTCGGGCCAGTCCGGCGCCTGCGGGTCGAAGCGCAGGTATCTGGTGAACAGCACGGTGGCGATGTCGGCCATCCCCATCGGCATGCCCGGATGGCCGGATTTGGCCTTCTCGACCGCATCCATGGCGAGCGCGCGCAACGCGTTGGCCATGTGGCGAAGTTTCGGGTCGCGCGGCGCGGGGAGCGGGGCGCGGGCGGCGGCAGCGGCGGCGGAGACGATCTCGGTCATGTTGGGAGCATAGCGGCTGGTCCGGCGAGGACAAGAGCGAGCCGAGCGTATCCCGACGAGACGCGCGCAAATGCAAGCAAAGGTTGATCCGCACGCGCCTGTTATCCTGTTCTTTGCAGGCTGAGATCAGGCGCTGCTCGCGCATCGGTTGAAGTCGTCATCGAGGCGCGCTGTCAGAGAACGTCTCCAATTTGCCTGCCGGTAACCGCAATGGACGTACCACGCGATTGCGGCGACACTTGGGGCGCCGTGACCGCCGGCCGGGTCCGCGCCGCGACATGGCAGCAGCGATGTTAAGGTATGGCGCCGCGCCGCCGCGCCGATGGCATAGTTGGTGTCGCTGGCGGCGCTGTTGGTTATGCTGGCGCGGCAGCATTGATGGCGAGCGAGGTTCTGAGTGACCAACCATTTGGGGCGCGCCGGTGCGGTGAGGGGTGGGCCAAGCCATGCCGAATGAGCGCTGGGTCGAGGTCGGCGGCCTCGAAGACATCCCGCGCGAGGGGGCGCGGCGGGTCAAGCGGACCGGCAAGCCGCACCCGGTCGCGGTGTTCCGCACCGTCGACGACCGGGTCTTCGCCCTGATCAACCACTGCCCGCACCGTGGCGCCCCGCTCTCGGAAGGGGTGATCCGCGGCTGCGTCGTCTCCTGCCCGCTGCATGGCTGGGTCATCGATCTCGAAAGCGGCAAGGCGCAGGCCCCCGACGAAGGCGCCGCCGGGAAGATCGGCGCGCAGGTGGTCGACGGAAGGGTGTTCGTCGCGGCCTGGGCGGTCAGCACCCCCGGCGGGTGGGAATAGCGCGAAGCGTCGGCAATTCATGCTCTGCTTACCGACGCATGGAGGCAAAGTGCTACGCTTTCTGTGGCGATCGGGCACGCTTCGTTTTCTCCGATCTGAGAGGCCTTTGAGGTCCCTGCTGAGGCGGGTATTCAATCGTCGGAGGTTCGATGACAGTAGTTTTCCCGAATTTTTGGTGAAATGCTTCTCTAGCTACATCGATGGCAATATTAACGATACCAGCTGTATGATTGTACACGCACCTTGCAATAAGAGATTGTAACTGCTTGATCTCATCATCGTTCAGTGGCGTCGTAACAAAGAATTCGGTCATGTTCTAACGTTCCTAAAGCAGCCCCGGCGTGGACAGTTGCCTATGATCGCGAGTATGCGGTTAAATTTTTATTACGGCCTTTATTAAACGCACGTCTTCCGTTTGTGGCTATGCCGGAGCGGGTGCCTCGGCGATGAGCCGGGCGAGACCGGGGCGGAGCACGCGTAGGGCGGAACAGCGCAGCGCATTCCGCCTTTCTCTGGGGTCGTGCATACTCCTCTGATGCCGGATTATCGACGCAACAGGATACCGGGAGGAACATTCTTCTTCACGGTCAACCTGCGCGACCGCCGCTCAGATTTGTTGGTGACGCACATCGACGCGTTGCGGCAGGCGGTCCGCCGCGTGCGCGCCCGCGCCCCTTTCCGTATTGACGCCTGGGTCGTGCTTCCCGACCATATGCACTGCGTATGGACGCTGCCGGAAGGCGATGCCGACTTCCCCGGCCGGTGGCGCGCGATCAAGATCGCGTTCTCGAAATCCGTGCCCGTCGAAGCGCCGTTGTCATTTCGCACTGCCCGCGACGGCGAACGCGGCATCTGGCAGCAGCGATACTGGGAGCACACGATCCGCGACGATCGAGACTTCGCTGCTCATATGGACTACACGCATTTCAATCCGGTGAAGCACGGCCTGGTGAAACATCCGGCAGATTGGCCGCATTCCTCGTTTCGTCGGTACGTCGCAAGCGGGCGGTATCCTACCGGATGGACCGGCAACACCACCGAGCCAGAAGAGACGGGCGAGCGGCGGTGACACCAGGACGAGACTAGCCCGCGCATGCGGCGACCGTTGGCGGCGGAATACGCTGCGCTTTTCCGCCCTACGAGAGCTTCTGGCGCGGGCGGACGAGGATTGTTTCGGGCGTTTGGCTTCGCTAGGCTGGGGCGCAGCGGATCGGGGAGGGGCTCAGATGGCGACCGTGGTTGGCCAGGGCGACTACAGATACGAGATCAAGGAAAACTGGGCGCAACTGCCCGAGGGCTGGTCGTTCAAGGAGGTGGCGGCGGTCGGGGTCGACAAGAACGATAACGTCTACGCCTTTGGCCGCGGCGAGCACCCGATGATGGTGTTCGACCGCAGCGGCAAGTTTCTGCGCTCGTGGGGCGAGGGGCAGTATCCGCGGGCGCACGGCGTCCATATGGGGCCCGACGATTCGATCTACCTGACCGACGATGGCGGCCATTTCGTGCGCAAATGTCGGCTCGAGGACGGCAAGGTGTTGCTCGAACTGGGCGTGCCCGGCAAGCCGGCGCCCTATCTGAGCGGCGAGCCGTTCAACCGCTGCACCCATACGGCGCTGTCGCCGAAGGGTGAGATTTACGTCTCGGACGGCTACGGCAACGCCCGGGTCCACAAATATTCGCCCGACGGCAAATTGCTGATGTCGTGGGGCGAGCCCGGCAGCGATCCCGGCCAGTTCAACCTCGTCCACAACATCTGCGCCGACGCCGATGGCTGGGTCTATGTCGCCGACCGCGAGAACCATCGGGTCCAGGTGTTCGACGGCAACGGCAAATACGAGACGCAGTGGAACAATCTGCACCGCCCGTGCGGGCTTTACATGCCGTACGCGCATCAACCGATCTGCTATATCGGCGAGCTTTCGGTCAACCGCCTCAACGCCAATTTGGGCCCGCGGGTCAGCATCGTCGACAATCAGGGCAAGCTGTTGTCGCGGATCGGCGATCCGTTTGCCGGGACGGCGCCGACCGCGTTTATCGGGCCGCATGGGCTCGCGGTCGACAGCCGCGGCGACCTCTATGTCGGCGAGGTGTGCTGGACCTTGTGGCCGGGGCTGTTCCCGGGCCAGCCGCACCCGCCGGGGCTGCGCGCCCTGCAGAAATACGAACGCGTGCACTGAGGAGACTGGAATGGCGATCATCGTCGGCGACGGCGACTACAAGTACCGGATCATCGAGGATTGGGCGAAGCTGCCCGACAAATGGTCGTTCAAGGAGGTCGGCGCGGTCGGGGTCGACGCCAGGGACAACGTCTATGTGTTCAACCGCGGCGACCATCCGGTCATGGTCTTCGACCGCGACGGCAAGTTCCTGCGCTCGTGGGGCGAAGGCCAGTTTCCGCGCGCGCATGGCGTCCATATGGGGCCCGATGATTCGATCTACCTGACCGATGATGGCGGCCATTTCGTGCGCAAATGCTCGCTCGACGGCAAGGTGCTGCTAGAATTGGGCGTGCCCGGCAAGCCGGCGCCCTATATGAGCGGCGAGCCGTTCCACCGCTGCACGCACACGGCTTTGTCGCCGAAGGGGGAGATCTACGTCTCCGACGGCTACGGCAACGCCAAGGTTCACAAATATTCGCCTGATGGGAAATTGCTGATGTCGTGGGGCGAGCCCGGCACCAACCCCGGCGAGTTCAACATCGTGCACAATATCTGCACCGACGCCGATGGCTGGGTCTATGTCGCCGACCGTGAGAACCATCGCATCCAGGTGTTCGACGGCAACGGCAAGTACGAAACCCAGTGGAACAATCTGCACCGCCCGTGCGGGCTCTACATGGACTATACCCGCCACCCGGTCGCCTATATCGGCGAACTGGGCCCGGTGCAGCCGGTCAACCGCAACAGCCCGAATTTGGGGCCGCGGGTCAGCATCGTCGATAATCAGGGCAAGCTCCTGTCGCGGTTCGGCGACATGCATGCCGGCACCGCGCCGACCGCGTTCCTGGGACCGCACGGGCTTACCGTCGACAGCCGCGGCGACCTCTATGTCGGCGAGGTGTCGTGGACCCAGTGGCCGCAATTCTTTCCGGACAAGCCGCGGCCCGAGTACATCCGCTCCCTGCAGAAATACGAGCGGGTGCGCTGACCGGCTGCGCCGAGCGGGTGGGGCGCCGATTTCGCCGGGATCCGGGGCCGGCTAATACTGCCCACGGGGTTCGAGGCCGAAGGCGTGCTGGCCGTACATCGTGCCGACCGCGTCCCAGTTGAGGCTGACATGGCGGGCGACGGCGTTGACGTCGCGCCAGGCGCGCTGCACCGGGTTCGAGAGCAGGAGCCCGGCGCCGCCGGTCGAGGCGTTCAGCGCTTCGACCGCCTGCAAGGCGAGCCTTGTCGCGTAAGCCTGGTTGCGGCGGGCGTGGATGCGGTCGGCGACGCTGATCTCCTCGCCGGCGCGCAGCTTTGCCATGGCGGCGCGCAAATCGGTAAAGAGGATCAGCTCGGCGGCCTCGACCGCGGCTGAGGCTTCGGCATAGCGCAGCTGGATCGTGGCGAATTCGGCCATCGGGAGCCCGCCGCCGGCGAGCGCGCCGCGGGTGGTGCGGCCGCTGGTCATTTCGAGATAGGCGGCGAGCGCCCCCTTGGCGGCGCCGACCGCGGTCGAGGCCAGCATCGTGGCGCCGAGCACCAGGAGCGGCAGGCGGTAGAGCGGGTTCTGGTGATGGCGCGCGCCCGGGGTCTTGCCGGAGCGGGTATCGGCGAAACGCAATACCCGGTGCGCCGGCACAAAGGCGTCATGGACGATGATGTTCTTGCTGCCGGTGCCGCAGAGCCCATAGACGAACCAGTTGTCCTCGATCTCGACGTCGCCGACCGGCAGCAGAAAGAACGCGCCGTCATGTGGCGGAGCGGCGCCGGGCAGACCGATCATCGCGCCGAGCCTGATCCAGCGTGAATGATCGACGCCGCTGGCGAACGACCACTTGCCGTTCAGCACATAGCCGCCATCGGCCGGGGCAGCGCGGCCGGTCGGAGCGAAGCAGGCGCAGCTGAACGGGTCGGCGCCGTCGCCCCATAATTCGCGCTGGGTCTCGATCGGGTAATGGCCGAACGAGATCCCGTTCGAGAGCGCGCCATTGACCGCCCAGCCGGTCGAGGCGCAGGCGGCCGAGATCACCAGCGCGATTTCGAGGGCGACGACGGCGTCGTATTCGAAGCCGCCGAATTGCGCGGGGCGGGTGGTGCGCAGCAGCTCAGCGTCGCGGATCTTGGCGATGATGTGCGGTGAAATCGTGCGGTTGCGTTCGGTGTCCTCGGCCAGGGCGCGGATCTCGGGGACGAGCGCGCGGGCCCGCGCAATCAGCTCCCTCGGGCTAGGCGGGACGATCCGGCTCGTCGCGGCGATGGTCATCAGCCTCTCCGATTGAAACGCATCGTGCGGTCACGATGCGCCCGCGACAGCGTCGCCACAATGTGCAACGGGCGACGCCTGCGGCATAAAGCCTCGCGCCGCGGCGCAGAGCGCGCTACGATCGCCGCTCTCGTTGAACCAAGCCGGAGGAAACGGGTTATGCGAAACGCCTACAACGTCATCGACGCCGACGGTCACATCCTCGAGCCGCTCGATCTGTGGGACAAATACATCGACCCGAAATTCCGCGACCGGGCGCCCCGGCTGGTCAAGGGCGAGAACGGCAAGGAGCGGCTCGTCATGGACGAGACCGTGGTCGGCGACGGCAATCGCGGCATCGGCCGGATCGGCGCGGTCGGCGCCCGCCAGGGTGTGGTCGCGGCCGATACGATGGAATACAAGGACGGCAAGCCCGGCGGGTTCGACCCGCATGCCCGCATCCCCGACATGGATGCCGACGGCATCGACGCGGCTTTTCTCTATCCGAGCCTCGGCCTCTTCTCGGGCGCGATCCATGACCCGGTGCTGGCCGCCGCGGTGTGCCGCGCCTATAACCGCTGGCTCGCTGATTACTGCAAGCCCTACCCCGACCGGCTGTTCGGGGTCGCGATGCTGCCGCTGCAATCGGTCGAGCTGGCGATCGACGAGATGCGTTTCGCCAAGAAGGAGCTGGGCTTCCACGCCGGCTTCATCCGCCCCAACCCCTATAGCGACAAGATGATCCACGAGGCGCGCTACGAGCCGTTCTGGGCCGCGGCCGAGGATCTCGATTTCGCGATCGGCTTTCACGAGGGCGCGTCGAGCGGCATGCCGACGGTCGGCGTCGACCGCTTCGAGGGCCGCGGCGCCCGCCACATCATCAGCCACACGATGGAGATGATGCTGGCGGCGATGAGCGTGATCTGGGGCGGGATCGCCGACCGCCACCCGAAATTGCGCGTCGGCTTTTTGGAATTGGGCGGCGGCTGGATCGCGCCGTGGCTCGACCGGATGGACCGGCATTTCGACGATCAGGGGTTCAACGATTCCGGCCTGTCGATGCGCCCGAGCGAGATCTTTCAGCGCAATTGCTGGATCTCGTTCGAGCCGGTCGAGGGCAGCATCAAGGTCTTGGCCGACTACATCGGGCCGCACAAGATCCTGTGGGCGACCGACTACCCGCACCCGGACGGCTTCTTCCCCGGCGCGCCGAAGATGATCGAGGAGCGCATGAAGGGATTGTCGACCGAGACCCGGCGCCAGATCATGGCCGGCGGCGCGATGGGCTTTTACGGGCTGAACTGACCCGATCGGGGCGGCGGCGGGCCCGATCCGGCGCTGCCCCGCTTGTCGATGCGAGCTATGCTACGGGAGGAAGCATGTCCCTTAGACTCGTCGTTACCATCACCGCGGCGCCTGGCAAAGGCGCCGAGCTGGCGCAGGCCTATAAGGGGCGCTGCGCCGAGGTCATGAAGGAACCGGGCTGCGAGCAGTTCGAGGTGTTTCAGAGCGTCGTCAACCCGGACAAGCTGACCTTGCTCGAACGCTGGAAGGATCAGGCCGCGCTCGAGGTCCACGCCAAGGTCAACACCACCCGCCCGCCGCTGCCGTCGGGCCTGCGCGCCGGCAATGGCGAGCGCGAAGATTACGAATACAAGCGCACCCGCTGATACGGCAATCTGCGGGCGCCGACGGAAAGGTTGTCGCCATGGGCTGGCTCGATGGCCAGGTAGCGCTGGTGACCGGCGGCGGCTCGGGCATTGGCCGGGCGGTCGTCGCGCGCTTTGTCGAGGAGGGGGCGCGGGTCGCGGTCATGGATCGGGTCGCCGGCCGCGGCGACGAGCTGCGCGCCGAATTCGGCGACAAGGTGGCCGCGGTCGCCGGCGATGTCGCCCGGCTTGACGACAACAAGCGGGCGGTGGCGGCGACGCGTCGCCGCCTTTGGCCGGCTCGACATTTTCGTCGGCAATGCCGGGGTGCTCGATGGCTTTCTGCGGCTCGCCGACATGCACGAGGAAAACCTCGCCGCGGCGTGCGACGAATTGTTCGCGGTCAATGTCAAGGGCTGCATCCTCGGCGCCAAGGCGGCGCTTGCCCGAGCTGGCCAAGAGCCAAGGCTGCATGATCTTTACCGCGTCGGGCGCCGGGTTCACCTCGGCCGGCGGCGGCGTGATCTACACCGCTTCCAAGCACGCGGTGGTCGGCGTCGTGCGGCAATTGGCGGTCGAGCTCGGCCCGCGATATCCGGGTCAATGGCGTCGCCCCAGGCGGCACGATGACCGACCTGCGCAGCGTCGCGGCGTTGCAGCTAGAGGATCGCTCGCAATTCGCCATTCCCGGCGCCAGGGAGCGGATCGCCGCCGGCAACCCGCTGGCGCTGGCGCTCGAACCCGCCGACCTCGCCGGCGCTTATGTGTTTCTGGCCTCGCGCGCCAATGCCCGCGGGATCACCGGCAGCATCGTCACGGTCGACGCCGGGTCGACCCTGCGCATGATGCGGCGCTGAGGAGCGCCAATCAGGAGACACGCCGATGGCGCAAGACATTCGCCGGCTGGTCGACAGCGACAACGGCCTGGTCAGCCGCCGCATCTTTATCGAGCCGCAGATCTACGAGGAGGAGCAGAAACAGATTTTCGCTCGCTGCTGGCTGTTCCTGTGCCACGAGAGCCAGATCCCGCAGCCCGGCGACTTTTATACGACCGCGATGGGCGAGGACCCGGTGCTGGTGGTGCGCGACAGCCATGGCAAGGTCAACGCCTTTCTGAATGTCTGCCGGCATCGCGGCAATCGCCTGTGCCGCGCCGACAGCGGCAACGCCGCCAGTTTTACGTGCGCCTATCACGGCTGGACCTATCGCAACGACGGAGCGCTGACCGGGGTCCCGCATCTGAAGGATTTCTATTACGACCAGCTCGACCGGGCGCAATGGGGCCTGGTGCCGGTGGCGCAACTCGACAGCCATAGGGGGCTGATCTTCGCCACTTTCGACAAGGACGCGCCGCCATTGCGCGACTATTTGGGCGAGATGGCGTGGTATCTCGATGTGTTCTTCGACCGGCGCGAGGGCGGGGTCGAGGTGCTGGCCACGCATAAATGGCTGATGCCGTGCAACTGGAAATTCCCGGCCGAGAATTTCGGCGGCGACGCCTATCACGTGCAGTGGACCCATCTGTCGGCGATCACTACCGCGTTCAGCAGCGGGGTCACCGCCAACCCGAAATCGCTGGGCGCTATGGTTTCGCCGGGCAACGGGCACAGCCTGATCTGCGTCGGTCCCGACGATGTGGGCGACCCGCCGGTGCCGGCGATCCAGGAATATGAGCGTGAGATCCGCGACGAGGTGGCCAAGCGCCTGGGGCCGCGCGCCCGGCTGATCAGCCCGATCGTCGGCACCGTCTTCCCCCATTTCTCGGTTCTGCGCAGCACCTCGCGCACCTTCCGGCTGTGGCAGCCGCGCGGGCCGGACAAGACCGAGGTGTGGTCGTGGGTGTTCTGCGACAAGGCGGCGCCCGCCGAGGTCAAGGAGGAGGTGCGGCTCGCCGCGGTGCGCGGCTTCAGCCCGTCCGGCACCTTCGAGCAGGACGACATGGACAATTGGCAGGAATGCACCCGCACCTGCCGTGGCGTCGTCGCGCGCGGCATGGTGTTGAACAACCAGATGGGGATCGGCCACGAGCGTTTCGATCAGGGGCTCGGCGCCTGGCGCAGCGAAGGCCGCATCAGCGAAAGCAATCACCGGCAGTTCTACCGCCGCTGGGCCGAGCTGATGGCGGCCGGGAGCTGGGGCGAATTGGCGTCGCCCAAGGCGCAGGCCGCCGATGACTGAGGAGGCCATTCGCGAGGGGGCGATCTCCGAGCGGACGATCCGCGAGATCGAGCAATTCCTCTATCGCGAGGCGCGGCTGTTGGACGAGCGGCGCTTT
Organism: uncultured Alphaproteobacteria bacterium; assembly: GCA_963814805.1. Classification (GTDB taxonomy): domain Bacteria; phylum Pseudomonadota; class Alphaproteobacteria; order ATCC43930; family CGMCC-115725; genus AP-15. Next base: position 357,761 of record CAWFER010000033.1, on the reverse strand, counting down.
GCCGAATGGCTCGATCTGTTTACCGAGGATGTCCGCTATTCGATGTCGACGCGCGGCAATTATTACCCGAGCTCGAGCAAGGCCGTCGCCATCCTCGATCCCACGCGCCGGCCCAACGACGATCGCGCCGAGGAGGACGCGCTGGCGGTGCTCGACGAGACCAAGGCGACCCTGGCCGGGCGCGTCGCGCGGCTGGAGACCGGCATGGCCTGGGCCGAGGACCCGCCCTCGCGCACCCGCCACTCGATCGCCAACATCGAGGTGACGCCGGGCGCCGCCGCGGCGGAGGTCGAAATCCGCTGCAACTTCATTGTCTACAAAAGCCGCTCCGACGCCGAGCAGGATTTCTATGTCGGCGCCCGCCGCGACCGGCTGCGCCGGGTCGAGGGCGCATGGAAGATCGCCCGCCGCCGGCTGACCCTCGACCAGAACGTGCTGCTCGCCAAAAATATCAGCATCTTTTTCTGAGTCTCGAGCAAGGTTAATCAAACAAGATTTGCGGAGTTATTTGCTGCAGATCGCGGCCGATGCTGATTTGGCGCTACCCGCTTGATCGCGAGCCTCGGGGTCCAGTATATTGGGCCATCGCGGAGTAAGGCCGATGTACATTCAGGTTATCGAGGAATTGGACGACTTCGTCGCCCTGCGCGGCAACTGGGATATGGTTTACGAATCTGATCCCGAGGCGCAGATCTTCCTCTCCTGGCAGTGGCTGTTCGATTGGTTGGCCGTGCACCGGAGCGTCTGGTTTGTGCTCGCCGGCAAACGCGCCGCGAGCGACGCCGACTACGGCGCGTTCCTACCGATCCGCATGCACACCGTGTTCGACAAGGCGCACGGCTTTTCCAACGCGCTTTACCTGGCCGGGGGCGGCTTCTCGGATTACACCGGCATCCTGGCGCAGCCCGAGTTCGAGGCCGAGGCGGTTCCGGCATTCGCCGAATACCTCAAGCGTGAGCTCAATTGGGCCCGGTTCACCATGGAAAATCTTACCATGTCCGAGCGCCGGCGCCGAATGTTCCTGCGCCCGTTCGACAAAATGCGGTTTACGCATACGGCCATCATCTATAAAAACGCCGGTGAACCGACCGATCACGGTGTGTGCCCATCGATTGATCTGCCGGGGAGTTGGGATGAGTACCTGAATACGCTGAGCGCCAATAATAGACAGAAAATCCGCCGGCTGTTGCGAAAGGTAGATTCAGGACGAGATTTTAGTATCACGTTGGGATCGGCTGATAACGTCTACGAGTATTTAACCATTCTGTTAGAGTTCTGGAAAACCAAATGGGCGACGAGCAAAGGTCCGGAGAAAGCCAATGAGATCGCGCTGCGTAACCAAATGATGCTGGCTCGTTGCGCCGACAATGGCACGTTGTTCCTGCCGGTGTTCTGGCATGGCGACAGGCCGGTCGCCGCACTCGCCAGCTTGGTCGATGCTTGCAAAAAATCCCTGCTGTTCTTTATCGGCGGACGGGATGAAACCTACCGGGAGATGCCGGCCGGATACCTGCTGCACGCCTACAGCATCCGGCACGCGATCGCGCATGGATTGACCACCTACGACTTCCTGAAAGGCGACGAGCCGTACAAATACCTGTTCGCCCCGCAGCAGGAGCGCCGTCAACGCCCGGTCTGCATCGCCACCAAAACCAATCGCAATCTGGGCGGAAGGCTGGATCCGAGGTGTCTCTCCGAGATGCTCGAGACGACCCTCGAATTCCAGCGACAGGGCGAAACCGCCGCCGCCGAGCGCGGCTACCGCCAGATCCTCGAGCTAGCGCCGGACCATGCGCTGGCGCTGTTCAGGTTCGGCCGGCTGATGGCCGAAACCGGCGCGCATGCCGAAGCCAAGAACCTGTTTTCCCGTTCGCTGGAGCTGGAGCCCGAGGGTGACAACATCTGGCTCTGGCTGGCCCGATCGCTGCAGTCGCTCGGCGAGGATCAGGCGGCGCTCGATGCCTGCCGCCAAGCCGTCAAGCTTTGCCCGCAGAACAACGAAGCGAAAGAACTGGCGGTGCAGCTGAGCATCGCCACCGAGTTCGCCGGCCGATCGGCGACGCCGACGATCAGCCCGGCCATCGTCGCGCAGCGGCCGGCGGCGCCACGCGCAGGCGCCGCCCAAGCCGGCTTTCGGCCGCCGCCCAGTACTCCGGAAATTGCTCACGCTTTACGTTTCCTCACGAGCCAATATCGAAGCTAGCGGCGATGATGGGGCTTCGCTCGCTGAGCGTGTGCTGGCGCCGGCCGCGAGCCCTGCTGTGGCGAAAGATCTCGGGATTTTAGCCTTTCGGCCGCCTTTTCTGCGGTGTTGCCGCGCCGCCGAGCCGGTGGCCGGGTATTGACAGGTTCAATGCTCAGGATTACCGGTCGAAGAATTGCATTGACCGACGGTTTCAGCATGTTTGGTGAATGAGCCATGAAAGTCTCGTTTTTTGAGACCGGGCGCTATCTGTCGCCGCACCCGCTGCCGGCGGAATGGCCGGTGCCGGCCGGGGCCTATGACCCCGCGGCCGGCGACGCCGCCTATCGCGGCATGATCGAGCGGCTCGAATATGTCGAGGAGCTCGGCTTCGACTGGGTCAGCGTGTCGGAGCACCATTACTCGCCGCGCATCCTGACGCCGTCGCCGCCGATTTCGGCGGCGTTCATCGCGGCAAAGCTGAAGCGCATCAAGATCGCGCTGCTGGGGCCGATCGTGCCGCAGAGCAACCCCATCCGGGTCGCCGAGGAGCTGGCGATGCTCGACACCTTGTCGCAAGGGCGGCTCGTGGTCGGCCTCTTGCGCGGCACGACCAACGAGTATCTGAGCTTCGATCTCAACCCGGACGAGGCGCGCGAGCGCACCGACGAGGGGATGGAGCTAATCCTGAAGGCGTGGACCGAGCCGCAGCCTTTCGGCTGGCAGGGCCGGCATTTCCAGTACCGCACCGTCTCGGTGTGGCCGCGGCCCTTGCAGCAGCCCTATCCGCCGACCTATGCGCTGGGCACGAGCCGCGAATCCTGCGAGTTCGCCGCGCGCAACCATCTCGGCCTCGGCGTCTCCTACGGGCCGTTCGAGGTGATGGCGAAATCGACCCGGCTCTATCGCGACGCCTGTGCCGGCTATGGCTGGGAGCCCGGCCCCGACGACATCATCTATCGCGCCAACATGCTGCTCGCCGAAACCGACGACGAGGCGCATGCGCGGCTCGAGCAGCAGCGCGGCCAGGCGCCGTTTCCGCTGCGCGCCGGGGTGCGCGACGCGCTCGTCGAGCTCGATCAGCGCAACATCGCCGGAGAAAAGCGCACGCCCAATGTCGGCGGGGTGTTGCCGACCACCTTTGTCGGCGGCCCCGATGCGATCGTCGCGCAGATCCAGCGGGTTCGCGACGAGGTCGGGGTCGGCGTGCTCGATCTGTCCTTGCAAAACCCCGGCGCCAGCGATATCGGCCGGTTGATGGAGTTGCTCGAGCTGTTCGGCACAAAGGTGCTGCCGCGGATTCGCGAGATTTGAGGGCGGACACTCGGCGGCGGGAGGGATCGCGTTGGTGATCGAGACCGAAAGCTCGTTCCGCGAAGGCCATGTCGAGGCCGACGGCTTCCGCATCCGCTATATGACGGCCGGCGAAGGGCCGCCGCTGGTGCATCTGCACGGCGCCGGCGGGCTGCGCTTGAGCCCGGGGCATGAGCTGCTGCGCCGCCGGTTTCGGGTGATCGCGTTCGAGATGCCGGGCTTCGGGCTGTCGGCTGAGAACAGCCGCACCCACGACATGCCCGAAATGGCCGCGACGATGGGCCGGGCAATCGCCGGGCTCGGCCTCGACAATTTCAACCTGATGGGCACCTCGTTTGGCGGCAAGACCGCGCTGTGGCTGGCGTTGCGGCAGCCGGAACGGGTGAGCGCCCTGGTTTTGGAGGCGCCGGCGGCGATCCGCCCGCAAGGCGCCGAACCGCCCTCGGGTTCGCCCGAAGAGATGGCCCGCCGGCTTTACGCGCATCCCGAGCGGGTCGCCCCCTTGCCGATGCCCGATCCGGCGGTGCGGGCGAAGACGGGACGGCTGGTCGGCCGGCTGCGCGGACCGGATCGCGACGCCGATCTCGAAGCCCGGCTGCCGGGCCTCGCCACCCCGACCCTGGTCTTGTTCGGCACCCTCGATCGCGTGATCCCGCCGCAGATGGGTCGTTTCTATCCGCAGCTGATGCCCAATTGCCATCTGGTGTTTGTTTACGACGCCGGTCATGCGATCAGCACCGATCGGCCGGAGGCCTTTACCGAAATCGTCGCCGATTTTGTCGAGCGCCGCGAAGGGTTCGTCGTCAGCCGCAGCGCGAGCGTCATTCACCCCTAGAGCAGATCGGCGGCGCCCGCAGGGTTGGCGGGCCTCCCAAGATCCGGCATTGCGGCAATGGCGCGTTAGCGCCTCAAATCTCGATCGAATTTGGTCAGGCGTTGGTTGCTGGCGCGGCTAAATTTGGTAAAGATGTGGACTTGCGCTATTGCGAGGCTTTAGTGATTCCCGAGCGCCGACACGACTTGTGCCGGTCGCGAGCAGGTGCGGCGCGTTGTTTTCTGGCGGCCGCTCAGCCCGTCTGTCGAACGATTGCATGCGGACAGCCGGAATCAGGGCGCCGCGGCTTACCCGGCCGATTAGAGGACCAGCAATGCGACCCTGGATAATCGTCTTGACCAGCGTGGCGGTCGCAATCGCCGCTGCGGCCGCGATGGCCGGGGCGGTGCTGCCGCTGACCCGGCATGCCGCTATCATGCCGGCGTTGACGCCGTTGCTGCCCGAGCTCGCGGTCGTGGCGCTCGGCGTCTACGCGCTGTGCGCGATGGTGCTGATCGCGGCAAATCTCGTCGGTCTGAGCCTGCTGCTGCGCCGCCATTTCGCGCGTACTCCGGCGTATCGCGGCCCGGCCGGACCCGACTGGACCGCAGCCCTCGCCGCCGGCGGATTGCGGCGGCTTGCGCCGCTGCCGGCGGCGCCGCAGCCGCGGCCGGCGAGACCGGACGGCGCCGTCGTGCTGCGTCGCTCGTTTCGCCCGGAAGAGGCGAGACGGGAGGTCGCACGCCTCTGCTATATTTGGGCGGCGCGCACCCATTTCTTCAGCGCCTTGATCGCGCTGGCCGCTGCGGTGGCGTTGGGAGAGGCGCAGCAGCATGGCTCGCTGCCGGTCGTGGTGGGCCCGATCCCGACCGCCGCGGCCGGGCTGATCGCGGTCGGGCTGATCCTTATCGCCGTTCTCGCCCGACTCGCCATCGACGTCTCGATCGATCCTCTGATCGACACCATGGCGAGGTTGCCGGCCGAGCCGGTCGAAACCGCGCTGCTGCGCCGGGCCGTGGAGCTGCTCGAGGCCGCCCAAAGCGTGAGCCTGGAGCGCGGCCGCGAGGTTCCCGCCGCGGCGACGCAGATCCCGGGGCAGATCCCGGCTCGGCTGGCCGGCGCGCTCGAACAGGGGCAACGTGCGCTGAGCGAGGCGAGCGAGCGCCTAGTGGCGGCGACCGATGGGCTCGCCGCGCTCAACCGCTCTTCGCTCGAAGCGATCGAGATGAGGTTGCATACGGTCGAGCAAAGCCGGCCGGCGCCGGGGCGGCCGGCTCTCGCCGAAGCGGCGGAGCTTTCGCAGCTGCGCGAAGCGGTGGTGGCCCTGACGGAGGCGCTGCAACACGTCCCGGCGCCGCCGATTGCCGTCGGCGTCGAATCCGCGATTGGGACCGATGTCGCGGTTCGCCGGCAGCAGGCGCAGCCGGCTCTCGCCGACGAGCTGAAGCGGCTGCTGCAGGAGATTGCGACCACCCCGTAACGGCGGCGCGCCTGGCGCGCCAAGTCGAGCGGCAGGCGGCCGCGGCGCGCGGGGTTAGCCGTGCTTGAGTTCGGCCAGCAGCTTTTTGGCCTGCGCCTTATCGGCAAAGGCGGCGCCCGAGCCGAGCAGCTTTTCCAGCATGGCCTGGGCATCGGCGCTGTGGCCGGCGCGGTGCAGGGCGACGGCGAGGTGGTACTGGATCGCCGGGTCGGCGGGGGCCGACACGTTGGCGGCCGTGAGATAGGTCACCGCCTTGTCGGCATGTCCCTGCGCCAGCAGGATCCAGCCGAGGGTATCGTCGATCTGGGCGGCGCTGGGAGCCGCGGCGACCGCGCGTTCGGCCAGTTGTTGAGCCTTCGCCAGATCGCCTTTTTGCTGGTAGAGCCAGGCCAGATTGTTGAGCGAGGCCGCATCGTCCGGCCGCAAGGCCACCAGCTTGTTGTACTCGACGATTGCGGCATCGTAATTCTTGTTCTGTAGATAGAGCGACGCCAGGGTCACTTCGAGGGCAAAGTCGTTCGGCGCGGTCTTGAGCCGGGCGTTGAGCAGCGCCTCGGCCTTGCCGGTCGCGCCGGTCGCATTGTAGACCCGGGCGAGGGCCGAGGTCAGACTGTCATCGGCCGGTTTGGCCGCCAGCGCCTTTTCGAGGAGCGCCGCCGCCTCCTTGCCGCGCCCGGCGTTCACCAACAGATCGGCTGACACCAGATCGTAAAGCGGGTTGCCCGGGTCGGCCTTGGCATAGTCTCGCGCCTTGGCCAGCCCCGCCTCGACCCCGCCGATCTCGGCTGCGACCCGGATCAGGTCGCCCTTGAGAGCGGGGTTTTGCGGCGCGTGGTCGAGAGCCGCCTGCAGCACCGAGCGCACCTGCGGATAATCTTTTGCCTTGTTCAAAACGGCGAGGTAGCGCGACAGGATCGGCGCAGAGGCCGGCGCCAGCTGATAGGCCTGCGCGTAGGTGGCGATCGCACCCTTGGTGTCGCCGGCGCCGAACTGGGCGCGCGCCTCAACGTCGAGAACAGCGGCGTTCGACGGGAATTTCGCGGCCAGGGCGGCTGCGGTCGCGGTGGCGTTTTTCCAGTCCTGCTGCATCGCATAAAGATTGACGAGCTTGATGCCCGGGGCCGGATCGTTGGGGGCGGCGCTACGCGCGCGGGTAATGTCGCCGATCGCCTCGGACCATTGCTTTTGGGCGATGGCGACATCGGCCAGGCCGAGCAGGCCGGTCGTATCATTTGCGTTCTGCGCCACCAGATCGCTGTACATTTTGTTCGCATCGGCGGTGCGGCCGGTAGCCAGATAGAGCTGGCCGAGGACCGAGCGGACGGCGACGTCTTTGGGGTCGCTCTGCAACCGGCCGTTCAAGGTGGCCTCGGCCTTGGCGAAATGGCCGGTCCGGATATTGAGGCGAGCAAGCGCGACCGTTAGCGCGTCGTCGGTCGGCCGGGCCGCCACCGCCTTTTGCAGCAGCGCCGCGGCGTCGTCGAATCGCCCCGCGTTCTGGTAAAGATCGGCCGCGACCAAATCATAGACGTTGCTGCTTGGATCCTCCACGGCAAAGCTGTTCGCCTGCGCCACCCCGGCATCGACGCCGTCGCTGGCGGCGACGACCCGGATCAGCGCGGCTTTGAGAGAGCTGTTTTTGGGATCCTTGGCGATCGCGTCCTGCAAGACCCCGCGCGCTTCGTGGTAACGCTTTGCCGAGTTGAGCAAGTCCACATAGCGCGACAGGATCGGCAGCGAATTCGGCTCCAGCTCATGCAGGCGTTCGTAGCTCGAAATCGCCCCGTTGGCATCGCCCGCCGCAAGCTGGGCCTGCGCCTGCGTCTGCAACACTTGGCTGTTGGCCGGGAATTGGGCGCTGAGCGCCGTCGCCTCCGCCTTGGCGTTGGCCCAATCCTGCTGCAACTCGTAGCTGCGCACCAGGGTCAGCCCGGGGGCCGGATCATTGGGCGCGGCGGAGCGGGCGCGATCGATGTAACCGCTCGCCTCGGACCAATTTTTTTCGCCGAGTGCGATGTTCGCCAGGCCGAGGAGAGCGGCCTCGTCGTCGGGTTTGCCGACCAGCGCATCGCTGTACACCTTCTTGGCCTGGTCCGCTTTCCCGGCCGTCAGATAAAGCTCCGCCAGATCGTTTCTGGCGGGGGCGAAGCCTGGCTGGCTGGCCAGCGCCGCGCGAAACGCCGCTTCGGCCGCAGGGACATCGTGCTGTGCGGCTTTGACCATGCCGAGCAGGGTCTGGTAGAGCGCGTTTTTCGGATCGCGCTTGATCAGCGCCGCCGCAACCTGGGCCGCCTTGTCGGTCTGCCCGGCGCGTAGCTGGGTTAGCACCAGGGTCGGGCCGGCGACGGCGACGCCCGATTGGGTGTCGAATACCCGCTCGAGCTCGGCCAGCCCCTCTTTACCCTGGCCGACGCTGATCTCCGAGATCGCCATTCTTGTATTGATCGTCGGGTTGCCCGGCTCGATCGAAGCCGCTTTTTGGAATTGCTGGAGCGCCAGTTCGGGCTTGCCGTTGGCCATATAGGCGTTGCCGAGCAAGGTGAGCAGTTGCGGGTCGGTAGGCGATTTGCCGGCGAACGGCTTCAGATAGCCGATCGCCCGCGCCGGCGCGCCCTGGCGCAGCGCGGCGACCGCGGCGAGGCGCGCCGCCCTGGGGTCGTTGGGAAATTGGGTCAGGTATTGATCGAGCAGATCCTCGGCCAGGGCAAATTGCCCGAGCGCGAGCTTTGTCGCCCCCTGCGAGGTAATAGCCCGCCGGAAACTTGCTCAAAGCCCGGCGACAGCCGGTCGAACAGTTGATCGGCGGCAGCGTATTTCTGCTGTTTCGCCAGTTCGAGCGCGCGCAGATAATTCGCCATGAAGTTGTTGGGCGCACCTTTGAGGATTGCGTTGAGATCGGCGTCCGCGGCCGGATAATTGGCTTCGGCGATATTGAGGCTGGCCCGGCTCAGACGCACCGCGAGGTTTTTCGGGTCGATCGCCAGCGCCGCATCGAACCGGCTCAGCGCCGCTTTGGGATGGCCCTGGATCCGGGCCAGCTCGCCCTTGATCAGCAGCGCCTCGACCGAGCGCGGATCGGCGGCGAGCACCTGGTCCAAGAGCTTGTTCGCTTCGGCCGGGTCGGTCGCGGCCAGCACCCGCGCCAGAGCGATTTTCGGCGGCTGCGCGCTGGGATCGAGGCGGATCGCATCGTTGCAGCATCTTCTCGGCCCGGGCGCGGTCGTGCAGGCCGGCCGCGGCGATGCCGAGGGCCAGGCGCACCTTGCTTTCGAGCGATGCCGGCCGCTTGCCCGGCTTGACCAGCTCGGTGAGGTCGGCGAACTTGCCCTGGCGCAGCAGCGCGTCGATCAGCACCGGCAGGTAATCCGCCTCCTTGCCGTCGCGGTCGCGCGCGGCGCGCGCCTCGCGCTCGGCCGATATCGGGTCGCCGAGCTGCAGATAAACCCGCGCCAGCTGGGTGCGCAGCAGCGGATCGCGCGGCGATTCCTGGATCGCATTGCGCAGTTCGATCTCGGCCGATTTGAGGTTCCCGCTGGCCATCATGTGATTGGCGCTTTTGGCCGCCGCCGAGGCCTCGGCGGCGCCCGCCGCCGGGCTCGCGGCGATCAGCATCCCGGCGGCCAAAGCCGCGCAATGCCGCAATGCGCGGCGGCGAGCCTGGGGCATCAGCTGTCCTTCCTGTTGCATCCGGCCGTCATGCCTCGAGGCCGAGTTGGTGCTGCTGCATCAAATCGTAGAGCGTGGGCCGGCTGATTCCGAGCAGCTTGGCCGCCTTCGACAGATTGGAGCCGGCCTGGGCCAGGGCCAACTGGATCACCTCGCGCTCGGCGCGGGCCCGCGCCGAGCGGATGTCGAGCGACTTTGCCTCGTCTTCGCTGGTCGACAGTTCGAGATCAGCGGCCGATATCAATGCTCCGTCGGTCATCACGACGGCGCGCTTTACGCGATTTTCGAGCTCGCGCACATTGCCGGGCCAGCGGTGGCTAGTGATCGCCGCCAGCGCCGAGGAGCTGACCCCGCGCGCGGCGCGCCCATACTCGGCGGCGAACCGGCGCAGGAAAAAGCTGGTCAGCACGATCGCATCGGCCGGCCGCTCGCGCAGCGGCGGAACCCGCACCGCGACCTCGTTCAGGCGATAGAACAAATCCTCGCGGAAGCGCCCGTCGGCCATCATCCGATCGAGATCCTGGTTGGTCGCGCAGACGATCCGCACGTCGACTTGAACCGGCTTGCGTCCGCCGATCCGCTCGACGATCTGGTCCTGCAGAAAGCGCAAGAGCTTGACCTGCATCGGCAGCGGCACATCGCCGATCTCGTCGAGAAACAGCGTGCCGCGATGCGCGCTCTCGATGCGGCCGATGTTTTGCCGTAGCGCCCCGGTAAACGCGCCTTTTTCATAGCCGAACAGCTCGCTTTCGAGCAAGGTCTCGGGAATGGCGGCGCAATTGATCGGGATGAACGGACCACGCCCGCGCCGGCTGAGCTTGTGGATGGCATGGGCGAGCAGCTCCTTGCCGGTGCCGCTTTCGCCCAGCAGCAAGACCGCGACATCGGTCGGCGCGAGCTTTTCGACGCTGCGCAGCACCCGCAGCATTTCCGGGCTGTGGGCGATGATGCCGTCGATCGGCGAAGCGGTCGCGGCATCGTTGAGCCGGCGGTTTTCGGCCTCGAGCGCAAACATCTGCTCGGCCCGGCCGACGATCATCCGCAAGACCTCGATCTCGATCGGCTTCTGATAGAAATCGTAGGCGCCGAGCGCGATCGCGCGCAGCGCGTGCTCGCGGGTCTCGTTGCCGGTGGCGATGATGACCTTGGTCGCCGGGGCGATCTCGCGGATCTCGGTCAAGGTCGCCAACCCTTCCGAGGCGCCGTCCGGATCCGGCGGCAGCCCGAGATCGAGAATGGCGACCGGAACCGGGTCCTCCCTGATCATCTCGATCGCTTCGTGGCGGCTCGAGGCCGCATGCACCTTGTGTTCGGCAAATGCCCAGCGCAGCTGGCGCAACAGCCCGCTGTCGTCGTCGACGATCAGCAGCGATTTGGCGGTCGGCGACACCGATCTCATAGCGTGGCCGAGATGATGGCCGGGATCGCGCTCGGCAACCACCGGCAAGGCGATGCGCATCGTCGTGCCCGCTCCCGGTTGGGAAATCACCTCGATATCGCCTCCGGCCATGCGGATCAGCTCGCGCGTTTGAAAGGCCCCGATGCCGTAGCCACCCGATTTTGTCGAGCGGAACGGTAGAAATAGCTCATCGCGGATGAAGGTTTCGTTCATACCGGCGCCGCGGTCGGCGACGGCGATGACGAACTGGCCGCCCTGCCGGCGCGCCGAGACCGTGACCGGGCTTCCCGGCGGCGAGGCGTCGATCGCGTTCTGGACGAGATGGGTGAGGGCGGAGCGCAGCCCGTCGGGCGCGATCGCCACCACCGTGTCCGCGCCGTCGCCGTCGCTCTCGACCAGCACCGAGCCGGCGGCGAATTCGGCGGCGACGGCGCCGACGATCGCCTCCGGGTTGGCCAAGGGCGGCGTCTTCGGCGCGGCGTCGGCTTTGAGCTGGCTGAGCAGGTGGTTCATGCGGGCCACCGCATCCTCGACCGTCTGCAGCATGTCCCGCTGGAAATCGGGATCGTCGAGGTAGCGCCGCGCGTTGGATACGATCAGTCCGAGCTGGCTCGCCAGGTTCTTGATGTCGTGGACCACGAAGGCGAACCGCTTGCTGTATTCGGTCAACAGTTCGGCGTCGCGCAAGCCCTTGGTCGAGCGTTCCTCGGCGAGGTAGCTGGCGGCTTGGCGGCCGGACGCGCGCAGCAGATCGAACGCCTCCCAATCGAGCCCGCCGGCGTGCCCGGCGCGATCGAGCACGACAAAGCCGACCAGTTCGCGGCGATGCGACAGCGGCACCGCCAACCAGGCCCGCGGCGAGGCGAACAGCCAGGTCTCGCCGGCCGCGTCGGGGCCGTTTTCCTGAATCCAGCCGCCGCCGCGAAAGCCCGCGATAAACGGATCGTCGGCCGCCACTCGCATCCCGCGCTCGGTCCCGATCCGCCATGACGAGGTCGGATTATAACCGCCGCCGGGCGACCCGGACCACAACATCCCGGCCGGGCTGTCGACGAATTCGGCGAGCGCGCGAATGATTCTGGACCGGCAGCGGTTCGGCTTCCTGCGGTTCGGAAACGACGTCGATGAATTTCAGCCACTCGACCCGGTAATCGTAGCGATGGGTAAAGAAATTTCGCGAGATCAGAAATTTGAGCCGCTGGCGCAGGCTGCCGGAGGACAGCACCGTGATCAGCACGACTATGCTGCCGAGCAGCATCGCCAGCTGCAGCACCAGGCCCCAATCGCCGCCGAACCGGCGCAACAGCATGCCGACGATCGCCACCGCCAGCAGAAAGCAGCCGCTGGCCATCAAGGTGACCGTGTGCAGCACGACCTGGCGCGAGACGTGGATGTCGACCCGCCACTCGCGGTTGCGCGCCATCGCCAGCGCCAGCAACGGGGTCATGAACGCGGCGGCGATCGCCCGTCCCAGCGCCAGGCCGGGATCGACCCGGCCGCGGGTGATGATGGCGTCCGAGAATAAAAACAGCTCATAGGCGAACAGCAGGCCGAGCGCGAGGCAGACCGGCCAAACATGCCAGCGCCGCGACGGCGCGGTGTTGCGCCACAGATTTTCGGCGGCCAGCAGCCCGAAGACGCCAAACCCGATCCGGCCCAGCAGCTGCGCGTACGACGCCCAGGGCTGCGGACCGAGGATCACGGCCGACAGATCGACGGCGATCGCGGCAGCGCAGAAGAGCAGCGCCGCGATCAGGTAGGGCCGCGCGATTTGCGAGCCGAATTCGGCGCGCACGGCGACGAGGGTCACTGCGAACAACAGCCAGGCCGAAAGTCTGATGCTGTCGAGCAGCGCCGGGACCGCAGCCGGCAGCGCCGCGGCGAATGCCGTCGCCGCCGCCCAGACAGCCGTGGCGAGGCAGCAGGCGATGATCGCGACGCCGGTCCGGCTGGTCCGGCCGCGCAGGACCATCAGCGCGACGATCAGGACAAACGCGAGCGCGCATCCCGAATAGATGGTTTCGACGACGACTCTGGCCAGCTTCGTTGTCCTATCTTGCTCCGTGATTCCAGAAAATCACCCGGGCCGTCTGCAGCAGTATTAGAAAATCCAAAAAGATACTTTGATTTTTTACATAGTAGAGGTCGTAGGAAAGTTTGCGCCGCGCGTCCTCGATCGAGGCGCCATAGGGATAATTGATCTGCGCCCAGCCGGTGATGCCGGGCCGCACCCAATGGCGCTCGGCATAATAGGGAATCGCGGCGGACAGATCGGCGACGAAATAGGGGCGTTCCGGGCGCGGCCCGACAAAGCTCATATCGCCGCGCAGTACGTTGAGCACCTGCGCCAGTTCGTCGATGCGCAGCTTGCGGATGACGGCGCCGACGCGGGTGACCCGCGGATCGCCTTTGGCCGCCCATTTGGGGCTGCCGTCGCGCTCGGCGTCGACCCGCATGCTGCGGAATTTCAGGATGGTAAAGACCCGGCCGCGCAATCCGACCCGTTCCTGGCGGTAGAGGATCGGGCCGGCGCTGTCGAGCTTGATCAGGCAGGCGGTCGCCGCCAGCAGCGGCAGCGAGAATATCAGCAGCGCCAGGCTGACGACGATGTCGAAGGCGCGTTTGAGCATCTTGTCGACGACGCCGCAGCGAAATCCGTCGGAATAGAACAGCCAGCTGGGGCGCAGCGCCTCGAGATCGACGGTTCTGGTCTCGCGCTCCCAGAAGTCGAGGAAATCGGTCACCCTGATGCCGGCGAGCTTGCAATGCAGCAGCTGGCGCACCGGCAGGCCGCGGCGGTCGTCGGTCGCGACCACGACCTCGCTGGCGCCGAGGCGACAGCCCAGATCGGCAAGCGCGTCGGGATCGCCGGCCGAGCCGTCGAGCGCGCCGTCGCGGCCTGCCTTCCGTTCGCCCGGCATGCGCAAGAACGATATCGGCACGAAATGCTGATTCTCGCCGATCTCGACCAATCGGGCGATCCGCGCCGCCTGGGTGCCGTTGCCGAGGACGACGATCCTCCGCTTCAGCAGCCCGCGGCCCAAGGTCACGACAAACGTCGCGCGGGTCAGGGTGATGCAGCCGAGCCAGATTAGCGTCGCCTTCAGCGGCAGATTGCCGATGTCCGGCAATTGCTGCAGCCCGGCGCGCCAATATTTGGCCGAGATCGCAACCAGCATCAGCACCAGCACAAAAGCGACCGCGATTTTGCTGATCAGCACCCGGAAATCGACGAAAGTCTGTTCCCCGTAAAGACCGACAGAGACCATCGTGGCGATCGCCGCCACCGCCAGACCGGCCGAGAACTGGGCGGGAAAGCTCGACACGCCAAAGAGCAGCAGCGTCGCGTCGTTCGCCTGAGACAACATCTGGTAGAGCGCGCCAGTGATCAACAGCGCGTCCGACGACACCAGCAGCACGACCGAAATAGGGATAAAATGCCGGAACAGTCTGAGCTGCATCACTGATTAGAATATGTTAATATCGCTGAACGTTCGCGTCGCGGGCACGCCCTAGTGAGGGCATGAGTATAGTAGCAGAACGTTAGGCCTCCGTCCAGTAGAACGGGGCCGCCGCGGTGCGCGCGAAAGGGTCGCCCCGCCTCCGGAACGCCGGCTTTTGCCGGACCCCGATTTCCGCGGGAGCGCGAACACCCCCACCGGCGGCCGCGGCGCAGCGCCGGGAACGCGGCGTCGCCGACGCGGCGGCGATGGTCGTCAATCGGCGGTGGCGAGCAAGGCGGGATCGCCGCCGCCGCCGGGCGAATCGGGCGGGGCCGGACTCGCTGGCGGCGTCAGGCCCGCCGGCTTGCCGGTGAGCGCGTCGCGGTGCTGCGCGAACAGCCCCCCGATCCAATCGATGACCGCACGCACGCAGGCGGCGCGGCGCAGATCGCGGTGGACAATGACCCAGTAATCCGCAGCCAGTTCCGGCACCGGCGGGCTTACCCGCTCGAGCCGCGGGTCGGCGTCGGCGGCGTAGCACGGCAGCAGGCCGATTCCGACCCCGGCGCGGATCGCTTCGAGCCGCATCAAGAGATCGGCGGCGCGCAGCGCCACCCGGCCGCCGCTGTCGCTGATCTGCTGGTCGAGCCAGCGTGCGCTCGAGTAATGGGCCTGTTCCTCAGTATAGGTGATCCATTGATCGCCGCGGGCGGCGCAAGGGGCCCTACCGTCACGGCGGCGGTACAGCGCGCCGGCGATCGCGCCGACCTTGGTCACATAAAGATTGCCGGCTTCGGGAACGCCGTGGCGCAGCGCCAGGTCGGCGTCGCGCCGCGCCAAATTCGCGGTCTGCGGCGATTCGACGAGTTCGAGGGTGATCCCCGGCGGCAGCCCGGATTCCTGCGCGTCGGCCAGATGGCGCGCCAGCAGGATCGTGGCCCATTCGCCGACCGAGACCCGCACCGTGCCGCTGAGGGTCGGCGAAGCCGCAACTCGGCGGCGCTCGAAGGCCAGGGCCGCGGTCTCGAAGCGCTCGGCCGCCGTCATCAGCGCCTCGCCGGCCGCATTGAGACGCAGCCCCTCGGGCAGGCGATCGAACAGCGCCGGCCCGCCGAACGAGGTTTCGAACCCGGCCAGCCTGCGGCCGACCGTCGGCTGGCTCAAGCCCAGCGCCCGCCCCGCGGCGCGCAGCGAGCCGTGGCGGGCGACGGCGAGAAAGATGCGGATGTCGTCCCAATCCACCGGCGCCTCCCATAACCTGCCCAAAGGACCTGCGCAAAGCGATACATCCTCGTATCATGCCTTCTTGCGTTTGTCGATTGTCGCCATCATGGCGTATCGCTAACGTGGTCATCGCCGGCGCCGCCGCCGCCGGCCGCGCACCGGTGACGCCGAGATCGCGCTATCGACCATTGTCGCGGGCGGACCAGGGAGAGCGCCAATGTATTTCGACCGACGCTTGTGGGAGTTGACGCGCGGGTTGCGCCGGTGGATCGCCTTTGCGATCGTCCTCGGGCTCGTCGCCTCGGTCGTCGGCATCGCCCGCTTCGTCATCTTGGGCGTGCTGCTGTCGCATGTGTTCACCGGCGGCGGCTTCGTCGCGGTTGCGCTTCCGGCCGTGGGCGTCGCCGCCGCGGTGCTGCTGCGCGGCTCGATCGAGCATCGCCGCGCGATGGTCTCGCACCGCACCGCGACGCGGGTTCAGGAGGTGTTGCGCGGCCGCCTCTACGACAAGATCGCGGAATTGGGGCCGGCCTGGTTCGCCGGCGAGCGCACCGGCGGCGTCATGCTGTCGATCATCGACGGGGTCGAGCAGCTGCAGACCTTTTTCGGCCAGTACATCCCGCAATTGTCGATCGCGGTGCTGACGCCGATCGCGATCTTTGCCTTTATCGCCTGGTGGGACCTGCCAGTGGCGACGGTGATGCTGGTCGCGGCGCTCGTCACCCTGATCGCGCCCAGCGTCTTCGCCCAGCGCGAGCGCCGCACCAGCCAGGGGCGCCAGCAGGCGTTGAAGGCCTTCGGCTCGGAGTTTCTCGACGGTGTTCAGGGGCTGCCGACCCTGAAGGCGTTCGGCCAGAGCCGGGCTTTTGGCCGGCGGCTCGCCGACAAGGCGCAGGCGCTGTGCGACAGCACCCTGCGCGTCCTGTCGACCAGTGTGATGACCCGCGGCATCAGCGATAGCGGGGTCGCGGTCGGCGCCGCCGCGGCGCTGGCGCTCGGCGTGTGGCGGGTGTCGCACGGGCTGATGAGCATCCAGGCCTTGCTGATCGTGCTGATGGCCGGGACCGAGGTGTTCCGCCCGTTGCGCGATTTGCGCATGGTATTGCACCAGGGCATGGTCGGGCAGTCGGCCGCCGCCGGCATCAACGCGCTGTTGGCGGCCGAGCCGCTGGCGCCGCCGCCTTCGGCCACGGCTGCCGACGAGCCTTTCGCTGCTGCCGACCATTGCCTTCGAAGATGTCCATTTCGCCTATCCGGGCGGGCGCGGCGCGGCGCATGACGGGCTCTCCTTTACCGTCGGCGCCGGCGAGAAGATCGGCATCGTCGGCCCGAGCGGCTCGGGCAAATCCTCGGTCGCCCGCCTGTTGCTGCGCCTGTTCGACCCGCAACAGGGGCGCGTGCTGATCGGCGGGCGCGATCTGAGGACGCTCGATCCCGAAGCGGTGCGCCGGATGATCGCGGTCGTGCACCAGGACACCTATCTGTTCCACGGCACGGTCGAAGAGAATCTGCGTCTCGGCAAGCCCGACGCCGACAGCCAAGAGCTCGAAGCCGCGGCGCGCGACGCCAACGCCCACGAGTTCATCGCGGCGTTGCCGCAGGGCTGGCAGACGATGATCGGCGAGCGCGGGGTCATGCTGTCGGGCGGCCAGCGCCAGCGGCTGGCGATCGCCCGCGCCCTCCTGCGCGACGCGCCGATCCTGATCCTCGACGAGGCGTTGTCCTCGGTCGACGCCGAAAACGAGGCGGTGATCCAGCAGGCGATCGATCGCCTCGCCGCCGGGCGCACCACGCTCGTCCTGGCGCACCGGCTGTCGAGCGTGATCGGCGCCGACCGCATCCTGGTGCTCGACCACGGCCGTCTGGTCGAACAAGGCCGGCACGCCGAGCTGATCCGCCGCGATGGGCCGTACCGCCGGCTGATGGGGGCGCAGGCCGAGGAGCGCGAGGGCGACATCGTGCTCGCGGAACACAGCTCCGCCCCGGGTGCGGTGGGCCGTGCCGACGACATTGACATTACCGGCGAGACGGCCCCGGCAGAACTCGCGGCCGAGGCCGCCTCGGTCGGCTGGGCGGCGACCCTCGGCGCCTTGGTCGCGATCATCCGGCCGTGGCGGCGGCGCTTTGCCGTCGTCGTCGGCTCCGGCATCGCCCGGGTCGCGGCCTTCATCGGGGTTGGCGTGATCGGCGCGCTCGCCGTCGCCGCGGTCAAGACCGGCTCGCCCTACGGCTATCTGCTGATCGCTGCTGGCGCTGGCGGCGCCATTGGCCGGGCTCCTTCATTGGCTCGAATCCTGGCTCGCCCACGATATCGCCTATCGGCTCCTGGCGGAGATGCGGATCGCGCTGTTCGAGAAGCTCGATGCCCTGGCCCCGGCCTATCTGCTGCGGCGGCGCTCGGGCGATCTGATTGCGTTGGCCAGCCAGGATGTCGAGACGATCGAGTATTTCTTCGCCCATACCGTGGCCCCGGCGTTGGTCGCGGTCTTGGCGCCGGTGACGGTGCTGGTCGTGCTGGCCGTCGTCGCCTGGCCGATCGCGCTGGCCTTGCTGCCCTTTGTGCTGTTCGCGGCGCTGGCGCCGGTGGTGAGCCGGGCGCGCATCGACCGCCTGGGCGGCGAGGCGCGCGACGCGCTCGGGTTGTTGGGCGCCTACGTCACCGAAACGATCCAAGGCCTTAACGACCTGGTCGCGTTTCAGGCGGTGGCCGGGCGGCGCCGCAATTTCATGGATTTGGTGCGCGGCTATCAGCAGATCCGGCTCGAATTATTGGGCGACCTGTCGGCGCAGACGGCGCGGCTCGAAACCGTGACCGGGTTGGGCGGGCTCGCGGTCGCGGTCATCGGAGCGCGGCTCGCCGCCGAGCATCAGCTGGCCCCGACCATGCTGCCGCTCTTGATCCTGTTGTCATTGTCGTCGTTTCTGCCGATTTCCGAAATCGCCCAGGTCAGCCGCCAGCTCGCCGACACGATCGCCTCGACCCGCCGGCTCTACGCCGTGCATCGCGAGCAGCCGGCCGTGATCGACGGTCCGCTGCGCCCGCCCGAGCCGGCCGGAGGATCGACGATCTGCTTCGAGGGCGCGAGCTTTACCTATCCCGGCGCGCGCCGCCCGGCCTTAAGCGATATCCGTCTCGAGGTCCCGGCTGGCGCCACCCTGGCGCTGGTCGGCCCCTCGGGCGCCGGCAAGACCACGATCGCCAACCTCTTGCTGCGCTTCTGGGACCCGGATGCCGGGCGGATCCTGATCGACGGGTTCGACCTGCGCGAGTTCGAGCTCGATCATCTGCGCCGCCGGGTCTCGCTGGTGTCGCAGGACACCTATCTGTTCAACGACACCCTGCGCGCCAATGTGGCGCTCGCCCGGCCCGAGGCCGACGAGGCGGCGATCCGCCGCGCGCTCGACCAGGCGGCATTGGCCGAGTTTGTCGCGAGCCTGCCGCAAGGGCTCGACACCCCGGTCGGCGAGCGCGGCGTGCAATTGTCGGGCGGACAGCGCCAGCGGGTGGCGATCGCCCGCGCCTTTCTCAAAAACGCGCCGACCCTGGTGCTCGACGAGGCGACCTCGCATCTCGACGCGGTCAGCGAGGCGCAGGTGCGCGGCGCGCTCGACGCCTTGATGCGCGACCGCACCACGATCGTCATCGCCCATCGGCTCTCGACCGTGCGCAACGCCGACCTGTTGGCGGTGCTCGACCGCGGCCATCTGATCGAGACCGGCAGCCATGCCGAGCTTCTCGCCCAAAACGGCCTCTACGCGCGCCTGATCCGCCGTCAGATCGAAGGCGCGCAGCAGCAGCTCCGCGCGGTCGGCGATTGAGCGCAAGCGCGGCCAGCCGATCCGGCTAGCCGGACGGGCGCGGGCGCGCGTTGTCGCCACCGCAGGCCGAGCGCAAGGACCGCTCCGGCATCGCTCGCGCAAATGATCCTCGACCAGCGCTGACCGGCGACCCCGGATCGCAGGCGCGCCGCCTCCGGTCCGGAGCGTCGGAAAATCAAAGCTGCTCAGCCCTCGGCGTCATCGCTGACCGGTTCCCCCCGCGACCGCAAGCAACCGGCTCGCGCCGGCAGCGAAATCTGGTCTAGGCTCGGCCGCAGACACGAGCGGTGAGGAGGAAGCGATGCGCGGCGTGGTGTTCAGCGGCGATCGGGAGATCGCAATGATGGAATTCCCGGACCCGACCCCGGGGCCGGGCGAGGTCGTGGTCGAGATGAAGGCCTCGGGCATGTGCGGCAGCGACCTGCACCAGTACCGCCGGCCGAAATCGGGCGGCGAATTGATCGGCGGCTTGCCGGTCAACCCGAACCCGGTGATCGGCGGCCACGAGCCGTGCGGCGTGGTCGCCGCGATCGGCCCCGGCGTCAGCGACAAGCAGGCGAAAATCGGCCAGCGGGTCATGGTGCACCACTACAAGGGGTGCACCGTATGCAACCATTGCCGCTCGGGCTGGTCGCAATTGTGCCAGGAAGGGCCGGTGCTGGTGTACGGCAACAACGCCCATGGCGGGCACGCGCGCTGGCTCAAGGTGCCGGCCTTCACCCTGGTGCCGCTGCATGACGAATTGTCGTTCAGCGCCGGGGCGGCGATCGCCTGCGGCACCGGCACCGCCTATGGCGCGTTGCGCCGGCTGAACCTCTCGGGCAACGACACGATCGCGCTGTTCGGGCAAGGGCCGGTCGGCCTGTCGGCGACCCAGCTCGCCGCGGCGATGGGGGCGCGGGTGATCGCCCTCGACGTCAGCCCCGAGCGCCTGGAGCGGGCCAAGGAGTTCGGCGCCTGGCAGACGGTCAACCCGCGCTCCAACGACCCGGTCGGCGCGATCAAGGATTTGACCCATGGCGGCGCCGACTGCACCCTCGACACCTCGAGCCAGCCCGAGGGCCGCATCGCCGCGGTGCGCAGCGCCAAGGTGTGGGGCACGGTCGCCTTTGTCGGCGAGCGCAACAACGTGACGATCGACGTCAGCCCCGACATGCTCCGGAAGCAGTTGACGATCATCGGCTCATGGACGTTCTCGTGGCAGGGCCAAGCCGATTGCGCACAATTCTGCGTCGATCGCAAGGTCGAGGTCGACCGCCTGTTCACCCACCAATGGAAGCTCGACCAGGCCGAGGAGGCCTATCGCCTGTTCGACACCCAGACCACCGGCAAGGGCGTCTTCCTGATGTGACGGGACGAAAGCAGTCCGCCTGATCGCCGACGGATTTACAGGAGAAAATAATGCTGTTCAAATGCCTGCCGGAGGGGGCGCCGATCCCGGGCCGGTTTCCGGGTCCGGTGCACGCGCGTGGCAAATGGTTCACGATCGACATCCACTGCCACGTGCGCAGCGCCAAGGCGACCGAGCTCGTCGAGGGGCGCCAGGAGGTTTCGCGCTGGTTTCTCGAAACCCAGGCCAGTCCGCAGAGCCGGGCTATCAATCGGGCGAACGGCGTGCGCACCGACCAGCAGAGCGTTTCGCCGGAAACGCGCATCGCCGACATGGACCGGATGGGGATCGACATCCAGGCGATCTCGCCGGCGCCGCGCCAGACCTATTACGGCGCCGACCCTGATCTCGGGCTCGCCACCGCCCGCGCGATCAACGATTTCATCGCCGAGATCTGCGGCAAATATCCTGACCGCTTCGTCGGGCTCGGCACGGTGCCGTTCCAGGCCCCGGACCTCGCCGTCGCCGAGCTCGATCGCCTGCACAAATCCTTGGGTTTTCGCGGCATCGAGATCTTGACTCATGTCGCCGGCGAGGATCTGTCGGCCGAGCGCTTTCGCCGGATCTTCGCCCGCTGCGAGGAATTGGGCCTGCTCGTCTTCATGCACTCCGACGGGTTCACCGAGGCCGGGCGGTTCGCCAATCATTATTTCGCCAATGTGATCGGCAACCCGCTCGATACCACGGTGGCGCTGCATCACCTGATCTTTGGCGGGGTGTTGCAGGATTATCCCAATCTGAAGCTGGTCGCCTCGCATGGCGGCGGCTATCTGCCGGCCTATTCCGGACGCATCGACCATGTCGCCTCGGCCCGGCCCGACGCCGGCGACGTGATCCGGCGGATGCCGACGACCTATTTGAAGCGCTGCTATTTCGACGCGCTCGTTTACACCCATCACCAGCTCGAGTATCTGGTCGAGGAGTACGGCGCCGACCACATCCTAATGGGCACCGACTACCCCGCCGATATGGGCGAGGTCGACCCGGTCGGCATGATCGAGAGCTGCCCCGGGCTCGACGACAACGAGCGCCGAGCAATCTTCGGCGGCAACGCCGCGCGGCTGCTTAACCTTGAAGTGCCGGCGAGACCGCGCTAGAGGCATGCCGCATGGCGATCATGCTGGCCAAGACCTATGCTGCCCTCAAGGCGGCCGGCGCGCCCGAGGAAGACGCGATCGCCGCCGCCGAGGAGCTGGCCGACTACGAGAACCGCCTCATCTCGATCGATAACAGCCTGTCGACCATCAAGGCGCGAGTGTCGATCATCGAGGCGCGGGTGACAAACCTCGAGAACGGGCTCACGCAGTTTCGTGCCGAGGTCAATGCCCGCTTTTCGGATGTCGGCTCCCGATTTACGATGTTGACCTGGGCGGTCGGGATCAACGCGGCGGCGACGATCGCGATCCTGGGCGTCTTGTTGAAGGGACACTGACCGCCGCCATAAGCCGTGGGCCTGAGGGAGGAAATCATGAAATTCCTGACCGACGAACAATTGGCCGAATTGCTGCCGGCGGAGACCGCCTCGTTCCCCTCGCCGGTGCCGACGCAGATCGTGTCGAGCGACGAATACCTGCCGGTCGCCGCAGACCGCAAAGCAGCGCGAGGTCGAGGCGCGGCTGAAGGAGCTCGAGCGACCGGCTCGCCGGCAATCAGGGCCTGTCGCGCCGCCGCTTCTTCCAGACCGCCTCCGGCATGGCGGCTTCGTTCGTAGCGCTGAACCAGGTGTTCGGCCATCTGTTCGACGCCAGCGAGGCCGAGGCGGCGACCCCGGATCTGGCGGCCGAGCGGGCGGACGCATTGTCGGGCCAGTATGATCATCGACGGGCACACCCATTTCCTGCGCGACGACACCCGGCTGACGGGCTTCGTCAAGATGCGCAAGGCGTTCGGCAAGTTCGGCTGGAACAAGGAGCTGAGCGGCACGGAACAGACCATCGACGATCTGAAATACGGCAACTACGTCAAAGAAATTTACATGGACAGCGACACCAAGGTGGCGTTGCTGTCGAACTCGCCCTCGGATCGTGCCGGAGGATTGGTTCATCCCGCAGGAGCAGGTGTTCAAGACGCGCGAAATGGTGAACAAGCAGGCCGGCTCGCGCCGGATGCTGGCGCATTTCACCATCACGCCGGGCCAGCCGGGCTGGCTCGACCAGGTCGACGCAGGCGATCGAACGTGTACAAGCCGGATTCGTGGAAGGGCTACACGGTCGGCGACAACACGCACAAGGAACTCGCCGCACTATCCGTGGCACGCCGACGACGAAAAGCTGATGTATCCGTTCTACGAAAAGATCGCCAAAACCGGCATCAGCAACGTGTGCATCCACAAGGGCCTGTTCGCGCCGGCGATCGAAGAGCAGTTCCCGCGGCTGCGGCCCTATGCCGATGTCAGCGATATCGGCGCGCGGCCAAGGACTGGCCGCAACTGAATTTCCTTGTATATCACTCGGCCTATCGCTGGGTCGGCGGCAATCCGGCCGACGGCATGGCGGAGTTCGACAAGACCGGGCGCAGTTCGTGGACCAGCGACCTGGCCGAGATCCCGGAAAAATACGGGGTCACCAATGTGTATGGCGATCTCGGCCAGTTGTTCGCCTGGACCAGCGTGGCCGAGCCTCGGCTGGCGGCGGCGTTGATGGGCACGCTGATCAAGGGGCTCGGCGTCGATCGTGTGGTGTGGGGCACCGACGCGGTGTGGACCGGCGCGCCGCAATGGCAGATCGAGGGGCTGCGCCGGCTGGAAATCCCCGAGGACATGCAAAAGAAATACGGCTTCGCGCCGCTGGGCCCGGCCGATGGCCCGGTCAAGACCGCGGTGTTCAGCGGCAACTCCGCGCGGCTGTATGAGCTAGACCAGCACGCCGAGCTCGCCCGGCCCGACCATTTCGCCGAGCTCAAGGCCGATTACCTCAAAAACGGCCCCGGCCGCAGCAATCTGCGCTACGGCTACGTCCGCAATCGCAGCTGAGCGCGCCGGCGTCGCGCGGCCTTCCGGCGCAGCCGCACTCTGGGAGACTACGCCCCCAGTTCAGGCGGCGGTTGCGGCGACTTTCTTGCCGACCGCGCGATCGTAGTCTTCCCACATCAGCCGGCAGATCGCGCCCGGGGTGAAACGGTAATGACCGTGCTCGCCGATGATCTCGCCGACCGGGGTCACCTCGGCGGCCGAGCCGGTCAGGAACATCTCGTCGGCCTTGGCCAGCTCCGCGGGCAAGATCGCGCGCTCGACCACCTTGATGCCGCGCTTTTTGGCCAGCCCGATCACGGTCTGGCGGGTGATCCCGTTCAAAAAGCAATCCGGCGTCGGGGTGTGCAATTCGCCGTTGATCGCCAGAAACAAATTGGCGCCGGTGCCCTCGGCGAGCCGGCCGCGCCAGTCGAGCATCAGCGCGTCGTCGCAGCCATTGGCCTCGGCGTCGTGCTTCGACATCGTGCAGATCATGTAGAGCCCGGCCGCCTTGGCCTGGGTCGGTGCTGTGTGCGGCGCCGGGCGCGCCCAAGGCGCCCATTTCATGCGGATGCCCTTGGCCCTCGCCTCCGGCGAGAAATAGGCCGGCCAATCCCAGCAGGCGAGCGCCAGATGGATTTTGGTCGCCTGCGCCGATACGCCCATCTGCTCGGCGCCGCGCCAGGCGATCGGGCGGACATAGCCGTCGGCGATGTGGTTCGCGGCGACGACCTCGCGGGTCGCGCGGGTCAGCTCGTCCATGCTGGCCGGCACCTCAAAGCCCAGTATCCTGGCCGAATTGATCAGCCGCGCGTTGTGATCGTCGAGGTGAAAAACCTCGCCGTTATAGACGCGCTCGCCTTCGAACACGCAACTCGCATAATGCAGCCCGTGGCTCAACACATGCAGCTTGGCGTCGCGCCAGGGAACCAGGCGGCCGTCATACCAGATGAAGCCGTCGCGGTCGTCGAAGGGGATCATGTCCATGAGCGTCTTCCTTGCGCCGAAGCGATCGAAGCCAGTCCTTGGTCGCGAACCTGGCCGGCCCGGCCGCGATGGAACTTTATATCGAAGTGGACGCCCAAACGGTAGGCAAGGTTGCGAGATAAGTCAATATGTCTGACATAAAACCACAGGCCGAACCGCGGTTCTCGGCCGAGGACGCGGTCGGGGACGGGATCGAGCTGTTGTTTTTCGCCTATCGCGACTTCACCGCCGAGCCCGATGCGATCCTGGCGCGCTATGGCTTCGGCCGGGCGCATCATCGCGTGATCCATTTCGTCGGCCGCCATCCGCAGATCAACGTCAGCGAATTGCTCGGCATCCTGCGCATCACCAAGCAGAGCTTGAGCCGGGTCCTGGGCGAGCTTGTCGGGCAGGGTTTGATCCGTCAGCGCCCGGGCGCGCACGACCGCCGCCAGCGGCTGCTCGAGCTGACCGCCGAGGGCCGCGCGCTGGAGCGCGAAGTCTCGGCGCCGCAGCGCGCCCGCGTCGCGCTCGCCTATCGCCAGGCCGGCGCGCCGGCGGTCGAAGGCTTCCGCAAGGTGTTGCTGGGGATCATCGCCGAACCTGAGGATCGGCGCCGGTTCGCGCCGCCAACGGCGATGAAGCCCTGAGCGCCGCCGCACGCGTATAATGCCGGCGGCATGGGCGATCTCGAACCTCACCTCCTCGTCGTCGACGACGATGCGCGGCTGCGCGAACTCTTGCGCCGCTATCTCTCGGATAACGGGTTCCGGGTGACGGTCGCCGCCGACGCGGTCGAGGCGCGCGCCAATCTGGCGAGCTTCGCCTTCGATCTCGTCGTGCTCGACGTGATGATGCCGGGCGAGAGCGGGCTCGACCTGACCCGCGCCCTGCGCGGCGAGGGCCGGGTTCCGGTATTGCTGCTGACCGCGATGGCCGAGCCCGAGGACCGCGTCAACGGGCTCGAACAAGGCGCCGACGACTATCTCTCCAAGCCGTTCGAGCCGCGCGAACTGGTCTTGCGCATCCGCAATCTGCTGCAACGACGCCCGGCGGCGGATGCCGATCGCCGCGAGGTCCGCTTTGGCGGCTGCCGTTTCGATGTCGCCCGCGGCGAGCTGTTCCGCGGCGGCGATCCGATCCGCCTGACCGCGGCCGAGGCCGCTCTGCTGGCGAGCCTGGCGCAGAAGGCGGGCGAAGCCGTGTCGCGCGAGGAGCTCTCGTTATCGGCTCAATTCATCGGCAATGTTCGCAATGTCGATGTTCAGATGACCCGGCTGCGCCGCAAGATCGAGCGCGATCCGCGCTTCCCGCGCTACCTGCAGACCGTCCGCGGCACCGGATATGTCCTCAAGCCTGATTGACGATTTGCCGATCGGCGGGTCGCCGTCCGGCGGCGGCGAGCGCCGAAGGCGAATTTTTCGGCGACCCCGAGATCCGGCCGCGCGGCTGGATCAAGCGCCTGCTGCCGCGCACGATGTTCGGCCGCTCGCTGCTGATCGTGGTCATGCCGCTCATTCTGTTGCAGGCGATCGCCACCTGGATCTTTTACGATCGACACTGGACCGCGATCTCGTGGCGGCTGTCGACCGGGGTTGCCGGCGACATCGGGCTGATGATCGAGGCGATCAATCTCACCGGCTCCGAGAGCCGCGGCCGCCCGGCTGCTGAAGCATGGCGGGCTGGTGACCGACCTCGAATTCACCCTCGATCGCGGCGCCCGTCTGCCGCCGCCGCCGCCGCCTGGCGGCACCTTGATCGAGGCGCAGCTGAACAAAGCGATGCGAGGCCGGGTCGACCCGCCATGGCGGATCGACGACGTCGATTCGCGACAGGGGGTGCGCATCGAGGTCCAGCTGGCGCAAGGCATGCTGATCACCCGGGTTCCGTGGGACCGGCTGTACAGCCCGACCACCTACATCTTCATCATGTGGATGGTCGGCTCCTCGCTGGTCCTGCTGGCGGTGGCGACCTTGTTTTTGCGCAACCAGGTCAGGTCGTTGCGGCGGCTGGCGGCGGCCGCCGACGGTTTCGGCAAGGGCCGCCCGGTGCCGTTTTTCAAGATCGAAGGGGCGGTCGAAATCCGTCAGGCGGCGGTCGCCTTCATCACCATGCGCAATCGCATCCAGCGCCAGATCCGCCAGCGCACGCAAATGCTGGCCGGGGTATCGCATGATCTGCGCACGCCACTGACCCGGATGAAGCTGGCGCTGGCGATCCTCGGCGAGGATCCGGCGGTCGAGGAGCTGAAGGCCGATGTCGCCGAGATGGAGCACATGGTGCACGGCTATCTCGACTTTGCCCGTGGCGAGGGCGCCGAGACCCCGGTCGAGACCGACATCGCGCTGCTGCTCGAAGACATCGCTGCGGCGCACCGCCGCGACGGGACCGAGCTGTCCTTAGCCGTTCCTGCCGAATATGTGATGCCGGTGCGGCCGAATGCGCTCAGGCGCTGCCTCGCCAATCTGATCGGCAATGCCCGGCGCCACGGCAAACACATCTGGCTGACGGCGCGGCCGATGGCCGACGGCATCGACGTTCTGGTCGACGATGACGGGCCCGGGATACCAGTGGCCGACCGCGGCCGCGTATTTCGCGCCTTCGTGCGCCTCGATTCCTCGCGCAACCCATCGACCGGCGGGGTCGGGCTCGGCCTGACGATCGCCCGCGACGTGGCCCGCGGCCATGGCGGCGACGTTCGCCTCGAAACCTCGCCGCATGGCGGTCTGCGCGCCCGCCTGCACCTGCCCCGATGATCAGGAATCCTACCCTACCGATCCTCGACGCCCAAAGCCCAACGGCGAGCGCTCATAAAAAAGGCCGTCCCGCGGTGCGGCACGGCCTCCAGCGAAAGGCGGGGCGGGGTCAGCGAGCGGCTTGCAGCTTGGCCATGTCGCGCAGCTCGTCGAGGCTCTCGCTCGCGCGCTTGCGCAGAACATCGGCGGCCTCGGCGCCGGCTTTGCTGGCCAGCATGGTAATCTCGCGACCGTGGCTGACGCTCTTTTCGAGCATCTGCTTGGCGTATTCAGTGTTCTTGGCGAGGCGGTCTTCGGCCGAGGTCGGCTGGGTCAGTTCGCGGAACAGCACCGAGACGTCTTCGAGCGTCTGGCGGGCTACCTCGATCTGGCGCCGGGCGACAGCCTGGACTCCCTCGACGGCAAGCTGATTGGCCTGGCTCAGCGCCTCGATGTTGCGGCGCTGACAAGCCATCAGCGCGTCGACGTCGAACGGACGAAAGCGGAAATCGGTCATCATCTTGGTGACATCGAAATCGAAAAAGCTGGGGCGCGCATCCATGGTTGGGTTCCGTTCAAGGCGTGGGATGTTGTGCGGTGCACAACGCCCAAAATATCGGCGGTCGGCCGGCCGGCGTCAAGAAAAGTTTTTGCAGTGCAACAAAATTAGGCGGCGCCCGCCACGCTGTTGCCGCCCGACGTTCGGGCCGGCGTCAGCCAGCGCTCGATGCGCCGCAGTCGAGCGTCGAGCGCGGCCATGGTTTGCCCCAGATCCGGCGCCTCGTCGCTCTGCCACACCCGCATCGTCGCCAGATAAGCGGCGCCGGCCAGCTTGACGGCGACGGCCCCGCGAACCCCGCCGGTGGCGATGTCGGCGGCTTCGAGCATCCACCGCATCGAGCGCAACAGCGCGGCGGCAACGCACAGCGCCGCCGCCGGATCGGCGGGCAATTCGCGACGAAGCACGGCCAGCGCCGGCTTGTACGTCCGCAGTGCGTCGAATCGTCGCATCAACAAATCGAACAGCCGGTCGCGCGGCCGCTCGTCACCCTCGGCCGGCGGCGGTTCGGCCAGCACCGTCTCGTCGATCCGTCGCATAAACCCGGCGAGGATCGCCTGCTTCGATCGAAAATTTCGATAGACGCGCAGGATCGGCAGCCCGGCCTCGTCGGCAATTGCGGCGAGCGACAGGCGGCGCCAGCCGTCCTGCGCAAGCCGCGCGAGCGCCGCGTCGACGATGCGGCGGGCCTCGTCCGGCGGCTCGACGCCGCCATCAGGCCGAAGGTCGGGCCGACCGCGCGCCGCTCCGCCCGCACGTCGCGAGCTCTTGGCCATGGCTGCTCCCGCGCCCGGCTAACTCGCCAGCTCGCGCGAGCGCGCTGCGGCGGCGGCGACCGCCCGGGCGATCAGCGGCGCCAGGCCATCGTCGGCCATCAGCACGTCGAGCGCGGCGCGGGTCGTCCCGCCGGGGCTCGTCACGTTCTCGCGCAGCCGCGCCGGGCTCTCGGCAGAGAGCCGCGCCAGCTCGCCCGATCCGGCGACGGTGCTGCGCGCCAGGCGCAGGGCCAGATCGGATGGCAGCCCCGCCGCTTCTGCCGCCTGCGCCAGCGCCTCGATCAGCAGAAAGACATAAGCCGGGCCGCTGCCCGAAACCGCGGTCACCGCGTCGAGCAACGCTTCGTCCTCGACCCAGGCGCTTTCGCCGGCGGCGGCGAGCAGCTCCTCGCACAGCCGCCGCTGCTCCCTGGTCACCCGCTCGTTGGCGCAGGCGACGGTGATGCCGCGCCCGATCGCCGCCGGGGTGTTGGGCATGGTGCGAATGAGCGCCGATGGGCCGAGATGCCGGGTCATCCCGGCGATGGTCTTGCCGGCGACGATCGAGACGAACAGGGTATGCGGCCCGGCCCAGCGGCGATACTCGGGCAGCAAATCGTCGATCGCTTGCGGCTTGACCGCGAACACGACGGCGTCCGGGGCGGGGCTCGGCAGCTCTGCCGGGGTGCGGCGCCATGAAACGCCGCTCGCGTCGGCGAGGTCGGGCGGCGGCCCGGCCGGCTCGACGACGCAGAAGCGCGACGCCGCCCGGCCCGCGATCCAGCCGCGCAGCAGCGCCGACCCCATCTTGCCGCAGCCGACGAGAACCAGGGTTCGCTCCGCGCTCTCGTGTCGGGGCAGGGTTGCGCCGGCCATCGCGGCCGCGCCCGCCTCAGGCTTCTCCGACCGGATCGATCATCGCCGCGGCCATCGCCTCGGCCGGCTTTTTGCCGCCCCACAGCACCAGCTGAAACGCCGGATAAAAGCGCTCGCATTCGGACAAGGCGATATCGACCAGATCCTCGACCTGCTCGGCGCTCGCCGCCATCACGCCGCGCAGCAGCACCGCATGCCGGAACGCCGGCGAATTGTCTTCCGCCGACAGGTCGAAATGGCCGAGCCACAGCTTTTCATTGGCCAGCGCCAACAGCTCATAAACCGCGCCGCGACGGCCTTTGGGCACCTTCATGTCGAAGCCGCAGGAGAAATGCATCGCGCAGATTTCCTCCTGCCAGACGAAATAGAGACGATAATCGCACCAGCGGCCGGAAATCTCGACGACCAATTCCTCATCGCTGGCCCGATCGTGCGCCCACTCGTTGGCGCTGACGATCTCTTCGACGAGATCGATCGGATTGCCGGAATAGGGGGTCGGTTCAAAAAGGGCAACGGAGGTCATCGGGCGCTCCTTCGGGCGGCTCGACATAGTGGTCTCAAAGCCGGAACACAACTAGATGGACGGGAACACAATCAGCCAGAACGCAATCCGGAATCCAATCAGCCGGAACCCAATCAGCCGGAACACAATCAGATCGAGGTGAGCGGATCGGCGGCGGCTGGTCCGGGCGGCGCATCGCGGTCGCGCCCGGCCGCCGCCAGGCGCTGTTCCAGCTCGGCCAGGCGCCTTGCCAGATCCTCCTGCTCGGCGCGGGCCGCGGCGGCTAGCGCCTTGACCGCCTCGAATTCGTCGCGGCTGACCAGATCCATGCCGGCGAGGACCCGTTCGAGCTGCTCGCGCAGTCGCGTCTCGACCTCGCCCTTGATCCCCGTCAGCGTGCCCATCGCGCCGGAGGCGACGCGGGCGAGGTCGTCGAAAAACCGGTTTTGGCTCTGCATAGTCCCGCTCTCCCGCGCGATTTGTCCTTCGGCGGCGCCGGCCGCGCGCTTACATATGGGCCTGCGCTAGCACAACGGCATACCGAGGGAAAGGTTTTCCCACCGGCAACGCGCGGCGGCCATGCGACCTTTCGAACGCTTCCCGGCAGCACGGATCGGCCCCATCCGCTTTGTGTTGACCGATGTCGACGATACCCTGACCGATGGGCCGCGCCTGCCGGCCGCCACCTACGCGGCGCTCGAGCGGCTGCGGGATGCCGGCTTGCGGGTGATCCCGATCACCGCCGCGCCGGCGGGGTGGTGCGACCTGATCTGCCGGATGTGGCCGGTGGCCGCGGTGATTGGCGAGAATGGCGGGCTGTGCTTCCGCCATGACCGGGCGCCGGCGGGCGCGCAAATGGCAGAGACCGAGCGCCGTTTCTGGTCGCCCGAGGCCGAATCGCAGCATCACCGCGAGAAGCTGGCGGCGCTGGGCGCCAGCATTCAAAGCCTGGTTCCGGGCGCGGCGCTGGCGGGCGATCAAATCTATCGCCAGACGACGCTCGCCTTTCGCAACCCGGGGCCGCCGGTCTCGGAGCGGATCGTCGCGGCGCTGGCCGAGGCCGGCGCAAGCGCGGTGGTGAATTCGCTGTGGGTGCTCGGCTGGTTCGGCGGTTTCGACAAGCTGGCGATGGCCCGCCGCATGCTGGCTGAAATGTTCGGGTGCGACATCGAGCGCGAGCGCGATGCGTTCGTTTATGTCGGCGACTCGCTCAACGACGAGGCGATGTTCGGATTTTTTCCCAATTCGGTCGGCGTCGCCACCGTGCGGCGCTATCTCGGTCGCATGACAACGCCGCCGCAATGGATCACCAAAGGCGGCGGCGGCAGCGGTTTTGTCGAAGTCGCCGACGCGCTGCTGCGCGGGCGATGAGGCGCGGCGAATAGGCTAGGCGCGCGCCGGCGAGCGTGGCAATGTCGGGCACGCAACGGCGACGTTCGGCTCAATCTTCGATCGAGGCGGCGAGGATCTGGCTCAACTGGCACAACGGTCGCCCGGTCTCGGCGGCCCAGTCGTTGAAACATGACTGGACGGTGGCGCGGTCCCTGCGATTCTTCGGCGGCGCATCGATGGCGCCCCAGTGTTGCAGCGCCGCGTTGACCGAATGGGTCAGGACAAACGTGTCCTTGCCGACCATGCGCAGAAAGCTCGGCCCGGAATTGCCGCCCATCTGGCTGAAACCCTTGGCCAACGCCTCCCACAACCCGACGATGTCGCTGGTCGGCCAGCGCGCGAGCCAGAGGCCGAAGCTGCCGTGCTCGTCCGTGATCGCGATCATCGCGGCGGCGTTGTCGCGGACCGCCTTGAGCTTGCCCCAATGGCGGATCAGCCGGCGGTCGGCGAGCAATCCTTCGAGCGCCTCGTCCGGCATCGCCCGCACCCGGCGCGGCGCGAATCCCTCGAAGACTTCCTCGAAAGCCGGCCATCTGGCATCGACAATGCTGTGCTTGAGACCGGCGCGAAAGATCCGCAACGACATCTGCGACAGATAGCGGTCGTCGCCCAACTCCTCGATTTCGGCCGGGCTGCGCGGCTGGGCCAGACGCACTGCGAGCGCCGCGACGCCGTGGCGGGTTTGCGCGGCTTCGAGGATCGGGGTAAACGTAGTGATAGGCATTGCCTTAAACCGCACAAGAACTTGATCACCATGGCCGAGCTGCCAGGTACATGATCAATGAAATTCCGCCGCTCAGCAGCCCAAGGGCGCTCCACGCGATTTGACCCTGTCCAAAGATCCCTATGGCCGCTACGGCCATAACCCAAACAATTACTGCCGCCGCCAAACCAGATGCGTGCAGCTTGATAGATACGTTTTTGAGGAACTCCATCGGATGACCGTCTCTGGAAGAGAAGCGGTTTCCCATATATCAGCATTTTTGCTCGTACCTGACATCTTTCTTGATCCACAGCCTGTGGAAAACTGGGATAATCAGCTATATGTGTGTAGGACTCCAGCGCGCGGCACAACATACATGCCCTAGCGCCGCAGTGTGAAGCAGACGCGCGTGGCTTCGAAGATCCTCTCAGGGTAGTTTCCGGTAGTATGTGTGGGCCGCCGTCGATCCGGAATTGCGGGAACTACCCGGTTGACCCGATCACCGCCCGAGGTCAGGCTGGCCTGTCTGGACCCGCGGGAGCAAGCGCGATGAAGCTGATGTGGTTTCACCTGATGCCGTACACCGAGCTGCCGGATGATTTCCGCGACAAGCATCCCTCGGTCTGGGTCGACATTCACTCCTCGCTGTTCGACCCGCGGCGCGCCCATCACATGTACAACGACTTCATGGATGAGCTCGAATTCGCCGCCGAATGCGGGTTCGACGCGATCTGCGTCAACGAGCACCATTCGAACGGCTATGGGCTGATGCCGTCGCCCAATCTGATCGCGTCGTCGCTGGCCCGCCGCACCAGCGATGTGGCGCTGTGCGTGATGGGCAATTCCTTGGCCCTCTATAATCCGCCGACGCGGGTGGCCGAGGAGTTCGCGATGATCGACGTGATCTCGGGCGGGCGGCTGATCGCCGGCTTCCCGGTCGGCACGCCGATGGACACCTGCTTTGCCTATGGCCAGAACCCGTCGAGCCTGCGCGAGCGCTATCTCGAAGGCCACGATTTGGTTCTGCGCGCCTGGACCGAGCCGGACACCTTCGCCTTCAACGGCCGCTTCAACCAGCAGCGCTACGTCAACATCTGGCCGCGCCCGGTGCAAAAGCCGCACCCGCCGATCTGGATCCCGGGCGGCGGCTCGGTCGAGACCTGGCAGTGGTGCGCGCAGATGGATTATGTCTACGCCTACCTCTCTTATTTCGGGTTCAAGGACGGGCGGGCCACGATCCAGGGTTTCTGGGACGAAATGGCCCGGCTCGGCAAGGACCGGAACCCCTACCGCGCCGGCTTTCTACAGTTCGTCGGCGTCGCCGAAAACCGCGCCGAAGCGATGCGGCTCTATAAGGAGCCGGCCGAATATTTCTATGGCCGCTGCCTGCGCGTCGACCCGCGCTGGGCGATGCCGCCCGGCTACATCACCGAGGCGACCCAGCGCGCCGGCGTCGTCGGCCAGATCGGCCGGGCCGCCAGCCTCGACGCCCGGCAGAAGGCCCGCGCCACCACCGACATCAACGACATTGTCGAGCGCGGCTATGTCATCGTCGGCTCGCCCGACGAGGTGGTCGAGCAATTGACCGAAGTCGCGACCGAGCTCAATGTCGGCCACCTGATGCTGCTGCTGCAGTTCGGCAGCATGGGCAAGGAACTGGCGGCCTACAACACAAGGCTGTTCGCCGAGCGGGTCATGCCGAGGCTCAAGGGCCTGTTTCCCGAATGGGAGGACCGCTGGTGGCCGCAGCCGATGGCCCGCGCCGAGCGCGCCGCGGTCGCGCCGCCATTGCTCGCCGCCGAATAGCGCCGGTAGACGCAGCGCCGCCAATTGGCGCGGCCCGGCTCGACGATCTCGTCGCCGCCGCCCGTCGATCGCCGCCTCGCGTGCGGATTGGCGGTTTTTGCAGGTCAGGAGACGAGGCAGTCGGTTCCGGCATGGGCATCGGCCGGCGGCAGGTCGGGGCCCGGAAACGCCACCCCTTCATCGGGTCCGGCGCCGATTTTGACGATGCCGGTCGCGATCGGCGGCTTGTCAGGATCGCTGCCGGCGCGGATGCTGCCGCCCGACACCCGCTCGCGGCGCGCCGGCCAGTAAAGCTCGAACCCTTCGATGCTGCGCCCGGTGCCGCTCGGGATAAAGACCGCCCCCTTCAGGCGAAACACGTGGCCGACGATCAAGGAGCCGACCGGCTCGCCGGTCTGCCCCCACACCACCCAGCCGCCGCGGAACCAGGCGTTCAGCGCCGCGGTGTCGTCGTGCGCGCCATCGCCCCACAAAACCTGCGGGCTCATCGCGCATTTCGATCCCGCCGAAGTTGGCGGGGAAGCTGCCGGGGCCGCTGCCGATGCGGCCGCCGGGAGTGCGGCGATCAGCGCCGCGAGAAGACAAGCGGGAAGCCGCGCCATTCGGAAATTCACCACAATTCTGTGAGCTATATCACTCGCATATGCCGGCGCTGCAGGTTCATCCTCGCGGCCGTGCCGCGGATGCGCATCGCACCAGGCCGCAGGAGGAAAGCGATGGTCGGGCAGGGCAATCCGGTGATTTTTGTCCACGGCTATTCGGACAGCGGGGCTTCCTGGCGCAAATGGCAGGACATCCTGCACCAAAATCTCAGCATCGACAACGCCGCGATGCACATCTGCACCTATGTGTCGCTCGATAATGCCATATCGATCAAGGATATAGCCGAGGCTTTCGACCGGGCGCTGGCGGTGTTGCCCGGCTTCGACGCGGCCCCGCCCTTTGACGCGGTGGTGCATTCGACCGGCATGCTAGTGGTGCGGGCGTGGCTCGCCGTCGACCCGCTGCGCAGCAAGCGGCTGAAGCGCCTGATTGCACTGGCGCCGGCCACCTTCGGCTCGCCCCTGGCCAAGCAGGGCCGCAGCTGGCTCGGCGCGATATTCAAGGGCAACAAGCAGCTCGGACCCGATTTTCTCCAGGCCGGCGACCGAGATCCTGCTCGAGCTCGAACCAGCCAGCCAGTTCAACTGGCGGCTCGCCGAGAACGATTTGATCGCCAACCCGCCGCGCTACGACGGCGGCGCCGATACCCCGTGGGTGTTCGTCTTCTGTGGCATCGGCAAGTATTCGGGGCTGCGCGGGATCGTCAACAAGCCCGGCACCGACGGCACCGTGCGGCGCGCCGGCTGCGGCATGAACGTTCAACTGATCGAGCTCGATATGACCCAGAGCGGCATGGTCGTGCGCCGCCGCGTTCCGCAGCTCGCCGCCGTCGCGCAGGTGTCGGCACAGCACCGGGTATTCCCGGTCAAGACCTTCAACGTCAAGATCCCAGTGCATCTCGTCGGCCATCCGGCCGCGCTCGACGACTGGCTGCAAAGAGACAAGGTAGAGGTCAATCACGCGACGATCCTCAGCGATCCGCCCGACGAACTGGTCGAGCTGGTGGTCGACGCTTTCAAGATGACCGACCCGGCGACCGCGCCCGGCGGCGATCCGGCCGCCGGATACGACGCCTGGCTCACGAAAGCGGACGCCGCAATCCCGCTTCAAGCGCCTCCAGCCGCAATATCAGCAATTCATCGTGCATGCGGTCGACGAGCGCGGCGATCCGATCATCGATTATAATCTGCAGCTCTATCGCGGCGCCGGGACCGACAGCCAAATCGAGGAGTTCGACGCCGAGGTCGATGTCTACGGCGCTGATCCCAGCTATCGCTGCTTTCATGTCGATGTTGCCAGCCTGTTGCCGCAGAACGGGCAGCCGGCGTCCGGCGTGACGATGCGCATCGTCGCTTCGTCCGGGACGATCTATGTCGCCTATCTCGGCTACGGACGCCGAGGCGCAGACCGAACCCGGCTCGTGGGACGCCTCGCTCAGCTTCGATGGCGCGGAGGTCGCCAGGATCGGTTTGTTCCGGCCGTACACGACGACCCTGATCCGCCTCTATCTGGAGCGGCAGGTGCTGCCGGTCACCCCCGGCGAGCCGGCCAAGCTGCTGACCTGGGATGCCGCCGCCGGCGCCGCGGCGATCGTCTGAGCCTCAGCCGGCGAGGATCGCGTCGGCGGCCTTTTCGGCGACCATGTAGACGGCGCTGGCGATAAAAAAGCCGGGGATGCGCGGAAACACCGAGGCGTCGACCACCCGCAATCCCTGGGCGCCGTGCACCCGGAAGTCGCTGCCGAGGACGCCGCCCGCGGCGCGCGGCCCGATCGCGCAGGTGCAGGAGGCGTGGTGGCCCCAGGCATGGCTGCGCACGAAATCCTTAAGCTCGTCGTCGCTCTGCAATGCCGCGCCGGGCTGCTCCTCGGCGGCGATCGCACCTTCGGCGGTCAGCTTTGCGGTCAGCCGGCGGACAAAGCGGATGCCGGCGACCACCGAATCGAGGTCTTCCCCGGCGGCGTCGCTGCCTTCCTCGAAATAATGGAAATCGATCAGCGGCGTGTCGCGCGGATCGGTCGAGCGCAGGCGGACCTCGCCGGCGCGGTTCTGAGTGTGCGCCTTGAGGATCGCCCAGGTCAGATAGTTGGGCTTGGTCACTTCAAGCGACGGAGTAGCCGGGAAAATAGCCGCCGAACAGCCCCAAGCAGCGCAAAGCAGAACAGATCGGGCAATGGCCGCTCGGGCCGTGGATCTGAGGATCGCCGCCAGCACCGCGCCGTTGCTGGCATAGACGCCGTCATGCCCGGCCGCCCAGTCCCGGTATTGCGGATCGCCGCGGCCGAAGGTGGCGCCGTCGAGGATCTTCCAGCGGTCGAAATTCATCCGGTTGACGACGCCGATTTCGTAGCGGTCCTGCAGGTTCCGGCCGACCCCAGGCAGTTCGATCCTGACCGGAATGCCGAGCGGCTCCAGCACCTCGCGCGGCCCGATGCCGGACAGCATCAGCAGCTGCGGCGTGTTGAAGGCGCCGCCGCAAAGGATCACCTCGCGCGTCGGCCTGCGGCCTGCATCGGCACGCCCGGCCGCGGTCGCCTTCTGGCCGTGGGCGCGGTAGAGCCGCGCGCCCTTCAGGTATTCGACCCCGGTCGCGCGGTTGCTGCCGTCGAGGATGATCCGGGTGACCAGCGCGTCGAGCTCGAGGTGCAGCCGGTCCGGGTATCGCTGCGCGGTCTCCAGCACCCGCTCGCGCGCGCCCATGCGATGGTGATCGCGCGTCGTCAGCGGGGTATAGCGCACGCCGACCGCGTTCCCGGCGACCAGCCGCCAGTCGTTCGGGTCGGCCTTCGACTCGGCAAGCCCGATCAGCGAGCCGATCGGCTGGCCGATATCGTCGAACGCCGCGGCGGCCGAGTTCAGCAGCACCTGGACCAGCGCGAAATCGCCGAGCGCGGCTTCGGGAATGGCCTTTTCGGTGTGGAGCCAGCCGTCCCAGCCGTGGCGCGACGGGTTCGGCCCGACCTTGGCCGAGCCAGCGCTCCAGCGGCCGGTAATGGCAATTTTCGAGCCGCGTGAAATATTCGCCGCATCGCCTCGGCGCGCCATGACGGGTCGCCGGTCAGCTGCGCGATCTCGTCCCAATCGGCATTGTGCGGGTAGACCAGGATCATCGCGTTGTGCGCGGTGCAGCCGCCCAACGTGCCGGCGCGCGGATAGAGGACGCCGTCGACCCGCTGGCCGCGGTAGTCTGCGGACGTATTTCGGGTCCTTCGCCTGCATCGCCTCGTCGGCATAGTGGCGGACAAAGAAATCCCAGCGCATCGCATCGTTTTCGGAGGCGAAGCCGTGGAACGCCGGGCACGTCGTAATCGTCGGGCAGGCGGTTGATGCCAGGCTGATAGTCGTTGCTGCCGGAGAGCAGGCGCGGATCGCCGCCGGCTTCGAGCAGCAACACCCGCCGGCCAGCCTCGGCCAGCCGCGCCGCCAAGGTGCCGCCGCCGGCGCCCGAGCCGACGACGATATAGTCGAACGCGTTCCGCCGTTCGATCGCTGCCTGTCATCCGTCGGCCGCCTAAAACGTCTTCAGGTAGGCGATCAGCGCGTTCTTGTCGGCGTCGCTGAGCCTGGACGCCGAAATAATGGCCGCGGTTGACCACGTAGTCCGGGCATTTGCTGAGCGCGAACAGCTGCTCGCCGACATTGGCAAAGACCTGGCGCGCCTGCTCGTCGGTGGCGTCCTTCGGCAAGGCCCGCAGATCGTGCACCAGCTTGAACACCGCGGCGACCACCTCCTTGTCGTGCTCGAGCCGCGCTGGACAAGCCCGGCGATGCGCGGCAGCGGGTCGAAATTGGCCAGCAGGTCGACCGGCGTGCCGGTCGGGATCGGGCCGATCTCGATGCCCTTCTGGTCGAAGACCGGCACGACGAGGTTCAGCAGCCGCTGCGAATGCCGGAGCACGTCGGGCAGATAGCCGGTCGGGATCCGCAGCCAGCTCGTCGCCGTGGTGCGGTCGATCACCCCCGGCACCTTGTCGCCGAGCACCGGGTCCTTGTCGCGCTTCTCGGGCCACAGCATCTGGGCGATCGAATTCTCGAACGAGGCCATGCGCGAGGCGACCGCTGGGCTCGGCCTCGAACTTGCCGACGCTGTTGTTCAGGAGATAGGGCGCGG
The DNA here is from genome assembly GCA_963814805.1 of uncultured Alphaproteobacteria bacterium. Classification (GTDB taxonomy): domain Bacteria; phylum Pseudomonadota; class Alphaproteobacteria; order ATCC43930; family CGMCC-115725; genus AP-15. The sequence continues at coordinate 319,073 of CAWFER010000033.1, read as the reverse complement.
TCGCCCACACGCTGATCAGTGACGGCACGCGGGTATAGCCGCGCCCGCCGGCCGGCATCTGATATGGCTGCGGCTTGCCGGTGAACGGGTCGTAGACGGTGATCGTGCCGACCGAAGGCAGCGACTTGTACGAGGCCGAGGAGAAATTGTCCCAGATGTTGCCGGCGATGGCGTTGGTCGCGAGCGGGCTGCAGGCGTTGGTCTGCAACAGAGTCACCGGCACGCGGGCGTCGTTCGACAGGTAATTGTCGTCGAGAAAATCCTTGGCCTGGACGATCGGGCGCATCTTGGCTGCGGAAATCGTCGGTGTGGGTCCACGCCCAATAGCGGTTCCAGCACTGCGAGATAATTGGGGCCGATGCAGCCGCCGAGATCGGCGTCGGCCGGCGGAGTCGGGCGCCTTGCTCGAATGGCACATCGCGCAATTGTCGGCAAAGACGAGCTTGCCCTGCTGCACCGTGGCCGGCGGGTCGTTCAGATAGGCGCTGCCGCCCGGCGCGTTCGCGAGCTTGTGCGGATAGGACGCCTTCAAGCAGGAACAGCGCCATGTCCGGGGTCTGCGCCTCGGTCGCCTGCCAATAGGACGAGTTCGCCCGCGCCGTCGTGATCTCGATCGGCGTCACCGTCTTGCCGCCGAGGATCGGGTTGAAATGGCGCAGCCATTCCTCGCTGAAGAGGCCGATATTCAGATAGACCCGGTTCAAGGCGCCGAGCGCCCCCACCGAATCGGACCCGTCCTTCAGCACATGCGGGGTCCATACCGTATTGGGCGGCTGAAAGAACTGGGTCAGCGGACCGCTGGCTGACAAAGTCGTTGAACTGCTTGTTGGCGAGATTGTCGTGACCCGAGGGTCTCATGCCCCCAGCGCTTGGCCAGTTCGAGCCGCGGCAACAGATCGTAGATCGCGTTCATCGTGCGCGGGTTGTTGATGTTGTCGGTCGAGACCAGCGAGGTGTCGAGCGATCCCGGCCGCGCGGTGTGCAGCACCTGGAACAGGAAATTCGACGGGTCGGCGTTCCAAGCCAGGATGCGGTCGACCCAGAAATACTGGGCGCCGGCGGTCGAGCTCAGATTTGCCCATTGCGGCGCATCGGGATTGGCCGGCGGCTTTTCCGGGTTGGCGCTGACATGGCAGAAGCCGCACGACATGCCGACCCGGTAGGGCCGCACCAGATCCTTCGACAGGTAATAGCCGGGGTCGTTGTAGTAGCGCTGCGGGTCCCAGCGCTTTGCCGCCGCTTCGTCGAAGGCGGGGTTGGGGAAGAGCCGCAGCCCGACGATGCCGGTCGGCTCGCCGTAATACGAGCCGGCCGGGATGTTCTTGCCGCGCGCGCCGACCGCCACGCCCGGATATTTCTGCGCATTGGCGAACGGGTCCGGCGGGCATTTCGGGTCGCGCTGGTCGAGCCACAACCCGTAATGCTTCGGATCGGGGCCGGTCGCCTTGGTAAAGCACGGCTCGTTGACCAGCCCCAAATATTCCCAGCGGTTGTCGCGGCTGTATTTGAGGCCCGGATAGGAGGACAGGATCTTCAGGAGATCGAACGAGCCGAAGGTCAGGTTGGTCAGCCGGTCCCACAGCCGGTCGTCGCCGCCGGTCCACACCAGCCACATGTTGCGGCCCTTGACCTCGTCGGGGGTCAACTTGATGCCGCCATCCATGTCGTGGAAATAATCCTCGTCGGCGGCCGGCAAGCTCTGCGCCGTACGGCCCGCCTGGCGCGCCTCGTCGAGCGCCTGCGCGCGCGATGGCGGGGCAAAGCTGCCGCAGGCTCCCAGCGCCAGACAGAGCACCGGCCGCCGAGCCGCCACAGCGTCTGCGAGAATTTGCGCATCTCGTTTCCCCGCGATTCGAGCGCCGCCAATCCTGATCGCCGTAAAGCGCGAATTAACCTTACCCGAATAATCCTCGGAATGCCAATTCGGCGACGCCGCCCGCTCGCACTCTGCAGGTCATTCAGGGGCCTCGCGGCCCCTGGCTCCCGTCGCGCGTTGCGGCGCCGCTGTTCAGTTCGCTAGGCGATTTCAGCGCCGCCAGCAGCTTCGACCCCGTCCGGCGCGCCCCAGCCGGTGCAGGCGTCCCACCCCGGCCCCGCCTGGAAACTGGCCGTCGAGCAGCCCGTCGGTGTCGTTGTTGCCGCTGATAATGTCGCGCAACACGCCGGCCGGGCCGATCGTGCCGTAGAGCAGCGCGTTGAAATTGCCGGCGCGCGCCCCGGTCAGCGCGTTGATCCGGGTGATCAGGCACGCCCATAGCGGGGCCGCGGCGCTGGTGCCGCCGACGATCCCGAGCTTGCCGCCGTTCATGACCAGATAGCCGGTCGCCGGATCGGCGTTGGCGGCAACGTCGGGGATCGCCCGCCCGGCGAAATTGCCGGGGTTGATCGAGCGCGGGACCTTGCCCTCCTGCCAGGCGCGGCGCCGGGGTGATGTCGCTGACCCCGCCGCCGGTGCCGCTGCCGGGGCCGTCGTTCCACACCACTTCGGTCACCGCCATCTGCCCGTTGGCCCCCTGGCGCGCGTGCAAGGTGGTGCCGCCGACCGCCAGCACATAGGGGCTGGTCGCCGGAAAATTTACATGGGCATGGCCGTCCTGGACCTGCGCCTCGGCGCCGTCGTCGCCGGTCGAGACGCACACCGTGATGCCGAGCTGCGCCGCGGCCAGGAGGCTCTGGTTGACATGGTCGATCGCCGCGGCCGACCACAATATGCCGTTGTTGAAGGGCTGGTTTTCGTCCCAGCCCCAGCTGACCGACAGCACGCCCGGGATCGTTCGCCTGGTCGTTGATGACCGTACTCAGGATGTCGACCAGTCCCTTTTCGTCGAAGGTCGAGAAATAGACCGCGACCTTGGCCCCGCCGGCGAGCGCGCCGGCGATGTCGACATCGAGCATCACCTCGCCGGTTGAATTGGGATCGGCGGTGGGATCGGCGCCGACCCCGTCGACCGCGACGATCTGCACATCTGGGCGCCGGCGCGCCGATCTTCTGGAAATAGGCGGTGACATCGGCGGCCTCGACCCCGCCGCCGAACTCCAAGAGCCCGATGCATTGACTGGCTCGCATCGGCATCGGGGAAATTGTAGATCTGGGCAAGCTCAGTCGGGATGAACCAGGCCGTGACTGCGAGCTCGCGGCCAGGCGCGGGTCAACGCTCTGGCGCTGCCGCGGCAGGCGGTGCATGACGCGCTGATTGTTGAGGCCGAAAACGCCGGTGATCGCATCGCCCAACTCAGTCGGCAGCATGACCGGGCCGGTGCGGGCGTGGAAATCGCCGAGCTTCGGATGGCTGTAATCCAGGAGCTTGACGCCAAAGGCCGCGCTGATGTCGGCAACCGTGCCGCCGACCCCGAGCCGGGCCGAGGCGGGCTCGTTGCGGGTCACCACCAAATGATGCGCGGCGGCGAACTTTTCGATCGCGGCGATCGCGGCCGGGTCCGAGCCGAACTCGGCGCGCAGCTGGTCGCGGGTCATGTAGGTGCGCTCGCCCGGCCGCTTGGCGTCGAGCGCCGACAGATCGGGCAGCGGTTTGCGCCGGCGCACGCCCACGGTCAGCTCGAGCCAGCGATTGGGATTGGTCCGGCGTTTGGCCACCGAGCCCGGCGGCAGATGATGCAGACTGTTGGCGAGCATGCGCCGATTGGCGACAGGGCTCCTCATCGGGACACTCCTTGGTTCGTCGCCCGGCCGAGGCTGGCCTCGTCGGGTCCCGCGAGGCTATATCCGAGAGCGCGGACCGGAGTGTGAACCAGCTCTCACGGCTGGAAGTTTGTGATTTGGCGGCCGAGAAATCACCTCGCGGCGGCGTCGAGCTTTTCGCGCAGGCGGGCGAGCTTGTAGCCGAGCGCCAGGTAGCTGCCCCAGGCCGAGCGGCTGGCGGCGAAGGCGGCGGGGTCGCAGCCATGGCGCCGGCGCAGATAGGCGACGACCTCGGAATCGACCGGGATGCGCGCGAAATCGTGCAGCAGCAGCCGGCAATGGGCCGCGGCATAGGGACCGATGCCCTTGAGCCCGATCAGGTAGTCGTGGCCGAGCCGTTCGGGCCGGCCTTCACCCGTAGCGTCGATCGCGCCATCGTCGAGCATCTGCCGGGTGGTCCGGATTACGGTCGCGGCGCGAAAGCCGAGCCTGGCGCACTCGCGCAGCCGCATCTCGCCATAGTCGAGCACCATCTCGGGTTCCGGAAAGCCGCCGCCACCCGGCTCGGCGACCAGCGCCGCCGCCATCCGGCAGGTCGACGACCAGGCCGTGTTGATGGTCAGCACGGTCTTGATGAAATCCTCGTAAAAGGTCGAGCAGCGCAGCATTCGGCCGCCGCCGCGATGGATCAGCGCCGCCCCGTCGCCCAAGCCATCGCCGCCCAAGCCGTCGCCGCCCAAGCCGTCGCCGCTCAGTGCGGCGATTGCTGCCATGGGCTGCCAATCGGCTGAGAGCCAGCGCTCGACGCGGGCGGCGATCGCGGCGTCGGCGGCGGCGCCGAAGCCGTCTCGGCGAACAACAACAGCGTCGAGCTCGCGCTGGGCGACCGCGATCGCGCCGAGCCGGCCCGCGATCCGCTCATGGCGGCTGAGGCAACCGGCTTCCGGATCCCAACGCCACGGCGCCAGCTGGGCCCAGCCGTGGCTGGCGACGGTCAGCTTCAGATCGATCGGCGAGGGCAGCGACAGCAGGATCTCTTCGGCGCCCACTCCCGCCTCCGCAGCCGCGGCGCGGGTCAGGCGGCCTCGAGCGCCTGGCCGAGATCGGCGAGGATGTCGTCGGGGTGCTCGATCCCGATCGACAGCCGCACATAGCTGTCGCTGACCCCGGTCTGCAACTGCTCTTCGGGCGACAGCTGCGAGTGGGTGGTTGAGGCCGGGTGGATCGCCAGGCTGCGCGCATCGCCGATATTGGCGACGTGATAGAACATCTTGAGCGCGTCGATGAACCGCCGTCCGGCGTCGCGCCCGCCTTTCAGCTCGAAGCCGAGCAGCCCGCCATAGCCGCCCTTCAGATAGGCGTCGGCGCGGCGCCTGGCTTCGCCGCTCATCAGGCTCGGATGGATCACGCGGGCGACTTTGGGGTGCTCGGCGAGGAACTTGGCGGCGCTCACCGCATTGGCGCAATGGGCGCGCATCCGCAGCGGCAGGGTCTCCAACCCCTGGATGAACATAAAGGCATTGAACGGGCTCATCGGCGCGCCGAGATCGCGCAGCAGGGTCACCCGCATCTTCAAGATATAGGCGATCGGCCCCAACGGCTTGACCGCCTGGGTCCAGACCGCGCCGTGATAGCTCGGATCCGGCTGGTTCAACAGCGGGAAGCGGGCGGCGTGCTTTTCCCAGTCGAAATTGCCGCCGTCGACGACGATGCCGCCGATCGAGGTGCCGTGGCCGCCGATGTATTTGGTGGTCGAATGCATGACGACCGCCGCGCCGTGGTCGAGCGGCCGGCACAGCACCGGGGCGGCGGTGTTGTCGACGATCAGCGGCACGCCCAGCTCGCGGCCGATTTTCGCGACTTCGCCGATCGGAAACACTTCGAGCTTAGGATTTGGCAGGGTTTCCGCGTAATAACAGCGGGTTCGGGCGTCGGTCGCGCGCCGGAAATTTTCCGGGTCGGCCGGGTCGACGAAGCGCACCTCCATCCCCATCGTTTTCATCATCGTGTTGAGAAAGAGGTTCCAGGTCCCGCCGTAAAGGTCTGTTGAACTTACGAAATTATCGCCAGCCTGGCAGATATTCTGAACCGAAAACAAGGATGCCGCCTGGCCCGAGGCCAGCGCCAGCGCCGCCACCCCGCCTTCGAGCGCCGCCACCCGCTCTTCGAGCACCGCGTTGGTCGGGTTCATGATCCGCGTGTAGATGTTGCCGAGCTCGGCCAACCCGAACAGATCGGCGGCGTGCTGGGTGTCGCGGAATTGGTAGCTGGTCGTCTGATAGATCGGCACCGCGACCGCGGTCGTGGTCGGGTCGCTGCGATAGCCGGCGTGGAGCACGAGGGTTTCGGGATGCTGGCTCTGGGTCGGCATCTGCTGTCTCCGTCGGGTGGGTGGCCCCGGCTTGATTGCCGAGCCCGACTTTGCCATGAGCGGCGTCGCGGGTTAAGCGGCTTTCTCGGTCCGTCAACATCGAGGTGTTCGAGGCGGGCGCGAGAGCCGTGCGCCGGGGTGTTGGCCGGTATGGTCCGGCGGCTCGAACCGGGCTATGCCCCGACCCCCTGAAACCGAGGACGCCAGCGGCTTGATCCCGGCGGCTGCCACGGCGGTGGTTGGGATGGCCGTCGTTATCGCCCGCTTTCGCAACCGGCTTGGCGCGTCGCAGATCAGCCGCGCCGGCTGGCTGGCGATGAATTTCGGCATCGTCGTCACCCCGGCGCTCGGCATCGGCTTGATGGCGCTGATGGTCATCGGCAACCGGCGCGGCTATCACCGGGCCGGCCGTCGCGATTGCTGAGCCAATTCGCAAAAAAAAGACCACTTCGGCGAAGCCACGTTCTACCTTCGCTTACGTCCGCCAGTGTTTGCGCTCGCAATCTGCCGCGATTTGCCGAATGTTGCTGGCGCTTCCGCGAAACCCGTGCAACGTGATAAGCTTGTTGCGACAAAGGGGGGTGCGTTGAAGAATTCGGCAAGATCCGCGTACGAGACCAAACCGGCCCCGAAATACGGGCGCGGCACCGGTGTTCCCAATCCGATCGACGTGCATGTCGGCAACCGCATCCGGATGCGCCGGCTGTTGCTCGGCATGAACCAGGAGACCCTCGCCAACGCGCTCGGGCTGACCTTTCAGCAGGTGCAGAAATATGAAGGCGGCGCCAATCGCGTCAGCGCGTCGCGGCTGTCGGCGATGGCCGAGATTTTGGGCGTGCCGATCTCATACTTTTTCGGCGATCTGCGCCCGGACAACGCCGAGGTCAGCCCCGAGGACCAGCGCTGGCGCGAGCACCTGCAACGACCGGAAACGATCGAGTTAATCCGGCTCTATTACGCCATTCCCAATCCGAAAATCCGCCAGCAGTTTCTCGAAATGACCAAGTCCCTGGCCGAGGGGTCCGCAGTCGAGCCGTAAGCCGCCGACGCGGCAGCCCCGCCGCCCCGCTGGCGGCGGGGCCCGAATTTTCGACCCAGGCGATCGGCCGCCGCCGTCGCGCGGAGGTCTGTTTGTCCACACGGATTCTGATCATCTTCAATCCGGCGGCGGGCAGGGCCAGGCGCCGGGCGGACCGGTTGCGCCGGGTCATCGCCGAGCTCGAGCGGCGGGGCTGCCTGGTCGCGATTCGCACCACCGAGGGCCCGGGCGACGCCCTACGGCTGGCGCGCGACGCGGAGGCCGCCTTTGATGTGATCGTCGCCGCCGGCGGCGACGGCACCGTCAACGAGGTGGCGAATGGGGTCTTCGCCGCGTCGCGCCCGCTGGCCGTGGTCCCGCTCGGCACCGGCAACGTGCTGGCGAACGAGATCGGCCTGCCGCGCAAGCCGCGAGACCTCGCCCGGCTCATCGCCGAGGGCGCGCCGCAACCGCTCTGGCCTGGCCGCGCCGGCGATCGGCTGTTCGTCGCCATGACCGGGATCGGTTTCGACGCCGCCGTGCTGAGCGCGGTCGACCCGCGCCTCAAGCGCCGCATCGGCAAGCTCGCCTTTGCCTGGCCGATCCTCTGCTGCGTGTGCCGCTATCCTCGCTGCGAGTTCGTCTTCGGCATCGACGGTGCCGCCCATCGGGCAGCCTCGGCAATCATCGTCAAGGGGCGCCTCTACGCCGGTCGCTTCGTCGTCGTTCCCGGCGCGCGGGTAGTCGATCCGCTATTGCACGTCGTGCTGTTCCGGCGTGCGGGGCGGCTCGCCATCCTGCGCTATTTGAGTGCGATGATGCTGGGCATTCTGCATCGTCTGCCCGACGTCACGATCCTCGACGCGCGGCGGGTCTCGATCGCCGCCGGCGCGCCGGCGGCGATCGGGTGTTCCGTCGTCGAGACCGACGGCGACATCGGCGGCACCTTGCCGCTCGTCGTCGAAATTGCCGAACGGCCGCTGTTGTTAATTCAAGCTGTTGGTTGCGCCGCCGACGAATCTCGGAACCGAGCCACAACTCCGCTCGTTTGATGCTGTAGCCGACGTCTCGCCGGGCAAGCTCGACTTGCCGCTCGGACGGGCTGGCAATGGAGGAGAATATGCTTTACTGGGCGCTGGTATTTCTGGTCATTGCAGTGATTGCCGGTTTTCTCGGTTTTGGCGGAGTGGCCTTCGCTGCGGCCGGCATTGCGAAGATCTTGTTCTTCATCTTCCTGGTCATCTTCGTGGTGGCGTTGATCACCGGGTTCGCAGGTCGCCGCCGCCCGCCGATTTGACCGCCCGACAGCTCTGCCGCGGCCGGCTCATTCGGCGGCGAGCACCCGCGCCAGCTGGCTCAACGCCTCCTGGTGGCGTTCGTTGGGGATCTGGGCAAAGTTCCGCGCGAGTTCGAGGCACATTCGCTCGCGCGGACTGGCCGCACGGTCGCCGTCCGGCTCGAGCCCGTCAAAAAAGTAGGCGACCGGCACGCTCAGCACATGGGCGATCTCGAACAGGCGGCCGGCTGAAATCCGGTTGATCGCCCGCTCGTATTTGTGCGCCTGTTGGTAGGTGACGCCGATAAGGTCGGCCAGTTGCTGTTGCGTCAGGCCTAGCATTATCCGCCGCTCGCGGACCCGGCCGCCGACATGGCGGTCGATCTCCTGGGTGCGGCTCGTCGAGCGACGTCCCGAGGGCGCCCGCCGCGGCGACGCGCCCGGCCTGATCGAGCCCTCGGATTGGGCGCCGAGGGCGGGGCCGGCCTTGATCGTCTGATCCTGCTCTCTCATTGTGGCTCACCCGTCAATCGATGGAGTTGGCGTCACGCGAGGCGGCGCCCGATTTCCCGGTTCTGTGCAGTGTCGTCCTCGGAACGGGGACGCTAGCTTCGGCAGCCATGCTCAACCGCATGGTGTCGGCGCATCCAATCGTGACGATGTGTCAATTTTTGGGCGGGTTTGCCGCGGTCGCCAGGTCCCGCGCACGGCACCTCTGCGCATTGTGCGCGTCCTTCACATTGACAGCCCATGCAGCCGATGCTACCGACCTTGCTCCGTTCTGAAATATCGAGCGATGCCGCGCATCTCAATCGGAGAGTGCTCGCTCTATTACGAGCGCCAAGGTATGGGCTTCCCCGTCCTGTTCATTTCGGGACTCGGCGGGTTTGCGTCCTTCTGGTCGGAACAGGTGGCCGCCTTTGGCAAGCGGTTCGAGGTCGTCACCTTCGATCACCGCGGCATCGGGCAGAGCGATCCGGCGCGGATGGGCTATACCGTCGAGCGGATGGCGGTCGACGCCATGGGGCTGCTCGATGCGCTCGACATCCGCCGCGCCCATGTGGTCGGCCATTCGACCGGGGGCGCCGTCGCGCAGGTGCTGGCGATCGAGCATCCCGAGCGGCTGGCCAGCGTCGTGCTGTCGGCGACCTGGACCAAGGCGGACGCCTACTTCCGCCGTCTCTACGCGCTGCGCAAGGAGATACTCGAGCGGCTTGGCCCCAGTATCTATCTGCAATCGGCGAGCCTCTTGTGGTATCCGAACTGGTGGATCGCTGGCAACAACGAGCGCCTGCGCCAGATCGAGGCCCAACATTTGACGACATTCGCGCCGAGCGAAATCGTCGCCGGGCGGATTGATGCGATGCTGGCCTTCGATCGCACCGCTGAGCTGGGGCGCATCAAGACGCCGACACTGGTGATCGGCGCCGAGGACGACATCGTCACGCCGGCCTACTATTCCGAGGAGCTGGCGCGGCGGATACCCGGCGCGGAGGTCAAGCTGTTTCCCCGCGGCGGCCATTTCCTAACTCATGTGCGCGCCCGCGAATTCAACAACGCGGTGCTGCCGTTCCTGGTCTCGCACACCCCGGCATGACCGGCGGCATGATCGGCCCTGGCGGCGCGAACCGCTACATTAAGCGTTCTTAAATCCTTGCCGCCCTACTCTGGCGTCGAACCTGCGCCGGGCCTGTCGACGGTTGGCTGCGACGAGGAATCGAGGTAGGGCGTGTGGCGTATCGTGTAGCTTTGAGGGGATTGGACGACCTACTCGGCGCCGGACCGGCTGCGATCCGGCGCTCGCCGTCCGGTCGCCTCGATGCGGCTCGCGCCGCGGCGTCGGCGATCCGCTGCGGCGCTGTCCGCGCCTGTCCTCGGGCGCGGGCGGTTCGGGGCGGCGGCTGATGCTGCGCCGGCGAGCCCCGGCGCCGCCGGGCCGGCAGCGGCGCGATGCGGCGATCGGGCAAGCGGTTCGCGACGCGCTCAAACAAAAGCGATTGCTCTTCGCCTTTCAGCCAGTGGTGTGCGCGCGTTCGGGTCAGGTCGATTATTTCGAGTGCTTGTTGCGAATGCGCGAAAACGACCGGCTCGTCGCCTGCGGCGAATTCATCGCCGCGATCGAGCAGGTCGGGCTGATCGGGTTGATCGACCGGTTTGTCTTGGAGAGCACGTTCGCCGAGCTTGCCGCCCATCCCGACATCAGGCTCGGCTTCAATGTTTCCGGACAAACCGCCGGCGATCGGCCGTGGCTGCGTTCGCTGATGTCGCTGCTGCGCCAGCGGCCGGAGCTGGCGCATCGTCTGGTGGTCGAAATAACCGAAACCGCCGCGCTCGAAGATCTCGACGAATCGGCCCGCTTTGTCGAAACCCTGCGTCACGCCGGCTGCCGGGTCGCCCTCGACGATTTTGGCGCGGGGCACACCTCGCTGCGGCATCTTCAGGTGCTGGCGATCGACACGATCAAGATCGACGGCTCCTTTGTCCACAGCCTCGCCGATGGTCGCGAGAACCGGGTCATTCTGCGCCATCTCCTCGGTCTGACCCGCGGTTTCGGGCTCAGCACCGTAGCCGAATGCGTCGAGACCGCACAGGAAGCCGCACTGTTGCGCGAAGCGGGGGTCGGCTATCTGCAGGGCTACCATTTCGGCCGGCCGACGATCGAACGCCCGTGGTCCATCGGGGCCGGGCGCATCGCGCCGGAGATTGCTGCTGCGCCGCCACCGCAAGCTTGCGAATAATCCACAATCGGGCGAACAATCGCCCGCCGACAATTCGGTGATTGCCTAGGGGCGGTTCGCCCCCAGGTGCGGCAGGCGGCGGGAGCGAGAGATATGCAGGTCGGGATCCATCTGCCTCACGCGGGCGAGCAGGCGACGCCCGAGCGGATTCGCCGCGCCGCGCAGCGGGCCGAGGATATGGGCCTCAGCGACGTGTGGGTCAGCGAGCACATCATCGTCCCGCGCGCGAGCTTTCCGCGCTCGCCGCTATTCTATGACCCGGTGCTGAGCTTGACCTGGGCGGCTGCGGTGACCCGCCGGGTGCGGCTCGGCACCAGCGTTCTGGTGCTGCCAATGCGCCACCCGCTGCCGCTCGCCAAGGAGCTCGCGACCTTGCAGAATTTCTCCGAGGGGCGGCTGATCCTTGGGGCCGGGGTCGGCTGGCTCGAAGCCGAGTTCGCCGCATTGGGCGCGCCGTTCCACGAGCGCGGCCGGCGCACCGACGAGGGCATCGCGATGATGCGTGCGGTGTGGAGCCAGGACCCGGTCACCTTTCGCGGCAAATACATCCCGGCCGAAATCAGCGAAATGTCGATGCAGCCGTTTCCGGTGCGGCCGATCCCGATCTGGTTCGGCGCGCGCTCTGAGGCGGCCTACCGGCGCACGGTCGCGACCGGCGACGGCTGGCACGGCAGCCAGCTGACCCCGGCCGAGGCGGCGCCGATCGTCGCACGTCTGCGCCGCGATCGGCCCGAGCCCGAATTCACGATCTCGATGCGCACCCATTGGGACGGCAAGGATCACGGCGAATTGCGCGCCCGCATCGCCGCCTATTCGGAGGCCGGGGTCCAGCACATCATGGTGCATCCGCAGGACCGCGACGTCGACGACTGGGACGCCGTCATCGAGGGAGCCGGCCGCGTCGCCGCCGGATAAGCCGCCCAATATCCCCCGATCCACCAGACCCGATGTCCACTGAGTGATCGGCGGCCCGTCTTTCGACATGCGAATATCGAGGGTTGTGCCGGATGACCGGCACAGAGCCGCGTGCATCGGAGACGGGCCTGATGGACACGGGCGCGAATCACCTATGTTGGGTTGGACGTGCGCAAGGCGACGATCTCGGTCGCGCTGGCCGAGGGCGGTCGGGGCGGCGCGGCGCGGCAGGTCGGGGTTTTCGAGAACCGTCCGAGATGCTGACAAAACTGGCGGCGCGGCTGAGCGCGGGCGGCCGTCGCCTGAACTTCTGCTACAAGGCTGGGCGTTGCGGTTACCGGTTGCGCCGATTGCTGACTGGTTGTGGATATGACTGCGTCATGGTGGCGCCATCGCTGATTGCGATGCGAGGGACGTCTTCAACAGCCTGCTAGCGGCAGACATCTCGATTGCACGCTTCAGACTAGACGTAGAGAGGTTACGTCGACCCTATGCGACGCGGCGGATCAACTCGCCCCAGCGATCGAGGGCGGGGAGGATTTCGTCGGCTGTGGCGGAAGGCAGGCTGACGACGGCGCGGGCGATGCCGCGGTCGCGGTAGAGCTTCAGGCGATCGAGGTCTTCGGCGACGCCGAACACCGTCACCGGGACGGCGTCGAGGCGGCGCCCGGCCGCCGCCGCCATGTCTCGGAACTGCGGCAGGAAATCGGTCACGTCGGCGTATTGCGGGCGCCCGGCGTGCGGGACCCAGCCGTCGCCATAGGCCAGCGCGCGCCGCGCCGCATGTGGAAAGGCGCCGCCGATGATGACCGGCGGGTGCGGCCGCTGCACCGGCTTTGGCTAGGTGCGCATCTTTGGGAAATCGACCAGTTCGCCATGATATTCGGGCTCGGCCTCGGTCCAGATCGCCTTCATCGCCGCGACCCGCTCGCGCATCAGCTTGAAGCGGGTCTTGAACGCCGTGCCGTGATCGGCCATTTCCTCGGCGTTCCAGCCGCCGCCGACGCCGAACAGAAACCGCCCGCCCGAAACCTGGTCGATCGAGGCGACGAGCTTTGCGGTCTGGATCGGGTCGCGCTGGGCGACGAGGCAAACCCCGGTGCCGATCTTCAACCGCGTCGTCGCCGCCGCCGCCGCGGTCAGGGTGACGAACGGGTCCATCGCCTGGTAATACTTTTTCGGCAGCTCGCCGCCTTGCGGGAACGGCGTCGCCCGCGCGCTCGGGATGTGCGAATGCTCCGGCGCCCACACCGACTCGAAGCCGCGCCCCTCCAGCGCCCGGCCGAGCTCGCCCGGGCTGATTGAATAATCGGTAAAGAACATCGCCGCGCCGAAATCCATTCCTATCCCCCAAAGCGCCGGCGCCGGCGCCGCAATTCCCGATCTAGGCGAGGCGCACCCTGACCGCTTCCGGCCCCTTGCGGCCTTCGGCGATATCGACCAGCACGCGCTGGCCTTCGTTGAGAGTGCCGATCCCGGAGCGCTCGAGCACCGAGGCGTGGACGAAGGCGTCCTTGCCGCCGCCCTCGCGGACGATGAAGCCAAAGCCCTTCTGGGCATTGAACCACTTCACCGTGCCGGCTTCCTCGACCGAGGGCCCGGTGGGCTCGTAAGACTGGCGCCCGGGCGGCGCGCTGCCGCCCGGAAACGCCGAGCGACGCGCCCCAGCCGGGGCTGCTGTGCTGCTGTCGACGCTCAGCACCTCGGTGACCTGCGGCCCCTTCTGCCCCGGCGAGACCCGGATCTCCAGGGTTTCGCCCGGCTGGACGGCGGTGACGCCGTTGCGTTCGAGGACGCTGGCATGCAAAAACGCGTCGCCCGAGCCGTCGGCCAGTTCGACAAACCCGAACCCCCGTTCGGGCTTGAACCACTTGACGACGGCCCGCACCGTTGGCCCGGTGGGCGCATCGAAGCGGGGTGGGGTGAAGCGCGGTGCGGCGCCGAAGTCACGCAAATGCGGGTCGTAACCATCATCGTCGAAATCGCGGCGGCGCGGCTGGCGGAAATTCCTATCTCTGATCAAGTCCGTTTCCTGTCCGAGGCGGTTCGCGGCCCGGTCGAGACCGCGGAACCTGATTGTTCCAAAAAATCGCCCCGGAGGCGAGTGCTTAATTTCGCCCGACGGCGCGTTCGAGGATCGCCGTTTGACGACGCCGATCCGGCCGCGTCACGCGCCGGCGGACCCTCGGCATCGCCGCCGCGAAACCGCGGGTTCGGGATGTCGGAACCAATGGGCAGCGCGGGTGTTTGGGCAGCGCGCCTTCGGGTCGAGCTTATCCAGATAGGAGATCAACGGAATGTTCAAAAAACTCGCGATTGCGATCAGCGCGCTTGGCCTGATGGCGGGCGCCATGATTTTCGCCGCGCCGGCCCATGCCCAAGGGGTCAAGGTCGGGGTGCTGACCTGCAACGTCTCGAGCGGCTTCGGCTTCGTCTTTGGCTCGTCGCGCTCGCTGAATTGCACGGAATTGCCAGGCCCCGGCCATCCCGAACACTATGTCGGCACGATCAACAAGTTTGGCGTCGACATCGGCTATATCAATGGCGGGGTGCTGGTGTGGTCGGTGATAGCGCCGACCGCCACCCCGCTGCCCTGCTCGCTGGCGGGCAGTTATTCGGGCGCCGCAGCCAACGCCACGGCCGGGGTCGGGGCCGGGGTGAATGTGCTGGTCGGCGGCAACGGCAATTCGATCTCGCTGCAGCCCGTTAGCATCGAGGGCACCACCGGTCTCAACGTCGCCGCCGGCATTGCCTCGATGAGCTTGCGATGCGCGCCGCCGTCGTAATTTAGGGTTTGCCTGATCTTGGTTTTGCCACCCTCCCCGCGTCGGGCGGGGAGGGCCGCAACCGGCGTTCCGGCCTGGCGCCGACCGGCTCAGTCGCAGCCGCCGACCGGGGGGCTCGCCAGACAATGCAAATCGCACCTCTCCGTCGGCGCGCAGCGCCACGACACCGGCCTGGTGCTGTTGGCCGAATAGCATACCCCCTGGCATTCGGTCTCGGCCCCGAGCGGACGGGTGAGCTGGGTGATCACGCCCAGCGCCCGCCCGTAATTCTCGATGCGGGTTTCGAGCCGGCCGATATCGCGCTGCTCGGCGCTGAGCCCGCTGGCGTGTTGGGCAAAGGCCGGCGGGCTGGCGACGAGCACCCAACCGATCGCCGATAATAGAACCGAAGCACGCATCCTGGTCCGATCGCGGTGGCGGCCTGCCGGGCGAACCTAGCTTCGACAAAGCTTCCGGACAATCGACAAAAACGACAACCGGCCGCCGGCCGCCGGCTGGTTCCCAACCGGCGATGCCGGTTGCCAGCGAGCCGCCGCCGCGTACAATCGTCCGGGAATCGAGCGGCGGTTCTCGCGGGAGGTCATGCCATGATTACAAAATTCGACAGTCTGTTCGCCGGGCATGTCGATATGGACAATGTCGGCTATGCCGGCATGCCGGTGAACGACCGCCGGTTTCCCAACGAGCATCTCGCCACTGTCTTCGACAAGGCGCAGGCGATGGCGCAGCTGATGGATCGGCTGGGCTACAACACCTTTTGGATGGCCGAGCATCATTTTCAGCGCGAAGGCTACGAATGCATTCCCAATGTGCTGATGATGGCGCTGCATCTGGCGCATGTGACCCGTCGCATCCGGATCGGCTGCGGGTTCAACATTACCCCGATGTGGCATCCGCTGCGGCTGGCCGAGGATTACGCCACCGCTGATATTTTGAGCGGCGGACGCATCACCTTTGGCGTCGGACGGGGCTACCACACCCGCGAGGTCGAAACCTTCGGCTCGCCGTTGCTCGACCAGCCGGCCAACCGCGAATTGTTCGAAGAGCAGGTCGACATCATCTTCAAGGCGTTCAATAACGACTCGTTCTCGCATCAGGGAAAACACTACACATTGCCGCCGCGGGTGCCCTATCGCGGCTACACCCTTGAAGAGCTGACCGTCGTGCCCCGGCCGTTGCGGCTGCCGGTCGAATGCTGGCAGCCGGTACAGGGCGGCACCGATCGGGCGCTCGATTTCATGGCCAAGCACGGCATTCAGGGCCTGATCGGCGGCGGCTCGGCCGAAGGCGGGGCGATGCACAAGGTCGTGCTGGCCTGGCAGGAGGCGCATGCCCGCATCGGTCAGCGCCTCGAACTCGGCGAAAGACTTTGCTTCGGCTTCCACTTTTACATCGCCGACAGCCGCGAACAGGGCATCCGCGAGGCCGGCAAATATTACGAAGAAAACATGAAAATGTTTGGCGAACTGCGGCTGGTGCGGGCGCTGAGCGACGAGCAGATCGAGATCATGCGAGACCCATTGCGCGCACCGCGGGCCAAGCTGCCGCGGATCGAGGACGCGATCGCCGCCGGCGGCGTGTTGTGCGGGTCGCCCGAGCAGATCATCGGGCATCTGAAGGCGCTCGAACGGCGCTATCCAGGGCTCGACCGGGTCTCGGTCAGCCTCAGCGTCGGGGTGCCCAAAGCCGTTGCCCTCGAACAGCTCGAGCGCTTTGGCAAGGAGGTCATGCCGGCTTTTGCCCAGGCCAGGACCCCCGAACTGGCGCCGGCCCAGTAACCGGCTGGCCGGCGATCAGCTTCCGCGAAACCGCCGGCCGCCGCTTGTGGGACGGGGAACCCCGGTGGTTGACGGCAGGCTGAGCGGCAGCCCGGCGGCCGAGCGCACCGCGAGATAGGCGAAAGCCTGCGCCTCGAGCGCGTCGCCGTTCCAGCCGACCGCCTCGACCGGGCGCACCGGGGCGTCGAGGCGTCGGGCCAGCGCCGCCATCAGCGCCGGATTGTGCCGCCCGCCGCCGCAGACCAGCCACTCGCGCGCCGGAGCCGGGAAGTGGCGGCGCGCCGCGGCGACCGCGGCGGCCGTCATCTCGGTCAGGGTGGCGGCGCCGTCTTCGCCACCGCGAGCCCGTCCGGCGCGGCATCGCGGAAATCGTCGCGGTCGAGCGATTTCGGCGGCTTGCCGGGCGAAATAACGGCTGCTCCAGGAAGCGCGCGACATGCGCGGCGCAGGCGCGCCCGGCTGCTGGCGAGCGCGCCGCCGATATCGGCCGCGGCGCCGGTATGGCGGCGCACCCAATCATCGATCAGCGCGTTGCCGGGGCCGGTGTCGAAAGCGAGGACGCCTCCCGCTCGCCATCCCGCCGCCGATCCCCGCCGCCGATCCCACCGCCGTCACAGTTGGCGACGCCGCCGAGATTGAGGACGGCGAGCGGCTTCGGCAACGCCGCGGCGAGCGCCGCATGGAACAGCGGCGCCAACGGCGCGCCCTCGCCGCCGGCGGCGACATCGGCCGAGCGGAAATCGGCGACGACGTCGATCCCGAGCCGGCGCGCCAGAGAGGCGCCGTCGCCCAATTGCCAGGTGCGGCGCGCGGCCGGGCGATGCAGGATCGTGTGGCCGTGAAAGCCGATGAGGTCGACCGCGGCCCCCGGATGGCGCGCGAGAAAATGTTCGACCGCCTCGGCGTGGAGCCGGGTCAGCTCGGCCTCGACCGCGGCGATCTGGCCGATCCCGCCCAGCACGCCGCGCAGCCGCTCGCGAAACGCGTCCGGATAGGGGATCGTCAGCGCCGGGCCGGTGATCACCCGCTCGCCGCCGTCGGTCTCGACCAGCGCCACATCGATGCCGTCGAGCGAGGTGCCGCTCATCAGCCCGAGCGCGCGCCGCAGCCGCCGCCCTTCCTCCCCGGCATGCGGGGCAGGGGCAGGGTCGGGGTGGGAGGATGGTGGTCCGCCGGGCCCGGCTATGTTAGATGACGGCGCCATGCCGACCCCCCGCTCCGCCTTTCTCGCGACCGCGCTCGCCCGCGGCTATGTCCATCAATGCACCGATCTCGAGGCGCTCGACGCGCGGCTCGCCGAGGGCCGCCTCGCCGCCTATGTCGGCTACGACTGCACCGCCGATAGCTCTGCATGTCGGCAGCCTGTTGTCGATCATGCTGCTGCGGCTGTTACAGAAAAGCGGGCACCGGCCGATCGTGCTGATGGGCGGCGGCACGACCCGGATCGGCGATCCTTCGTTCCGGGATGCGGCGCGGCCATTGCTCGACGACGCCGAGATCGCGCGCAATATGGCCGGGATCCGCAAAGTTTTCACCAAGTTCATCGAGTTCGGCGACGGCCCGAGCGATGCGGTGATGGTCAACAACGCCGACTGGCTCGATGAATTGCGCTATATCCCATTGTTGCGCGATATCGGCCGCCATTTCTCGGTCAACCGTATGCTGACCCAGGACAGCATGCGCCTGCGGCTCGACCGCGAACAGCCGCTCTCTTTTCTCGAATTTAACTACCCGATCTTGCAGGCTTACGATTTTGTCGAGCTGGCGCGCCGCTACGATTGCGCGGCGCAGTTCGGCGGCTCCGACCAGTGGGGCAACATCGTCGGCGGGGTCGAACTCGGCCGGCGCATGGACGGGCGCGCCCTATTCGGGCTGACGACGCCGCTGCTCACCGCCGCCTCGGGCGACAAGATGGGCAAGACCGCGCAGGGGGCGGTGTGGCTCAACGCCGAGCGGCTGTCGTCATACGATTACTGGCAATTCTGGCGCAACACCGAGGACGCCGATGTCGGCCGGTTTCTGCGGCTCTTCACCGAACTGCCATTGGACGAGATCGCCCGGCTCGCAGCCCTCGAAGGCAGCGAGATCAACAAAGCGAAAATAGTTCTCGCCACCGAGGCGACCGCGCTGTGCCATGGAAGAGAGGCGGCCGAAGCGGCGGCGCAGACGGCGCGCGGTGTCTTTCATGGGAGTGTGGCGGAGTCGCTCCACCTCATTGAGACTATTACGGCGAGCGTCGGCCACGGGGTGCCGCGCGATCTCTTCGAACGCGGCGTATCGGCCATCGAATTGTTCAGCCGCGTCGGGCTTGCGGCCTCCAATGGCGAAGCGCGCCGGCTGATCCGCGGCGGCGGCGCGCGCATCAACGACAGGGTTATCGAGGACGAGACCCGCATCATCCGCCTCGCCGATCTCGATGATCAGGGTCTGCTGAAGCTCAGCGCGGGCCGCAAGCGCCACGTCTTCGTCCGGCCACTGTAGCGTATTCTCGTAAAGAGTGCGGGGTGCGGCGTTGGACGCCCCAAGATGCTCCGCGACCTCCCCTTCGTCACCGCCGCGGAAGCAGGGCGCAGGCCGGGACCCACCCATGGCGGCGATGGGCGCCGGCTTTCGCCGGGATGACGGGATGAATAGCGGGAGGCTGTCAGGAGTGATCCATTAAGCTAGTCGTTCGGCGCTTCGGCCAGCAGCACCAACTGGGTCTGGGTCACCAGCGCGACGCGCTTGCCGTCGGGGCCGAAGATCGAGGTCTGCCACACCAACATGCGGCGCCCGATATGCAACGGCGCCGCCTCGCCGGTGATGCGGCCGGCGGCGCAGGCGCGGAAGAAATTCGTCTTCGACTCGATCGTCGTGGTGCGCGCGCCGGGCGGAATGTGAAAGCGCGACCCCGTACCGCCGAGATCGTCGCCAAAGGCCATTAGCGCGCCGCCATGCACAATGCCGAAGGCGTTCAGATGGCGCTCGTCCGCATCCATCTCGCCGACGATCCGCTCCTTGTCGGCGGAGATGATTCGGATGCCGAAATGCAAGGGCATCCCGGCGCGCGGCGGCAGCGGCACGATCAGCCTTGCCGGCGCAGCGCTTCGCGGCTGACGACGACCTCGCCCGCTGCGGTCAGCCGCACCAGATTGACGGTCTGCGCCAGTTCGGGAGACCCCGAGTAATAGGCCGGCACCGCGCCGTTGCCGACCCGCATCGGCCGGTCCCAGTGGCCGAGCGCCAAATAGTCGGCGGCGGTCGCGGCGATCTCCTCGTCGCCGAACACCCAGGACGGGCGCAACGGGTTGGCGCGGGTTTCGGGCGGCTCGTAATGCCCATGCCCGACCGCGACCTGCCAGCGGCTCGTGCGCGGCCGCGGCCCGCGCAACGGCGGCATGTCGAGATAGTCGCGATGGGCATGCCCCCAGATTTCGAGATCGATAGGCCGGAAACTGCACGGCCTCGTCGTGGGTGACGCCCAGAACGGCGAGGTTCGGGATCTGCGCCAGCCCGCCGCGGACATAGACCGAATCGGGCAGCGCCGGATCGTGGTTGCCGGGCAGGATCACCACCGGCATGCCCGGCCGCGGCCAGCAGTCTTCCGGCGCGGTCGATCAAGGCGGCGCCGAGACTGTTGGCTTCGAAGGTGTCGCCGGCGAGGAGGACGAGCTGGGCGCGCAATGCCCGCGCCGTCGCCAGCACCGCCGCGAGCCCGGCCGCGCCGTCGCCGCCATGCACTGCCGCGGTGCGCCCCTCATCGACATGAACGTCGGAGCTGTGGACCAGCCTCACCTCCGCAGCGGCGGTAGCGGCAGGGCGGTCCGGTTGCGGCAAGATTTCCATTGCGCCTCTATAACCTCCGGCCAGACCACGGGGCAATGCGGCGGATCGGATTGCGTCGCCACTTGGTCCATCTGGGCTGTACCGGCTATGTCGTGTCGGGCACGATGCCGCGCGCCGCCCAGGCGGTGGCGGCCATCGCCCGCGGGCCGTCGGCGGCGCCGGCGAGATAGGCGCGGCGCACCGCCTGCGCCAGACGCCCCAGCTGCTGCGGCTCCAGCCCTTTGACATAGTCGCCGACCGGCCCCTGGGCATGTTCGATCGGCTCCCAGTAATCGGCGAAATTGCGGTATTGCTGATGGATCGTCAGCGCGCAGGCGTCGACCGCGCCGAAACCCGCATCGTCGAACGCCGCGGCGAGCTCGCCCGGACCACTGAGCGGGCTCGAATACTGGCGGGCGCGCGCCCGGTCCGCATGCCGGGTCGAGCGCCGCCGCGGTGTCCCAGAAGATGCGCTGATAGACAAGGCCGCCCGGGAAGTCCCAGACCGCGGCGGCGACCACGCCACCCGGGCGAGTGACCCGCCGCATCGCCGCGAGCGCGCGGTCGGGAGCGGACATGAAATTCAACGCCAGCTGCGAAAACGCGCGGTCGAAGCTCGCCGGGGGAAAGTCGAGGACGGCGGCGTCGCCGGCGACAAAGCGCAGCCTCGGGTCGGCGGAGCGCGCGGCGGCGTAGGCGATGTAAGGCTCGGCAATGTCGATGCCGACGATTGCGGCGGGCTCCGGCCGGGCGGCAAGCGCCAGGGCGAGGCTGCCGGTGCCGCAGCCGACATCGAGCACCCGCTCGCCGGCGCCGAGCCCCGCCCAGGCGATCAGCCGATCCGCCAATAGCGGGCTCCAGCGCCCCATCAGCCGCTGATAGGCATGCGGGTCGGTCGCAGTATAGCGCGACGGCATCGGGAGCCCTTTCTTTGCTGGTTTCGGCAAGCCGGCGGCTGGGTCGCCCAGCTCACTCGCCCATTTGCAGCAGCGCGCCGCGATGGCGGGCGTCGCGAAACGCCCAGAAAAAGACGGCCGTCCCGAGCGCCAGCCAGACGATGTCGAGCGCCGCCGCGGTCATCAGATAGCCAGCGTGGAAGACATGCTGGAACAGCACCGCGCGCATGCCCTCGAACACATAGGTCGACGGCAGGCCCCAGGCGATGTGCTGCAGCCAATGCGGCAGGATCGACACCGGGTAATAGACGGCGCTGATCGGCGACAGGGTGAAGACGGCGAGCCAGGCCAGGCTCTCGGCGCCCATGCCGTGGCGCAGGATCATCCCGCAGATCGCCAAGCCCAAGCGCCCAGCCCATGACCAGCAGCACGGCAAAGAACGCGGCCAGCGGCGCGCCCAGCGAAAAGATCGAATAGTGGTAGAGCAGGATCGCCAGCAAGGCCGCCGGCACGACGCCGATCAGCACTCGGATCAAGCTCATCGACAACAGTGCTGCGACCCATTCGGTCGGGCGCAGCGGGGTGACGAACAGGTGCCCGAGGTTGCGCGCCCACATCTCTTCGAGAAACGAGATCGAGAGACCGAGCTGGCCGCGGAACAGCACGTCCCACAGCATGACCGCGGCCAACAGCACGCCAAAGGCGCGGAACACGTAATTGCTGTTGACATAGAGGAACTGGCTCATGAACCCCCAGATCAGCATCTGCAGGGTCGGCCAGTAGAGCAGCTCGAGGGTGCGCGGCCACGAGCTGCGCAACAGATAAAGATAGCGCAGCAGCATCGCCCAGACCCGGCCGGCGGAGAAGCCGCTGCCGCACGCCGATCCGGCTCACGCCCGGTTCAAGACACTGGCTCCAGCTCGAGCGCGCGATTGGCGAACAATATGCAAAAACACCTCTTCGAGGTTGGCGCGGCCGTAGCGCTCGATCAGCGCCTGCGGGCTGCCGCGGTCGACGATCTTGCCGGCCTTCATCATCAGCACGTCCGAGCACAGCCGCTCGACCTCGGCCATGTTGTGCGAGGCCATCAGGATCGTCGCCCCGCTGCGCGCGCGCCAGGCTTCGAGATAGCCGCGCACCCAGTCGCCGGTGTCGGGGTCGAGCGAGGCGGTCGGCTCGTCGAGCAGCAACAGCTCGGGCTCGTTCAGCAAGGCCTTGGCGAGCGCCACGCGGGTCTTCTGTCCGGCCGAGAGCTTGCCCGCCGGACGGTCGAGAAACGCGCCGATCTGCAAATCGTCGGCCAGGCTCTCGATGCGCTCGCGGCGCCGCCGCAGGCCGTAGAGCCGGGCGTAGATCAACAGATTCTGGCGCACGGTCAGCCGGTGCGGCAGATCGACAAAGGGCGAGGAGAAATTCATCCGCGGCAGCGCCCGGTAGCGATGGCGCAGCATGTCCTCGCCCAGCACCTGCACCCGGCCCGCGGTCGGCAGCAACAGGCCGAGCAGGATCGAGATGGTCGTGGTCTTGCCGGCGCCGTTGCCGCCGAGCAATGCCGCGGTCGTCGCCGCGCGCGACGGTAAAGCTGATCCCGTCGACCGCGACCGCGCCGGGATAGCGCTTGACCAGATTGTCGACGGCGATGGCGGGCGCGGGCATCGCCCCTATATGGCGCATCAGCCGCAGATCGGCCAGCATCGGGCTGGCGGCCGAGGCGGCGACCCGCCAAACTGCGAACCGCCAGAAGCCCCGACGAGCGGACCCGCGCGAGTTGACGAGATCCTGAAGTGACCGACACCACCCTCCCTGGCGCGAGCGAGCCGGCCACCGGCCTGGGCCGGATCAGCCTGCGCACCCTGGTGCCGATCCGCTGGGTGGCGATCGCCGGCCAGGCGCTGGCGCTGCTTGACCGTCCATTACGGCATCGGCTTTCATCTGCCGCTGCTGCCGGCGCTCGCCGTCGTCGCCGGCTCGGCGTTGCTCAACGTCATTCTGATCGTGCACCGCCAGGTGGCGCGCCAGCTCGGCGAGCGCTATGCCGCGCTGTGTCTCGGCTATGACATCCTGCAGCTGGCGATCCTGCTCTACCTGACGGGCGGCTTGCAGAACCCGTTCTCGATCCTGATCGTGGCGCCGGTGACGGTGGGCGCGACGATCCTGTCGCGGCGGCCGGTGATCGCGCTATCGATCTTCGCCGTGGCCGCGATCAGCGCGCTGGCGCTGTGGCATCTGCCGTTGCCGTGGCGCAGCGGGCCCGGACCCTTGGTGTTTCCGCCCGAAATCATCGTCGGGACCTGGACCGCGCTGGTGCTGGCGACCGTGTTCATCGCCCTTTACATCTGGAGTGTGGCGCAGGACGCGCGCCGGCTGCGCGATGCGGTGGCGGCGACTCAGCTGGCCTTGGCGCGCGAGCAGCGGGTCTCGGCGGTGGGCGCGCTCGCCGCGGCGGCGGCGCACGAGCTCGGCAGCCCGCTCGCCACGATCGCGGTCGTCGCCAAGGAGTTGGTGCGCGACCTGCCGGCCGACAGCCCGCACGCCGAAGATGCGGCCTTGCTGCTGAGCCAATCCGAGCGCTGCCGCCGCATCCTTGCCGAGCTATCGCATCGGCCCGAAGAGGATGGCGGCTCGCCCTATACCAGGCTGCCGATCTCGGCCCTGGTCGAGGCTGCCGGGGCGCAGCACCTGGAGCGCGGGGTCCGGCTGATCTTCGCCACCGCCGGCGCGCCGGCCGAGGACGAGCCCCAGGTGCGGCGCAGCCCGGAGATCCTGCACGGGCTCAACAACCTCATTCAGAATGCGGTGCAGTTCGCCCGCCGCGAGGTCACGGTCACCACCTTCTGGGATGCGAAAACGGTGACGGTCGAGATCAGCGACGACGGGCCGGGGTTTTTGCTGCACCTCCTGGCCCGCCTCGGCGAGCCTTATCTGTCGACGCGCGCCGGGGCGGCCGACCATATGGGGCTCGGCATCTTCATCGCGCAGAGCCTGCTGGAGCGCAGCGGCGCCGGGCTCAGCTTCGACAACCTCGACGAGGGCGGCGCCCATGTTGTGATTTCATGGAACCGTGCCAATCTGGAGACGATAGAACCCGTCCGCCCACCCGCGGCGTTGGCGCGCGAGCTGCGCTGACCGCCTCGCCGGGCGCCGATAGGCCGACCAGAATCAGGCGAGCATTATGAACGCAATCGACCGACCGACCAATTTCACCGCCGCCGCAGAGGGACCGGCCGCGGCGCTGCGCGGGCTCGCCGAAGCCGAGCGCACCCTCTTGATCGTCGATGACGACGCGCCATTGTGCCAGCGGCTGGCGCGGGCAATGGAACGGCGCGGCTTTATCGTCGCCACCGCCGACAGCGTGGCCGCCGGCACCGCCGCGGCGAGCGAGCATCCGCCGGCCTTTGCCGTTATCGACATGCGGCTCGGCGACGGGCGCGGGCTCGACGTGGTCAGCGCCGTGCGCAAGGCCCGGCCGGGCGCCCGCATCGTCATGCTGACCGGCTACGGCAACATCGCCACCGCGGTCGCCGCGGTCAAGGCGGGGGCGATCGACTATCTGCCCAAGCCCGCCGACGCCGACGCGGTCGAGCGCGCGCTGCTCGCCCAGGAAGACGGCGTCCCCGAACCGCCCGAAGACCCGATGTCGGCCGACCGGGTGCGCTGGGAGCACATCCAGCGAGTGTTTGAATTGTGCGAGCGCAACGTCTCGGAAACCGCCCGCCGGCTCAAAATGCACCGCCGCACCTTGCAGCGCATCTTGTCGAAACACGCGCCGCGAAATTAAGGCAGAACAATCGGATCGGGAAAGTCGAGAAGACGGGCTGGCAACTGCCTGATATTTCAAATAAAGAGCCCCGCCTCAGGCGGGGCTCTCACCGGTCGCAAAGTTGTTAGGGCTTGCTGTCGCGGCGCTCGCCCTTCCGGCCAGCTTCGACGGCGATTTCGGTGTTGTGCTCGAAGCTTTGGTCCGGCACGCCGCGCCCGACCGTGCCTCCGGGTTTGACGTTGCGGTCGCGATTGTTGAGGAGATCGGCATTCGCTCCGCCGGTCTGGCCGCCCTTTCCGGCGTTGTCGCGCTGCCGCTTCTCGTCCATCCCAGGCTTGGCGGTATAGGATTGTTCCCGATCTGCCATGATTAGAGACTCCGACTGGTTAGTCTTCGCCGCTCATCCAATCTTCAGGACGACAGCTCGATAAGACAACCCCACCCGGTTGGTTGCGGTTCCCAAAAAATCAGTCGCAGCAACGCTTGATGTCTCGACAGCGCAACGGTTTTGCTTCGCAAAAGACCGAAGACTGCCGAAAGTAGACATCGAAGCTCGACGATTTCTGGCGCGAGTCAGAGACCTTGACCGGCCGAAGCGCCCGTTCGATATGGCCGCTGCCTGCGCGCCCGATAGGCCGCCCGGCTCGGGCGGCCTCGGCCTGCCCAGTGTTTGGCGGGCGGGTCTATTCGGCCGGTGCGGCGGCCGGTTGCGGGCGGCCGAAGCTCGGGCTGTCGGTCCTGTCGAGCAGCGCCTCGGGACCCTCGCTCGGCAGGTTTTCGGCCCAGTTGATCGCGCCGTCGATGTCGCCTTCCCACATCTCGCGCGGCAATTCGTAGAGAAATTCGACGCCGTAGCCGTTGGGGTCGTTGATGTAGACGCTGTGCGTCACCCCGTGGTTGACGCGCCAGTTGAACTTGACCCCGCGGCTCTGCAGAAACGCCAATTGCTTCAGCCAGGCCTCACGGTTCGGCATGGTCAGCGCCACGTGGTTGATCGCGACCCGGCCGTCGGACAATACCCATTCGGCCGGCGCCGGCAGGTTCGGGCTCTCGACCAGGGCCACGTCGTGATGGGTCAGCCTGCCGCCGTGGTCGCCGCTGTAAAAGCGCATCCGGGGCGGGTTCGGCCGGTCCCCCCGCGCGCGCAGCTCGCCGACCAGGGTCAGGCCGACGATCTCGGTCCAGAACCGGTGCGATTCCTCGATGTCGCGAACGTTCAGCACCAGATGGTTGATGCCGGACGGGGTCACTGCCCGATCGGGCGCGGCAATAGTCTGCTCGGCCATTTTCGCACACTCCGAAATTGCGTATCCTATCTGTACTCGGAAGCTCTCAATCGCGCAAGACGAGCCAAACGGCGACCTCGGTAAATCAAGCCAGCGGCGGACGGCGCTCGGGCCGGGTCGCCTCGAAGGCGCGGGCGGCGCGCAGCACCCGGTCATCGCCATAAAGCGGCCCGACGATCTGCAGCCCGATCGGCAAGCCAGCCGCGGTCAGACCGCATGGGATGCTGGCCGTCGGCTGGCGGGTCATGTTGAACGGATAGCTGAACGGCGACCAGTCGATCCAGTGCCGCTCGCTCGTCGGATCGTTCAGGTCCTGCCCTGCGAGCAAGGCCGGGATCGGCATGGTCGGGGTCAGCAGCAGGTCGTAGCGCTGGTGAAAGGCCGCCATCCGCCGGCCCAGCGCGTTGCGCACGAGATCAGCCTCGACCCAGTCGGCGGCGGTGAATTTCTCGCCGGCCGCCGCCGTCGCCAGCAGGCCAGGATCGGCCAATTGCTTGCGCTCGTCGGCAAAGCCGCGCAGCAGGGCGGCGACGCCGGCCGCCCAAAGGGTGAACAGCGCCTCGCGCGGCGAGTTGAAGATCTGGTCGACCTCGTCGACGACGGCGCCCAGCGCCTCGAACTGGCGCGCCGCGGCGGCGACCGCGGCGGCGATCTCGCCATCGACCCGCGCGTAGCCGAGATCCGGGCTGAAGCCGATACGCCAGCCCTTCACCCCGTCCTCGATGCCGCCCAGCCAATCGCGATTGTCGGGCGGCAGCGCGTAGGGATCGCGGTGATCGGGGCGGCACAGCACGCCCAGCATCAGCGCCGCGTCGGCGACATTTCGCGCGATCGGCCCGTGATGCGACAGCAGCCCCAGCGGCGAGGGCGGATAGGCCGGGACCCGGCCGAAGCTCGGCTTCAGCCCAAAGACCCCGCAAAACGCCGAGGGCGTGCGGATCGACCCGGCGCCGTCGCTGCCGAGATGCAACGGCGCGATCCCGGCGGCGGCGGCGGCTGCGGCCCCGGCGCTGCTGCCTCCGGAGGTGCGCGAGCGATCCCACGGGTTGCGGGTGATGCCGGTCAGCGGGCTGTCGCCCAACGCCTTCCAGCCGAATTCCGGGGTCGTGGTCTTGCCGAGGATGACCGCCCCGGCCTCGCGCAGCCGGGCCACCGCCGGCGAATCCTCCGACCAATCCTGATCGCGGTCGACCAGATGAGAGCCGCGCAGAGTCGGGAACCCGCGCATCAGCATCAGGTCCTTGATCGTCGCCGGCACGCCATCGAGCGGCCCCGCGGGTTCGCCCCGCCGCCAGCGCTCCTCGGAGCGGCGCGCCGCCGCCAGCGCGCCGTCACGATCGACGATGCAGAAGGCGTTGAGGCTCGGCTGCAACCGGTCGAGACGGTCGAGCAGCGTCCGGGTGATCTCGACCGGCGATTGGGTCCCGGCGCGGTAGCGCTCGAGCAGCATGAGCGCCGAGGCGTAGCCGATATCGTCGTCGCCAGCCATTAGCTCCCCATCTGCCGGATCAGCGCCGTCAGAACATGCCGAGTCCGAGGATGCCGTCGGCCGGGTCGAGGCCGGCCAGCACGCGCTTGCCGATCAGGTCGCGCAGGGTCTCGCTGGTGCCGCCGCCCAAGGCGCCGTAGCGCGCGCCGCGGTAGAAGCGCGAGACCGGAAACTCGTCGGTAAAGCCGTAGCCGCCATGCACCTGGATCGCCTCGCTGGTGACCCGCAACGCCATCTCGTTGCAGGTGACCTTGGCGACCGCCGCCAGCAGCGGGTCGGGGAACGGGTCGGCGCTGGCGCAGGCGCGGTAGAGCACGCTGCGCGCGGTCTCGATCTCCCGGTACATCTCGGCGATCTTCCAGCGCATCCCCTGGAAGTCGGCGATCGGGCGGCCAAAAGCTTTGCGCTCCTTGACGTACTTGACCGCCTCTTCGAGCGCCCCCTCGGCCAGCCCCAACGAGATGCTGGGGTTCAGACAGCGCTGGGTGTTGAAGGCCGACAAGAGCTTACGGAACCCATCCTCCAGCACCAGGTTTTCCGGCGGCAGTTCGCAATCCTCAAAGCGGATCTCGTGCAGGTTTTCGCCGCCCATCGTGTGGTAGGCGCCGGTCACTGAAAACCCCGGCGTGCCCTTTTCGATCAGCACGCAGCCGATGCCGTCGCGCCCAGGCTTTTTGTCGATGCGGGTGAAGACGACAAACATGCCGGCCTCCTCGGCGCGGCTGATCAGGGTCTTGACCCCGTTGAGCCTGAGCCGGTTGCCGACCCGGTCGACATTGGTGCGGTAACTGGCGACGTCGGTGCCGGCGTCGGGCTCGGTCATGCAGATCGCCAACAGGCAGTCGCCGCTGGCCACCGCCGGCAGGATGCGCTGCTTGATCGCCTCCGGCGCGTAGGTCGCAATGACCCGAGTCTGCACCCCGACCTCACCCAGCACCGCCATCGCCGTCACATAGCAGACCTTGGCGATCTCCTCGAGCACCAGCGCGGTGTCGAAGACCGAAAGGCCGAGCCCGCCATATTCCTGCGGCACCGCCATCCCGAGAACTCCCAGCTCGGCCAGCTGGCGCATGTTTTCCCACGGGAACGTGCCGTCCATGTATTGCAGCGCACGGGCGCGGAACTCGCCCTGGGCCAGATCGCGCACGGTCTGCACAAAGCGGCGCTGCTCGTCGGATAGGCTGGTGAACACCGGATTCTCCTGTTCCGGGCGGCTGGCGCCGGGACGCATCCGTCAGACTGCGGCGGACTGCTGCTCAAGCGTCCGCGACAGCCGGCCGTAGACCCGGCGCGCATTGCCCTCGAATATCTTGGCCTTATCCTGCGCCGATAGGGCCAGCTGGTCGATGTAGCGCTTGGTGTCGTCGTAATGGTGACCGGTTTGCGGATCGATGCCGCGAACCGCGCCGATCATCTCGGAGGCGAACAGGATGTTGTCGGCCGGGATCACCTTCGCCAGCAGCTCCTGGCCCGGCAGGTGATAGACGCAGGTGTCGAAGAACACGTTGTTCAACATGAGGTCGCTCAACAGCCCCAGCTTGGCGTCCTGCGCCAGACCGCGGAAGCGGCCCCAGTGATACGGCGCCGCGCCGCCGCCATGCGGGATGATAAATTTGATGCCGGGAAAATCCTTGAACACGGATGACGTCATCAGCTGATTGAAACCGACCGTGTCGCCATTGAGATAGTGCGAGCCCGTCGTGTGATACGCCGGATTGCACGCGGCGCTGACATGGATCATCGCCGGAATGTCGAGTTCGACCATCTTCTCGTAAACCGGATACCAGTAGCGGTCCGACAGCGGCGGGTCCTGCCAATGCCCGCCCGACGGATCGGGGTTCAGGTTGACGCCGATGAACCCGTACTGGTTGACGCAGCGGTCGATCTCGGCGAGGCAGTTGCTCGGCGGGACGCCCGCGCTCTGCGGCAGCATCGCCACGCCGATGAAGTTCTTCGGGAACAGCGAGCAGACGCGGTGGATCAGCTCGTTGCAGGCGGCGGCCCAGGCTTCGCTGGTCCTGGCGTCGCCGAGGTGGTGGCCCATGCCGGCCGCGCGCGGGGAAAAGATCGTCAGGTCGGTGCCGCGCTCGCGCTGCATCTTGAGCTGGCCGCCCGTGATCGTGGCGCGGATCTCGTCATCGGTCATGCTCGGACGCGGCGGCGGCGGCTTGCCGGCCTTGTGCGCCTCGATCTGCTCGGTGCGCCACCCCTCGTGCTGACGCGGGGCGGTGGTGTAGTGGCCGTGACAATCGATGATCATCGCAACTCGCCTCATCTCAAAGCACGACAAACCGCGATCCTACCTCGTCATCGGTTCTGCCGTTCAGCGGCGCGGTAGCTGCGCATAGCCGGCGCGACGGTCGGGGCGCAATCTATGCGGTCCAGGCGAGGATCGCGGCGGCGACCTCGTCGGGCTTGTCGAGTTCGGCCAGGTGCCCGGCGCCGGGGATCGTCCTGATCTCGGTGCGCCCGGCGATCGCTGCGGCGAAACGCCGGGCGTAGCCGCGCGGCATGATGCGGTCGTCCTCGCCCCAGATCAGCAGGGTCGGGGCTTCGATCAGCGGCAGGCGCTTTTCGAGCCGGGTGTTGCCGAGCGGCCAGAAGGCGCGGGCCGCGGCCTCGCTGGCGCGGGTCTGCTCGATCGGCCATTCGGGCGAGTTGGCGCCTTCGGGCGGGGCCTTGAGCGCATTCCAGCGCTCGGGGTCGGCGCATAGGAGAGCCGGGATTTCCGGCGGGCGCTGCGCCCACGGGTCGGTCGGCGGCTCGTTGTCGTCGAACAGGCCCCAGGGCGCGACCAATGCCAGGCGGCGCACCGAAGCCGGCCAGATCGCGGCGATCTCGGCGGCGAACGAGCCGCCGACCGAGCCGCCGGCAAGGTCGGCGCCGTCGAGGCCGGCCTTTTGCAACAGCCGCCGCACCGCCAGCACCCAGTCGAGATGGCTGTCGAGCACGCTGTGGCCGCGACCGCCGCCGGGAAAGCCGGGCAGGGATGGCACGATCACGGTGCGTTCGCGGGCCAGCGCGTCGAGAAACGGGACCCAGCGCGGCAATCCGCCGAAGCCGGCGAGAAATCCGAGCTTTGGGCCTTCGCCCTTTTGCCACACCCGGGCGGGAAAACCGTTGATGTCGACCGAGATTGTCCGCGGCTCGCTCATGCCCTGCTCCCGCCACCCGCGGGCCAAACCTGACGCGCGGGCCATCGCAGGTCAAGCCGCCACACCATCGACCTTTGCCGCGGCGGGCTCGACAGGACCGCTCGCGCCGCGGTATGGTCCAATGTGTACAAACCACGAACAGAGGTCGCCGATGTCCCGAACATCGCAACTGGCGCGGCGCGAGGCCGAGCAGCGCTATCCGGTGCGGGTCCGCATCGCCGCGCCGCCCGAGGGGCTGGGGCGGCAGCTCGCGCTGATGCACGCCTGGCTCGACGACACCTGCGGCCACGAGGGCTGGGCGACGGCGCCGGCCGGAACCGCCGGCATCGTCAACGATGCGATCGCCTTTTATTTTGTTAGCGCGGCGTTCGCGCACGCTTTTGTCGCCCGCTTCTGCTGCGGCTATCGGGTCGAGACGATCGCCGGCGCCTTCGCCGTGCGCGCCGACGAGCCGCCGCGGCGCCGCGCCAGCGCTCACAAGACCCCATGAACCCGGCATCAGGCCTGGCCGGACGGCTCGCGGCGTCCGTCGGCAATCGACGCCGTGCTCGCCAGGCCACGTCATAAATCGGAAACAATTGTGTTTGCCGGCGCTGCAGGTCACGATCCAGGCCCAGCGCGGCGGGTGGCGGAGGAGGTGCGGGTTGTCCCTGGTTACAGCATTGTCCGGCGTGATCGACAGCGGCCGGCAGCGGCGCACGATGGCGGTCGCCTGCGGCGCCCACGCGCTGCATGACGGCTTTACCGACGCGCTCTATGTGCTGCTGCCGTTATGGCAGGCGGAATTCGGCCTCGGCTATGCCGAGATCGGCGTCCTGCGGGCGCTCTACGCCGGATCGATGGCCGGGTTTCAGGTCCCGGCCGGCCTGTTCGCACGGCGGGTCGGCGGCCCGATGCTGCTGGCGGCCGGCACGGCGCTCGCCGGGCTCGGCTATCTGGTCGCCGGCGCCAGCGCCGGTTTTGCCATGCTGACCGTGGCGCTGGTGATCGGCGGCCTCGGCTCCAGCGCGCAGCATCCGATCGCGTCCGATCTGGTTGCCCGCAGCTTTGCCGGCCAGCGCTCGCGCCGTGCGCTCGCCACCTATAATTTTTCCGGCGACCTCGGCAAGATGGCGCTGCCCGCGGCCACCGCCGGCCTCGTCGCGGTGATGCCGTGGCGGTCGGCGACCAGCCTGCTCGGCATCGCCGGGCTGGCGGCGGCGGCCGCAATCCTGTTGCTGCGGCGCGGCCTGCCGAACGAGGCGCCGCCGACCCCCGCGGCCGATCCGGTCATCGATGCGGCGCCGCCGGCGAGCGGGCGCGGCTTTCCGCTGCTGCTGTCGATCGGCATTCTCGACAGCGCCACGCGCATGGGGTTTCTGACCTTTCTGCCGTTTCTGCTGCGCTCCAAGGGCGCCGATCTGCCGGTGATCGGCGTGGCGTTGACGCTGATCTTTGCCGGCGGGGCGGCGGGCAAGCTCGCCTGCGGCTTTCTCGGGGCGCGGCTCGGGGTGGTTCCGGCGATCTTCCTGACCGAGGGTCTGACCGCGGCCGGAATCCTGACGTTGCTGCCGCTGTCGCTGATGGCGGCGCTCGCGGTTTTGCCGCTGGTCGGGATCGTCCTCAACGGTACGTCTTCGGTATTGTACGGCACCGTGCCCGAACTCGTCGCGCCGGACCGCCGCGGGCACGCGTTCAGCATCTTCTACACCGGAACGGTCGGCGCCGGGGCGCTGTCGCCGGCGCTTTACGGCCTGGTCAGCGATGCCGCCGGCGTATCGCGGATGATGGTCATCGTTGCCGGCGCCGTGCTGTTGACCCTGCCGCTCGCCTGGACGCTGCGCCCGGCATTGCGGCGCGGCTAGTGCTCTTCGGCGCCGGCGCGGCCGGGGCTGCGGCTCGACGCGGCGGATGAGCCTCGTCGATTGGGCCGGGCTGGCGGCCACGACCT
Organism: uncultured Alphaproteobacteria bacterium; assembly: GCA_963814805.1. Taxonomy (GTDB): domain Bacteria; phylum Pseudomonadota; class Alphaproteobacteria; order ATCC43930; family CGMCC-115725; genus AP-15. The sequence continues at coordinate 286,231 of CAWFER010000033.1, read as the reverse complement.
TTGCCGCTTCCTTGCTGCAGGCGGCGGGCGGGTTTGGCTTTGCCGTCGTCGCCGTGCCGCTCTATCTGCTGCTGGTCGAGCCGGGGCGGGCGATCCAGCTCGTCATCATCGTCACCGCGGCATTGTCCCTTGCGGTGTTGCCGCGGTTGTGGCGGGCGATCGCGCCGCGGCTGCTGCTGCGGCTGGCGGCGGGCAGCCTTGTTGGACTGCCGTTCGGGCTCGCAGCCTTCCGCTATAGCGATCCGCGGCTGGTGCGGATCGTGGCCGGGGCGAGCGTGCTCGGCTTTGCCGTGCTGATAACGGCGCTGCGCGGCCGTCGCGGCGCGGGGCGGGCGCATCTGGCAATGACGCCGGGCCGCGATCTCGCCGCCGGGGCGGTGTCCGGGGCGGCAACCGCGCTCGTCGGCATGTCGGGACCGCCGGTGGTGATCTACCTGATCCTCGCCGAAGCGCCGCCGCGCACCGTGCGCGCGACGTTGCTGGCGTTTTTCGCGCTGATCTATGCGGCGGCGCTGGCCGCTCACGCCGCGACAATCGGCGTCCCGGCGTCGACCTGGGCCGCCGCCGCGATCCTGATCCCGTTCGCGGTTCTGGGCGGTCTCGCCGGCCGCCCGCTCGGTGACCGCCTCGGGGCGGACGCCTTTGCCGTGCTGGCGATCGGCCTGCTTGGCGCCGCCGGGCTCTATACCCTCGTCGCCGCCGGTCTCGGCGCCGGCCGCCTCTGATCCGGGCGCAATGTGCAGCTGCCGCTACGCCGGCCGCTGCCCGCGCGTAATCCTCCGGACGGGCTTGCCGCGTTGCGCCGGGGCGGCCAGGATGGAGCGATGAACCGTCTGCTGCAGGATTTGCGCATCGTCGAGGTTTCGGCCTTTGTCGCGGCGCCCTTGGGCGGCATGACGATGGCGCAACTGGGGGCCGAGGTCATCCGCATCGACCCGATCGGCGGCGGCATCGACTTCCACCGCTGGCCGGTGACCAAGGACGGCGCCAGCCTCTACTGGGCCGGGCTCAACAAGGGGAAGCGCTCGGTGGCGCTGGCCCTGGGCCAGCCGGAAGGCCGCGAGATCGCCCGCGCGCTGGTCGCCGCGCCCGGTCCCGGCGCCGGCATCCTGCTGACCAATTTGCCGCCGTCGCGCGGGCTCGACTTCGCCAGCCTCAAGGCCGCGCGCGCCGATGTTATCGTGCTGCGGCTCATCGGCAACCGCGACGGTTCGGCCGCGGTGGACTACACGGTCAACGCCGCCAGCGGGTTTCCGCTGGTCACCGGCGATCGCGGCGGGCTGCCGATCAATCATGTGCTGCCGGCGTGGGACATCGCCGCCGGGCTCTATCTGGCGACCGGCCTCCTGGCGGCGGAGCGCCATCGCCGCCGCACCGGCGAGGGGCAGGAAGTCGTCGCCGCCTTGGCCGATGTGATGCTGGCGACCGTCGGCAACCTCGGCTATGTCGGCGACGTCGAGATCAACGGGCAGGCGCGCCCGGCGCTCGGCAACGATCTCTATGGCAGCTTCGGCCGCGATTTCGCCACCGCCGACGGGCGCCGGGTCATGATCATCGCGCTGACCCCGCGGCAATGGCGCGCCTTGGGTGAGGCGACCGGGCTCTCCGAAAAGCTGGCGATGGTCGGGACCATGATGGAGCTCGATCTCGACACCGAGGCCGGGCGATATGAGGCGCGCGACATGATCGCCGCCTTGCTCGCCCGCTGGTGCGCCGGGAAGAGCCTCGACGAGATCGCCCGCAGCTTTGCCGGGACCGGGGTGCTGTGGGGCCGGTTCCAGGATTTCATGCAGCTGGTGCGCGACGACCCGCGCTGCTCGGCGTCGAACCCGCTCTTTGCCGAGGTCGAACAGCCCGGGATCGGGACTTACCTGATGCCCGGCCTGCCGCTCGATTTCGCCGCTTCGCCGCGCCTGCCGCCGCGACCGGCGCCGCGTCTGGGCGAACACAGCGACGCGGTGCTGGCCGAGGTGCTGGGCCTCGGCGCCGCCGAGATCGGCCGGCTGCACGATCGCGGCATTGTCGCCGGACCCGAGCGCGCCGACGCCCTGCGCGGGTGAGGCGCTAATCTTCCCGAGCCGTGCCCTCGCTGTCGCTCGCGCCCTGCCGCAATTCCCGCAGCAGCTGGCGCACCCGGCGCGCGGTGCGCAGCTTGCGGGCGATGTCGGGGGCCAGGCGCAGATCGCCCTGGGCGTCGAGCCAGCCGGCGTCGATGTCGGGCGGCAATTCGCGCATCGCCTCGGCAAAGGCGAGAAAGATCTCCTCCACCTGACGCGCTCCGAGACGCCGTTCCGTGGCCACCCGGCACCTCCTCCGGCTGCGACTGCGACAGACTAGATCCGGGCCCGCACCATCGTCGAGGGCGCCGGCGCGCCGTGGTGAGACGCGGGCCGCGGCCGATGGCGCCTTCACGCCCGCCGCGGGTGCGGTTAAGATGCCGCCGGCTTCACCTTTACCAACACAGGAGGACCGCTTTATGGCCATCAGCATGTATCACGCATCGGTGCCGACGTTCCTGCAATTGCTCGGCGGCTTGAAGGGCGTCATCGAAAAGGCCGAAAAGCACGCCGCCGAAAAGAAATGGGACGAGGCCACGGTGCTGAACTGGCGCTTCTACCCGGATATGTTCACCTTGGCCCGCCAGGTGCGGCAGGCGAGCGAACATGCGTTCGGCGCCGGGCGCGTCGCCGGGGTCGAGGTTCCGCAATTGCCGGCGATCGACAACAGCTATGCCGAGATGAAGTCGCGCATCGACAAAACGGTCGACTTCCTCAAGACGTTGAAGCCCAATCAGCTCGACGGCAAGGAGGATTCGGAGGTTACGATCACCGCCGGCGGCCAACCGCGCAAGTTCCGTGCGCAGGTCTATCTCTATCACTTCGCGATGCCGAACTTCTACTTTCACACGACGACGGCGTATAATATACTGCGTTCGCTCGGTGTCGAGATCGGCAAGCGCGACTTCATGGGCCCGATGCCATCATAGGATGCTGCATTAGGGTGCGATCGGAGGACCGTCGTTCCGGCAAGAGCGGGAGCCTGGGGGCAGTGAGGCGCATTTGCCCTGGGTTCCCGCTTCTGCGTCGCTTCCGCCGGGAGGAGGAAGATGAAAACGGCTCATTACGTCTGAGGTAAACAACCGCCGCGATCGCTCGACAGCGTCAGCTTCGCTCCGCTCCTAGCCGCGCAATGCGGCGATCTCCGCGGCGGTGTAGCCGAGCGCGGCCAGCACCGCCGCGGTGTGCTCGCCGAGAGCGGCGGCGAAGGGCTGCGCGGCCACCGGCGCGGCGGAGAGTCGGAACGGCGGGTTCAGCGCCAGGAAGCTGCCGCCGGCGTCGGCGATCTCGGCAAACGCGTTGCGGTGGGCGAGCTGGGGGTCGGCCATCGCCTCCTTGACCGTGCGATAGGGCGAGGACGGCACGCCATGGTGGTCGAAGATCGCCTGAACCTCGGCCGTGGTCAGCCTCGTCGACCACAGCTCCAATTCGTCGACGAGCTCGCCCCAATGCCGCCGGCGATCGGCATATCGCGCGAAACGCGGATCGGCGATCCAGCCGGGATGGCCGCTGGCGGCGGCGAGGTTCTGAAAGCTCCGCTCGCTGGCGATCGCCGGCATGATGTAGCCGTCCTTGGTGGCGATCGGGCCGAAGATCGGCCGGCCGGGCGGCACGACCGTGAATTGCGCCGCCTGGATTTCGCTCAGGGTCAGGCTCAGCATGCTTTCGAGCATCGACACGTCGATCATCTGGCCCTCGCCGGTCAGTTGCCGCCGATAGAGCGCGGTCATGATCGCGCCGAAGGCATAGGCCCCGGTCAGCACGTCGGCGATGAAGATGCCGCAATAATCGGGCCGTCGCTGCCTCTTCCTGATGCGCGATCTGGGCCAAATCATAGCCCGAGGCGGCATGGATCACCGGCGCATAGGCCGGCAGCGCCGCCGACGGGCCGGTCTGGCCGTAGCCCGATATCGCGCAATAGACGAGGTCGGGCTTGATCTCTTTGCAGCGCGTCGTAGTCGAGGCCGAAGCGGCGCATCACCCCCGGCCGGAAATTCTCGACGACGACATCGGCGGTGGCGACGAGCCGGCGCGCCGCCTCGGCCCCGCGCGGCGATTTCAGGTCGAGGACGATGCTCTTCTTGCCGGCGTTCAGCTGGCCAAAGCTGGTGCTGGCGCCGGCGCGCAAGCGGCGGCCGGGTGCGCATCATATCGCCCTCGGGCGCCTCGATCTTGATCACCTCGGCGCCGAGATCGGCCAGCATCCGCCCGCAATGCGGCCCGGCGATCGTCGTCGTGAAATCGAGCACCCGCAGCCCGTCCAAAGCGCTGTTCATTCCGCTCTCTCCTCCCCGAGCCCGATCAGGCAGGGTCGGGGCCGCCGCGCAAATGTCAAGCCGCGACGCCACTTTCGACGTCCGGCTTGCATGCGGCGGGCTTCGGCGCCAGCAGAGCCGCCGGCTTCTTCGCGCGTTACCGTCCGAATTACCGGCCTGAGCCGGTGGTCGACGGCTGGCACAAGGTCTTTGCCTTTTTCCACAAGAACCCCGGCGCGCCGGACAGCTAGCGCCGGCGTCGTTTCGGCCGGCTGATGATCGACCTCGCGATCGTCGGTCTCGGACGGGGCCGGCGCCGCAGACGCGGCTCAGAGCCAAAGCGGCCGAACTGCGGCCGCACGCTCGGCCGCAGCCGATCAGCCGTCGGCGAAGCGGCGAAGTCCGACCGCCGGATCAAGGATGCTTAAGGCGCTTGCGGCCGAGCGCGGCGCGGCCGGCCGCTGGGGGACGCCGATCGTCGATCAGCGCGAAACCAACGGCGATCAGCACGGTCATCAGCGCATCGGTGATTTCGGCCGACCGGTCCGGCAGATAGGTTTCCGCCCAGCTGGTGGCGAGCAGCATGCCGGCCACAACGATTGCGGCAAGCGCCAGACGCATCCCGGCGCTGCGGAGAAGGAAGAGCAGGCCGCCGTAGAGGAAGCATTTTTCCAGGAAGGATAACACGTCGATTTCGATCGACCCGGTCATGAAGCCATTGAACGGGACCCATTCAAAGGGGCGGGCGAAGGGCTCGAATGCGAAGGGCTGAAGCCGCTCGATGACGACGTAGCCGCCGAGAAGCAGGAACAGCAACCCCGCTCGCAGCCGATGATTGACGGTGAGGAGAAGCGGCCAAAGGCAGATCGCGACCGCCGCGCCGACCACCTCTTCGGCTTCGAGGATCGTGGAGATGATCAGCACCCGCGCGCACAGTATGAAAACGACAAACAGCGGCGCGAGCACAGCCGAGCGGCGACGGCCGAAGATCGCTTCGATCAGGGCGAACAGGGTGAGCCAGATCGCGGTATGCCGATAGAGCGCAACAGGCGCCGGGATCGGGTCGAGGACCACCGGCCTCAGCGCATGCCAGTATTTGTGCAGGTCGATCGTCGGCACATACGGATAAAGCCGATAACCGGCCCAGTCGGCGACAAGCAATGCCGGTAGCGGCCGTGCGACGATTTCCTGAAACAGCGGAAAGCGCAGGCGGCCGGAGAACAGGATCGCGATCGCGGCGGCAATGAATGTGCCGATCGTGTTGGCGTATAGATCGGTCGCTGCGGTGTCACGGCCGATGTCGTAATATTGGGTCAGCTCCATCGCCACCGACAACAGCGCCCCGGAGGCGACGATCATCGGCAGCCGGAGCCAGAACCGGATGTTCTCGCGAAAACGACAACATGCCGAAAAACCCTAACGGCATGTATAAAAGGATATTGGCCAAGAAATCGCCGAGAGCGGGGCGGTTTGCCCAGCTGTCCAACAAAGCATCAATCGGACCGCGGCCGCCGGCCGGCACGCTGAACCCGAACGGGTAGAGCGAGCCATAGACGATCACGACCGCCGTCAGCGCGGTAACGATCGCGTAGTTGCGCGAGCGGCGTGACGACTGGATCAGTTCCGACTGGATCGGTTTCGACTGGATCGGTTTCAGCGGCATGGTTTGCAAAGTACCGGCCTTGATCCTCATCACCTACGTCAGCGTTGGCCTGTGCGGAAATAAATCCCGCTCGCCCGTGCGGGATGTTGAAGCGGGCGCGGTCATGGCGCTTCAGGCCGACGCGCGGCGTGCGAAGCGGGCTTGGCGGGTGCGAGCGGATTGGCCACATTAGGCGGTGAGCGGAACCGGGGAATGTGATGGCGAGCCAGACGGCGACGGCGGGCGAGAGAGGGGCGGCGGGGCGCGACTTTATCCGCGACATCATCGAGGCCGATCTCGCCGCCGGTCGTACGAAAGAGGTGGTGACCCGGTTTCCGCCCGAGCCCAACGGCTATCTCCATATCGGCCACGCCAAGTCGATCTGCCTGAATTTCGGGGTCGCCGCAGGAATATGGCGGGCGCTGCCATCTGCGCTTCGACGACACCAACCCGACCCGCGAGGAACAGGAATATATCGACGCGATCGAGCGCGACGTGCGCTGGCTCGGCTTCGACTGGGGCCCGCACCTCTATCACGCGTCCGACTATTTCGAGCAGCTCTACGATTGGGCCGAGCATCTGATCCGTACCGGCAACGCCTATGTCGACGATCTTCCCGGCCGAGGAAATGCGCAGGATGCGCGGGACCCTGACCGAGCCCGGCCGCAACAGCCCGTTTCGCGAGCGCGACGCGGCCGAAAACCTCGATCTGTTCCGCCGCATGCGCGCCGGCGAATTTCCCAACGGGGCGCGGGTGCTGCGCGCCAGGATCGACATGGCCTCGGGCAACATCAATCTGCGCGACCCGGTGCTCTATCGCATCCTGCACACCGCGCACCCGCGCACCGGGACAACATGGTGCATCTATCCGAGCTATGATTTCGCGCACGGCCAGTCGGACGCGATCGAGGGCGTCACCCACTCGCTGTGCACGCTCGAATTCGAGGATCACCGGCCGCTTTACGACTGGCTGCTCGACCATCTGCCGGTGCCGTCGCGGCCGCGGCAATACGAATTCGCCCGCCTCAACCTCGATCACACGGTATTGTCGAAGCGCTTTCTGACCGGGCTTGTGGCGCAGCGCCGGGTCGACGGCTGGGACGATCCGCGCATGCCGACCCTGGCCGGGCTGCGGCGGCGCGGGGTGCCGGCGGCGGCGATCCGCGATTTCGCCCGCCGGGTCGGCGTCGCCCGCGCCAACAGCCTGGTCGATGTCGCGATGTTCGACCATGCGGTGCGCGAGCATCTGAACCGGACCGCGCCGCGGCGGATGGCGGTGCTGCGCCCGCTGAAGCTGGTGATCGAGAACTATCCCGAGGGCGCCGAGGAAGAGCTCGACGCGGTCAACAACCCCGAAGACCCGGCCGCCGGCAGCCGCCGCGTCCGGTTCGCCCGGGAGCTTTACGTCGAGCGCGACGACTTCATGGAAAATCCGCCAAAGAATTTCTACCGCCTGGCGCCGGGCCGCGAGGTGCGGCTGCGCTATGCCTATCTGGTGACCTGCCGCGAGGTCGTGAAGAATGCGGCGGGCGAGGTCGTCCTGCTGCGCTGCAGCTACGATCCGGCGACCCGCGGCGGCAATGCGCCCGACGGGCGCAAGGTGCGGGCAACCCTGCACTGGGTCGCGGCGGCGCAGCGCCGCTGCCGGCGGAGATCCGCCTCTATCACCCGCTCTTCACCCGCCCCGATCCCGGCGCCGACGGCGATCTCTTCGCCGATCTCAATCCCGAACTCGCTCGAAGTGCTGACCGGCGGCCGGGTCGAGCCCGCGCTCGCCGCGGCGGCGCCGGGCGAACCGGTGCAGTTCGAACGGCAGGGCTATTTCTGCCTCGACCCGGATTCGCGGGCCGACCGTCTGGTCTTCAATCGCACGGTCGGGCTGCGCGACAGCTGGGCCAGGGCCCAGGCGGCCGGCGGCTAGGCCAATCTTCCAGCCTCGCGGGATACGCAGCGGCCGACCGAAGCACGCGGAAACGCGCCCTTCGGCATGAGAGATCGGCATTTTTTTCTGTACAGCGCCGGGGCGGTTGCGCTGGCCGTCTCGGCGACCGCAGCGGCGCGGCTGCCGACCCGCGTGTGGGACCCGGTTTCCGTCGCCGTGGTGGTGATCTTCGCCGCCACCTACCTGATCATCGCGATCGGCAAATTGCCGGGCTTTTACCTCGACCGCGCCGGCGCCGCCCTGCTCGGCGCCAGCCTGATGGTCGGCCTCGGGGTGCTGTCGCTCGACGAGGCGCTGCGCTCGATCGATTTCGGCACGATCGCATTGCTGCTTGGCATGATGATCGTCGTCGGCAATCTGCGCCTTTCGGGTTTTTTCCGCCTGGTCACCAACTGGGTCGTGACCCGCAGCCCGCCACCCATTGCTGCTGCTCGCCGCGGTGATCCTGACCTCGGGTTTCTTTTCGGCCTTTCTGGTCAACGACACGATCTGCCTGGCGTTGACCCCGCTGGTCCTCGACCTGGTGCTGCGTTTGCGCCGCGACCCGGCGCCGTACCTGTTGGCGGTGGCGATGGCCTCCAATGTCGGCAGCGTGGCGACGATCACCGGCAACCCGCAGAACATCATGATCGGCAGCTTTTCGCGAATTCCCTATGGCGCGTTCGCCGCCGCGCTGTCTCCGGTCGCCGGGTTCGGGCTTGTCGTGGCGTTTGCGCTGATCGCGCTGTTTCATCCGGCCGAGTTCTGGACCCGCGAAGGATTGCACGGCGCGCCGGCGCCGGCGCATGCCTACCGGCCGCTGGCGATCAAGACTTCGGCGGTGGTCTTGGTGATGATGGCCGGATTTTTCGCTGGGCTGGAGCCGGCGAGGGTGGCGCTGGTCGCCGGCGCGCTGCTGCTGGTGACCCGCGTGGTCAGGAGCGAGAAGATCTATCGCGAGATCGACTGGCCGCTGCTGCTGATGTTCGCCGGTCTGTTCATCGTCGTATCGGGCTTTGAAAAGGTGCTGCTGTCGCCGCAGATCGTCGCCACGATCGGCCGTCAGCACCTCGACCGGATGCCGGTGCTGGCGGTGGCGACCGCAATCCTGTCGAACCTCGTCAGCAACGTGCCGGCGGTGCTGGCGCTGAAGCCGTTCGTCGCGGCCTTGCCCGATCCGCGCCGCGCCTGGCTGGTCGTCGCCATGGCCGCGACCTTGGCCGGCAATCTGACGGTCCTCGGCTCGGTCGCCAACCTGATCGTGGTGCAGAGCGCCGCCCGCCGAGGCGTTACGATTGGGTTCTGGCAATATTTCCGGGTCGGCGCCCCGCTTACGGCGCTGACGATCCTGATTGGCCTGTGGTGGCTGTGACGACCGTCGGTCAATCGGATGCCGTGGATCCCAAGGCGCGCCACCCGGGCGGATGCGCGGTTCAGCCCGCAGCGACGCGCCCAGCTGATCCAGCAGAAAAGCCGGTGCCCCGCTCGCGCGAGCCGCCGTCGCCGTAGCCGTCGAGAAAGGCGCCCTGCTCGGTGATGACGAGCCGGGTGCCCGAAGCCGCCGGCGCAAGCTCGATCGTGGCCAGGGAGACCGAGATCTTGCGCTCGTCGAGGTGCATCTCGTAGGCGTAAACGAGCCGCTGGTTCGGCACCACGTCGTAATAAACCGCGTCGAACGTGGAGGTCATGCCGTTCGCCCAGCGCCCCTTCAGCCGCTCGCGTCCGCCCGGGCGGACATCCATCTGGCGCTCGAGCACGGTATAGCCCTCGCCGCCCTCGAACCAGCGGGCCTTGGCCCCCTTGTCCGAGAGGGCATGAAACACCTTTGCCGGCCCGGCATCGTAAGTGCGCTCCAAAGAAAAGCTGGCGTGAACGACGGACCGGCCTGCGGCGGCCTGGATGCGCGCCACCTCCCGCGCCAGCTTGTCGAGGGTGGTGCGCCAGCCCTCGGGGGCGCCCTCGACGGCGAACAAAAAGCTCTCGTCGTAGACTTCGTATACTTGGCGCACGGTCATCCGAGTCCCGGCCCCATCCACCTCGAAGGTGACCGTGGTGTGGGCGGTGAATTTCGGCTCGTCGCCGACCGCGATTCCGCTGGTGAACACCAGCCGCTCCGGCGGCGAGATCTCGAGGTATTTGCCCCTGGACCAGAAATCCTGCCCCTCGGGCGAGCGCATGCAGATGGCGCAGACCCCGCCCGGCCGAAAGTCGATCTCGGCATCGGGCACGGTGTAACCCTCGGGGCTGAACCACCGCTTGATGTGCTCGGCGCTGCTCCACGCCTTGAACACCCGCTCGCGCGGCGCCGGAAACGCGCGGGAAATCACCAGGGGCTCGGGCTTGATGCCGGTCTTGATCTCATTCGTCTGCGCCAATTTCGCCTCCATTACCTTTCAGCTCCTCGAGATAATTGCCCAACCGATCGAGCCTCTTCTCCCATTCGGCGCGCCGGGCATTGATCCATTGTTCCGCCAGGCTCAGCGCCTGCGGTTCGATCCGGCAGATCCTGACGCGGCCGATCTTTTCCGAGACCACCAGACCCGAGCCTTCCAGCACGGCCAGATGCTGCATCACCGCAGGCAATGACATCGGCAGCGGACGCGCCAGCTCGCTGACCGAGGCCGGGCTGCGCGACAGCCGCTCGATCAGCGCCCGCCGGGTCGGATCGGCGAGGGCCTGGAAGGTCAGGTCGAGCGTGAATGATTGGTTAAGCATTGTCTTTAGTATCATGAGCGGAACAGATAAGCAAATGCTTTAGTATCGTCGGAGCGCGCTTGGGTTCGACGGCGGTGCTGCGCCCGGGCTCGCGCCACTTGCGGCGATCACCGTTATCGGCCAGATCAGATCATCTCGGTGCGGTCGGTCGGAGGTGGGGCATGAGCGGGGAGCGCAGGAACGAACTCGGCCAGCCGATCGGCGCGGCGTTGCCGGGCTGGTCGCCGCGGCCCCGGCCGCCCCGCACCGCGATCGAAGGCTGCTTCTGCCGAGTCGAGCCGCTCGACCCCGAGCGCCACGCGAAGGAACTGTTCGCCGCCAACAGCGAGGACGCCGAAGGCCGCAACTGGACTTATCTGCCCTATGGCCCGTTTCCGGCGTTCGCTCCCTATCGCGACTATCTCGAGGCGGCGGCCCGGCGCGACGACCCGCTGGTCCACGCCATCGTCGACCGGCCGAGCGGGCTTGCGGTCGGCGTGGCGAGCCTGATGCGCATCGAGCCGGCGGCGGGCGTCATCGAAGTGGGCGGCATCAACTACAGCCCGCGCTTGCAGCGCAAGCCGGCGGCGAGCGAGGCGATGTACCTGTTGATGCGCCGGGTGTTCGACGAACTCGGCTATCGCCGCTACGAATGGAAATGCGACTCGTTGAACGCGCCGTCGCGGGCGGCGGCGCAGCGCCTCGGCTTTCGCTACGAAGGGCTGTTCCGGCAGGCGACGGTCTACAAGGGCCGCAGCCGCGACACCGCGTGGTTCTCGATCCTCGACAGCGAGTGGCCGGCCCTGCGCGCCGCCTTCGAGCGCTGGCTCGACCCCGCCAATTTCGACAGTGACAGGCGCCAGCGCACCAGCCTCGCCGCCATTCGGGAAGCGGCTGCGCGATGAGGGCTGGCAAAGGGGCGAGCTGGCGGCTCGCCTAATCGGCGAATATGTTGCACCGTGGCTTCGTCGATCGGCGGCGTAAAAATCGCCGTCGGCAGAGGTTCGCTTGACCGGGAGGATGCAATGCCGCGGAGAGTTGCGCTGCTGTTTTGTCTGTTGGCCGGGCTGGGGTGGAGCGCCGGGGCTCGGGCCCAGGCGGTGATGCCTTATGGCCTGCCGATCGGGCTCGCCGACGCCAAAAAGGCGGCCGCCGCAGCCGAAGCCGAGGCGGCCAAGATCACCCCGATCCCCTACGTGATCGCGATCGTCGATCCCGATGGCCGGCTGATCTATTTCGAGCGCATGGACAACGCCCAGATCGGCTCGATCAGGGTCGCGATCGACAAGGCCCGCTCGGCAGCGTTGTTCCGGAAGCCGACAAAGGTGTTCGAGGACGCGCTCGGCAAAGGGCGTAGCGCCATCCTGGCATTGCGCGGGGCGGTGCCGCTCGAAGGCGGATTGCCGCTCGTCTCCGGCGGCAAAGTGGTGGGGGCCATCGGCGCCAGCGCCGGCACCGGGCAGCAGGACGGGCAGGTGGCCAAGGCCGGCGCGGATACGATCGAATAGCCGTCGTGGCAGGCTGAACCTGTGAGCGAGCCGCGGGGCTCCGGTCACGGCGCAATCCGCTGACGCGCAAGGCGGCGGCAAAGGTTGCGCCGGCCGGCCGGAAGGGACTAAGACCGCCCGACCATTCAGCGAGGGAGAAACGGCGTGGCGCGCGGAGACGAGCAACACAGAAACCCGAAATCCAATATCGAGATCGCCCAGGAAGCGGTGATGCGGCCGATCGGCGAGATCGCCGGCGAAAAGCTCGGCATCCCGGACGAGGCGGTCTCGCCCTACGGCAAATACAAGGCGAAGATCGCGCTCGACTACGTGCGCTCCCTGCCGGATCGACCGAAGGCCAAGTTGATCCTGGTGACCGCGATCACCCCGACCCCGGCCGGCGAAGGCAAGACGACGACGACGGTCGGGCTCGGCGACGCGCTCAACCTGATCGGCAAAAAGGCGATGCTGTGCCTGCGCGAGGCGAGCATGGGGCCGTGCTTTGGCGTCAAGGGCGGCGCGGCCGGCGGCGGCTATGCCCAGGCCGTGCCGATGGAGGACATCAACCTGCATTTCACCGGCGATATCCATGCGATCGGCGCCGCCAACAATCTGCTCGCGGCGATGGTCGACAACCATGTCTATTACGGGCTCGAACCGCGCATCGATCCGCGCCGGGTCAGCTGGCGCCGGGCCATCGACATGAACGACCGGGCCCTGCGCTCGACTGTCTCCTCGCTCGGCGGGGTGGCGAATGGATATCCGCGCGAGGACGGGTTCGACATCACCGCCGCCTCGCAGGTGATGGCGACGTTCTGCCTGGCGACCAGCCTTCAGGATCTGCACCGCCGGCTCGGCAACATCCATGTCGGCCAGACCCGCGAGCGCAAGCCGGTGACCGCGGCCGAGGTCAAGGCTGCGGGGTCGATGACGGCGCTGTTGAAGGATGCGCTGGCGCCCAATCTGGTGCAGACCATCGAGCACAACCCGGTGTTCATCCATGGCGGCCCGTTCGCCAACATCGCCCATGGCTGCAATTCGGTGATCGCCACGACCTCGGCCTTGAAGCTCGCGGATTACGTGGTCACCGAGGCCGGGTTCGGCGCCGATCTCGGGGCTGAGAAGTTTTTCGACATCAAATGCCGCAAGGCCGGGCTCTCGCCCGACGCGGTGGTCGTCGTGACGACGGTGCGGGCATTGAAGATGCATGGCGGCGTCGCGCGCGACGCGCTGCGTGAGGAAAATGCCGCGGCGCTCGAACAAGGCTTTGCCAATCTCGCGCGCCACCTCGCCAATATTCGCCAGTTCGGCGTGCCGGCGGTGGTGTCGGTCAACCGCTTCAGCGCCGACACTGCCCGGGAACACAAAAAACTTCAGGAGCTGTGCGCCGCCGAGGGAGTAAAGGCGGTCATTGCCGATCATTGGGCGCAGGGCGGCGAGGGTGCGGTCGAGCTCGCCCGCGCCGTGGTCGACCTCGCCGAGAACGGGACCGCGAAGTTGCGCTTTCTCTATCCGGACGAGATGCCGCTCCTCGACAAGGTCCGTACCATCGCCCAGCGCATCTATGGCGCCGAGGACATCGAGGCCGGCAAACCGGTACGCGATCAGTTCGCCCAGCTGCAGGATCAGGGGTATGGCCACTTCCCGGTTTGCATCGCCAAGACCCAGTTCAGCTTTACCACCGATCCCAATGCCAAAGGGGCGCCGAGCGACCATGTCGTGGGCATCCGCGAGGTGCGGCTGTCGGCCGGCGCCGAGTTCGTCGTCGCGATCTGCGGCGACATCATGACGCTGCCCGGCCTGCCGCGCGTGCCGGCGGCCAACAGCATCGAGGTCGACGCCGAGGGCCGGATCACCGGTCTGTTCTGAGTGGATCCCACCGAGCTCAAAGCCTGGCGACGGTCGGAACGCCAGCGGCTGCTCGCGTTGCGCACCGGCACGCCACCGGCGGTGCGCCGGGAGTGGGGCGCCGAGATCGAGATCCGGCTGCGCGCATTATTGGCCGAGCGAACGGGGATCACCCTCGGCGTCTATTGGCCGTTCCAGGCCGAGTTCGACCCGCGCCCGCTCGTTGATTGGCTGATCGCCAACGGGTCCGCGGCGGCATTGCCGGTCGTGGTCGACAAAAAGGGCCCGCTCGAATACCGCGCCTGGCGGCCCGGCGACCCGCTGGTCGACGGCGTATGGAACATCCCGGTCCCGGAGCGGCGCGACATTGTCGCGCCGCAGGCGGTGCTAGCGCCCTTGGTCGGCTTCGACCGCGAGTGCTACCGGCTCGGCTATGGCGGCGGCTATTTCGACCGGACCCTGGCGGCGCTGGCGCCGCGGCCCTGGGCGATCGGCGTCGGCTACGAAGCCTCGCTGATCGACACGATCCGGCCGCAGCCGCACGACATTCCAATGGACCTGATCGTCACCGAGGCGCGCCTGCGCCGGCGCTGATGCCGGCGCTGATCGAACCTCGTCGATGCTGACCAAGACGCTTCTCGGCCTGCCGGCGTCAGCCGATGCGGGTCTGGTCCTGGTGCTGATGTTCGGCGGCGTGATCAAGGGCGCTATCGGGGTCGGGCTGGCGCTGGTGCTGGTGCCGCTCGCCGCCCAATTCCTTCCCGTGCCGGTCGCCGTGGCGATGCTGATCTTGCCGATGGCGGCAGCCAATATCAGGCAGTCGTTGGAGGCCGGCGGCACCGTGGCCGCATTGCGGCGTTTGTCGCCGATCCTCGGCGCCTTGGTCCTGGGCACCGTGATCGGCGTTCATTTCCTGATCAGCGTCGATCGGCGCACCCTCGACATCGTCGTCGGCGCGGCGTTCGTGCTGGTCTCGGCGATGCTGCTGTGCCTGCCGCGGTTGCGCATCAGCCGCCGCGCCGAGCGCTGGGCCGGCCCGCTGGTCGGGCTGCTGGCCGGGCTGCTCGGCGGCGTGTCGGCGATCTTCGGGCCGCCGCTGATCGCCTACCAGATCGGGCTCGGCGTCGAGCCCACCACCTTCATCAAGCACATGGCGATCTTCACTCTGACGGCGACGCTCGCCCTGGTGCTGTCGCTCGGCGGATCGGGCGTGCTGTCCGGGCCCGACCTGTTGATCTCGGCCGCGGCGATCATCCCGATCCAGCTCGGCATGCCGCTCGGGCGCTGGCTGCGCGGACGGGTGCCGCCGGTCATCTTCCGCGCCATTGTGCTGTGCACCCTCGCCTGGGCCGGGCTCGACATGCTGTGGCGAGCGTTGTTCTGAGCACGCGGCCTTTCCCGGCTGCCGGCGTGGCGAGCGCCGCCGCGCCGCCGCGCAACGACCGCGCTCAGGCCACCGATAGTTCGGCCACCATCTGCCGGCCTCTGGTCTCCGGGCCGAGCAATGTCGCCAGAATGAAGCTGACGCCGCCGAATACGGTGCCGATCAGCATCGGAATGGCGAAGCCCGTGTGCCAGCTCGCGGCGAGATAGGCGAGGATAGGCCCGACCATGCCGCCAAAGATCGCACCCTGGTGATAGCAGAAACCGCCCGCCGTCGCGCGCACCTCGGTCGGGAACCGCTCGGACAGATAGCTCGCGTTCTGGCCGGTCATGCCGATCGCGAATGCGCCCTGCAAGGCAAAGAACACCACGATCATCGTGTAATTGCCGGTCAGCAGGTAGAGCGGCGCGCAAGGGATCGACAGCGCGGCCGGGATCATGACTGCCCAGCGCCGGCCGATCCGATCCGAGATGAAACCCCAGCCCAGGGAGGAGAAGAAAAACACGATGCTCTGCAGCATGACTGGCAGCGCCACTAGGCCGGGGCTCAGATGCAGATCCTTTTGCAGATATGACGCGAACAGCGCGATGACCGAATAGTTGGAGACAAAGCTGCTGGCCATCCACCAGCAGGCGTTCAGGGTGTTGCCGATCATCCCTCTCTGGAACAACTTGAAAAACGGCGCACGAACCTCGCGGCGCTGCAGGCGCTGCTGCCGGCGGTTTTCAAGCCAGACCGGCGGTTCCGTTACGAAAAACCGCACATAGACGATTGCCAGCGCGGGCAACACGCCGATCCACAACAAGCCGCGCCAGCCGATCGAATTGTAGAACAGCCCGTAGGCGGCGCTCGACAGCAGAAAGCCGATGCCCCACGATCCTTGCAGCACCCCGGCCATAAAACCGCGCGAGCGCTGCGGCCAGGATTTCCATCGACAGGGCCGCGCCGGCCGGCCACTCCGCGCCCATGCCGATGCCCAGTAGCGCCCGGAACAGGAATAGAAACCAGAAAGTCGGCGAGAAGCCGGCAATGAAATTGCACACCGAATACCACGCGATCGAGATCATCAGCGGCGTTTTGCGCCCGATCCGATCGGATAGCCAACCCGAGGCGGTGGCGCCCACCAGACGCATCCACAACGTCAGCGTGAACACCGCGGTTACTTCGGTCAGCGGGACGTGGAACTCGCGCGAGATCGGCACCATGATCAAGAGGAAGATGGTGAAATCGAACGCGTCCAAGGTCCATCCCAGCCAGGCGGCCCCATAGGCGTACCACTGGTCCTTGGTCGGCTCCTTCCACCACGGGACCGATTTCGGCATCTCGACAGTGGTCGTCATTGCTGTCCCCTCCGGCTTGAGCGGCTCCCTGAGCGAAGCCTTGCGCCAAGGGTAGGGCAGCAATGCGATCCTGTCTTGTGCGTTCGGCGGCGGCGAGCGGCCGCCGCGGCTGGCCACTCCCGCCCAGCACCGGCAGTGGCCCTTTTATTGCACTGACAATTTATTTTGTTATGACAATAGGTTGCTGGATCAGGCCACGGACAGCTCGGCGACGAGTTGCCGGTCGCGGGTCTCCGGGCCGCTGAGCAGGGCTGCTATGAAGCTGATCAGGCCGAGCGTGGTTCCGATCAGCATCGGGATGGCAAAGCCGAGATGCCAGTTGATCGCGAAATAGGCGATGACCGGCCCCATCAACCCGCCGAAAATCGCACCTTGGTGATAGCAGAACCCGCCCGCCGTCGCCCGCACCTCGGTCGGGAACCGCTCGGAGAGATAGCTCGCGTTCTGACCGTAGATGCCGCCGGCGGCAAACAGACCCTGAACGCCAAAAAATATGACGATCATCGTGTAGCTGTGGGTGAACAGATAAAGCGGCGTGATCGGGATCCCGAGCAGGGCCGGCAGGATCATCGCCCAGCGCCGACCGATGCGGTCCGACACCCAGCCCCAGGCCGAGCCCGACAGGAAGAAGAAGATGCTCTGCAGCATGATCGGCAACGCCACCAGGCCGGGGCTCAGATGCAGGTCCCTTTGCAGGTAAGTCGGAAACAGGGTGCCGATCGAGTAGCCGGTGACAAAGCCGCTCGCCATCCACCAGCACGCGGTCATCGTGTTGGCGAGCATGCCGCGCTTGAAGATCTTGAGCAGTGGCAAGCGGACTTCGCGCCCTTGGCTGCGCTGCAGCTGGCGGTTCTCGACCCAAACCGCCGGTTCCTTGACGAAGATGCGCACATAGACGATCAGCAATGCCGGCAGCACCCCGATCATCAGCAGACCGCGCCAGCCGATCGAGTTGTAAAGGAGACCATAGGCGGCGCTCGACAATAGCGCGCCGAGCCCCCACGACGATTGCAGCACGCCGGCCATAAAGCCGCGCGATCGCTGCGGCCAGGTTTCCATCGCCAGCGCCGCGCCGACCGGCCATTCCGCGCCCATGCCGATGCCCAACAACGCCCGGAACAGGAACAGGAAGAAGAAGGTCGGTGAAAACGCTGCGATGAAATTGCAGGCCGAATACCACGCGATCGAGATCATCAGCGGGGTCTTGCGCCCAATCCGGTCGGCCAGCCAGCCCGAGCCGGTGGCGCCGACCAGCCGCATCCACAGAGTAATCGTGAAAACCGCGGTCACCGCAGTCAGCGGGACATGGAATTCCTGCGAGATCGGCAGCATGATCAACAGGAAGATCGTAAAGTCGAAGGCGTCCAAGGTCCAGCCGAGCCAGGCGGCGACCCAGGCGTGCCATTGCTCCTTTGTTGGTTCCTTCCACCACGGAATAGGCTTTAGGGCTTGGACAACTGTCGCCATCGCGAATCCCTCCCGTTCGAGACAGCTCCTTTCGCGGAGCTTTTGGGAAATTGTTTGCGATCGAGTCTAGAACTCTGCCCACTTTGGGCGATTCTGATCGGGGCCGGACCGGCGGTTACGCCACGGACCTGCGCTCTGGACGCGGTTTGACCGACAGACGATGCAAAAGGGCCGCCTCCGGCAATGCCAGAAAGCGGCCCTGTTTATCGTCGGGCTCGTCGCCGGTCTCAGGCCACGACCAGATCGGGCACCATTTCGGTGCCCCGCGTCTCCGGGCCGAACGCAACCGACAAGATGAAATTGACGAGTCCGAACGCGGTCCCGATCAGCATCGGGATGGCGAAGCCGAGATGCCAGTTGATCGCGAAGAAGGTCAGGATCGGCGGCACCATCGCGCCCGGAATGGCGCCCACATGATAGCAGAACCCGGTCGCGGTGGCGCGGATCTCGGTCGGGAACCGCTCGGTCAGGTAGCTCGGCACCTGCCCATACATGGCGCCGCCGGCGAACGCCCCTTGCAACATGAAGGCGATCACCACCCAGGTGAAGTTGGGCGAGAACAGGTAGATCGGCACCAGCGGGATCGCGCACAGCGCCGGGATGATCATCGCCGGGCGGCGGCCGATCTTGTCCGACACCCAGCCCCAGCCCGAACTGGCGAAAAACACCACGATGTTGGCAAAGGCGATCGGCGTTGCGATCAATGCCGGGCTCAAATGCAAATCGTGCTGCAGATGCGTGGCGAACAGCGCGTTGATCGAATAGTAGGTGATAAAGCCAGCTGCCTGAAACCAGCAGGCGCCCAACGTATTGCCGATCATGCCGCGCTTGAAGATCTTCAAGAGCGGCACCTTGACCTCGCGATGCTGAGCGCGCTGCAGTCGTCGGTTCTCCAGCCAGACCGCCGGCTCCTTGACGTAGTAGCGGATGTAGACGAGGGCCAGAGCCGGGGCGATGCCGACCCACAGCATGCCGCGCCAGCCGATATATTTAAAGAAGAGGCCATAAATTAGGGCCGACAGCAAAAAGCCCAGCCCCCACGAGCCTTGCAACACGCCGCTCATAAAGCCGCGGGAGCGGATCGGCCAAGTCTCCATCGCCAAGGAAGCGCCGGCCGGCCATTCCGCGCCCATGAACAGCCCGAGCAGCGCGCGGAAGAACAGAAGAAACAAAAAGGTTGGCGAGAACCCGGCGATGAAATTGCACACCGAGTAGCCGAAGATCGACAACATCAGCGGTGCTTTGCGCCCCATCCGGTCGGCCAACCAGCCCGAGGCGGTGGCGCCGATGAGCCGCATGAACAGCGTAATCGTGAAAACGATGGTCACCGCGGTCAGCGGGACGTTGAACGTCTTGGCGATCGGCACCATGATCAGCAGGAAGATCGTGAAGTCGAACGCGTCGAGCGTCCAGCCCATCCACGCGGCGCCAAAGGCGTACCACTGATCCTTGGTCGGCTCCTTCCACCACGGAATACCCCTTACGTTCTCCACCGCCGACATCGCTCTCTCCTGTTCGTGACGGCTCCTTTGGCGGAGCCTTGCGCGAACTCTAGGGCAGCAATGCGCGAATGTCTCTCGCTTTTTTACGAATGTCATAAGCCCAGACTCTGGGCATTCCGCCGGTGCGACTAACCCCCGAACGCGAATCGCATCGGGCTCGGCGCGCTGCTGCCAATTGCGGGCGCGTCACCGCGGCAAATCGGTTGCGCAGGCAGCACGCACGCTCTTTGCATGTGAGCCATGGTTTCGCAGCGGGCCGCGGCCGCGCAAAGCCGATGCCGAGGCTCGCTGCTTCGGTTAAAAGGCGAGGATCGGCCCAACGCTTCGGCCCGAGCCGACCTGGTCAGCGGGGGACATGGCCGAAGATCGCATCGACGCGGACGAGGACAGCAGCCGGCGACAGCCCGCGGCACAGTGGCGGCGGACCTTGTGGGCCATGGTCGGCATCCAGTTCGTCATGACCATGGCGTTTTCGATGCTGAGCCCGATCATGCCGCTGTTTCTGCCGGTGCTCGGCGTGAAGTCGGCGAGCGCCGTCGATCTGTGGGCCGGCGTTCTCGCCGGCGTCACCTCGTTTGTCGCGGCCTTTGCCTCGCCCTTGTGGGGGCGGCTGGCCGACCGTCGCGGCCGCAAGCTGATGCTGCTGCGCTCGAGCGTCGCCATCGGCGTGTTCGCGGCGCTGATGGGGATCGCGGCCAATGTGTGGCAATTCTTCGCGTTTCGCGCGCTGATGGGGGTCTTCGCCGGGTTTTCCAGTTCGGCGATAGCACTGGTCGCGAGCCAATCGCCGGAAGATCGGCTGGGCTTCGCCCTCGGCTGGCTCAGCACCGGCCAACTCGTCGGCTCGCTCGTTGGTCCGCTGATCGGCGGCGCTCTCGCCGATATGACCGGCAGCTACCGCATCCCGTTCTACTGCACTGGGGCGACGGTTTTGATGTCCACCGGCCTCGTCTGGTTCGGCGTGAATGAGCGTTTCGTGGCGCCGCCGCGCACCGGCGGCGGTCGCTCGCTCCTCGCCAGCCTGTTTGCGATAGCGCGCTCGCCGGGTCTGCTGCCGCTGTTTTTCGTGCTGCTGATGGCGCAGTTCGGGGTGCGCACGGTCCAGCCGGTGGTGACCTTGTTCGTCAAGGAACTGGTCGGCATGCGGCCCGACCTCGCCACCCTGAGCGGCATCGCCTTTTCGGTGACCGGGCTCGCCGATGTCGTCGCCTCGCCGTTTCTCGGCAAGCGCAGCGACGTGCTCGGCTATCGCCGGGTGTTGCTGATCAGCCTGCTGGGCGCGACCCTGACGACCTTGCCGCAAGCCTTTGTCGGCAGCTACTGGCTGTTTACCGCCGAACGGTTTGGCGTCGGCTTGTTTATCGGGGGCATTCTGCCGACCGCCAATGCGCTGGTCGGCCGCCTGGTGCCGCGGGCGCAGCGCGGCACGGTCTACGGCATCACCGCCTCGGCGATGTTTCTCGGCAACTCGCTCGGGCCCTTGAGCGGTGGGGCCGTGGCGGCGGCGTTCGGGCTGCGCTGGGTGTTCCTGGTTACCGGCGCGGTGCTGCTGGCGAATTTGGTGTGGGTCTATTATCGGGTGCCCGAATACGCCGAACCCGCCAAGGACGAGCGGACGGCCTGACGTTGGCGGTCTTCCAAGGCGGGTTCATCGCCGGTCGGTTCTCGGCTATGATCGCCACAGGGTGAAGCCGATCGCCGAGGAGAACGAAACGATGGACCAGGACGCCAAAAAGACCGCGCTGCGCATGATCCCTTATGGGATCTATGTGCTGACCGCGGATGACGGCAACGGCAACGTCGCCGCCGCGACGGTCAATTGGGTGACCCAGAGCGCCTTCAACCCGCCCTTGGTGGTGGTCGGGGTCAAGACCGATTCCGGCGCCTATCCGCTGATCAAGAACACCAGGAACTTCGCGCTCAACATGCTGGGCAAGGAGCACAAGGGTGTGGCGTTCACCTTTTTCAAGCCGACCAAGCTCGAAGACGGCAAGCTCTCCGGCCAGGCGATCCACAAGGGCGCCAACGGCGCGCCGATCCTAGACGCCGCGCTCGCTGCGGTCGAGTGCAAGGTGACCAGCATCGTCGAGCAGGGCGATCACCACATCGTCGTCGGCGAGGTCGTCGAGGCCCATTTGCCAAAGCCGGTCACCGGCCGGCCCGACGCCGCGATCCTCGAGATGAAGGATCTGGGCGACAACGTGTTCTACGGCGGCTGAGACCGCCGCACCGGTCGGCGAGCGATTCCGGCAAACGATCACCGCCGCACGCCAGGCGTTGGGTGGTTCTCTCGCAACGACATAAAAGATGCTCGTCATTGCAAGGCGCGAAGCGACAAAGCAATCTCGCTTGCTCTGAGAGCAGGCTGGAGCGGAGAAATCGGATGGAACAGCAACCCGCTTTGCAATGGCCGCCCGAGGGCAATGCCCGGGTTCCCTACCGGGTGTTCGCCGATCCGGAGATCTACCGCGCCGAGCTCGCCCGGATCTTTCTCGGGCCGACCTGGCAGTTTCTGACCCTGGCGGGCGAACTGCCGCAGCCGGGCGACTATCTGACGACCTTCCTCGGCGAGACCCCGGTGATCGTCACTCGCGCCGATGATGGCGAGATCCACGCGATGCTCAACCGCTGCGCCCATCGCGGCAACCTCGTCTGCCTGAAGCGGCGCGGCCACGCCGACAACCTGACCTGCGTCTATCACGCCTGGCGCTACGATTTGGCGGGCAACCTCGACAGCGTCGCCTTTCGCCGCGGCGTCGCCGGCAAGGGCGGCATGCCCGAGAGTTTCCGGCTCGAACAGCACGGGCTCAAGAAGCTCCGGGTCGATCATTTCGGCGACTTGGTTTTTGGCACCTTGTCGCCTGAGGCGCCGGCTTTGGGCGACTATATCGGCAACCTGATCGGCTCGCGCATTCATCGGGTCATGCACGGCACGCCGAAGATCCTCGGCGCCACCTCGCAGATCCTGCACAACAACTGGAAGCTCTATTTCGAGAACGTGCGCGACACCTATCACGCGACCCTGCTGCATACGTTTTTTACAACGTTTCGCATCTCGCGCCTGACCTCGGAAGGCGGGGTCGACATCGCCGAGAGCGGCGCCCATCATGCGAGCTATACCCGCAACAAGGTCGACCGCGTCGGCGCCGGGACCTCGGACGAGCTATATTCGGGCATTCCGTCGATGCGCGAGAATTTCCGGCTGGCCGATCCCGGGTTCCTCGCCATGGCCGAGGAGTTCGGCGACGACACCACGACCCAGATCCTGTCCCTGTTCCCGAATTTCGTGTTGCAGCAGATCCAGAACTGCATCGCGCTGCGCCTAATATTGCCCAAGGGGCCGGACAAGACCGAACTGCAATGGATTTATCTGGGCTTTGCCGAGGACGATGCCGAGATGACCGCGCTGCGGCTGGCCCAGGCCAATCTGGTCGGCCCGGCCGGGTACGTATCGATGGAGGATGGCGCGGTCGGCAATTTCATCCAGCGCGCGATCCATGGCGCGGAGGAGGAGTGCTCGGTGCTCGAAATGGGCGGCTTCGATCATGTCTCCGAGGCCAACCGGACGACCGAGGCCTCGGTCCGCAGCTTCTGGCACACCTATCGGCCGCTGATGGGGTTCTGAGGCGATGGATCTCGCGGCGGTGACGCGGCGGCTCGAGCTGGATCAGCTCTACACCGATTACGTCCACTGCCTCGACGCCGACGAGCTCGAACGCTGGCCCGATTTCTTCACCGAGGATTGCTTCTACCGAATCACCTCGGCCGAGAATTACGAGGCGGGATTGCCGCTGGGCCTGATCTATGCGACCTCGCGCAGCATGCTGAAGGACCGGGTCAGCGCCCTGCGCCAGGCCAACATCTACGAGCCGCAGCGCTATCGCCACCTGGTGTCGTCGATCAAGATCGTCGGCGATGCCGCGGACCGGCTCGATCTCGTCGCCAACTTCCTGGTGGTGCGAACGATGCAGGACGGCGAGATGACGCTGTTCGCCGCCGGCCGCTACGTCGATCGGATCAGGCGCGACGGCGAGAGCTGGAAGTTCGCGGCCAAGATCGCCGTCCTCGACAGCCGCCAGATCGACACGTTGCTGGCGATCCCGCTCTGAGGTTTGCGGGCGACGGCATAAGCCCCCCTTTGGAATTCAGCGCTTTCGACGCAGCCGCCGGGCGTTCGCTGTGGCGCGACTGTGCCAGGGGGCGAGCGCTGCTTTTCCGCCACGCCCGGTCATCACCGCCAGCGCCGAGCGCTGAAACGCCGCGGCCTTTTCCATAGCCATGCGCTGGTATTCCGCGGGCGAGCAGGCGCCCTGAACCATCATCAGGCTGCGGCGCGCGATCGTCTCCCACGACGCCATCATCAACTCGGCCATCATCACCGGAAACGCGGGGTTGCGTCGGGGGGTATGCTGTTTCATGACTGGGAACGGTGCTCCGCCGTGTTGCTGCACACAGGTGGCGATCGGCCCGGCGCTATCAAGCCGGCGTGGCGGACGATCAGGATTTTTCGGCGCCCATCCGCCTGCCCTGCACCGCCGGCTATCGCCACACGATGCGCGGCGCCTCGCCGAGCTTCGCCGGCCCGAGATACATCTTGCCGTGCTGAATTGTGAACGAAGTGGTGATCTGCGGCTGGCCATCGGGTCCGGGCCTGGCCAGCGCCGACAGCGCGATCTGCGCCAGCGCCGCCTGCTCGGCGTTGAGGCGCCCCGCCTTGACGAGGGCTGATAGGATCGCACCAAAGCCTTCGATCCCGCCGGAAAAGGCGCCCTCCGGCTGCAAATCGCGATCGAGGGCGATCGTGCCGGTCGCGTTGGCGCCGAGCCCGCCCCATTTGAGCTTCAGTTTATCGAGTTCGATCGTGCCGCCGGCATTCCGCCACGCGGCGACCGCCTGCAGCAACGGGCCATCCGGCACCGCACCCTTGACAGTGACGCCGAACGCCAGATCGTCGATCGTGCCGCTCATCGTCGGCGGCGCCGCCGGCAGCTGCACCTGGCGCAGATCGACGGCGAGCCCGAGGCTCGGCTCGGTATCGGTCCGCGGCGGCGTTGGCGGCAGGGTGATCCAGGCGTCGGCGGTTTTGATCGGAACCCGGCCGCCGGCCTCGGCCACCAGGCCCTGGAAGCGGAGCCATAGCGAAGTAGGTCCATCGCGGGCGAGAGAAACCGTGCCCTGGGCAATGTGCGCCGCGAGCTTTACCGGTGGTCGGGCGCCGGTGGCGGCGAGATTGGCCGCGAGCCCTTGCGGCGCGGCGAGCCGCCAGTCGGAGAAATCCCAAGGCCGGGCGTCGCCGGTCAATGCCGGCACATGGATTTCCGGCGCCGGGGTCAGGGCGTGGTCGGACAGCATTGCCCCCGCCAGCTCGATGCGGAAGCCGAACGGAAAGCCAGTCACCCGCAGGCTTTGCCACGAGGCGTCGATCTTGCGCGGCTGCATCGATTGCCGCCAGGCGACAAGGCCGTTCTCGATCCGGCCGGCGGCGATCCACCAATAGGCGGCATAGCCGCCGCCCAGCACCAACAGCACAATAGCGGCGACGAGACCGAAACGCGTCGAGCGGCGCATGGCGCGGGTTATAGCGGCTCGGCCCGCCTCGCCGCCAGCCCGCCCGCCGCTAGCACCTCCAGCAGTCCCTCGGGCTTAGCGGTTTCAGGCGGGCCGCTGCCGGCGCCCTAGTACGCGACTTGGACGATGCGGTCGATAAAGATGCCGGGGGTGACGATCATCTCCGGGTCGAGCTCGCCCAGTTCGACGATATGTCGCACCTGCGCGACCGAGAGATCGGTGGCCATCGCCATGGTCGGGTTGAAGTTGCGCGCCGATTTGCGGTAGGTCAGGTTGCCCCAGCGATCAGCGCGGTCGGCGGCGAGCAACGCCACATCGCCCTTCAAGGGCTTTTCGAGGACATAAGTTCGGCCGTCGATTTCGCGGTGCTCCTTGCCCTCGGCGAGACGGGTCCCGACCGACACCGGCGAATAGAAGCCGCCGAGCCCGGCCGCGGCGCAGCGCATCCGCTCGCTCAAGGTTCCTTGGGGGAGGAGTTCGAGCTCGATCTTGCCGGCCGCGAACAGCTCCTCGAACACGACCGAGCCCGAACTGCGCGGAAACGAGCAGATGATCTTGGCGACCCGGCCGGCGGCCATCAATGCGGCGAGCCCGGCGCGGCCGGTGCCGGCATTGTTGGCGACGACGGTGAGGTCGCGCGCACCCTGCTCGATCACCGCTTCGCACAGCGCGTCGGGCAGACCGGCGCCGCCGAACCCGGCGCACAGGATGACGGCGCCGTCCTTGATCCCGGCCACCGCCTCGGCGAGGTCGCGCACCCGCTTATCGATCATCGTCCAGTACCCTGAAGCCAGTCTCGTACTGCCATCGTGAGCCGGTGCTCAGACGCATTCAGATAATGCAGTCTCATCGGAGTTGTCACGCCCGGCCTTGTGCCGGGCATCCACGGAAACCAGAAGAGCTTGTGCCGCGAGTCGTGGATGGCCGGGACAAGCCCGGCCATGACAGTTTCAGTAAATCTTGTGACTGCGTCTGAGCACTAGGAATGGCAACCGTGTTTCTCACGTTTGGGTGCTTCCGAGGTGTTCTCGACCTGGATAGTAGGCCTCCAGGATCGAGTTATCTGCCCGCGGATTTTCCCGGCAAACGGCGCTGTCCAATAAGCTGCGCGCCTCGTCTAGAGAATTGATTGCCCGTTGGAGTGCTTGCGGAGCTTTGTCCCGGAGTGGATAGGCGCTCAACAGCCTCGTCCTTTGGGTGACCAGACTATCCCGCGTCTGCGCGAGAAACGTCCCGAGATCAACGTGCTGTTCGAGAGTGTAGCCGGGCTTTCTCACAGACAACCTCCTTGACGTTGGATGTGGTCAGCTATTCTACTTCAGAACGCCACGGCGTCGCCGCCCTTGAGCGCCAGCATCGCGCGGGCTTCGTTGGGGGTGGCAATTTCGAGCGATAGATTTTCGACGATCGTGCGCACCCGGCTGACCTGCTCGGCATTGCTGGTGGCGAGCTTGCCGCGCCCGATCCACAACGAATCCTCGAGCCCGACCCGGACATTGCCGCCCATGATCGCGCCCATCGTCACCAGCGGCAGTTGATGGCGGCCGGCGGCGAGGATCGACCAGGCATAGTTATCGCCAAACAGTTTGTCGGCGATCCGCTTCATATGGGCGAGGTTTTCCGGGTCGGCGCCGATGCCGCCCAAGATGCCGAAGATCGTCTGCACGAACAGCGGCGGCTTGACCAGCCCGCGCTCGAGGAAGTGCGCGAGGTTGTAGAGGTGCCCGACATCGTAGCATTCGAACTCGAACCTTGTGCCGCAGCCTTCGCCCAAATCTTTCAGGATGCGCTCGATGTCGGCGAAGGTGTTCCGAAAGATGAAGTCGCGGGTCATTTCGAGATGCTGGGTCTCCCACGGATGTTGCCAATCCTTGTAGCGGGAGAGCATCGGATAGAGCCCGAAATTCATCGAGCCCATGTTCAGCGAACACATTTCGGGCTTGGCGCGCAGCGGGGCGGCGAGCCGCTCGTCCAACGACATCCCGTGGCCGCCGCCGGTGGTGATGTTGACGACGGCGTTGCTCGCCTGCTTGATCCGCGGCAGGAACTGCATGAAGACGCCGGGATCGGGGGTCGGCCGCCCGTCCTTCGGATCGCGGGCGTGGAGATGCAGGATCGCCGCCCCGGCCTCGGCCGCGGCGATCGCGTCGCGGGCGATCTCGTCCGGGGTCAGCGGCAGATAGGGGCTCATCGTCGGGGTATGGATCGACCCGGTGACGGCGCAGGTGATCACGACCTTGCCAGCCATAGCCATGTTCTTCCTCCCCTCGCGCTGATTTCGCCGGTCGGCGCGGCCGGGCCCCACCTTACCTCCCCGGCGAGCGGAGGAGGGAAGGGCAGAAGCAGCTAGGCCTGCGCCCGGATGAACGACTTGACCTTGGGATAGGTCTCGGTCTGCCAGCGGCGGCCATGGAACACCCCATAATGGCCGACTTTGAGCTGCAGGTGGTGGGTCTTTTTCGCCGCCGAGAGGCCGGTGCACAGATCCTGCGCGGCGACCGTCTGGCCGGGGCCGCAGACATCGTCGCGCTCGCCCTCGACGGTCATCAGCGCGGTGCGCTCGAGCGCCGCCGGCACGACCAGGTCGCCGCGCACGGCAAAGCGGCCGCGCGGCAGGTCGTGGCGGTGAAACACCCGGTCCATCGTCTGCAGATAGAAATCCGCCGGCAGGTCCATGACCGTGCTGTATTCGTCGTAGAAGGCGCGGGTCGCCGCCGCACTGTCGCCGTCGCCGCGGACGAGATCGCGAAACATCGTCCAATGGGCCGAGACGTGCCGGTCCAAATTCATGCTGAGGAAGCCCGCGAGCTGCAGAAATCCTGGATAGACCCGGCGGAACCGGCCCGGATAGCGCGCCGGCACGGTGGTGATGACCCGCTGCTCGAACCAGTCGAGCGGGTGCGCCTCGGCAAAGCGGTTGACCGCGGTCGGGTTGACCCGGGTGTCGATCGGGCCGCCCATCAGGACCATCGAGGCGGGCTGGCACGGGTCGCCTCCGGCCGCCATCAAGGACGCCGCGGCGAGCACCGGCACCGAGGGCTGGCACACCGCAATCAGGTGAATGCGCGGCCCCAGGAGCCGGGTGAAGCGGATCACCAGCTCGACGAAATCGTCGAGATCGAACCGCCCGTGAAGCAGCGGCACGTCGCGCGCGTTCTTCCAGTCGGTCAGGTAGACGTTGTGATCGGCGAGCAGGGTTGCGATGGTGCCGCGCAACAGGGTCGAAAAATGCCCGGAGAGCGGGGCCACGACCAGCACGGTCGGCTCCTCACGGGTCCAATCCTTGCGGAAATGGATCAGGTTGCAGAACGGGTGCGAGGCGACGGTCTCCTCCTTGACGGCGATTTCCCGGCCCTCGATCGTGACCGAGGAGATGCCGAAATCCGGCCGCCGGTGCGACAGGCGGGCATGGGAGAGCAGCTCCATCGCCGCCGCCGCGCTGCGCACGCACGGCAGGTCGCCGATCGGTAGCCACGGTTGGCGCAGCCAATCATGGGCGGTCTCGGCCATCAGCCGGACCGGCCCGAAAAAGTCCTGTTGTGCCTGGTAGGCGTCGTAAAGCATGTGTCCTCGTAAATGCCGGAAGCCGCCGAACGCGGCAGTGTCCGAAGTCGCGAAACGGCTGGCCGCTTCGATCGATTGTCAGGCGAAAGCATCCCATCTCAAAAAACCTTTTATTTCAACTCTATATTTGTATTGACAAGCGTTTAGGCAAGGGGCAGCGCGCCGCCGCGTCAAGGACTCGCCGAGCCGCCGAGGGCGTGGCATGATTTCTTGATCGGGATAAAAATGGCCACTTTTGACGGCAGCGCCGAGCTGCCTGCCGGGATTATAATCACGCCGCTTGGTTCAGCGCGGCGGAGCGACGACGCCGTCGCGAACCTCATGGACGACGACCCCGGAGAGCCGAGGCGGCGGCGCCAGCCAGCGCGGATGGGCGAGGCTCGTCGCCACGTCGCGTTCACCCGCCCGCCACCGCCGGGCGATCGCGTCGGGCGAGAAATCGGCCATCTTCGCCGCGAGATCGGCAATGTCGCCTTCGTGAACCAGGTGCAGGATCGTCATCGTCGCATCGCTGGCCTCGGCCAGACAGCGGCGGATGTCGATCTCGCCGCGCGCCGCCGGCGGCAGCCGCTCGCCGAGCAGCCCGATCATCCGGCGCAGGTCGTGAGCGCGGCGCAACGCGGCGATTTCGCGGATGGTGCGGCTGATCCCGCCGCGACCGCCGGGCGCCGGATCGTAGCCGTCGACGGCAAAGCACAGGGTATCTGCCGGGCGGGCGTCGTCGAGCGCCGACACCGGAAGGGCGTTGCCGGCGAATAGCTGCCGGTCGATCGCGACCGGCGGCAAACCCGGCAGCGGGCTGCCGGCCAGCACGTGGTCGGGACCGAGCACATGCCGGTCGTTGTCGAAAAACGTCTCCGCCCCGCTCGCCAGATTGACCGCGCCCAGGACGACCCGCACGGCGCCCGAATTGACCCGCTCGAAATCGACCGCACGGGCGATCAGCTCGCCCAATACAAGGGCCGAGATCGCCGGCTCGACCGCCGGCGGCGCGAATTCGGCGCCAGCGCGCAGCACGGAGAGGCAGCGGCCCGCCGCCCGCTGCGCCCATCGGCCGAGCTGGAGCGGCGCCCGCTGCGCCGCCCGCCGGCTGATCTCGTGCCAGAATTGGCGCAATCGTGCGATCCGCTCATGCGGCAGGTTGCCGGCGATGATCGCGGCGTTGACCGCGCCCATCGCGGTTCCGGCGATCCAGTTCGGCCGCACCCCGCTCTGCTCAAGTGCGGCATAGGCGCCGGCCTGATAGGCGCCGAGCGCGTCCCCGCCGGACAGAACCAGCGCGATCCGTTCGAAGCGGGCCAAGCTCTTATCCGGTCGCCCTCGCGCCACCACCTGCTCCTACCGCCAACTACCGACCGCCAGGCGCCGACCGCCAGTGCGCCGACCGCCAGGCGCCGACCGAGCGCCAGGGACAGGCCGCGCCTCGGCATGGTCTGCTCCCAGGCTCGGCCTCAACTGCGCCAGCGGCGAAGCCGGACCTCGTTCCGCTGCTTTCGGCAGGAACACCGCCATCATAAGGGGTCCTGACCGAGCGTCCAGCAGCGAAAGGAAACACCGCTCAGTCTTTCTTTGACCAGTGGGCTTCCCGTGGCGAACCGGTCGCCGGGGAGCCGATCGGGGGCAGCGATTTCAGATAGACGGCGATCGCCTGGCGGTCGGCGTCGTCGAGGCGAGCGGTGCATCTGACGATTTCGCCCATGCTCCCGCCGACGAAATCGAAATCGGGCTTCTGCCCGTCCTCGAGCAGGGTGACGATGTCGCCGAGGCTCCACCGCCCGATCCCGGCGGCCGGGTCGGGCGTGATGTCGGGCGCCGCATGGCCCTTGCCGTCGATGCCGCCGGCGAGCGCGCGATCGGGATCGGGAGCGCCGAGCCAGTTGCGCGGCGTGTGGCAATTGCCGCAGCGGCCGATCGTAGCGACGAGATAAGAGCCCCGGTTCCATACCGCGTCCTTGCCCGGGTCCGGCCGCCAGGGTCCGGGGAAATCCGTGGCGATGACCGCGACGGCGCCGCGGGCGGCGGCGAAGGGCCGCGGGGCGACCCAGCGGTTGACCCGCGACACCGCCGGCAGGCGGTCGAGAAACGCCTTGAGATCGGCGAGGTCGCGGGGCTGTAGGCGGTTATAGAACGGGAACGGGAAGGCCGGCAGGTAGTGCGAATCATCGGGGGCGATGCCCCAGCGCATCGCCTGGGCGAAGTCGCCGGCGCTCCACCCGCCGATCCCGGTGCGGCGATCGGGGGTGATGTTGGGGGTGACGACGGCGCCGAACCTGGTTTCGAGCACCCGCCCGCCGGCATAGGGCGCGCCCCGCTCGGCTGTGTGACACTGGCCGCAGCCGGCCGCAGCGGCGAGGTAGGCGCCGCGTACCGCCGCGCTGTCCTCGACGGCGGCCGAGGATCGCGCAGCGGTCAGGGCGAGCAGGCCCGAGAGCGTCGCCGCCCTCAGGGTTCGAGTTTTTCGCGGAAGTCGGTATGGCAGCTGCCGCAGCCGTTCTTGCCGAGGTCGACGAACGCGGTCCGGACCGCCGTCTTGTCGCCGCTCTTGACCGCCGCGAGCAGCGCATCGGCCTTGGCCGCCGCGATTTTTTGCACCTCGAGAAACTTTCCCCGCTCGCTCCATACCGTGGGCTTTGGCTGGAACTTGCCGTCCGGACTGGGCCCGGCAGTTCCTGGCGGAAAGAGGTCGGGGATTTTCCGGGTGGTCTTGGTCAGATCGGTCGCGGCGGCAACGGCCGCAGACTGGTCGGCCTTGCCGTCGAGATAGCCCTTGATCCGACCGAGGTCCCGGCCCTGCTGCTTCATCGTCGCCTGCCGCTCCTTGAGGACGGCCTGCTTGTCCTGCGCCGGCGCCGGCGCCGCCACGGCGATGATCCCAATCGTCCACACCACGCCGAGCAGCCGGCGTTTCGCCAATGGCGTCATCGATCTCCCCCGTTGATCCCTGGCGCGGGCACATTCCCGTCTCAGGACGAGCCAACTCTATCGCGCGCCATCGCCGGCGCAAGATCGCGAAAACGGGCTCACGGTCACGTGATCGGAATTTCGATGTAGGTTTTGAAAGCCGGCCGCGCGCGCATCCGCTCGCACCATGATTTGAGGTTTTTCAGCGGCGGCCGCTCGATCGGAAAGGCGTGCCAGCGATAGACCAGGGTTCCCATCACGATCTCGGCCAGGCTCAATTCGGCGCCGGCGAGAAAAGACCGGCCGTCGAGCGCCTCCTCGACGATGGTCCAGGCGACCAGCGCCTTGCGCCGCGCCGCTTCGATCGCAGCGTGGTCGCGCGCTTCCGGCTTGGTGCGGATCAGCCCATACAGCAGCGCGCCCATCGGCGGCCCGAGGGTGGAAAGCTGCCAATCCATCCAGCGCTCGACAAGCGCGCGCGCCGCCGGCGCCGCCGGATAGAGCCGCTCGCCCTGATGGGTCGTGGCGAGATAGCGGCAGATCGTGTTTGATTCCCACAGCACCAGATCGCCGTCCCGCACCGTCGGCACCAGCCCGTTTGGGTTCAGCGCCAGATATTCGGCGTCCTGGTTGCCGCCGAACGGGCCGCCAAGATCGACCCGCTCAAACCCAATGCCGAGCTCGCCGCAGCACCACAGCACTTTCTGCACATTTGACGAGGTCGCCCTGCCCCAGATTTTCAGCATCGTCCCTTCTCCGGTCGATCAGTTAGTCCGGTGCTATGGAGCCCAAGTTTGTCGAACGCCGCAACGGCCTTGCGAAATCTTGTATAGTCGCGCGGACCGGGGTCGGCGACCCACGCAGGCAATGAGGCAAGGCATGAAGTGGTTGGTCTTTTCATCGATGATGGCGATCCTGTTGTTTTCGGGCGCAGCCTGGGCCACCCAGCCGGGCAATGTGGCGATTACCCGGTGGAAGGGCATGGACACCTGCGCCCGGCAGGCCCAGGCCGCCTATCCCGACTTTACCGCCGCCTCGAACGCGAAGCGCGACGCCAAGCTCAACGACTGCCTGAACGCCAACAACCTGCCGCCGCGCGCGCCGCTGTCCTCGCAACCGGCTGGCGAGGACGCCAACGGGCGCTAGACCCGACGGGCGCTAGCGCCGAGTGGCGCGAGGTCGGCCGCCAAGGTCGATCGGCGAGGTCAGCCGGCGCGGCCCTCGCCCCAGCCCTCGGCCATCGGCGGCAGCGGTGACGCCCAGGCCGACGAACCGGCCGCGGGCTCGGGTCCGAGCCGCTCCACGAGAGCGAGCTGGGCGTCGAGATCGATATCGAGGCTCGAGGGGATTTCGAGCCGGACATCCTCGAACACGTTGGCGCGGCGCCGGCGGCGCCAGGCCATCACGGTTTCGTCGCGCCGGCGCAGCAGCGCGGCGATCTGCGGTCGAAACAGCGCGATCATCGCGACGATCCAGCGGTTGAGAACGATCGACGGCCCGACCTCGCCGATGGCAAAGCTGTCGAGCATCCCAATTACGTCATCGGCGCGGTACCAGGTCTCGCCGGTGACCCAACGGTTGGTGGTGAACAGCCGAATTGGTTGGCCCCGCGGATCGAGCGCGATCGCCACCAGATGGCTGACCTCGTCGCGCCCGCCGTGTTTCAGCGGCGAGGCCTGCGGCGGCGAGGGCGGCATCGCTGCGACCGCGGTCTCGGGCAGCACCAGGGGCGCCATCCGCGACGGCATCCCCTCGGCGCGCAAAAAGGTGTGAAAATGGCCGTGCTCGCCCGCCGACCGGCCCGCTTCCGGGTGAACGTGATAGAAATACTGCCCATGGCTGTGCGGATCATAGACTTCGCCGGCGGGATAGCGCCGCCAGTCGGCCAGCGGCGCCGCGCCGGCGAGCATCGCGCCGAGGAGGCCGGTCCCGCGCGCCGCGAACCAGCCCCGGCACTCGGCGACGATTGCCGCCGCCCTGTGCATGCGCGCGAGTTCAGCCGGTCCGGCCGGCAAATCGATCATTCTGTCCGAGCCCGCCACTCTGCCCTCTCACGCGAACGAAACAGGTCCACCATAGCTAGCGCCGCGCCGAGGTCAAAGCGAGTTCGCTCACCGTCCACAGCACGATGTCGGTGATCACCGCGCCTGCCGCCGCGTTGAAGGCGACGACCACGTCGGGGACATTGTTGGCGACGCTCGGCTGGCGCCGCTCGAACGAGGTCTGGGCGATAATCCGGCGCTGCGGCGCCGCGACCAGCCGGGCGATGATCGCCACCCGAACCTGAGGCGGCGCCGCGGCGCCGCCGGTGGCGTAATCGGCTTCGAAATGGCGAATCTGGGTCTGCAGGATGAAGTCGGCGCGGAGCTCCATCGCATCGCGATCGATCGCGGTGATCGCTCCGCTATTTTCGAACGAGGCCAGCATGGCGCCCTGCACCAGGGCCGGCGCCCGGTCGGTCCATTCCGCGTCGGCGTAGTAGTCGAGCGAAAAGGGCGAGCGGCTGAGCGCGATCCGGGCGGTGTCGATGCCGGCCGAGGCCTGCGGCCTGTCGATCAGCAGCACCCCGCGGAGATGCGGCAGATCCGCCGGATAGCCGCGCCCGGCCGTCAGGCGGTAGAGATGTCCCGGCGGCGTGGCGACAAAGAGGCTGGCGCAGCCAGCCAAGGTCAGCACGGCGACGCCGGCGAGCGAGCGGCGGGCGATGCGATCCGGCGACCCTGTCATCGCGGCTGATACCCGCGGCGTCGGTCGCCGAACAGCAATCGCGTCGGGTCGCGCTCGATCTGCTCCACCAGTCGGTTCACATTCCTCACCAGCCGCTGCGCGTCGCTGACGAGGTCGTTCACGCTAGGCAAGGTCTCTTGGCTGAAGCGTCGGATCCCCGGCCAATTCTCGGCGAGGATCAGCTGCAACTGATGGCTGGTGGCGACAAGGTTCGTGGCCACCCGGTCATAGTCCTTGAGCGTTTGCGAGGCCTGATCCTTCAATCCGCCGCGCCCGGCGTAACTCTGATCGACATTGTGCAGCAGCGATCTGAGCGCGACCACCGAGGCATTGGCGTTGTCGAGGATGGCGCCGAAATCCTGGCTATGTTCGGCCAAGGCCGCGGTCACGGTGCGAATGTTCTCTAGGCTGTCGGTGACCGCCTGGCGGTTTCGCGCGCTGAGCAGGGCGTTCAGATTGCCGGCCACGGTCTTGAGCGCGCCGGTCAGCTCGGGAAGCGAGGCCTTGACCTCTTCGAACTCGGAGCGCGCCGGCTTGATGATCGGGTAGCGATGTCCCGGTTTTGGTTTCAGATCCGGCGCTTCTTCGGTGCCGCCGCGGATCTGCACCGTCGACACGCCGCTCAATATGTTGGTGTCAAGAAATGCGCGGGCGTCCGACTTGATCGACACCAGCTCAGTATCAATCTCGACCATCACTTGTATTTGTGCAATATTGTCCGGATCGACGCGGACGTCGATAACGCGGCCGACCGGAATCCCATTATACTGAACAGACGAGCCCTTGTTCAAACCGGCGACCGATCCTCTGAAAAAGATGTAGTACCGGTCGAGCACCTGCGAGAATTCGACCCGGCCGAGCCACAGTACGGCGCCGAACGCCAGCAAGACGATCACCAATACGAACGCGCCGACCGCGACATAATGTGCTCGCGTCTCCATTCATCTGCCTCCGGTGGGCGCGGAACTGCTCAGGCCGGAGCTGGGGCGGCGGCGACTGCCGCCGTCTGCGGTCGCGCGGCCGCTTCGGCGTGCTGCGCCGCCCGCCCGCGCGGACCGTGGAAATAGGAATGGATCCAAGGGTGATTGTCCTGCAGCAATTGCTCGAGCGTGCCGACTCGGATCTTCTTGTCGACCAGCACCGCAACCCGATCGCAGATCGCATAGAGGCTGTCGAGATCATGGGTGACCATGAACACGGTCAGGCCGAGACTGCCGCGCAAATCACGGATCAGATTGTCGAACTCGCCGGCGGCGATCGGATCGAGCCCGGCGGTCGGCTCGTCGAGAAAGACAATCTGCGGATCGAGCGCCAGAGCGCGGGCGAGCCCGGCGCGCTTGCGCATGCCGCCCGACAGCTGCGCCGGATACTTTCCGCTCGCTTCCGCGGGCAGGCCGACCATGCCGATTTTGATCGCCGCGATCTCATCCATCAGGCGCAGCGGCATATCGTAGAATTCTCTGAGCGGCACCTCGATATTCTGGGCCACCGTCAGCGAGCTGAACAAGGCGCCGTCCTGAAACAAAACGCCCCAGCGCTTCTCGATTTCGCGCCGCTCTAGATCGTCCATCGCCAGAACGTCGGCGCCGAACGCCTCGACCCGGCCCTTGACCGGCCGGTTGAGCCCGACGATGGTTCGCAACAGCACCGATTTGCCGCTTCCCGACCCGCCGACCACGCCCAGAACCTCGCCGCGCAGCACGTCGAGGTCGAGCCCGTCATGCACCGTCTCGGTTCCAAACCGGTTGACGAGACCGCGGATTTGGATGATCGCCTCGCCCGGACTGTCGGCCACTCTCAAATCCTCAGAATCGAAAAGAACACCGAAAAAGCGGCATCGGCGACGATCACCAGAAAGATCGACTCGACCACCGAGAGCGTGGTCAGGCGGCCGACGCTCTCGGCGCTGCGCGATACCTGAAACCCCTCATAGTTGCCGATCGTGGCGATAATCGCGGCAAAGAACGGCGCCTTGATGACGCCGATCCAGAAGGTCATCGGGCTGAGCGAGGTCCGCAACTCACGCACGAATTGCGGGATCGTGATCCCGAGCACGCCCCAGGCCATCAGACAACCGCCGAGCAGCCCCATCAAGTTCGCGAAGATGGTCAACATTGGCAGGGTCAGCAGCAAACCGAACAGGCGCGGGATCACCAGCACCTCGATCGGGTCGAGACCGATCGTGCGCAGCGCATCGACCTCTTCGTTGACCTGCATCGTGCCGATCTGGGCGGTAAAGGCGCTGCCCGAGCGGCCGGCGACGATGATCGCGGTCATCAGCACCCCGAGC
This sequence comes from uncultured Alphaproteobacteria bacterium, assembly GCA_963814805.1. Classification (GTDB taxonomy): domain Bacteria; phylum Pseudomonadota; class Alphaproteobacteria; order ATCC43930; family CGMCC-115725; genus AP-15. The sequence continues at coordinate 249,584 of CAWFER010000033.1, read as the reverse complement.
TCGCGCAGGATGCCGACCCCCAGGAGGTCGACGGTATAAATCTGCGCGCCGAAGCGGCGCAGCTGGTCGGCGCCCTGGTAGGCGATGACCACGCCCACCAGAAACGACAGCATGCCGACGATAGCGAGCGCATTGACCCCGGTTTGCTCCATCTGGGCGACCATCGCCGTCAGCCTGAGCCGGCCCGGGTGTCGCAACAGGCGCAGCGCGGTCTCGCAGACAAGGCCGACAAAGCCCAGGAGACGATAGCCGCGAGCCAGAAGACCGAGCGAAACCTCGCCGATCCGGGCGACAAATCCCAAAGGGCTGTGATGCGCCGGCCGCGGGTGGGGGACCGGTGCGAGAATGCCGCCGGCGCGGACCTGATCGAACAGCGGCGCAAAGCTCGGCCGCAGGTTGCGCATCTCGACCGCGTTGCCGCGCGCCGCCAAAGCGTGCTCGGTGCGCAGCAGCAGCCAGGCCCCGGCGCTGTCGACCCGCTTGATCCCGCCGAGATCGATGGCCACCCGCCGGTTCTGCGGCAGCTTCAAGGCCTGGAGCCTTCGGTCGAGCTCGGCGGCGCTCGCCACCAGCCATTCCCCGGCCGGCGCCAGGATCAGCGATCCGGCAGATTCGGTCTCGACGAGGGTGGCGGCGATCGACGCCATGATGCTTTGTGAAATCCGCGTGCGCCGGGCGAGGCCTTTTCAACTATGGCAAAAGCCGCTATGCCGCAACGCCAGGCAGGCAATCGGCTGGTCGCTCATCGGAGACGGCGCTCATGAACCTAAAGCAGCACATTCGCTCGGTACCCGATTTCCCCAGACCCGGCATCCTGTTCTATGACATTTCGACCCTGCTCGCCCACCCGGCCGCATGGCGGGCCACGGTCGCCGGGCTCGCCGAGGCGTTGCGCCCGCACCAGCCCGATCTGTTGATCGGCATCGAATCGCGTGGGTTTCTGGTTGCCGCACCGGTCGCCTGCGAGCTCGGCTGCGGCTTCGCCATGATCCGCAAGCAGGGAAAACTGCCGGGCAAAACCGTGCGCTTTACCTACGATCTCGAATATGGCAGCGACACCATCGAGATTCAGGAGGACGCCATCGCCGCCGGCCAGCGCATCGCCGTCCTCGACGACCTGCTGGCGACCGGAGGCACGATGCAGGCGGCGATCGATCTGGTCCGCCAGCGCGGCGGCGTCGTCGCCGCGGCCGGGTGCATCATCGAGTTGAGCTTTCTGCAAGGCCGCAGCCGCATCGACGTGCCGTTCACCGCGATGGTCGCCTACGACTGCTGATCAGTTAGGGTATCGAGCCGGGCGGCCGCCGCGGCGCTCAATCGTCGCTGCCGGGAGGCCACGGACCAAGGCTGCGCCCGATCACTGCGTAAAGCGGGTCGCCGCCGCCGGGCGGGGTGCGATCCATACACCGGATGTCGCCCCAATTGCCGGCTTCGCCAAAATGATGCGCGATCAGGCACAAATGCCCGGTGTCGTCGAGCAGACACCAGCAGCCGATGGCGCGGGCCGGGCGGCAGCGCTCCGAGAAGGTCACGACCAAGGGGCGCGCCCGGCTTCAACACCCGCCCGACCTCGCGGATCACCTCGGCCGGCCGGGTCAAATGCTGGACCGAAACGCACAGCGCCGCGCCGTCAAACTCGGCGGCGGCAAACGGCAGGCGCGGGCTGCGGTTCAGATCCTGGACCCGCCACTCGTCGAGGAACGGGTTTTCCGCCAGTTCGCAGGCGTTCAGACCGAGGCCGACAACCCGCGAATAGGGGATTTCGGGGGGCAAATGGCTGACCCAGCCCGACATCAGATCGAGGATGGCCCCACCCGCCGGCAAGATTTCACGATAGAGATCGGTGATCGCGGCCAGTGCGGCGTCATCGATCTGCCGGATCGGCGCCGGCTCGGGCCGGTTTGACGCGCCCAGCAGATCGTCGAGCCGCGCCGCGGCGCTAGTCGGGAGCATCGGAAGCAGCGTCATTCCCCCGTCTCTTGCGTGTTTGGTGTGACATAGGGAGCAATGCCGGGGCAATCCATAGGCAATCGGATAGGGAAAGATCGGCGAGAATGAAATAGCGGCCGGCGCGGTTTGCGGCCTCGGCCGGTCAATCGGCCAGCGCCTGGTCGGCCGCAAGGAACGGCAGGCCGAGTTCGCCCGCGACCGCCGGGTGGGTCACCTGCCCGCGGCAGACGTTGAGCCCGTGGCGCAGATGCGGGTCCTCGGCCAGCGCGCGCCGCCAGCCGCGATCGGCCAGCGCCAGCACAAAAGGCAGGGTCGCGTTGTTCAGCGCCACCGTCGAGGTGCGCGCCACCGCCCCCGGCATATTGGTCACGCAATAATGGACCACACCCTCCTCGATGTAGGTGGGCGCGGCGTGGGTTGTCGGCCGGCTGGTCTCGAAGCAGCCGCCCTGGTCGATCGAGATATCGACCAGCACCGTCCCCGGCCGCATCGCCCGGACCAGCTCGCGGCTGACGAGCTTTGGCGCCGCCCCGCCGGGGATCAGCACGGCGCCGATCACCAGGTCGGCGGCGGCGACTTCGCGCTCGATGGTCTCCATCGTCGAATAGAGCGTGTGCAACTGGGCCCCGAACTGCAGGTCGAGCGCGTAGAGCCGCGGCAGCGAGCGATCGATCACCGTGACATAGGCCTCCATCCCCATCGCCATGCGGGCCGCGTTGGTGCCGGCGACACCGCCGCCGAGGATCACGACCTTGGCCGCCGCCACCCCCGGAACCCCGCCGAGCAGCACGCCGATCCCGCCCTGCTCCTTTTCGAGACAGTGCGCGCCGACCTGCACCGACATCCGTCCGGCAACCTCGCTCATCGGCGCCAGCAACGGCAGCCCGCCGCCCGCGTCGGTGACGGTCTCGTAGCCGATCGCGACGACCCCCGAGCGGATCAGGCTCAAGGTCAGCTCGCGGTCGGCGGCGAGGTGCAGATAGGTGAACAGGATCTGGTCGCGACGCAGCAGCGCCGTCTCCGGCGGTTGCGGCTCCTTGACCTTGACGATCAGCTCGGCCGCGGCAAAGACCTCGGCAGCGCTGGCCAGGATGCGGGCGCCAGCGGCTTGATACGCCCGGTCGTCAAAGCCGATCCCGGCTCCAGCCCCGCTCTCGACGACGATCTCGTGGCCGTGATGGACCAGTTCGCGCACGCTACCGGGAACCAGTCCGACCCGGTATTCGTGGGTCTTCACCTCTCTGGGAACCCCGATCAGCATCGCCTCACCTCCACTCGGCCGCCGGCTGGTTCCGCCGCTGACTTTCGCGACAATGGTTCCGATCCGCGACATTAGGCCGCGGGCCGGCGTCGGCCAGCCAGAGCGGTCGGGCGGAGATTTGGGTGGTGGCGGCGATTATTGTAGGGCTGCATCGCAGGGGCTGGTCCGGCCGAGCCGGCACGGAGTGCTCTCCTGAACTGGAGCGGGCAGCGATGGGAACCTTGGTCACTCTCGCCATGATCTATCTCGCGGTCGGCGCGGTGTTGTTCGCTCATCCGCGCTCGCCGGCCCGGCCGGGCGACTTCGATTGGCGCGCCCAGGTCGGGGTTTTCCGCGACACCCTGCCGACGGTGCTGGCCTGGCCGCTGGCCTTGTGGGTGTGGCGCAATGGCCGAGACTGAACCGGCTAACCTTCGCCCAGCAGCCTGACGACCTCGTCGGCCAGCGGCAACGAGGCGGTCAGCCCCGGCGATTCGATGCCATAGAGGTTGACCAGCCCCGGCACACCATGGGCTGCGGCCCCCTGCGCGACGAAATCGGCGGCGGGCTCGGCCGGTCCGCTGATCTTCGGGCGGATGCCGGCGTAACCCGGCTGCAGCGCGCCGTCGCGCAACCCCGGCCAGTAGCTGCGCACCGCGGCATAAAACGCCTCGCCGCGCGCCGGATCGACGGTGTAGTCGACCCCGGAAATCCATTCGACGTCGGGACCGAAGCGGGCCTGGCCGGCGAGGTCGAGGGTGATGTGCACGCCGAGGCCGCCGGGCGGCGGCGCCGGATAGACCAGCCGGCGAAACGGCGCACGCCCGGCGAGGGTGAAATAGACGCCGCGGCAGAAATAGGCGGCCGGGATCGTCTGCGGCGGCAGCCCGGCGATGGTGCGGGCCAGGGCCGGGGCGTAGAGCCCGGCGGCGTTGACCAGATAGCGGCAGCCGATCGCGCCGGGCCCCTCGCCGCCGACCTGGAGCGCGAAGCCGTCGGCGCGGGCCTCGCCCGAGACCACCGGGGTGCGCAGCACGATCGCGGCGCCGGCCGCCTCGGCCTCGCCCTGATAAGCCAGCATCAGCGCGTGGCTGTCGATAATTCCGGTCGACGGCGACAGCAGCGCGGCGACGCAATGGAGCGCCGGTTCGAGGGCCATCGCCTGCGAGGCGCCGAGCCATTCGACATCGTCGACGTCGTTGGCGCGGGCCGCGGCGGCGATCCGTTCGAGCGCCGGGATCTCGCTCTCCTCGGCGGCGACGATCAGCTTGCCGAGCTGGGCGAACGGGACCCCGTGTTCGCGGCAATAGGCATAGAGCCGCCGCCGCCCGGCGACGCAGCAGGTCGCCTTGAGGCTGCCCTTTGGGTAGTAGATGCCGCTGTGGATCACCTCGCTGTTGCGCGAGGAGGTCTCAAAGCCGATCGTCCAGGCGCGTTCGAGGACGAGCACCTCGCGACCGGCCAGCGCCAGCGCCCGCGCCGCGGCGAGCCCGATCACCCCGGCGCCGACCACGACGCATTCGACCTCGTCCACATTCCCTCTCCGTTGTCGTTCGCAGAAGTCGTTCGCGGACTGTCGGGGCGGCGCCCGTGCGCCGACCCGTGCGCCGTTGTTTGCCCGCGAATGGCGACAGGTCAAGACCCGCGATCGGTCAAGACCCGCAATGGCCGGCTCGGCGAGGCCAGGCGCGACACCGGCGGCGCGGGGCGGCGGCCGAGCGAGGCGGCTGGACGCCATCGGTGAAATCGCCGACACTTAGCGTCGCGGCAATTGGCGAAGGATGGCGATGAGCCGGAAGACTGGGGTGGTGCTGGCTCTCGGCGATTATCGGGCGCGGCAGCGGACCGTGTATTTCACCCGTGCCGAGTTGAATCAGCTTCTCGGGCTCTATAGCCTCCACGTGATCCGCGGCGTTTGGCGCGATTACGCCATCGACCACGGTCCAGGCCTCGCCCGCTTTTCGGTGTTTCGCCATACCCACGAGGCGGCGGCCTACACGATCCTGAAAACCGCGCCGTCAGCGGCCCGGCCGTCCGAGTTCATCGTGCAGAGCGGACGGCAGCGGCTGCGCGTATCGCGCAACCTCTCCGAGGCGCTGGAGTTCTTCCGCAGCCGTCTTAACCTGGTCGCCGCCGGGCCGGCTTAGCCGCCGGGCAGGAGCGTCGAGGCTCTGCGAACAATCGACCCGGTAGGCGGCCCAGGGGGCTAGGGGGCGGGGCGCCGCGGCGCCATCCGCTCGAGGATCCCCACGCGCCCGGCGACGCTGGTGAAAAAGCGCCCCGGCGACGTGCAGGCCGACCAGCAGATAGACCAGGTACTGGCCGACCACGTGCGCCGCGATCGCCGCTTGCGCCAGGCGCTCGTCGCGCGGCAGCAGCGGTGGGATCGAGACCGCGCCGAACAGGCTGACCCGATGATCCGCAGCCGCGGCGTTGACGTAGCCGGCGAGCGGCATCGCGATAAAGATCAGATAGAGCGCCATATGGACGAAGCGGGCAAGCGCCCCCTCCAGGCGGCCGAGAGCGACCGGAAGCGCCGGCGCCGGATGGCGCGCGCGCCACAGGATGCGCACCAGCATCAAGCCGAGGATGGTCAGTCCGAGCGAGCGGTGGAGCAGCAGCAGACTGGCGCGCGCAGAGGTATTGCGCGCAGCCTCTTCGGCGGCCCAGCCGAAGGCGACGACCATGACCGCGAGCGCGGCGACGAGCCAGTGCAGCGCGCGGGCGACAGGTCCGTAGCGGCCGGCGTTGTCGCGCTCAGGCTGCGGCACGGCCCGATGCCGCGGCAGTGCCGATCGTCTCGCAGCTCATTTTGTCGCCCTCTGCCGGCGCCGATCGGGCAATATTCGCCATCTTGTACGAACACATCCTCTCGAGGAGAAAAGGATTTGACCATCGAAACCAGCCGTCGAGCCGCGCGGCGCATCGCCCTGTCGGTCGGCGTGCTCTTTGCGCTCGCCCTGCCGGCGATTGCCCAGCAGCCGACCCCGGCGCAGCGCAACGCCATTCGCCAAGCCTGCCCGGCCGATTATCAGGCGCATTGCGCCGCTGTGCCGACCGGCGGCAAGGCCTCGCTCGTGTGCCTGCAGCAGCACGCTTCGAGCCTGTCGGCGGCGTGCCGGCGCGCGGTCGAAGCGGTCGGCGGCGGCGCCGCGGCGCCGCAATCCTCGTCGGGCGCCGCGGCCGCGGCTCCGGCTGCCGCCCCGGCGGCGGCTCCGGCTGCCTCCCTGGCGATGTCGCCGCGGCAGCAGATCATGGTGTTGCGCCAATCCTGCGCCGGCGACTACCGCGCTCTGTGCAGCGGCGTGCCGCTGGGCGGCGGCCGGGCGATCGCCTGCCTGCGCGCCAACGCCGCATCCCTGTCGCCGCAATGCGGTGGGGCATTGAGCGCGGCGCGCGGCAGCCGATAGGCGGCGACCCCGGGATGGCTGGCGCCTGCCTTCGGTTCCACCTCCGGCGCGCTCGGCCGATGATCGCAGACGCGACGAGATGACCGACCCCGGGACGGCGATGCTGGCGGCGATCCGCGACCCGCTGGTCATCACCCTCTTCATCTTTGTCGCGGCCGGGCTCTTGACGCATCGGCTGTTTCGCCAGCACCCGCTGCGCCGGGCGGCGGTGCGGGTGCTGTTGCTGGTGGCGCTGACGATCGTGCTGCTGCGCGCCGGGGTCGTTCCCTATCAGAAGCTGACCTCGACCGGGGTCCCGTTCCGCGACGCGGTCCACGGCGCATTGAAGATCGCCTGGTGGCTGTTGGCGGCCTGGTTCCTGGTCGGCGTGCTGCGCGCCTTCGTCGTCACCGAGCATCGGCCGCGCGAGGGCAAGCTGGTGCAGGACCTGCTCGCCGGGGTGATTTATCTCGCCGCCGCCTTCGCCATCATCTCTTATGTCTTCGACCTGCCGATCCAGGGGCTGCTGGCGACCTCGGGGGCCATCGCCATCATCCTCGGGCTCGCCTTGCAGAGCACGTTGAGCGACGTATTTTCCGGCATCGTGCTGAATTTCAGCCGCCCCTATCGGCCCGGCGACTGGATCAGCATCGACGGCGCGACCGATGGCCGGGTGATCGAGATGAACTGGCGGGCGACCCTGGTGCTGACCGCCAAGCGCGATCTGGCGATCGTGCCGAACAGCGCCATCGCCAAGGCGAAGATCGTCAACTCCAGTTCGCCCTCCGGAATCCACGGGATGACCGTGACGGTTCAGCTCGATGCCAAAGCGCCGCCCGCCGCCGGCGGCGAAATCCTCGAACATGCGATCCTGAACTCGCGGCTGATCCTGGCGACGCCTGCGCCGCTGATCGTCGTCAAGTCGATCACGGCAAGCTACACCGAGTTCGACATCACCTTTTTCGTCGAGGAGCTGGCTCAGTCGAGCCGCGCGCAGAACGAGCTGTTCGACCTGATTTCGCGGCATCTGGCGGCCGCCGGCATCGAGCTCGCGTCGACCCAGAGCCCGCCCTCCTGGGCGCCGCCGGCCGACGCCGCGCCGGCGCCGCGAAGCGCTGCCGAACGGGCGCTCGGCCTGGTCGAGATCTTTGCCGCGGCGACCGCGGACGAGCGGCGCGCGCTGGCGGCGAAGCTGAAGCGAAAGATTTACGAACCCGGCGAGACGGTGGTCGAGCCTGGGGCGGTGCTGCATTCGCTGTTCATCATCGGGCCTGGCGTCTTGTCGTTGACCCGCGTCTCGTCGGAAGGCGAAATCGAGGTTATGCGGTTCGGCCCGGGCGATCATTTCGGCGAGATCGGGCTGCTGACCGGGGCCGCCGCCGAGGTCAGGATCTCGGCCCTGGCGCCGACCATCCTCTACGAGCTGGCCAAGGACGATCTGGCGCCGATCCTCGAGGCGCGTCCGGCGGTCGCCCAGGAGCTGTGCCGCGCGCTGGCGCGGCGTCAAGTCTTGGGGCAGCTGACCGCCTCGCCCGAGATCGACAAAACCGTGCCGGCCAATCGGGTGGCCGGCTGGTTCTCCGACCGGCTGCACCGCCTGTTCGATCTCACCGCCGCCCAATGAGCGAACTCCGCCGCGCCTCTGACCGCGCCGCAGCGCACGCCTCTTTGGACTGATCCGGCAGCTCCTCGGCCGGGATTGCCGCGCCGCCCGCACTGTAATCGCGGTCGACCGCCGTTACGACGATTCGCCATCGAAGCGCGCGCTTCGCCGACGCTGCGGTAGGCCCGCAGATAGCTGACAAAGCGGGTCCAGCGATGCCGTTCGTCGATCCCGAGCGCGCGGGCGAACTGCCAGCCATGCATCGAGGACGCGCCGATATAGCGGGCCTTGCCGGCTGAACCGCCCCGGGAATCCCGGAGGCTTTAATCCTTGAGCGGACGGAGCGACGGAGACGCAGGAATTGTCGGTTCGGTATGCGCCTGAGGTGGGCGCGCGAGCAGTGCGGGTGGTGCGGGAGCACGGGCGATCATGCCTCACAATGGGAGGCGATCGGCTCGATCGCGGCGAAGATCGGGGGCGCGGCGCCGCCAGCTCGATCGCGCCCAACTCGGCCAGCAGATGGCGCGGACAGAGGCCGTTGCGGCGGTCGGCCTCGTCGAGCGCCGTCATTCGGCCTCGTCGAGCGCCGTCATTCGGTCCAGATGCTCGTCGATTGCCTGGCTCATCTGGCCTTGCACGATGCCGGTAATCGCTTGTCGGCCGAGAGTCCGGTTCTCTCGCCCCATCCCAGATCTCGCGCCTGCATGCCCTTCATCAGCTCGGATGCCCTCGCTAAACTCCGGATGGCCACCGACTGTGGCATTGGGGGTCCTCCTTTAGCGGATCTCGGCAATCCGCCGAATGCCCGCCGCGCCGCCCTGACCCAAATCTGCGTAGATCACCCACCCTAAGCCGATGGTCGACAAGCCTTAGCTGCGCCCATAAGATGCCGCGACGAGCAAAAACATCGCCAGCGGACGCCCGAATGGAGGAGAGGCTAGGATGAGAAACGGCTATCGCGTCTATGATTCCGATACCCACGTCAACCCGGCCGCCGAGGTGCTGGAGCGCTATGTCGATCCGGGCTTTCGCGCGCGTCTGCCGGAACTGGCGCCCTATCGCCTCCCGGTCGGCCAGGCGGTCGAAGGCCACAGCCAGCTGCACAATTACCGGGTCGGGACCAAGCTCTATCGCCGCGTGCTCGGCGAGAAGGCGCCGCGCGAGACGTTCACCGGCCGCGACACAAGGTGGATGGGCACCAAGATGCCGCGCCCCGGCATCCAGGACGATCAGCCGGGCAACCGGGTGGCCGACATGGACGACGAAGGCACCGACGTTCATTTCCTGATCCCGACCTCGTGGCTCAGCGTCGTCGGGCTCGACGATCCGGCGCTCGAGGTCGGCATGATCCGCGCCTATCACCGCCATATGTCGGATTTCTGCGGCGACTATCCTGACCGGCTCAAAAGCATGATCGTCGCCTCCTCGCGCGACGTGCCCGAGGCGGTGCGCGAGATCCGCGAATGGGGCAAGTCGAAATGGGCGGTGGCGGTGATGCCGCTGTTGGCCAAGGACGTGCCGGCCGACCATCCCGACCTCTACCCGATCTGGCAGGCCGCCGCCGACCATGATCTGCCGATCGCCAACCACAGCTTTACCTGGAACCCGCCCTATTACCCGGGCTACCTCGATCTGTGGGAAAACATCTTTATCGGCCGCGCCGCGGCGCACCCGTGGGGGGCGATGCGGTTTGTCGCCTCGTTCATCGGCGGCGGCCTGTTCGACCGCTATCCGAGCCTGCGCATGGGGGTGCTCGAATGCGGCTTTGGCTGGCTGCCGTTCTGGGCCCGCCGCCTCGACGAGCAGGCGGTCTATGTCGGCGGCATCGCGCCGTTGAAGCAGAAGCCCAGCGAGTACATGGCGAGCGGGCGGTTCTTCTGCAGCATCGAACACCACGAAGGCGAGGACATGTTCGAGCATGTCACCGACTTCCTCGGCGAAGACATGCTGATGTACGCCTCCGACTACCCGCATTCGGAATGCCAGTTCCCCGACTCGGTCGACAATATCCTCGGCTGGCAGAGCCTGAAGCCCGATACCAAGAAAAAGCTGCTCGCCGGCAACGCCGACCGCTTCTTCAAGCGGACCTGAGCGTCGGCGGCTGCCGGCCGACTCCGGAGGGAGCATGGAGATCCGCGACGGCTTTGTCGGCACGGTCGGTAATACGCCGCTGATCAAGTTGCGGCGCGCCTCCGAGACGACCGGGTGCACGATCCTCGGCAAGGCCGAGTTTCTGAACCCCGGCGGCTCGGTCAAGGATCGCGCGGCATTGGCGATCATCGCCGACGCCGAGGAGCGCGGCCTCTTGCAGCCGGGTGGGGTCATCGTCGAGGGGACTGCAGGCAATACCGGGATCGGCCTCGCCCTGGTCGGCAATGCCCGCGGCTATCGCACGGTCATCGTCATGCCGCAGACGCAGAGCCAGGAAAAAAAGGACATGCTGCTTCTGTGCGGCGCCGATCTGCGGCTGGTGCCGCAGGTGCCCTATGCCGACCCGATGAACTACGTGCGCTATTCCGAGCGGCTCGCGGCCGAGATCGCGGCGCACGAGCCGAACGGCGCCATCTGGGCCAACCAGTTCGACAACCTCGCCAACCGCCGCGGCCATTACCAGACGACCGGCCCGGAAATCTGGGACCAGACCCAGGGCAAGCTCGACGGCTTCACCTGCTCGGTCGGCACCGGCGGCACCTTGTCGGGGGTCGGCATCGCGCTGAAGGAGCGCAACCCGGACATCAAGGTCTATCTGTCCGACCCGATGGGCTCGGGGTTGTACCGCTGGTTCGAGAATGGCGAGTTGAAGCCCGAGGGCAATTCGATCACCGAGGGGATCGGCAACAACCGGGTGACCAAGAACCTCGACGGCACGCCGCTTGACGGCCAGTTCCAGATCCCCGACGCCGAAGCGCTGCCGGTGTTGTTCGACCTGGTGCGCGAGGAGGGGCTGGTGCTCGGCGGCTCGACCGGGATCAACATCTGCGGCGCCATCCGCCTGGCGCGGCTGATGGGCCCCGGCCACACGATCGTGACGATCCTCGCCGATTCGGGCACACGCTATCAATCGAAGCTGTTCAACCCGGCGTTCCTCAAGGAGAAGAATCTGCCCGTGCCGGGGTGGCTCTAAGCGTCAATCTCTCTCCAGCCCATCCCGGCGAAGGCCGGGACCCACTGGTCGGCCGTCTCGATGTTTTCGTTTCTCTGCTCGCGAGCAAACCCTACGGAACTCTCCATATCGGGCTCACCGCCGATCTCGCGCAGCGCGTTTCGGAGCACAAGGGTAAGCTGGCGCCCGGCTTCACCGCGAAATACGGGATCGATCGCCTGGTCTCGTTTGCGATGCACGAGCATCACGCGGCGGCACTGCGACGCGAGAAGCGGATTAAGGCTTGGAAGCGGGCTTGGAAGATCAAACCTGATCGAAAGAGACAACCCGAACTGGCTCGATTTGTCGAATGATCCGGCGGCTTAACTTGCAAGTCCGTGCACTGCGCGAATGGGTCCCGGCCTGCGCCGGGATGGACAAACTAGGATCAGGAAATAGATGACCGAGCTGTTGTTTCGCGAGGACGGGTATCTGCGCAGCTGCGCGGCGCGGGTGACCGGCGCCGATGGGCGCGGCATTCGGCTCGACCGCACCGTCTTCTATCCCGCCGGTGGCGGCCAGCCGGGTGACAAGGGTGTGCTGCGGCTCGCCTCGGGCGAGGCGATCGCAATCGCCGATACGCTCAAGGGTGACGCGCCCGACGAGGTGATCCATGTGCCGGCGCCGGGTGCGGCGGCGGCGCCCCAGCCCGGCGCCGAGCTCTTGGCCGAGATCGACTGGGCGCGCCGCTACCGACTGATGCGCATGCATACCTGCCTGCATCTGTTGTGCAGCATCGTTCCGGGGTTAAACGGATAGTACAGGACAGCGTTCGAGTTTGGCGAGGATCGCGTCGGCGGATGGGCCAGAGGAAGGGTTGGGATGGCATAGGCTCGGCCAGAAGGCGTTGAGGCGGCCGCAGGCGGCGACGAGCGGAGACGCCGCGCAGACGCTGGCGGGGATCTGGAGAGAAGTCTCGACCGCGTGAGCCACGAGGCGGAGGCGGGGAAAGGAAAGGCCAGCGCGGAGGCGCGACAGCCAGCCAACACCCGGGACTGGGGCGTAGGTCGAGCACCGGGGATCAACTGCCGCCGACTGGCGCTCGACGCGTGAGGAGCGGAGAACGAGGGCGGGGCGCTGCAGCAGCGCCGATCACCGGCCGTCGGCACGCGGCGCGCGACAGGGGGGGCCGGCCGCTGTAACGGGTCAGCTGGCACCGCCCCGCTGACCCCCCCGCGGGCGATCGAGGCCGACTGCTCTCGTCGGCGGAGACCACGAGCGCCGTCGAATAAAGCCACGAGTCGCGAGCTGGCACCGCGCGCGCGGAAGGCGCAGCGCGCGCCGCCCCCAGCGCGCACCCCCGCACACCCATCGCCCCCATCGCCCCCCCATCGCCGAGCGCCGCACAGCCCACCCCGCTATCCCGCGCGCCTCCGCTCTTCGCGCACACCCCCACCCCGCCGCGCGCGTGCCGCCCACACCCCGCTACCCAGCGCACTCGCGCCCCCCATCCGCAGCGCACAGCGCCCGCCCACATCCGCCCCACGCCCCCCCCCACGCGCACATCACACAGCCTCAACCCAAGCACACGCCAATCAACGCACATGACCGAGTGTGTTCGCGAGAGCTATCGCGCTCGCTGCGCGGCGCGGGTGTCGCCGTCGACGGGCGCGGCATCGGCTCGACCGCACCGTGTTCTACCCGCGGGCGGCGGGCAGCCGGGTGACAGCGGCGTGCTGCGGCTGGCCTCGGGCGGCGAGATCCCGATCCTCGACACGATCAAGGGCGACGGCGCCCGACGAGGTCGTCCATGTGCCGGCGCCGGGTGCGGCCGTGCCCGCAGCCCGGCACCGAAGTGACGGCCGAGATCGACTGGGAGCGCCGGCACCGGCTGATGCGCATGCATACCTGCCTGCATCTGTTGTGCAGCATCGTTCCGGGGTCGGTCACCGGCGGTCAGGTCGGCGACGGCAGGGGCCGGCTCGATTTCGATGTGCCGGGATCGAGCCTCGACAAGGCGGAGCTCGCCGCCCGGCTCAACGCGCTGATCGCCGCGGGTCATCCCGTCGGCCGGCGCTGGATCAGCGACGACGAGCTCGCCGCCGAGCCCAGCCTGGTGCGCACCATGTCGGTCAAGCCGCCGACCGGGACCGGCCGGGTGCGGCTGATCGAGATCGCCGGCGTCGATCTGCAGCCCTGCGGCGGGACCCATGTCGGCAACACCGCCGAGATCGGCCCGGTCGTGGTAACCAAGATCGAAAACAAGGGCCGGCAGAACCGCCGCGTCATCATCGCTTTCGCCGAGTGAAGGAGAAGAAGAAGCCCGATGCCCTATGCCCACCCCGAGGCGCTGGTCGACACCGATTGGCTCGCCGCCCATCTCGACGACCCGCATGTGCGCGTCGTCGACTGCTCGTTCAAATTGCCGGGCATCACCCCGACCGCGCGGCGGATTACCAGCGCGGCCACATTCCCGGGCGCGGTGTTCTTCGACATCGACGATGTCTGCGCGCCGGGCACCAGCCTGCCGCATATGATCCCGTCGGCCGATCTGTTCGCGCAAAAGATGGCGTGCGCTCGGCATCGGCGACGATGACCGGGTCGTGGTTTATGACGCCAACGGCCTGTCCTCGGCCGGGCGGGCGTGGTGGATGCTGCGGCTGTTCGGCCACCATGACGTGGCGCTGCTCGACGGCGGATTGCCGAAGTGGAAGGCCGAGGGCCGGCCGCTCGACACCGCGATCCCCGAACCCGGCGCCGCGCCATTTCACCGCGCGGTTCGACCCGGCGCTGGTGCGCGACAAGGCCGCATTGCTCGGCAACCTCGCGACCCGCCGCGAGCAGGTGGTCGACGCCCGCGCCGCCGGCCGCTTCGACGGCAGCGCGGCGGAGGTCCGGCCGGGCCTGCGCAGCGGCCATATTCCGGGCAGCCGCAGCCTCCCCTATGAGCAGGTGACCGACCCCAAGACGCATCAGCTGCGCAGCGCCGAGGAGCTGACGCGGCTGTTCGAGGACGCCGGGGTCGCCCTCGACCGGCCGGTCGTGGCCAGCTGCGGCTCGGGCGTCACCGCCTGCGCGCTCGCCTTTGCCCTGCATCTGATCGGTCATCCGGGGGTGGCGGTCTATGACGGCTCGTGGTCGGAATGGGGCTGCCCGGCGACACCCCGGTCGAGACCGGGCCGGCGCGGAAAGCTCTGATCCGGTGCTGCTGCACGACACGATCACCTATCTCGAAATGCTGGCGCGGCCGGCAGGCGCGCGGCGCCGATCCCGGCTGGCAAGCTCGCGCTGATGCGGCTGAGAACTGCACCGTCGGGTTTTACCGCTATATTTACGATGCGGTCGGCGAGCCCTGGCTGTGGTTCGAGCGCCGGCTGTTCGGCGATGCGGCGCTGCTCCAGCTGATCGCCAAGCCGACGATCGAGATCTTCGTGCTCTATGTCGGCGGGGTGCCGGCCGGCTTTTTCGAGCTCGACGCCGCCGAGCCGCGCGAGACCAAATTATGCTATTTCGGTCTTGTCCCCGACTTCATCGGCCGCGGCTATGGCGCCTACCTGCTGCAGGCGGCGATCGACCGGGCCTGGACCGCGCGGCCGATCGACCGGTTCTGGCTGCACACCTCGACCTACGACCACCCGCACGCTTTGCGGTCTATCAGCGCGCCGGGTTCAGCGTCTACGCCCGCCGCCCGGTGAGCTTCGAGGACCCGCGGCTGCACGGCATCCTGCCGCGCACCCTCAAGCATCGCCTGCTGGCGCCGCTGACCAGCGCTAGCGGCACCCCGGAATGATCAGAAAAAGGTAGTGGGCGTGGGATAAATCTGCTGTTCGCGCTCTGAGGGGGGACCTGATGAGCAATCTTGCCGAGCCGCCGGTAGTGTGCAGGCGGTGGCGCGGCGTCGGGCCGCGTGTCGGTGATGTGGCTGATTCCGCTGGTGGCCGTCGCGATCGGCGGCTGGCTGGCGTGGGACACGCTGTCCAAGGAAGGCCCGACGATCACGCTGTCACCTTCGACAACGCCGAAGGGCTGCAGGCCGGCCAGTCGCAGCTCAAGTTCAAGGACATCGTGTTTGGCACGGTGAAGAGCCTGGATCTGACCCCCGACCACTAGCGTGTGTTGGTGACCATCGCGACGACCCGGCAGGCCGAGCCCCTGCTGACCAGCACGACGATCTTCTGGGTCGTCAAGCCGCGATTGTTTGCCGGCAACCTCTCGGGGCTGAGCACGCTGGTCTCCGGAGCCTATATCGGCATGCTGCCCGGCGCGAACCGCGGGCAAGCCGCAGCGGGATTTCGTCGGGCGCGAGGACCCGCCGGTCCTGGAGGCCAATGTCCCGGGGCCATACTTTCACTGCTGAAGGCCAGCCAGCTGGGCTCGATTTCGCTCGGCTCGCCGATCTTCTTCCGCGATCTCGACGTGGGCACGGTGCTCGGCTGGGACATCGGCGACATGGCCGAAAGCGTGACGATCCACGCCTTCGTCCGGGCGCCCTACGACAGCTATGTGCATGACGAGACCCGGTTCTGGAATGCCTCCGGCTTTCGCCTGAAGCTCGCCGGGACCGGCGTGGACGTCCAGTTGGAGTCGCTGCGCGCGCTGCTGCTGGGCGGCATCGCGTTCGACACGCCGACCCGGAGGCCCACGTCGCGCAGTCGAGCGCGAAAACCACGTCTTCCCACTGTTCGACGACCAGGAGGCGGCGGACGCCGCCTCCTACACCCGCAAGATCCCGGTGGTCTCCTACTTCCCGGGTTCGGTCAGCGGGCTGGGACCGGGCTCCGCGGTCACCATGCACGGCCTCGTGGTCGGCCATGTCACCGATGTGCGCCTTGTTTACGACCCGGACAAGAACGCCGTTGTGGCGCCGGTCCATTTCGAGGTTCAGCCCGAACGCATCGTCGGCGTCGGGGCAGAGTGTTCAAGACTCGACGCCGAGGCGGTCGATGCGATGCTCAAGCAGGGACTGCGGGCGACGCTGCAAAGCGCCAGCCTGATCACCGGGCAACAGCTGGTGACGCTCGACTTCGTTCCGAATGCGCCGCCGGCGCCGCTGACGATGGAGGGCAAGAATTTCGTGCTGCCCACACGCCGAAGGCGGCGGGTTCGCCGGGCTCCAGGCCTCCGCCAGCGATCTGCTCGACAAGGTGACCACCATCCCGTTCGACCAGATCGGCACAAACCTCAACGGCATCCTGCTCGGCCGCGAACAACGTCGCGAACGGCGAGCAGATGCGGCAAGCGTTGACGGAACTCGCCGCGACGCTCGCGACCCTCAAGGACATGGCCGACCACCTGGACAGCGGCGTGACCGCCCCGGCCTTGAAGCAGTTGCCGGAGATCGCCACGCATTGCAGAAGACGCTGACGAACACCAATCAGCTGGTCAGTCGGTCGACAGCGGCTATGGCGACAACACCCAGTTCAATCGTGACCTCGAGCGGCTGTTGGTGCAGCCCAACGAAGCGCTGAGCTCGATCCGCGCGCTGGCCGATCTGCTCGCGCGTTATCCCGAGGCACTGATCAAGGGCCGCCCCACGGGAGCATCGCAATGACCGGCGCGGGGCTGACGAGCTGGCGGATGGCCGCGCTGGCGATGGTTGGCGCTCGCCGCCTGCTCAACGCCCAACCCGGCACTTTACACCATCGCGCCTGTGGATGGCGCGAGGCACGCGGCGGCCCCAAGGTCATCCTGCTGCAGCAGATCGGCTGGCGCGCTACCTGGAGCGCTCCCAGATCGTCCGCTCGTCCGAGAACTATCGGCTGGACGTGATGCAGAACGACTGGTGGGGCGAGCCGCTGGGCGCGATGCTGAGCCGCGTGCTGATCGAGGAACTGAGCCAGCGCCTGCCGCAGAGCGCGGTGCATCAGCGAGAATGGCGGGGTTTCGTCCCGGCCGACGCGACGATCGAGCTGAACATCCGGCGGCTCGATGAGGACGCAGCCGGCAACCTCGTGCTGCAGGCCCAGGCAGCCGTGAGTTTCAAAGGGCGGCCAGCCCGCGCTGCAGAGCTTTCGCTTCGTGGTGCAGCCGAAGGCGCCCGGCGTGCCGGGCGAGGTCGCAGCGATCAGCGCCGCGGTCGGACAACTCGCCGATGGGCTCGCCTCGATGTGCTCGCGGGGAGCCCGCGGATGAAGCGCCGAAGCGTTTCTCCGTCGGGCTCGCCGGCAACCCAGCCGCAACTGCGGGAATGCCCGGGCTGCGGACTGTTCCAGATGATCCCGGCCTGGCCCGGCACGACCGCACAGTGCGCGCGCTGCCCGACGACCTTGCATCGCGCCACCGCCCATCCGCTGGATCACAGCATCGCGCTGACCGTGGCGGCGTTGGTGCTGCTGCTCATCATGTGCACGACCACGCTGATGAACGTGAGACGGCCGGCATCCGGCATAGCGCCGATCTGTTTTCGGGGCCGGTGGAGCTGGTTCGGCGGCATGGCCGCCCTCGCGGCGGTCGTCGTGTTTGTCACCGTGGTCGCACCGTTCGGCAAGCTTATCGGCACGCTCTACGTGTGATCCGGCTGCACGAAGCAAACCGCCGCGGCATTTGCGCCGCGTGTTCGCGCTGGCCGAGCAATTGCGCCCGTGGTCCATGATCGAGGTCTTCGTCTTCGGCGTGTTCGTCGCCTATGTGAAACTTGGCGATGTCGTGCAGATCGGGCTGGAGACCGGCATCTATGCGCTGCTGGCGCTGACCTTCGTGATCATCTGGGCCGACGCGCGCTGGACCACGAAAGTATGGGACCGGCTCGACCAGCAGGACGCACCGACGGCGCCGCGCCGCTGCGCCGCACCGCGCAGTGCCGGCCGCGGTCGGCTGCGAAACCTGCGGCCTGGTCAGCGTGCCCGGCCCGACGACCCGCGCTGCCCGCGCTGCGACGCGCCCTGCATGCGCGCAAGCCCGACAGCGTGTCGCGGACCTGGGCTTTGGTGATCGCCGCCGCGGTCCTCTACGTGCCGGCGAACTATTATCCGGTGCTGACGGTGATGCAGCTCGGCGCCGGCTCAGCCCAGCACGATCCTCGGCGGCGTCGAGACTGGTGGAATCCCGCATGTACCCGCTCGCCGCGCTGGTGTTCTTCGCCAGCATCGCGGTGCCGATGCTGAAGCTGGTCGGCCTGTCGATCATGCTGGTCGCGACGCAAACCGGGCGCTCGGGATGGCTGCGCGATCGCACGCGGCTCTATTACGTCGTGCGATGGATCGGCCGCTGGTCGATGATCGACATCTTCATGGAGTCGCTGCTGGGGGCCCTGGTCCGGTTCGGCGCCGTGGTCACCATCGAGCCGGGGATCGGCGCCGTCGCATTCTGCGGCGTGGTCATCCTGACCATCTTCGCGGCAGAGACCTTCGACCCGCGGCTGATGTGGGATGCGCGCGGACCCACGCGCCAATCGCCGCAGGTACCGGCGCAATCGGGCCAGGCGCGATCGGGGATTGACAGCAGCCGGGCGGCGCAAGGCGCTATGACGCCCGCCGGATCAACCTCGGAACGCCCTATGGACAACGTGCAGCGCGCTTCCCCGGTAGTGCTGGCCCTGATCTCGCGGAGCTGATCGCCGCCGAGGCCGACGCGATCGAGCGCGCTCGGCGGCTGACCCCTGCCGGTGCTCGACCGCTGCACGCCGCACGGCTGTTCCGCATGCTCTGCCGCGCTCGGTCGGCGGCGACGAGGTCGATCCCGGCGCCTATGTGCAAGCGATCGAGGAATTGGCGCGCCCAGATGGTTCGGTCGGCTGGTGCGCTTTCGTCGCCAACAGCGTCGGGCTGATCGCCCCCTATCTCGCCTGGAGGCGGCGCGGGAGATTTTCGCCGATCCGCGCGCGTGCGCCTGGGGCCCGCCCAACCAGTGCCGGGCATCGCCGTGCCGGGCGGCTATCGTGTCACCGGGCGCTGGCATTTCGCCAGCGGCTGCCGGCACGCCAGCTGGATCGGCGCCCATGGCACCGTCATCGAACCCGACGGCTCGCCGCGGCTGAACAAGTTCGGCCGGCCGACGGTCCGCACGCTGCTGTTTCCGGCAGAACAGGCGACCCGATCGATGACTGGGACCCGATCGGCCTGCGCGGCACCGCGTCCGAAGGCTACTCGCTCACGATCTGTTCGTGCCCGAGGAATTGAGCGGCACGCGCGAGGACCCGACCCTGCGGCGCGACCCCGGCCCGCTGTACGCCTTTACGATGCAGGGGCTTTACCGGTCGGGGTCGCCGGCGTCGCGCTCGGCATCGCCCGCGCGATGCTCGATGCCTTCATCGCGCTGGCGCCGAAAGACCCCGCGCGGCACCGGCGGCTCGCCGACAATGCGGTGGTCCAGGCCGAATGGCGCGGCCGAGGCTCAGGCTTGGTGCCGGCGCGGCCTATCTGGTCGAGATCCTGAACGACGTCTGGCCGCGCCGACGACATCGCCCCGATCGACCTCGATCGCGCTCGTGCGCGGCTCGCCTGCAGCCATGCGATCCCGAGGGCGGTCGAGGTCGCCGACTACGTCTATAAAGCCGCCGGGCTCCGCGATCTTCCCCGGCACCCGTTCGAGCGCCGCTTCCGCGACATCCACACGCTGTCGCAGCAGATCCAGTCGCGGGACGCCAATTACGAAACCGTCGGCCTGGCCCTGCTCGGCCAGCCGCCGGAGGTGTTTTTGTAGGGGTCTACTCCGCCGCCGAGACGGTGTTTACCTCTCGGGTGAGCGGCGCCGCCGGCTTGGTGATGGCGTAGAGCCTGGCGCAATTGTCCCACAGGATCCGGCGGCGCTGCGCGTCGGCGAGCGGCAGGCTCATAAACTGCTCGATCGCCTCGGGAAAGGCGCCGTCCGAATGCGGGTAATCGCTCGACACGACAAAGTATTCGGCACCCATCTTGTTGACGACGTCGACCGCCGGCTCCTCGTCGACGTCGAGCGCGATGTAGCATTGCCGCTTGAAGTATTCGCTTGGGCTCATCGCGATCTGGCGCTCGCAGCCGGGCCCGAACTTTTCCCACTGGTCGTCGAGCCGCCACAGCCACCAATAAAGCCAGCGAGCCGTCCCTTCGAGAAAAGCGCGCAGGGCAGTTTCGGATGGTGTTCGAGCACGCCGCCGGTGGTCATGCTGGCGATCGCGCCCATCAGCTCGACCGGGTTGCGGATCGCATGCGCGATCGGGTGAAAATTGTTGCGCCCGACATAGCGCCGCCCGGCATCGTCCGTGAGCGCGGTGTTGCCGGTTGGGTGATAGCCGATCGGCACGCCGAGCCGTTCGAGCTCGTCCCATAAGGGCTCGCAGGCGTCGTCGTGCAGATGCTGGCCGTTGACCGGGTTGGGCGTGCCGATGACCGCGACGGCGCCGAGCTCTTGGACCGCGCGGCGCGCCTCCTCGACCGCCATGCCAATGTCGTGCATCGCCAGCTGGGCGGCGAATTTGAGCCGCTGCCGATCGGTCTTGCAATAATCGGCAGCCCAGTTGTTGTAGGCGCGCGCCAGGGCCGCGGCATAATCCGGCGCCAGGTCGTCATGGCACAGGATCTGCCGGCCGCGGGTGCCTGCACATGACCGCGACATCGATCCCCTCGATATCCATCGCGGTCAGGGTTGAGGCCGGGTCGAAGCCGCGGGCGCGGGCGACGTTGAAATGGGGATGGCGGGCGCGGCTTTTACGCCGCAGCTCCCGGCTGGCGGCGGCGGCGCCCCATCGCGCGGCATGGGCCGGGATCGCCAGCCCTGCACCTCCATCCCCATGATCGCATCGGCGTTGCCCTTGTCGTCCTTGCTTTCGCCGAGCTGGCGCTGCTGGCCGCCGAAAAACCGCGGCGATTGCCCGGTGCGGCCCGTCGAGATACCGCGCCCACAGATCGTCGGGCTCCATCATGTGCAGGTCGCTGTCGAAGATCAGATAACCGTGCCGCGCCATTGTGTTTCTCGCTTGTTTTCAAAGATTTGCCGGAATTCGTTTTGCAATTCCAATCTGTGCGTCGTCGTTGCCGCGAGAGAGGCTTTTGACGGGACCGGAGCTATCGCACCACGACGGCCGACGCGGCAAAGGATTTCGATATTCAGCAGGCGCGCGGCGTTGCCGCCCAGGATCGCGCGCGCGCTCGGCTCGTCGAGCCCGGCGGCGCCTTCGATGAAGCCGATCGGATCGATCTCGCCCATGTCGGCCGGATAGTCGGTGCCCATCAGCACGTGGTCGGCGCCGTATTGCCGCACCAGATACTCCAACTGCGGATGCGTATAGACCAGCGTATCGAAATACAGCCGCTTCAGATACGTCGTCGGCATCTCGCTGATCTGCTCGCAGCAGTCCGGCCGGGCCGACGCCGCGTGGTCGATGCGGCCGGAATAGGCCGGCAGATAGCCGCCGCCATGCGACAGCACCAGCTTCAGCCGCGGGCACTGTCTCCAGCACGCCGCCGAAGATCAGGTGATGCACCGCCACCGTGGTATCCAGCGGATTGCCGATCACGTTGGTGAAGTAATGATCGCCGAAGCGCCGCGCCTCGGTGAAGCCGGTCGGGTGCATGAACACGGTCAGGCCGAGTTCCTCGGCTTTGGCGAAGATCGGGCGAAAGCGGTCCTCGGACAGATCGGCGCCGGCGACGTTGGTGGCGATCTCGATGCCGCGCAGGCCGAGCGATTTGTGCAGCCGTTCCAGTTCGGCGACCGCGAGTTCCGGCGCCTGGAACGGCACGGTGCCGAGGCGGCACGAAGCGGTCGGGATGCCGCGCCACGATGTCGGCGATGTTGTCGTTGATCGACGCGCGCGGTGGCGATGCCGAGATCGGGCGGCGTGTCGTAATAGGTCTGGTTCGGCGCCGGCGTGATCGCCTGGATGTCGATGCCCATCAGGTCCATGTCGGCGAGCCGCTTTTCGACCGAGGTGAACTGCATGCGGGTGCGCCGCGCCTGCTCGCGGTTCACCTCGCGGGTGCGCGGGTTGGCGAACACGTCGCGCGGCCGGCGCTCGACCAGGCCGGCCGGCGGAACATCGTCTCCGGCCTTTCGGTCAGCAGGTGGCAGTGGATGTCGACGGTGAAGTACTTGCCGCGCGGATGCGGCGGGCCGGGAAAGCGGCCGGGGATCGGGCGCCCGGCGGCAGGCAACTGAACAGCATTCTAGGCTTCCTCCTCGCTGGTCGTCCTATTAGGCGTTGCCGCGGCCGTTATATCAATGCCGTCGCCGCCGCTCGCGGCCAGCCAGCCACACCTCCTGGATCATCGAAAACAGGAAGGCGGTGGTCAAACCGAACAGGATGATCCCGTTCAGCGCCTCCAGCGCGCCCATCAGCAGCCAGTGATCCTTTAGGTTGAGGGTGCTGCCGCCATAGGTGGTCATCGCCCCCAAGGAAAAGAGCACTGACGAGCGGAAATCCGGCAATGCGCCGAGCAGCCAGTAGGCGGCGGCCCACACCCCACCCTCGATCGCGTGCAGGATCGTGGCGAGCAACACCACGACCCCCATGACCGCCGCGAACAGCGCAGTGAAGTGGCGCCGCTCGACGATCCGGCTCACCGCGCGCACCACCCGCTCGTGCAGAAACCCGAGCCCGAATACGTGGATCACCACGGTCGCCACGATCAGCGGCACGCTCCAGGCCCAGTCGGCACGCCAGCTGGCTGCCTCGCCGGCGGCGCTGATTGGGCTCATTTCCCGCCACCCCGTCGCGCTTGGTTACGGCAATGTCTCGTCGGCGGAGACGCCCCAGACCGCGCCGCGCTGCACCCAGCCGCTATAGCCGGCGGCTTCGACCCGGCACCACGGCCCCTGACACTGAACCAGCCGGGCGACGACCCCGGGCTCGGCGCGGGCGACGACCGGCGAGGCCGGGTCGGGGCGCCGATAGAGCTGGCGCACCGCACCATCGACGATGACCTCGCGCTTGTCGGTCAGCATCCGGTCGACAACCCACCCCTTGGTGCCCTGCCAATCCTCGATTCGCCGCCAGTTTTCGAATTCCTCGATGATCTCGACCGGCAGATCCTTGCGCTTGTAGACCCATTCGATCGGATAGTTTTCGCCCGGGCCGACCCGCAGATTGACGTCGCCCACGCGCAGGCTGACGAATCGCGGCAGCTTGTCCGCGGTGGCGGTCTGCCCTTTCGCCCAGAATGGGGTCGCCAGCAATGCGGCAGCCACTGCCGCCAGCAGGTGAGCGCGCGCGATCTGGGCCTTGGATCCCCTCGACATCCCCCGTTTCCTGTCGAACGCTGCGGCGCGCTGTTTCGCTCTCCGGCTCGCCGCCGCCGCGGGCACGATCCCATCGGTTCAGCACTGCCGGATGATGGAGCCTTTCGCCCGCCGCCTCAACCATTGTCGCTGATTGTCGCAGTCGGCCCGGCGATGATGTAAGATTGTGTCAACGGACTCGTTCCCAATGGGGTCGAGCGCGAACGGGGATCGGATGATGAAGAACCTACTGACCGTGGTCGGCGACGGCAACGCGGCGCCGGTTCTCGAAGCCGCAATGCTGACGGCGCGCCGGTTCGACAGCCATATCGTCGGGCTGCACAGCCTGACCACCGAATATGCCGTCGTGTTCGGCGGCGAGATGGGGTTTTCGATTTCGTCCGAGGTCGATCGCACCCTCGAGCGCGAGGGTCACGACCGGCGCGATCATGCGCGGCGGCTGTTTCGCGAATTCATGAACGCGCGCGGCGTGCCGATCGGCCCGCCGCCGCCGGGGCACAACGGCCCGAGCGCCTCCTGGCGCGAGGAGGACGGCCGGCAGAACGCCGTCGTCGGAATGGTCGGGCGGGTGTTCGATCTGATCCTGGTCGAGCAGCCGGAAAAGCTCGCCTCGATCGCCGAAGCGACGATCGAAGACGCGCTGTTCGAGAGCGGGCGCCCGGTGCTGATGGTGCCGCCGCGCGCGCCCTCGACCCTGGGCGAGGTCATCGCCATCGCCTGGAACGGCAGCACCGAGACGGCGTTGACCGTGGCCCTCGGCATGCCGTTTCTGAAGCAGGCGCGGCATGTGGTGATCGTCGCGGTCGGCGCGCAGCACATGCCCGAGCCGGGCCCGGAAGGCGAGGAGCTGGCCCGCACCCTCGAACGGCACGGGATCGATGTCAGCCTGCGCACCGCGATCGGCCGGCAGAAGCCGCAAGGCGAGTTGTTTCTGAAGGAGGCGCTCGCCGGCGGCGCCGATCTGTTGTTCAAGGGCGCCTATACCCAGAGCCGCATCCGCCAGATGATCTTCGGCGGCGCCACCCGGCACATCATCATGGAGGCGAGCCTGCCGGTGCTGATGGCGCGCTGACCGGGTGGGGCCGGTCCGGCCCTCATGGTGGGATCTGCAGGATCTCGGTCAGGAATTGCTCGAACTTGCGGTACTGCTCGACCCTCGTCAGGCCGGCGCGCGCGCCGGGCCCGATCGGCGCAATCCCGGCCGGCCGCTCGGCGATCCACCGTTTGAGCTGCTGTGCGATCGCCGCCGGCTCGGTGGCGACCACGCCCGCCGCCCGCTCGCGGATCATCGCCGCCAGGTCGCCCGCTTCGTAGCCGAGCAGCAGGATCGGGCGCCTCGGCTCCCAGATACTCGTAGAACTTGGCCGGGATGTTGCCGGCGTCTTTTGCATTGTTCCACTGCAGCAGCAGCAGCACATCGGCCGAGGTCTGCAAGGCCAGCGATTGCTTGTATGTCACCGCGTCGTGCATAAAAACCCGGTCGGCCACCCCGAGGCTGCTCGCCAGCGGTTCGATGTCGGCGCGCTGCGGCCCGTAGAAGTGGACCGCGACGCGCTCGCGCTCGGCCCCGAGCCGACCGATCGCCTGAAACAGCGGGCCGGGATCGCGATAACCCAGATAAATATTTCCGGTATAGAGGATGGACACGATGTCGCCGGGTGGCGGCCCCGGCGGAGCGGTCGGGAAATCCTCCTCGACATAGCCGTTGAGGATGCAGGCGGTCGGCTTGCGATATCGGCGGCGCAAGGTCTCGGCCCATTGGGGGGTGACCGAGACCAGTCCCGCAGCGCTGCCCAGGATGTTCCATTCGAGCAGGCGATCGACCAGGAGGCGCCAGGCCGGATCCTCGCAATAGGGGTTGTCGACCCACAGATCGCGCAATTCGGCGATCCACGGCGCGCCGCAGATCCGCGCGATCCGCGAGGCCACGATCAGGCCGGAATTTGGCGGTGCGCTGGCGACGACGATATCGGGCCGCCAGTCCCGCGCCAGTTCATAACCGCAGACTGTGGCGGCGCCTATCCAGCCGGCGCGGAAGTCGGGGATGCAGCAGCATCGCGTAATAATGTCTGGCAAGTTCGGCGGACCATCCGGTCCGCGGCCCGGCTTGCGCCGCGGCCGGCGCCGGCGCACCGCCGCCGCGAGTGTCGAACAGCAAGCGTCGGACAAAGTCGCGCCAGCCGTCGAACAGCTGATCGACGGGCCATTCGGGCGCGTAGGCGACGCGCTCGGCCGGAATTTCCACGGCCAGCGAGCGGTCCCGCGGAACACCGGCGATGACCCGCACATCGTGACCGGCCTCGTGCAGGTATTTCGCAAATTTGCCGACCCGCACCGCGCCAATCACATTGACCGGCGGAAACGCATGGGAGACGAGCAGTACCTTGAACGGCAGTCGCGCTCGCATGGCGGGCGCCCGTCCAGGTTCCGCTTGCCCGATCGCCGCATCGCCGGGTAACCGCTGATCTTGCCCCGCATACGGCGTCTGCTCAGCAGTCATCGGGCAGCGCCGGAAGCAAGATTGTGCCGACGCTCATACTCTGCCGCGCGCCAACGGGCCAAGCGTGACGATGGGCCAGGTTTGCCGCAGGCCCACGGAAGGCAACCGGCCGCTGCTGAACCTCGTTGTCATTGGGCATAGCGTAGCACCGGAACGTGGCGGCGCCCGGCGTCACCGCGCTCGCCGCCGAACCAGACCGAGCCAAGCACATCGCGCGTATGTCGATCAGATTCGGCCCACTTCCAGCAAACCTTGCGTATTCCCGTCACAAGGCTTAGCGCTGCCGCCGGAAAACGATTTGATGGCAACCATACGAGCTATTTTCACGCACCTTCACAATTTCGAAGTCGGAACGTTCATAGAAGCTGGTGACGGCGCTAACTGTTGCATATTCATAGGGGTAGCCGCCAACCCAATCCACGATGTCGTTAAGCCAACTCATTCCTCGTTGACTGCTGGCTCCGGTCAGCTCGTTTATGTAGGTCTTCATTTCTCCTGAACGCAAATAGCTCAGCAACGTTCTCAGTTCTATCGGCACCCATACGCATGTCAGGTAAATCGGGCGGAGCAGACGCGGCAGCGCGTTGTATCGGCGCTTGCGCTGATGCCAGGTTCGGCTGACTTCGCCGCAATCGTTGTAGATCGCGATGTACAATAAGCCGCCAGGTTCAACCAGCGCCTTGACGTTTTCCATTGCCTCCCACATGGCGCCGGTGTGGTGCAGCACGCCCCATGAGTAAACCACGTCGAACCGGCCGAGGCCCTCGAGATAGGCTTTATCGAGGATCGAGCCTTGTTCGACGGTCCAGGACGCATCCCCGGCCCGATAGCGACGTCGCAGCTCTTCGGTACAGGCGACGCTCTGGGTATCGAAATCGAATGAGATAACGGTCGCACCGAGTCGCCGGGCGGCGAGCGATGAGAGGCCGGAACCGCTGCCGATATCGAGAAAGCTTTTGCCGGCAAGGGAGCCCTCTCCCAAAAACTCCTTGAGGTTGGACTCGGCTTCGGCAATCCGCACATCGTTCAGACGCTTGAGAAAACGGCGCCAGTTCGCACCGAAACGAAAGCGCTGGCCGGCGCGCACCTCGCGCGCGTGCTGCATTGGAATCTTGTCGTCGGCCGGCATCCGGATCGATTCCCTGAAGCTTGACTCGAGGTGCGCTGATGGCAGAGGTCGCCTCGTAAATGATATTAACGGCAACGGTTTACCATTGTGTCAAACCTGAACGATCCTTCAGGGACATAGGTCTTTTGGCAGGCGGGATCGGGACCGGATCAAACGGCAATCCTGACGCGACCGTCTTGCTTTTCGCCTTCGGGGCAGCCATCCACCCGGCGCAGATAGGATTCGAAGATCGAAAGCGACCACAGCGCGGCGCTGTGGTCGCGGTCGCCGGACTGGTGCTGGTCGAGCAGCGCGTCAATCGTCGACATCTCGAACAAGCCGGATTCGCGCAGCGCCGGCCCGCGCAGCGCTCGGCCCAAGCGCTGCCGCAGCGGACCGCGAAACCATGCCGCGAGCGGCACGGCAAAGCCCTGCTTGGGACGGTATAGGATGCCGGTCGGGACATAGGCATCGAGAGCAGACTTGAAGATATGCTTGCCTTCGCGCCCGCGCAGTTTGAACTTCGAGGGTAGGCTGGCGGCCCACTCGACCAGCGTGTGATCGAGCAGAGGTACGCGAACTTCGAGCGAGTGCGCCATACTCGCGCGATCCACTTTAGTCAAAATATCGCCGGGTAGATACGACTTGAAGTCCGCATACTGCACGCGAGACAGCGGATCCTCGCTGTCGCATCCGGCGATGTGGCCGTTCAGCACTTCCGCAGCGTTGTAGCCCTGCAGCTCGCCCCTGAGCGTGGAACTGAACAGTCGGCGCCGCAGACTATCGGAGCAGATCGAAACAGACGCGAAATACGCCTCGACGGTGTCGCGCGCCAACTCTTCCAGGGTCGCTTTGGCGCGCAGCGGCCGCGGCGCCCAGTCGAGCTTGGGGTAGATCGCGCCGAGGGCTCCGAACAGCGGGGCGCGCATACGCCGAGGAACGATTCGGCGCACGCGCTCCTCGAAGCAATGCCAGCGATAGCGCCGATAGCCGGCAAAGACCTCGTCGCCTCCATCGCCGGACAGAGCCACCGTGACGTTTTCGCGCGCCACGGCGCACACCTGCAAGGTCGGCAGCGCCGAGCTGTCGCCGAACGGCTCGTCATATACGCTCGCCAGCCGGTCCAACAAGTCGAACGAATCCGGATCGACCGCGCGGACGCGGTGGTTGGTGTGGTAACGCTCGGCAATCACGGCGGCATGGGCCAATTCGTCGAAGCCCCGGTTTGGGAACGAAATCGAAAAGGTGCTGACGGGATCGGCCTGCAGACCCGCCATCATCGCCACGATCGCGCTCGAATCGACGCCGCCGGACAGAAACGCGCCGAGCGGAACATCGGCGATCATGCGCATGTCGACCGCTCGCCGCAAACGGACGATCAGCTCTTCGGCGGCCTCCTCGCGATCGATCGCCGCGCCGTCGACAAAACGCAATTCCCAATAGGCCCGCGGTTCGGCCGGCGTCGCGCCGCGCCGCAGCAGCAGATAATGCGCTGGCGGTAGTTTTTTGACGCCGCGATAGATCGAGCGCGGGTCCGGAATATAGCCGAAGGCGAAGAACTCCTCGATCGCCTGCGGGTCGAGGCTACGGTCGACCGCGGCGGCGCACGCGATCGACTTCAGCTCGGAGGCGAATAGCAGGCGTCCGTCGGCCAGAAAGCTGTAATAGAGCGGCTTTTCGCCGAGCCGGTCGCGCGCCAGGAACAAGCTCTCGCACCGCTCGTCATAGAGGGCGAAGGCGAACATCCCATTGAAGCGCTCGAGACAGGCCGGGCCCCATTCCTCCCAAGCATGAACGATGACCTCGGTGTCGCATCGGGTGCGAAAGACATGCCCGAGCGCGGCAAGCTCAGCCATCAACGGCTGGAAATTGTAGATCTCGCCATTGAAGACGACGCACACCGTGCGGTCCTCATTAAACAGTGGCTGATCGCCGGCGGCGAGATCGATGATCGCGAGGCGGCGATGCCCGAGCCCGACACCCGGCGCATGATAGAAGCCGTCGCCGTCCGGACCGCGGTGGGCGAGCAGGCCGGTCATGCGGCGCAAGAGGCCCCGGTCAGTCTCGCCGCGCCCGCGGCAATCGAAAATGCCGGCTATCCCGCACATTGGGCCGCCCTCAAAACTCGACCTTAACACGCGAGCCAAAGCGGCGCAGCGCGTATTCGAGCGACAGGATTCTGGCGAACTGGGCCTCGTCGCCGATGCGCTCGAGCCGAAACAACCGGCTCAGAATCTGCGCTCCGCCCGGCAGCACCGCCTCCCGGTACGGCTCGGCCAGATAGCCTGGCCAATCGCCGGGTCGGCGGCGAACATGCTTGAGCCGATAGGTGTAGCGCCGCAACCAGGGCGGGCGAACATAGGTGCCATAGTCGGCGATCTTTCGCGACAGCGGCGGCGATGCGGCGAAATCATGACCGTAAACCGACGGATAGCGCGCCAGCCGGCGATCGGCGCGGGTTATCATCTCGGCCTCGTAGGCGCCATGATTTTTCCATGACAGGCGCAGCGCGCTCGCATGCTCGGTGATCGAGCGTTCGAGATAGGGCATCGCGGTCAACCCGTAGCGGCGCGGCGATGCTGTCGACCTTGCCGTCCCAGGCCCGGCAGCGAAAGCTGTGGTAGAGCCATTCGACGGTCGGTCGGGCCAGCAACGGCTCGTCGGCGCCGAGCAGATCCATGACCTTTCTTTCGAGCCCATCGTAATATCGCGCAGCATTGAACGCCGGGGTACAGACGGCTGGATCGAACCGGCTATAGAAGCTCCATAACAGCTCACGAATGGTGTATTTCCGATCGAGGAGATAGAAGAAATTGCGAAAGATTTCGCCGCCGCCGCCATTGAAGGCAATTGTGCCGCCATGCACGCGCCGCGCCGATTTGGCGATCTCGGCGCCGTTGTGAAAGATGCCGTCATACTGGTAACTGTCGCCGGCGAGAAAGTTTCGGTGGGCGACTTCGGCGAACTGGCCGGGCGGAATGACTGGATGGTCCTCTTTGTCGATCGTCTCAAGGGGGAAGCTCTCCCTCCGCGCGATTTCCGAAGCCAGCAGCACGTCTTTTTCGCACGGACGACCATAGACATAGACACGGGGCTCGAGCCCATGCCGGCGCAGAAAGGCCAGAATGAGGCGGGAATCATAGCCGCCGGACAGGGCGCACCCGACGCGGTCGCCAAAGCTGCGCGCGACCACAGCGAAATAGCGGTCGAGCAGCGTGATGCTGCGGTCGAGCGAGTCCTCGCGCGTTTCTCCGGTAAATTCGCGCGTCACCCGCAGCGCCGGGCGGACCACCTCCAATCCTTGTGGGCCGACCCGGATCGTGGCGCCGATCGGCGCCAGCGCGACCTCACCGAACAACGTCTCATCGCCCGAAACCACTCCGTTGAACACGAACTCGCAGGCGCTTTGCTGGGTCAGGGTCAAAGATTCGAGAGCCGCGCAAATCGCGTAGAAGGACGATGAAACGATCCCGGCCTTAAGGTTATAAAAGAGATGGTAGCCACCGAACTGGTCGAGCCTGATCTCGGTGCGGCGGTTGTTTCTGATGACGGCGGCATAATGACCCATCAGCGGGTCGGCGGTCCTGCTGGCCGGTGCGCGGCAATCGGACAGCGCCGCCGCCACGCCAACTCCGCGATCGCAAATGCAGGTGCCGCAAACAAAGACGAAATCGCCGTTTGGCTGGCGCTGCAGCGCAAGCGATCCGCCCTGAAGACTGGGATAACCGGCGAACACGTAATCATCGGTCTTTATCATCTCGGGCGAGGCAAAGCCGAGTTCCGCAAATGCCTTGCTCAACCCGGCAAGCGCTGGCGACCGGTTTTGGTCCGACCCGGCAACGAGCAGAAAAAAGCCACCCATCAGCCGCGATCCGTCATCGGCTCGTCAACCGCCGCACCCGACAGACGAGGCGAATGACAGGCCATCGACCGCCGCGGCGATCGCGAAACCTGCACCACAAACCCCCAGGTGGAGCAGGCGGCCTCCGATCATCAGCCAAACCGAGGCCTGTCCGGTCACGCCATACGGCTCGGCAGTGCTTTGTCGGACGGGGGACCATCCGGCGTCCCGCCCATGCCCACCCTGACGGTCGACGGCGAGCAGAGTTTGCGGCAGGCTGAAATCGCTGATCTCAATATGTTGCTCGCCCGGATCCGACAACGAGGCGTTTTAAGCACTTCCGATGGGGGTAGGCAATCGAGTTCCACGGCGAAGCCGGGCGCGACGCGCGCGGCCTGGCTCGGATCATCGACTATCATTCAGTCCGAATATAAGCGAATAAGCGGTGAACATACGAGCCTGCGAGAATACCGCCGCGACCCGTTCGCGGTTCTGCCGCCCGAGCGACGCGCGCTTGGCCGGATCGCGCAGCAAGCGCGTCAGCGCCGCGGCAAAGGCAGCCTCGTCGTCGCGCGCGGCGACAAACTCGCGGTTGTCTTCGCACAGCATGCTTTTGACGTCGCCGACATCGACCGCGGCGACGGCTCGACCGGCGGCCATCGCTTCGAGGAGGGCATTGGGCATCTGCTCGGTATCCGAGGACAGCGCGAACACGTCGAAGCCGCCCAGCACCGCCTCGGGAGCGACCTGGCCGGTAAAGATCACCCGCCCGGCCAACCCCAATTCGCCGGCGAGCCCGGTCAGCGCCGGCCGCTCGGCGCCCTTCGCCGGCGATCACCAGGCGCGCCGAAAGCGACGGGTCGAGGCGGGCGAAGACGCGCAGCAGCCGCCCGATATTCTTTTCCCGCCGCAACGGCGCGACCGTGCCGATCACCAATTCGCCTGGCCGGCGGGCAAAGCCCGGTATCGCGTCGCGCGGATCGGCAAAGCGCTCGACATCGACGCCGTTTGGAATATAGGCGACCTGCCGCGCCGGCAATTTCCACACCCGACGGGCCAAATCCTCGAGCCGGCGCGACGGCACCACGACCTTGACGCAGCGGGTGAGGGCCCAGCGCCGAAACCACACCCGGCGCGCGGATCTGGCGGTCGGCCTCATCCTCGCCAAAGCCGGCCTCGAAATGCATCTGGCGCGCGACCCCCCACAGGCGGTCGGCCATCGCCCATTCGATCGCCCCCCAATTATAGGTGATCAACAGATCGGGCCGCAGCCGCCGCAACACGGCGCTGCCATCGAGCAGAGCACCGAGGAGCCCGCGCCGCTGCGCGCCGGCGCGCCAGCAAGCGCACCTCGAGATCAGCGGCGAGGTGTTGCGCCGCCTCGAAATTGTCATCGAGCGCCATCACCGTATGGCGCAGTTCCGCGCCAAAATGGTTGATCACGCGGACCATCCGCAGCGGTATCCCGCCGACCCCGAAGCTCGGGAACACATGGAGGAAATGCGGGCGCGAGCGACCGCTCTCGGCGCCTTCGTAGAGGACCGTCATCGTCGCGGGCGCTGCATGCGCCAACCCGCTATAGCTCCGCTACCGGTCAGCCTGGACCAACCAGCCGGCTCGGCCGCGTTGTGAAAATCTGTAACTTTTTGGGGCATGCCGTCGCAGGTTGGGGAGCGCGCCTTGACCGCTCGCATATCGATGCCCGCTGTGTTACGGTATGTTACAAGATGATGGGCTGCGCGTTGCAACATAATTCGGCGATTGCTCGCTGCTCGCCGCGGCCGGGTGCGAACTGGTCGCCGGCGCGGCGCGCGCCGATCGTCGGCCGCCGTCACTGAGGCATGCTCGACCCCAAAACCTGGACAGTGATCGACTGGCCGGCCGACCACCCTCCGTTGCTCGTCGTCGTCGTCGACACCGAAGCCGAATTCGATTGGGCGAGGGCGCAGCCGCGCCGCGCCATGGGCGTCACTTCGGTCAAGCGCCAGGCGCAGACCCAGCCGATCTTCGAACGCCACGGGGTGCGCCCGACTTTCGTCCTCGACTACCCGGTCAGCAGCACGCCGGAGGGCTACGAGTTCATCCGCGACTTGCACCGCTCGGGGGCCTGCGAGATCGGCGCACATCTGCAACCTTGGGACACGCCGCCCTTTGTCGAGCAGGCAACCGACGAGAACTCGTATCCGGGCAACCTGCCGATCGAGCTCGAGCGCGAGAAGCTCTCCCAGCTGACCCAGATCATCTGCGAGAACCTCAGGGTGCGGCCGCGCATCTACAAGGCGGGCCGCTATGGGGTCGGCCGCGCCACCGCGCAAATTCTGGCCGAGCTCGGTTACGAGATCGATGTCAGCGTCGTTCCCGGCACCGATCTGAGCCGCAAGTTCGGTCCCGATTTCTCGCATTGCGGCGTCCGCCCCTATTGGTTCGGCGCCGGTCCGGCGTTGCTCGAGATCCCGCTTTCGATCGGCTATACCGGGCTGTTGGCGTCGAGCGGGCCGATGGCCTATGTGCTGACCATGAACGAGCGGCTGAAGGCGCTGCACGTGCCTGGCATCCTCGCCCGGCTCGGGTTGGTCGAGCGCATCACCTTGACCCCGGAGGGCATCTCGTTCGCCGAACAGCGCCGATTGACCCGCGCCTTGCTGCGCAACGGGCACCGCGTTTTCAGCTTTACCTATCACAGCCCCTCGCTCGCCCCCGGCAATACGCCATATGTGCGCAGCGAGGCCGATCTGCGCGCTTTTTTGCGGCGCATCGAGCAGTATCTCGAATTCTTCATGGGCGAACTCGGCGGCCGGGCGGCAACCCCCTTCGAGATCAAAGCGCTGGCTGAGCAATGGACGCCTGGGCAATGCGGCGGCGCGCAACCCGCCCAGCCCGAATTCCCGTCGGCAACCGCCTAGTGTGTTGAGCCACAAGTTTGGATAATTTGACGGGAGTTGCGGCAGCCGGGGGTTGGGGAATGCGAACCGGTGGCCCGGTGGCGAAGATCGAACTGTCGGCTGCCAGCGTATTGGAAGGCTATACGCAGCGGCGCAAGACGGCGCAGGCCGTGGCGTTGCGGGTGCGGATCGTCTTGGGCTGCGCCGCCGGGCTGAGCAACAAGGCGGCGGCGCGCGAGCGAGCGACCGCGCAAACGGCCGGCAAGCGGCCGGCGCTTGGTCGAGCGCGCCGCGCGGCACTGTTCCACCACCCGCCGCACCCTGCGGTCGGCCGTTCCGCTGCCCGATCCCAACGCGCCGCCAACGCGTGGAGCTGCGGCGAGCCGCCGAGCGCGATGTGCGTTATTCCCGGGCGCTGATGTCCCCTGGCAGCGGCCGGATAGTGGCATGCCATAAATCCTTCTTGAATTGAGGAGACGCAAATGATCAGGACGATAGTGATCGGCGCCGGCGTGATCGGCGCCTCGGTCGCCTATCGGCTGGCTCAAGCCGGCGCCTCCGTCACGGTATTGGAAGCGACGCGCGTCGGCGGCGGCACGTCCGGGATCAGCTTCGCCTGGACCAACGCCCACAAAAAACCGCCGAAGCCCTATCACGATCTGAATGTCGCCGGCATGAAGGCGCATGCGGCGCTGGCCGACGAGTTCGGCGCCACGCCATGGCGGCACGGCGGCGGCAGCCTGGAATGGGAAGCCGAACCCGAGCGCACGGCGCAGCGTGCCAACGTCGAGCAGCTGCAGTCGTGGGGCTATGCCGCGGAGTGGATCACCAGGCGCCAGGCGCAGGAGTTGGAGCCCGACATCGACCCGGGGGCGATCGGCGATGCGCCGGTGGCGTTCTTCCCGGAAGAAGGCTGGCTCGATCCGGTGGTCTACGCGCATGCGATGCTGTCCGCCGCGCGTCGTCGCCACGGCGCAAAAGTGATCTGCGGCGCCCGGGTCGCAGATCTGATCATGGTGGGCGATCGGGTGACCGGCGTCCGCCTCGCCGACGGCAGGCAATACGAGGCCGACACCGTGGTGAACTGTGCCGGCCGCTGGACCAACGAGGCGACCCGGGATGCGGGTCTGCAGCTGCCGCTGGCGCCGACGGTCGGGTTCCTGGTGTTCACGCCCCCGGTCGCCGCCGGCCTCGGCCGAGTCATCCACAGCCCAATCATCAGCGCACGCCCCGATGGCGCCGGCCGCCTGATGCTGCATTGGAACCCGACCGATGCGACATTGGGCATCGACACGAGGCTCAGCCCGTCGATGCCGGAGGCGCGCGATCTAGTGCGGCGCGCCCGACAGCTGCTGCCGACGATCGGCGAGGTCGAACCGGAGGCGGCGCGCATCGCCATCCGGCCGATTCCCGGCGACCATCTGTCGGCCATCGGGCCGATGCCGCGGGTTTCTGGCTACTATATCGCCGTCACCCATAGCGGCGTCACGATGTCGGCGTTCCTCGGCGCGGTGGTGGCTGACGAGATCGTGGGCGGACGGCACAGGGCTGAGCTCACCCATTTCCGCCCTGCGCGTTTCTTCAATTGACGCCTATGGTCCGGCGGCAAGGATCGTCCGCGCGGTTTCCAGTCCGCTGGCCAGCGCCGCCTCGACCGTGCCCATATCCGGGCCGGCATAGAGCGCCTCGCCGCAGAAGAATATGGCGCCCCCATCCGGCCTGCTCAGCACCGACTGCGCTGCCCGTGTCTGGGGCGTGGCATAGGAATAGGCGCCTCGCGCGAATGGGTCGTTGCCCCAGTTGATCGCTCGCGAGGCGACGAGATGCGCCCTGATGCCACCGAGAGGCAGGTCGAAAATCTCGGCGAGCGAGGCGAGCCCCATCTCGACGAGTTCGCTCGCGGCGAGTGACGACACTCGGTCGGCTTTGGGTCCCGCGAACCAGCCCGTCAACACCGGATGCCCGGCCGGATGCTGTGTCCACCAGGTCGGGACTGTGGCGTTGGCGACGAGGAAGGACAGATCGGCCAGATCTAGCTCGCCGTGATGGGCCCACCATTTCGTTGCGAAACGCAGCAGGATCTTGATGACGTTGCCGAACCCGATATCGGCAGCAGCCGCGACCCGTTCGCGCGCCGCGGGCGGAAACGCGATTTCCGAGAGGAGCGGCAAGGGGACGGTAATGATCGCGGCATCGGCCTCGAAGATGGCGCGATCGCGGCAGCGTGCGGCAATCCCTCCGTTTCGCTCGTCGATGACCGCTACGGCGGCGTCGAGATGGATCGCGGCGCCCTGCCTGCGGCATTCCGATGCGAGATGCTCGACGAGTGCGCCGTAGCCTTGCGCGATCCGTCCGTGCTGACCGTCGTCCCGGGCCATCCACTCGTCGCGGATCGCGAAGGTGCTGATGCGCTGCGGGTCGGCCGCGTCGTAGCCTTCGACGGTCCGCGTGATCGACTGCCGCAGCCCATCGTATTGCCGACCGGCAAAATGCGTCTCCAGGAATTCGGCGATCGGCAGATCGGCCTTCACCTCCCGCAGGGCCTGGTAGAACCGGCGTGCGTGCGGCAGCAGGGACTCGTCCGGCGAGAGCGCCCCGGTGCGGGCGCTCCATCGCGTACCGGCGCGGGGCGCCAGGGCCAGGCGCGCCTCGCCCATCAAGGTGCGCGTCACCGGCGCCGCGCCGTGGACGAACTCGGCGCCGCCCTCCGCCGGATAGCCAAATTCCTCGGCGGGCAGCGGGTCGATGCGTCCGCCACAGCGGTCTCGCGCCTCGAGGACAATCACCCGCTTGCCGGCGCGGGCAAGCTCACGGGCAGCCATCAGGCCCGCGGCGCCCGCACCAACGATCAGGAAATTCGCCAGATGCGGTGGGGCCATCATCGTGACATCGGTCCCGCTGGGGAGCAATCAGGCGGCCGCACCCTTGTGCGCGGCGCTGCGCGCGCGGATCTGGTCGGCGGCGTTCTTCAGCTCTTCATCGCGCAACTGCGAGGCCACTTCGTCCTCCTCGGCCAGCGCCAGAAGTCCGCGGAATCGGAGCGGCTTTTCGAAGAACGCCACAACGGCGTCGAGGGGGGCTTGCCCCTCGGCCAGCGGCAGTGGGATCTGCTCGGCGAGGCCCGGCCGGATGTGATAGTGGGCGCCCATGCTGAACGGGTCGAAGCGCAGCGCCTGCTCGCGCTTGCCGGCGACCGCAACCACGATCGAGGGCCGTGTGATCTGGTCCTCGCGGCCGGCCAGCCGCCGGTCGGGATGGAACAGGATTTCGAGATGCGGCCCGGCGTCAATACGATGCCAGCCGCTCCGGTCCTCGGGCATACTTTGCCGCATCCGCGGTCGCTCCATCATTCACCTCCCTTTTTAAAAGCAAATGGCGCCGAAACCGGCCTCGAACCGGGACGCGCCTGGCGTTACTGCAAGCCGTAGAACCCCATGGCGCCGCCGGCCATTACTTGGCGCCTCGCCTCGGCGGACAACGGCCCAAGCCGCTCACGGACCATCTGCGGCGCGCCCGGGAAGAAGCCGTCCTGATGCGGATAATCGGTCGCCCACATGATCTTGTGCGGGCCGATATAGTCGGCGAGCACGGCGATGCTGTTTTCGACCGGCTCGAACGAGATCCAGCAGTTGCGCTGGAACAGCTCGCTCGGCCGCATCTTGGGGGCCGATTCGTTGAACCCCTGGTCGTCGAAATGCCGGTCCATGCGGTCGAGCCAGGGCGCGATCCAGCCGCCGCCGGATTCGAGGAAGGCGACGCGCAGCCGCGGGTGGCGATCGACGACGCCGCCCCAGATCACGCTCATCGCCGCCAGCATCATCTCCATCGTGTGGCTGATCATGTGGCGTGCGGCCCGGTCGCCCTCGAAGCGGTCGACGCCGACCGTCGGCATCGCGGTGGTCGAGCCCTCGTGGAAGCCGATCGAGAAGTCGAGCTCCTCGGCCATGGTCCAGAACGGCTCGTAGATCGGGTCGCTGATCATCTTGTTGCCGTGATACGGGTTCGGCCGCAGGAAGCCGCCGCGCATCCCGAGCGCTTGGCTGGCGTAGCGCATCTCCTCGATCGCCAGCTCGACCGACTGCATCGGCAGCATCGCCACCCCGAACAGGCGCTCGGGGTAGGGCTTGCAGTAATCGGCGAGCCAGCGGTTATAGGCGCGGCACATCGCGGCGGCGAGCGGCGGGTCCTGCACCGCGCCGGCGAAGAGCCCGAGGCTTGGGTAGAGGAAGGCGGCGTCGATCCCGTCGGCATCCATGTCGACGATGCGGGCGTTCGGGTCGAACCCGCCCTTCTTCCCTTCGGCATATTTGAGGGTGTCGGGCTTGACTGCGCCCTGCCGGACGCCGACCGCGCCGAGGCTGCCGATCCCCCGCGGATTGCCGAGCAATTTGCCCTCGACGCCGAGGCGCTCCTTGCCGTTGTCGTCGATGACAAACCGCGGCCGGCGCTCGCGAAAGGCGGGGTCGATGTATTTATCCCACAGATCGAGCGGTTCCAGGATATGGCCGTCGGCATCGATGACATGGTAAGCGCGAGCCATGACCCGTCTCCTTCCGGATACGTGCGAGATGATAATTCTAGCCGACGCGCGACGCCGGCGCGAGGCCGAAGTCCGGAATTTGGGCGATTGGCGAACGGTGCTAACGCATGCTAGTGCGGTGGCCTGGAGGGTTTGATGTCACGGCCGCGAGCAGCTGACGATTTCAAGACGATCCGTAGCCGCCTGGAGGAGTTGCGGCGGCAAAGGCTCCCCGAGCAACCTGCGCCGACAGCCGATGCCAGGGTCGCCGGTCATCGTGGCCCGTGCGCCTGTGGCCGGAGCCTGTTCCCCGACGAGTGCGACGGCTCGTGCAAGGCCTTTTGACCGGCCGCAGGGGGCATCTTATGCCCGATTGCCGGTTCTGCCCGATAGCTGGCTTTGCGCCGGACCCGCCAGGGATTAAGCTCGGCCATGGCCCATGGAGGAAACAGCGATGATGATCGACATGCACACCCATTGGCGGCCCGCCGAAGTCGCGGACGCCCTGCGCGCCCGGACCAGGGAACCGCGCATCCTGCGCAACCAGGACGGCGTCGAGGTGCTGAAAGCCCCGCGAATGGGCGAAGCGCCGCTCGCCGAGGCTTTCGACGACGTCGATTTGCATCTCGCTCGGATGGACCGCCAGGGGGTCGGGGTGAGCGTGCTGTCGCTTCTCGGCTCGTTCTGCTGGATCGAGTCCCAGCCGCTGGAAGTGGCGGGGCCGCTGTGCCGAAGCGTCAATGACGGGCTTTCCGCGATTTGTGAGGAGCATCCCGGCCGCTTCGCCGCCTACGCGGCGCTGCCCTTGATGGACATTTCCGCCGCGGCCGCCGAACTGGAGCGGGCGCTCGGGCTGCCGGGGATGATCGGCGCGCAGATACCGGGCAACGGCTTCCTCACCCGCAGTGACGCCGAAGCGA
Organism: uncultured Alphaproteobacteria bacterium; assembly: GCA_963814805.1. Classification (GTDB taxonomy): domain Bacteria; phylum Pseudomonadota; class Alphaproteobacteria; order ATCC43930; family CGMCC-115725; genus AP-15. Next base: position 210,397 of record CAWFER010000033.1, on the reverse strand, counting down.
TGCGTCCGCTGCTGGACGTGGCGAACCGCCACCGCGCGGTGCTCTTCATCCACCATGGCCCGCGGCCAGGCGACGCTTTCCCCAAGGTCGCGGGCGACACCGACAATGCCCGCCGCCGCAACGGCACGCTCGATATGCAGGCGAGCCTGTCCTCGGTGATGGTGACACTGTCTTTGACCGACTTCCTCGCGGACTATCCCGACGCGATGGTCCACGTCCATAATTTGGGCGGCAACATTCCCTACGAGGTTGAGCGGATGGACCACCGCTGCCTGCTCGACACGCCGAGCGAGGAGCTGCCGTCGTCGCGCTTCCGCAAGGCGGGGGTGTACGTCGATTGCAACTCGTTCGGCCCGCGCGCGATCGAGGCGGCGGTGAGCCTTTACGGCGCCGAGCGCATCGTGTGCGGCACCGACGGCACCGAGTTCGGCGTCGACTGGACCCGGAACGCGCTGGCGCAAGCGCAGATCGGCGAGGAAGCGCGCGAGCAGATCCTGCACCGCAACGCCGCTGCGATCCTTGCCCGCGGCCGCAGCGGCCAGCGCGAAAGAGCCGCCGCCTAATCCTGCTGCGCTCGGCCGCGGGTCCCGGCGCGCGGCGGCCGCGGCGATCGGCTGACGTCATCGTCGTCAATCGCGACGCTGCCCTGGCGATCAAGGTGAGCGTTCCCCCAAAGCTCCGGCTCCAAGCGCGACAGCGACGTTTACGGCAATCAACAATTACGCGGCGCTGTTCGGGCTCGGGGCGCCGCGTTGATGTAATTTGCGATCGGCTGCCGGTCTGGAGGTTGCGATGCCTGAACCCGAACGCATCGATCGGCGCCGGACGGCGCTAATCGCTTACGACGTTTGCCGGCGCGCGCTCACTCCATCCGATCCCGCACGCAGAGCCGCGATGCGGCCCGTGCTCGACGCCTGGGTGCGGATGATCGCGGCCGCGCGGGCGGCGGGCGTGCCGGTGATCTACACAACGCCAGTCAGCCGCTCGGATGGCGCCGATGTGGTCATGCTGCCGACCGACCTTTCGGCGGAGACCGGCGCGCCGCCGCTCACCAACGCCGTCGAGGGCACAGCAGAAGCCGGCTTTCCCGACGACATCGCGCCGCGGCCCGAGGATTACGTCTTCCTCAAGCGCCGGCCGAGCGCCTTCTATGGGACCGGCGTCGCCGAGCTGCTGCACATGCTGCGGCGCGACACGATCATCATCGGCGGCGGCGCCACCAATCGCGGCGTCGAGACGAGCGTGCGCGAGGCCTTCAACTTCGACCTTGCGTCTGTCGTCGTGCGCGAGTGCTGTTGGAGCGGCGACCCGGCCGCCCACGCCTACAGCCTCGACAAGGCAATGAAAATGTACGCGCGCATCCGCAGCCTCGACCAGATCGCGGCGATGCTGCGAGAATGAGGGGGCCGCACGTCGTCTGCGAAACCGGTAGGCGCCGCCAGGCGGCCCGGCGGGGGTCTTGAGCACCCGCGCGTTGAGGCCGAGCTCGCGCCGCCGGTAGAGCTGGTAGAGGCCAGAAACGCCGGCGCTAACGACCACCGCGCCCAAATCCGTGCTCGGATCCGTCGAAGCCCGATGCGCGGCCGCCTGCCAAAATGCCATGCAGTCAAATCATCGGTCTAGTATACAAGACCGATGAGGCGCCTGAACCAAACAGTTTTCGAGCAAGCAGAGGAGAGGGCGATGCATGACTTGGTGATCCGCGGCGCCAATGTGGTCGATGGGCTCGGGCGCGAGCCGATCCGCGCCGACGTCGCCGTCAAGGACGGGCGGATCGTCGCGCTCGGCGAGGTCGGCAGGGATGCCCGAGAGGTCGTCGATGGCGGCGGGCTCGCGCTGATGCCGGGCATCATCGATCTGCACACGCATTACGACGCGCAGGTCACCTGGGACCCGACCTTGTCGCCGTCGCCATCGCTCGGCGTCACCACGGCGGTGATGGGCAATTGCGGCTTTGGCATCGTGCCGAGCCCGCCGCCGCTACGCGACATGATCATGCGCAATCTCGCCGTCGTCGAGGGCATGGATCTCGACGCGCTGCGCGCCGGCATCGACTGGCGGTTCCAGTCCTTCGCCGAATACATGGCGATGCTGCGCGGCCGCGGCCCGTACATGAACCTCGGCGTCCTGGTCGGACACTCGGCGGTGCGCACCGCCGTCATGGGCGACGAGGCCTCGGTCCGCAAAGCGCCGACCGCGGCGGAGATGGCCGAGATGAAGCGCCTCGTCGCTGAGGCGATGGACCAGGGCGCGATCGGGCTCGGCGCCTCCTATTCCTTGAACCATTCCGGCTGGGGCGGCGTGCCGATGCCCTCGACGATCAGCGATTTGTCGGAATTCGACGCGCTGGTCGGGGCGATGGGCGGGCCGGGCCGGGGCGTCGTCGAGATCTCTTCCGGACCGATCACGCCCAACACGATGGAGGAGATCGCCGCGCGGCACGGCCGCCGCATCTTCATGAGCACCGCCATAGCGCTCTACAACGAGCAATATCCGGAGCGGGCGCTCGGCGTGTTCGACGCCTGCGCCGCAGCCCAGTCGCGCGGCAACGAGCTCTTCATCCAGATCACCTGTCAGCCGTTGTCATTTGATTTCACCCTGGCGAGCGCCTACCCATTCTACAGCCACCCGGCGTTCGACCCGATCAAGGCCTATGACCGCGAGCAGCTCAAAGCGGTGTTCCGCGACCCGAGCTTCCGCGAGGCCTTCCGCGCCGATCTTCGCAATCCGCAGCCCGGAACCGTGTTCCAGGGCAACTGGCAGCGCGTCATCGTCGCCGCGCCGGTCAAGGACAAAAACGCCAGCTTGGCCAACCGCACGATCGCCGACATCGCGGGCGCCACCGGGCGCGACCCGCTCGACGTGCTGCTCGATCTCGGCCTCGAGGAGAACCTCGACACCGGGCTGATCGGCCGCTTCTTCAACGCGGTCGACGACGGCGTCGAGCCGCTGGTCAAGCACCAGGCCGGGGTCATCGCGTTGTCCGACGCCGGGGCGCATCTGGTCTATCTGTGCGATGCCGGGTTCGGGCTTTATTTCCTCGGCCATTGGGTGCGCGAGCGCGGCGCCTTCGACCTTGCTGAGGGCGTGCGGCGGCTGACGAGCCATCAGGCCGGGCTTTACGGCATCCCCGACCGCGGCCATATCGCGGTTGGCGCCCATGCCGACCTCTTGCTGTTCGACCCCGCCACGGTCGGCATCTCGGCGTCGCGCCGGATCAGCGATCTGCCCGCAGGTGGGGCGCGCACGATCCGCGATCCCGTGGGGGTGCACGGCGTCTTCGTCAACGGCGCCCGCGTGTTCGACGGCAAGGACTACGTGCGGTTGGACAAGGGTCCGGGGCAGGTGCTCGACCGGTTCTTGCCGGCCCGCGCGGCGCCGGTGGCCAACGCAGCGCAGTAACTTTCGGCAGTTCGCTCGACCCGCCATGCCGATCGAAGCCTGCGCATGGCAGCGCGCGGCATGTTCTCCAGTCCGCGCCAGCGTTGCACCCACAGACCGATATTTGACCCGGAGCTTCGATGCCTGAGGACGACACGCACCCGATGACCGCGCAACCCGCTGAAGCCCATAGCTTCGACGCGCTGATCATCGGCGCCGGCTTTTCGGGCCTCTACCAGCTGCACTGCCTGCGCGACCGGCTCGGCCTCAGGGTGCGATTGCTGGAGGCCGGCGATGGGGTGGGCGGCACCTGGTACTGGAACCGCTACCCGGGCGCGCGCTGCGATTCTGAAAGCCATTCCTATGCCTACTACTTCTCGGATGAACTGCTGCAGGAATGGTCCTGGTCGGAACGCTACCCCGGGCAGCCGGAGATCCTGCGCTATCTCAATTATGTGACAGACCGCTTTGAGTTGCGCCGCGACATCCGCTTCGGCGCGCGGGTGACCGCCGCCGATTACGACGCGGCGGCGAACCGCTGGCAGGTGCGGACCGAGGCCGGTGAGCGCTATGACGCGAAGTTTCTGATCACCGCCGTCGGCTGCCTGTCCGCCGCCAATATCCCGGATATACCGGGGCTCGATCGGTTCGCCGGCGTCTGGCACCACACCGGACGATGGCCGCATCAGGGCGTCGACTTCACCGGCAAGCGGGTCGGCATGATCGGGACGGGGTCAACCGGCATCCAGGCCGCTCCGGTGATCGCACAGACCGCGGCGCACCTTACGGTCTTCCAGCGCACCGCGAATTACAGTATCCCGGCGCGCAACGCACCGTTGACTGAGGAGTTCAAGCGCTGGGCAAAGGAGAACACCGCCGAAATCAAGCGCGCCATGCATGCTACCCCGAACGGGCACCCGTTCGCGATCTGCGACCGCTCGGCGCATGACGTCACGCCCGACGAGCGGCGCGCAATCTATCAGGCGGGCTGGGAGAAGGGCGGGCTGCAATTCCGCGCCGCGTTCCGCGATCTCTTGATCGACAAGGCGGCAAACGACACCGCGGCCGACTTCATCCGCCAGAAGATACGGGAAGTGGTGAAGGATCCGGCGACGGCCGCTAAGCTCGCGGATATCGATCATCCCTTCGCCACCAAGCGGCCGCCGATCGACACCGGGTATTTCGAGACATTCAACCGGGACAACGTCAGCCTGGTGGATGTGCGCGCGACGCCGATCGAGTGCATTACCGGTGACGGCATCCAGACGCGCGACGGCGCCGAGCACCGGCTCGACGTCATCGTCTTCGCGACCGGGTTCGACGCGATGACCGGCCCATTGCTGCGCATGAACATCCGCGGCCGCGACGGGCTGTCGCTGCGCCAGGCGTGGCAAGCCGGCCCGCGCACCTATCTGGGGCTGCAGGCGGCCGGGTTCCCGAATTTGTTCACGATCACCGGTCCGGGCAGCCCGTCGGTGCTGTGCAACATGCCGGTGGCGATCGAGCAGCATGTCGAGTGGATCACCGCCTGCATCGCCGATATGCGCAGGCACGGCTTCGAACGCATCGAGCCGACGCCGGAAGCGGTCGACCGGTGGGTGGCGCACGTCAACGAGGCGGCAAACGCGACGCTGCTGCCGCAGGCGAAGCATTCGTGGTACCTCGGGGCCAACATACCCGGAAAGCCGCGGGTGTTTATGCCCTATCCCGGCGGCATGGCGCGCTACCGCGAGACCTGCGCCGCCGTCGCGGTCAACGGCTACGCCGGTTTCGCCCTGAGCAATTGAGCGTGCTACACCGCGCTAGTAGTGCCCGGCCGTTGGTCTGACCTTGCCGCGGAAGACGGTGTAGCTGATCGCGGTGTAGACCAGCATCAGCGGGAAGACGATGATCCCCTCGCCCCAGAACATGAAGGACAGGCTGGAATGGGGTGCGGCGGCCTCGGCGACCGTGATCGAGAACGGGATCATGTACGGCCAGAACGAAATCGCCAGGGTGCCGAACGCCGCCGCGAAAATCAGCGTCACCATATAATAGGGCGCCCCGTCCCGGCGGCGCCGGATGCTCGCCGCCGCCACCACCGCCGCGATCATCCCGACCGCCGGGAAGACGAGCAAGTACGGTCGTTCCAGCCATCGATGGAGAATGCGAAGGTTTTCGGCCAAGGCATAGCCGAAGACCACGATCAGGAAGACAAGCAGCCCAACCGCGAGATAGGGGATCAGCCTATAAGCCGCATCGCGGACGTCGTCTTCGCATTTCTTGACCAGCCAGCACGCGCCGAGCAGCGCATAACCGAGGCACAGGCCGACGCCGCACAGCACCGCAAAGGGGCTGAACCAGCCGAATTCGCCGCCGGTGTACTGGCCGCTGGAGATCGGCAGGCCCTTTACCAGGGCGCCGACGGTCAAGCCTTGAATAAAGGCCGCGACGAGAGATCCCCCGATGAAGCTGGCGTCCCACACCCAGCGCAGCCGCTCGGTCTTATAGCGATATTCGAACGCCACCCCGCGCAAGATCAGTCCCGCCAGCATCAGCAGCAGCGGCAGGTAGAACGCCGAGAACAAGGTCGCATAGACGATCGGAAACGCACCCCAGAGGATCACCCCGGCGACGACGAGCCAGGTTTCGTTGCCATCCCACACCGGGGCGACCGCGCTCAGCATCGCGTGCCGGCGCATCGCGTCGCGGGTCAGACCGAAGAGGATGCCGACCCCGAGATCAAACCCGTCGAGCAGCACATAAAGCAGAATGCTGATCGCCAGCACAGCCGCCCAGAACATGACCATTTCTATTCTCCCGCAGTGCTGCGACGCGCGGCCGGCGTCAGGTGGTGGTGGTCGACGACCGACATCGGGCGATTGGGGGTCGCGCCGGCGGGGGGCTGAGCCAGGCCGCCCGCAGGCCCAGCCCGCAGCAGCTGATAGATGTAGAAGGTCCCGAAGGCGAAAATGAAGCTGTAGACGGCGCCAAAGACCACGAGCGAGATCATTGCCGCACCGGCCGTCAGGAATGGCGTCACCGCGTCGGCGGTCCGCAGAACGCCGTAGACGACCCAGGGCTGGCGGCCGACCTCGGCGGTGAACCAGCCGGTCAATGTCGCGATAAAGGGTAGGGGGAAGCTGAGAAACGCCGCCCACAGCAGCAGCCGGCTCCGCTCAATGCGCTCCTTATAGATCAAATACGATCCGCTCCAGGAGACCAGCAGCATGACCAGCCAGCAGCCGACCATGATGCGGAAGCTGAAGAACGGGATCAGCACCGGCGGCCAATTCTGCCGCGGGATGCTGTCGAGCCCCACCTCCGCCGCCGTGGGGCTGTCCGAGTCGATCAGGCTGCCGAACGGCGGAGGCAAGGTGATGGCGAACAGGTTTCGCCGATTCGCGACGTCCGGCCAGGCGAGCAACACCTCGGAAGCGGGCTTCTGGTCGCGCCACCGCGCCTCGATCGCCGCCATCTTGGCGGGCTGGAGGTGAACGATGTATTCTCCGTTGAGGTGGCCGAACAGGAGCTGGAGCGGCAGCAGCACGGACGCGAGATACAACCCCATGCGCACCATGATGCGCGCCTCGACGGCAAATTCCCGACGCAGCATGTACCATGCCCCGGTCGCGGCGACGCAGAACGCGCCGGTCAAGTACGACGCCAGCAGCATATGTGGGAAGCGCACCCACAGTACCGGGCTGAACAGGATCTTGAACCAATCGTTCGGCACAAACGCGCCGTTCTCGATCGCATAGCCGACCGGCGCCTGCATCCAGCTGTTGTTGGCCATGATCCAGAACGCCGAGAGCGTGGTGCCGAGCGCCACCATTCCAGTCGAAAACAAGTAGAACCATGGCGCGACGCGAGGGCGGCCAAACAGCAGAATCCCGAAAAAGCTCGCCTCGAGGAAAAAGGCGGTGAAGGCCTCGTAAGAGAGCAGCGGCCCTTGGATCGGTCCCGACATTCGCGCCAGCACGCTCCAGTTGCTGCCGAATTGGAACGCCATAACGATCCCGGAGACGACGCCAAGCCCGAACGCCACCCCGAGGATCTTGAGCCAAAACTCGAACACCTGGCGGTATGCCGGCCGCCCGGTCGCCAGATGCAGCGCTTCGAGCAAGGTCAACCACGCCGCCAGCCCGATCGTGAACGACGGGAAGATGATGTGGAACGAGACGGTGAATGCGAACTGCAGCCGGGACAGAAGAAGTGCTGTGAGGTTCATTGGCGTCCCCCCGCTAGCGCCACAGATTGGTTCGGGCGAGGTCGATGACCTGATCGGCCCGGCCGTCGATCACGGCTTTGACCATGTAGAGCGCGAAGCCTTTCGCCATCTCCGCGAAACCAGCTCGCAATAATGGCTGCATTCCTTGAACAAAATCTGCGGGTGGGTTTCCTGTAAATAACCGGCGCCGATCTCGGCCGACGGGATCTGGGCGGCGATGGCGAGCACCGGGACGCGCGAGCGGTGGCAATCATAGAGGCCGTTGATCAGATGCAGATTGCCCGGGCCGCAGCTCCCGGCGCAGACCGCGAGCGCGCCGGTCAGATGCGCCTCCGCGCCCGCCGCAAACGCGGCAACCTCCTCGTGCCGGACATGAACCCACTCGATCCTGCCTTGCCGGCGAATCGCGTCGGTCAGCCCATTCAGGCTGTCGCCGACAATCCCGTAGATCCGCTTGACACCGGCGGCAGCCAGGGTTTCCACACACTGTTCCGCCACCGTTTTTGCCATGTCTCGCTCCCTTTCCCCCGGGTGAAGGCAGGACACTCAGAGAGTAAGATAGCTAGTTCAGCAAACCTCTTGGCCGACATTAGTCAAATATCTCAGTTAGTCTTAACCGATCGCGCGCGGCTATTTCAAGCCGCCGGGCAAAAATTTGGGTGGGACGCGGCGGCGCCGACCCGTTGCGCCCTTTTCCCCTTGGTTCTCCCGCCTTGGCCGCGGCTGGACGGTCGATCGACGCCGCGTCGTGGCGGATCCGTTTACTTGTTGCAGCGGCTGACCTTGACCACGCAGTCGCCGGCCTTGCCTTTCTGGCAATCGGTCAGCGCCGCGAGCCGCGCCGCCTCCTGGGTTTTGCGCGCCGACGCGCCGATGAACTTGCCGTCGGCGGTCGCCGCGAGAGCGGCGCACTGGCCCGCACCGGTATGGATGATGACCTTGCAGCCGCTGGCGCCGCAAGCGCTGATCGCCAGCTCGGCGGCCTTTTGCGGCGTCGTCTGGTTCCAGCTCCAGCCCTGCCGGCCGCTCCCCCGGTCCCAGGCGATGGCGCCATAGGCGGCAAACGCCGGCGTCGCTGACAGCAGGAACGAGGCCAGGGCCAGCATCAGGGCGGCGGTCGGGTTGCTACGCATCGAGCGGCTCTCCTCCAATGGGCGCGGTCCGTCGGGCGGGGCGCCGCAGCGGCGCGAGCTGATCACGACGGGCCGGTGAAGATCGGATACAGCACCCGATCGCCGGGCTTGATGTCGAGCCGGGCGGCGGTGCCGCCGTTCAGCTCGATCACCGCCCGCACCGGGGCCGCGGCGGCGATCGTCGCATCGGATTCGGGCACCGCGCGCTGCGCGATGTTGACGATCCGGCCCTGCTGATCGACGAACAGCATATCGAGCGGAATGAGGGTGTTGTGCATCCACATCGTGGCCACCGTCGGGCTGCTTGAAATCAAACAGCATGCCGGCGTCCGGCGCCAGGGAGCGGCGGAACATCAGCCCTTGCTCCATCTGCGCCGGAGTCTCGGCCAATTCGATCTTGAACTGGTGGCGGCCGCTGGCGCTGACGATGGTCAGCTGCGACTGTGGCGAATTGCTGAAGCGGCGGTTGCGCGGCTCGGCCCGGCAGCGGGGCGGCGAGCAGAACCACGAGCAGGAGGATGGCGCGGCGCGTGCACATGCGAGGCTGATCCGTCGAGTTGTCGAAGCTCCATTGGCGCAGCCGATCCGACCCATGGCAAGTCGGGAATCGCCGATTTCGGCGACCGCGAGCTCGCACGCGCCGCGGCTTGTGAGGTCGAGCCGGCCTCGCTAGGCTCGCCTGGCTGAGCGATCCATGCAACAAACCGTACAGATTGTTTTTGCCGTCACCGCGCTTCTCGGGCTGGTCAGCTTGCTGCTGCCGCTCGCCGAGCGGTTTTCGATCCCCTACACGGTGCTGCTTGGCCCTGGTCGGGATCGCGATCGGCGTCGCCACCAACATCCCGGCCGCTTATCTGCACGGCGGCGCGGTGCGCGACATCATCGCCACCCTGCATAATTTCGGGCTCAGCGCCGAATCGCTTCTGTACATCTTTCTGCCGGCGCTGCTGTTCGAGGCGGCGCTCAACCTCGATACCCGCCAGCTCGGCGACGAGGTCGCCCCGGTGCTGCTGCTGGCGGTGATCGGCGTCGTCGTCTGCACCCTCGTCGTCGGCTTTGCGCTGTGGCCGCTGGCCCCGGTCGGGCTCGATCGCCTGTCTGATCCTCGGCGCCATCATCGCCACCACCGATCCGGTCGCGGTCGTCGCCATCTTCCGCGACATCGGCGCGCCGCGCCGGCTGTCGACCCTGGTCCAGGGCGAAAGCCTGTTCAACGATGCGGCGGCGATCGCGATCTATGCGCTCGCCGTCGCGATTTTGAGCGGCGCCAGGCCGGCAAGCCCATGGGCCGGGGTTTTGACCTTTCTGCGGCAGTTCGGCGGCGGTCTCGCCATCGGCTATCTCGCCGGCTGGGCGGCGGCGCTATTCATGCCGGTCGCTGCGTTCGAGCCGTCTCGCCGAAGCGACGATGACGATCGGCTTTGCCTATGCCATCTACATCATCTGCGATCATTACCTCGGCGTTTCCGGGGTCGTCGCAGTCGCCGCGGCGGCGCTCGCGGTCAGCAGCGAGGGCCGGCGGCGCCTGGCCCCGTCCAATTTCGAAAGTCTCGTCATCACCTGGGAGCAGCTGGCGTTCTGGGCGAGCTCGCTGATCTTCCTGTTCGCGGCGATGCGAACGCCGGAGCTCTTGGCGCGGGCGAGCTGGGGCGACTTCGCTCTGCTCGGCGCGCTGATCGCGGCGGCGCTGGTGGCGCGGGCGCTCGACCCTCTACGGGCTGATCCCGGTGCTGAGCCTCGCCCGCATCGCGCAGCCGATCGACGCCAAATACAAGCTCTTCATGTTGTGGGGCGGGATGCGCGGGGCGGTGTCGCTGGCGCTGGCGCTGGCCGCGACCGAAAACATGTCGCTTGCCGCCGCAGATCCGCCAGTTTGTCGGCGTGCTCGCCACCGGCTTCGTGCTGTTCACCTTGCTGGTGACCGCGCCGACGATGCGGCCGCTGATGCGGCTCTTGAAGCTCAGCGATGCCTCGCCGGCCGAGATCGCCTTGCGCGAACGGGTGATCGGCCTCGCCCTGTCCTCGATGCGCGCGGCGATCGAGACGATCGGGCGCGAGCACCGGATCGCGCCCGAGATCGTCGGCGAAATCACCACGATCTACGACGCGCACAGCCGCGCCCCCGCCGACATCGCCGAGGAGAACGCTCAGCTGCCGGCCGAGATCAGGACGCGCGCGGCGATCTCGGTGCTGGCCGACCGCGAGCAGGAATTCTGCCTCGAATATTTTGAAGGCCGCACCGTGTCGCGGCGCGTCGCCGCGAAGCCTGCTGACCCACGCCGCACGGCTGCGCGACGGCGCCCGCACCCAGGGCGTCGAGGGTTACCAGCGCGCGGCGGCCCGGCTGCGCGCCTTCGGTGCGACCTATCGCATGGCGCTATGGATCCACCGGCGGATCGGCATCGCCGGCCCGCTCGCCCGCCAGCTCGCCGACCGCTTCGAGGTCCAGCTCGCCGCCCGCTTCGTGCTGGAAAATCTGGCGGCGTTCAACCGCGAGCAGATCGGCCGCGTGTTCGGCGCCGGGCCGAGCACGGCGCTCGGGCCGCCTGATCGAGCTGCGCCTCGGCGAGATCAATCGCGCGATCGCGGCCTTGAAGCTGCAATATCCGGGCTATGTGCGCCGGCTCGAGACCCAATTTCTGGCGCGCACCGCCGCCCGGTTCGAAGAGGAGAGCTATCGCCGGCTGCGCGCCGAATCGATCATCAACCAGGATGTTTTCGAGGATCTGCAGCGCAAGCTGCGCCGCCGCCGGCGCAGCGGCGAGGCGCGCACGGTGCTCGATCTGGGGTTGAAGCGCGACGAGCTGATCGGCCGGGTGCCGATGTTCGCCGCACTCGATGACAAGGCCCGGCGCGCGGTCGCCCGGCTGCTGCGGCCGCGGCTCGCGCGTGCCCGATGAGGCCGTGGTCCGCCGTGGCGAGCGCGGCGACGCCATGTATTTCATCTCCTCAGGCGCGGTCGAAGTCCGCGTGGCGCCACAGCCGGTCCAGCTCGGCAGCGGCGAGTTTTTCGGCGAGCTGGCGCTGCTGGTCGCCGAGCGGCGCAATGCCGACGTCGTGGCGCTGGGCTACTGTCAGCTGCTCAGCCTCGCCGCGCGCGATCTCAATCGTCTGTTCGAAACCGAGCCCGCGTTGCGCGAGCAGATCCGCGCCATAGCACAAGCCCGCATCGCCGCCGCCGTCGAATCCGGTTAGCTGTCGCCGGCGCCGGGGGCGACCCACGCCGCGAAACCGGTGACCGGCCGGGAGAGCCGGGATAGCATCGGGCCGCAGCCGCCCTCTTTTCACCGCGATCGCACCGGGAGACCGCCCCATGGGAATGCTCGTCAACGGCATCTGGCACCAGGAGGACCCGCCGACTTCGGCGCCCGACGGCAGCTATGTGCGCCTCCAATCCGGGTTTCGCGACCATGTCACCCGCGACGGCGCCTCCGGCTTCAAGGCGCAGAGCGGGCGTTATCTGCTGGTGACCGCACCGTCCTGCCCGTGGGCGCATCGCGCCGTGCTGATGCGCAAGCTCAAACGGCTCGAAGCGGCAATCCCGATCCTGCAATCGGATCTGCCGAAGGGCGAGGGCTGGGCCTATTCGCAGGGCTTCGACGATCTGGCCCCCAAGGGCGGCGTGTTCCACGTTCATCAGGTCTATGGCGCCGCACGCCCCGGCTTCACCGGCCGGGCCACGGTTCCGGTGCTGTGGGACCGGCAGAAACGCACCATCGTCAACAACGAATCCTCCGAGATCATCCGCATGCTGAACTCGGAGTTCGACGAGTTCGGCGACGCCGCGGTCGATCTCTATCCGGCGCCGCTGCGCCAGGCGATCGACGAGACCAACGCCTTTGTCTACGAGGCGGTCAACGACCGCGTCTACCGCTGCGGCTTCGCCAAGACCCAAGCAGGCCTACGAAGCGAGCTTCGGCATATTGTTCGCCGCCCTCGATCGGCTGGAGGCGCGGCTCGGGCATCAGCGCTATCTGGTCGGTAACCGCTTCACCGAGGCCGATCTGCGGCTGTTCCCGACGCTTGGTGCGGTTCGACGCCGTCTATTACAGCCACTTCAAATGCAATTTGCGCAGGTTGGCCGATTATCACCATCTGTCGAACTATACGCGCGAAATCTTTCAGATGCCGGGGGTGGCCGAGACCGTCGACATCCCGCGCATCAAGCTCGGCTATTGGGGCGGCATGCGCAATCTGAACCCGAGCGGGATCATCCCGCTCGGCCCCGAGCTCGATTTTTCGGCGCCGCACGACCGTGGCCGCTTTGTCGACGCTCCGTAACTCGCGTCATGGAGGCGTATCGCTACCCGCATTACTACGAGATCGCGCTGGCCCCGAGCGATCCGGCAGGGGAGCTTGATTTTTTCGAGGCCGCGATCGGCCGGTTTTCCACGGCGAGGGTGCGCCGGGTGTTCGAGCTCGGCGCCGGCACCGCACCCTATCTCGAGGAATGGCGCCGCCGGGGCTACGCCTATTGCGGCCTCGATTTGAGCCCGCAGATGCTCGATTTCGCCCGCAACAAGGCCGCCCGCAAAGGCATCGAGGCCGAGTTTGTCGAGGGCGACATGCGCGACCTCGATCGCGGTCTCGGCCGCTTCGACCTCGCCTATGTGATGTTGGGCTCGCTCTATATGCGCTCGAACCGCGAGTTCCTCGACCATCTCGACCGGATCGCCGACCTGCTTGACGCCGGGAGCGCTTTATCTGCTGGACAGCGTCGTGTGGTTTCGCATTCTCCACGACTACCGCCGCAGCTGGACGCGGCGCCGCGGCGGCGTCGAGGTGCGCACCCGCTATCGCGCCGACATGCTCGACCCGATCGCGCAGACCTACAACGAGACCCTGACCTTTATCGTCGACGACCACGGCAAGAAGCTGACGATCGAAGGGCGGGTGCCGGTCAAGATGTTCTTCCCGCAGGAGTTCCTGCGCCTCGATGGAGCTGAGCGGCCGGTTCGACTTCATCGGCTGGTACAATGATTTCAGCCTGACCGCGCCGCTGACGCCCGAGGGCCGCCACATCGTCATCCTGCGCAAGCGGTGACTCCTCGCAGCCGCGCGGCGCAGGTTCCCACTTGAAGCTGACCTGCTCGATAGAATGCGAGAAATGTCTCCCGCTTTCTTTGAGCAGCTGGTCATCGATCTTCTGCGAGAACTCGGTTATGGCGGCGGCCAGTCCGAAAGGGGAAAAGCAACCGGAGGACCGGGAGACGGGGGCCTGGACGGAGTTTTCAACGAAGACGCACTTGGACTTGATCGCGTCTATGTCCAAGCGAAGCGATACGGGGCGGGAAACGCAGTCGGCCGGCCCGAGGTGCAGGCGTTTTCTGGCAGCCTCGACGGCGTCAGCGCGACCAAGGGCATTCTGATCACGACCGGTTCGATCTCTCCCGCCGCGCGCGAATATGTATCACGTATATCGAAGCGGATTATCCTTATTGATGGCTTGGAACTCTCCAGACTTATGGTACAAAAGGAGATCGGAGTCCGCGTTACTGAGACATACAAGATCAGAAAAATCGACGAGAACTATTTTTCGGAATAGATCGCAAATTTCTGCCGAGCTTACAACCGGAGCACCAGCCCATGGCCACCCGCTTTTCCGACGAGGCCTGGCAGATGACGGCGCCGCTGCGTCAGGCGATCCATGCGCTGCCGTTCAACGCCGAGCTGGCCGCCGGCACGCTCGGGCGCGATCGTTTCCAGTATTACATCACCCAGGACGCGCTCTATCTCGGCCAGTTCTCGCGCGCGCTGGCGATTGCCGCGGCCAAGGCTCCCGACATCGATGCGCTGCAGGCGTTCGCCCAGTCGGCGCTCGGCGCGGTCGCCGTCGAACGCGCCTTGCACGAGCGCTATCTGCGGCTGTTCGGCGTCGATCCGGCGACGCTCGCCGCGGCCGAGCCAATGCCCGATTGCCTCGCCTATACCAGCTTTCTGCTGGCGACGGCCTATCATGAGCCGTGGGCGGTGCTGATTGCCGCGCTGCTGCCGTGCTTCTGGATTTACTGGGATGTCGGCCGCGCCATCGCCGGCCGGGCGGCGCCCGACAACCCCTACCGCGCCTGGATCGACACCTATGCCGATCCGGCCTTCGGCGACGCCGTGCAACGGGTGATCGCCACCGCCGACCGCGTGGCCGAGGGCGCGGGCGCCGCGGTTCGCGCCGATATGCACGCCGCCTTTGCCCGCGCCTGCCAATACGAATGGCTGTTCTGGGACGGCGCCTACCAGCGCCGCCGCTGGCCGTCGGTCGCGCTCAGCCTCGTAGGTGGTCAAAGCATTCGGTAAACGAGAAGCCCTTCTAATCTAGGGAACAAGATCCTCCGAGAGCATTTCGGACCGCCAACCAACGCCTCGGGTGTCGAAAGACCCTGGGCGACGGGGGACAACCGATGGCGGGCTAGACCCTGGGAAAAAGCGCACGAGATGTGAGGCGGCTCACATTGTCCGGTGCAGACCGGCTTTACCCTGGGGCCTGCGTCCGTTTGCCTGTGTTGCAGAAGCAGCCATGGCATTCGACGCAGGCAGCAGCTGCGATCGTGCGGCGGCCTTGTGCACTGATCCAATCAGGAGTGAATGATATGGCGGCGCAATGGGGCAGTAATAGTCTGAGCCCAAATTCATCGGCCGGCTGGTTCTTCGCAAGGCCGGTCAGCGAGGGCTTTCTTCCCTATCTGTCGGTAATCCCGACATCGCCTTCCTTCACCGATCCCGGTCTGTGGTTCTGACCGGTGGCGGCTATCCGTTCGAAAACCAGCTCGGCATCAGCACGCAGTGGTCCCAGCTCAGCGACGACCAGACCACGTTGATCTACTACATCGTCGTGCAGAATAACAGCAACAACACGATCGAGTATTCCTTCGTGGAGGCCGATTTTTGACGCGCCCGGGCCACGGCGACCAGTCAGCATCTCGAACACAGGAGATCAGAGTTATGAAAGCGACTGTCGTATACGATGAACACGACCAAATCATCGCAATTTCAAAGGTCGCGGACCTGAAGCGGGCGGGAAGCAAGTTTGTCAAGGCAGGCATCATGCCCGGCAAAGGTCAGCGGACACTCGACGTTGAGCTGACCGAGGAGCTCGCGAGCATGCGCCTGCGGGACGTTCACAAACACTATCACGTGAATCGCGTGACGTCCAAACTCGTAAAGAGGGAGCACGCGATCACGGCGTGAGGACCGGCGGGGCTTGCACGCAAGGCTGCGGGGCGCGCGAGCCCTTGTCCCCCCGGGATCGTCGCGGGCGATCTGCTTGACGCCGACCGATCACGAGGTCGGACTATGCAGCGTTCGAATGCTTTCTTCGCGAAATTCTGCGTCAATGCAGCCCACGTCGCCGGCCCAGTACGGCATCTGACTAATCCGTGACCGGTTGGTGGCGGAAGCCGTCGCCCCAGCGCTTGACGTGGCCGACCGAGGGCGAGGGGAAATGCATCGTGCAGCACAGGGTGGGCGTGTCGCAGTAGCGTTCGAGAAAGCTACGCCTTGTGGCCGAGGCCTGTTTCTGGTCGTAATCGACGCGCATCACCAGATCGGGATAGCGCGCCTGGATCGGCGAGTGGATCAGATCGCCGGTCATCACCGCCAGGTCGCCGCCGCGGCCGAGGCAGACGGCGAAATGATCGGGGGTGTGGCCCGGCGTCGGCATCAGCCGGATATGATCGTCGAGCGCATGGTCGCTCGTGACCAGCTCGGCCTTGTTCGCCTCGATCACCGGCAAGACGCTGTCGGCGATCGCGTCGAGCGGGGTGCGCGCGTGCTCCCCGGCCCAGTAATCGTATTCCTTCTTCGAAAACAGATAGCGCGCCTTGGGGAAGGTCGGGACCCAGCGGCCGTTGTCGAGCCGCGTGTTCCAGCCGACATGGTCGGCGTGCAGATGCGTGCACATGACAAAATCGACGTCGTCGACGTCGACCCCGGCCGCGGCCAGGGCGCGCATGTAATGATCGTCGCTCTTGCGGTTCCACGCTTCGCGGGTCGGCCGGACCTTGTCGTTGCCGATGCAGCTGTCGACCAGCACGGTGTGGTGCGGCGTCTTGACGACATAGGATTGGAAGCACAGCACGGCCATGCCGGTCGCCGGGTCGAGCGCGGAGGGCTCGAGCCAGGAGCGGTTCTCGTCGAGCAATTCGCGGCTGAGGCTCGGCAGGAAATCGAGGATCGGCGTGAACCCCGCCTCCTGCTCGACGATCCGATGAATGGTCATGTCGTCGACGGTGAAGCTCGTGCGCATCGCGATCGGTCCTTGAGCGGCGAGGGGATGGCAATCGTAGCCGGCGCCCGGGGCGATGACAATCGGTCACGCCGCGCCTCGAGGCCGGGTCAGGCTGAACCATCGCGGCGAGAGGGATGGATGATGTGGTGAGCCGGGCTTCACAAACGCGACGCCGACGCGCGTCGTGAAGCTGACGGTCGAGACGACTGCCTGACGCCCCCGCCGGCTTGGAATCGCGAGCAATTGTCGGCGGCGACGGCAAACCTTAGCCCTTCCGGACAGGTCGTCGGTCAGAATATTAACGAAATCCAGCGGAGTCCCGCTATAATCGTTTTGGTTTCGGCGCCCGAGCCCGCCAAATCCGAACGCTGCGGCCGCCAGGGAGCAAGGGCGTGCAGTGCCTCGCGTGCGACCATCAAAACCGGGAACAGGCGCGCTTCTGCGAGGAATGCGGCGCCGCGCTGCCAATTCGCTGCGAGAGCTGCGGCCAGGTCAATCGTCCGCTCGGCGAAGTTCTGCGACGAATGCGGCGGCCGTCTCGGCGAGGCGACCGACGCTGGCGAGCCGCAGGCGACCGACGCTGGCGAGGCGCGGGCGCCGCATACCTACACGCCGCGCTATCTGGCGGAAAAGATCCTGACCACGCGCAGCGCGCTCGAAGGCGAACGCAAGCTCGTCACCGTGCTGTTTGCCGACATCGCCGATTCCTCGGCGCTGGCGCAGGAGCTCGACGCCGAACAGCTGCACCTCTTAATGGACCGGGTGCTGCAGCTGGCCGCCGACGCGGTGCACCGCTACGAGGGGACCGTCAACAGCTATCTCGGCGATGGCATGATGGCGCTGTTCGGCGCACCGATCGCGCTCGAAGACCATGCGGTGCGGGCGGTGCACGCGGCGCTGACGCATCCAGGAGACGATCCGCGGCTACAATAGCGAGATCCAGCGCGAGCACGGTGTGACGGTGCGGCTGCGGATCGGCTTGAACACCGGGTCGGTGGTGGTCGGCCGCATCGGCGACGATCTGCGGATGGACTACACCGCCAACAGCAACGTCGTGCACCTGGCCTCGCGGATGCAATCCCTGGCCGAGCCCGGCGCCATCGTAATCACCGAGGATACCTATCGGGCGGCGGCCGGCGAGATGCGCGCCGAGCCGCTTGGCCCGGTCGAGGTCAGGGGCCAGCGCGAGCCGGTGGTCGTGTACAAGGTCACCGGGCGAGCGCCCTGGCGCAACCGGCTGGAGATACGAGCCGAAGCGGGGCTGACCATGCTGGTCGGCCGCCAGCGCGAGCTGGCCCAGCTGCGTGAGCGGCTCGCCCGCGCCGAAGCCGGCCAGGGCCAGGCGGTAGCGCTGGTCGGCGAACCTGGGCTCGGCAAATCGCGTCTGTTGTACGAATTCCGCCGGTCGCTGGCCGGCGATCGCGTCAGCTGGCTCGAAGGCCATTGCCGGGCGCGCGGGCTGACCCTGCCCTACGGGCCGATCCTCGAAATCCTGCGCCTCCTGTTTCGCCTCGAGGAGGGCGACAACCCGTTTCAGATCGCCGAAAAGCTGCGCCAGGGTTTGCCCGAGCTGGACCCGGCCCTGGTCGAGGCGCTGCCCTTCCTCGAGCTGCTGTTCGGTCTGCCGGGCGACGATGCGGCGCTGGCCGGTCTCCAGCCCAAGGACAAGCGGGCGCGGACCCAGCAGGCGATCGCCAATGTGCTGGCTGCCGCGGCGCGGCAGCGCCCGCTGGTGCTGGTCTTCGAAAACCTGCACTGGCGGGACCAGAGCTCGGAGGATTTCATCGCCTATCTGATCGGCAGCCTGTCCCGAGATGCCGGTCTTGCTGGTGACGACGCACCGGCCGGGCTATCAGCTGCGCTGGGCGGACATGCCGTTTTTTATGCAAATCCCGCTCGACCGGCTGGCCGACGACGAGATGGGCGCAGATGGCCTCGGGGCTGCTCGGCCAGGACGTGGCCGAGGATTTGCTGCGCTTTATCGCCGAAAAGGCCGACGGCAACCCGTTGTTCATCGAGGAGGTCACCCGCGCCCTGGTCGAGCGCAATTTCGTGATCCATCAGCCCGCCCGGCTGCAGCTGGCGAGCACCGCCGAGGTCGAATTTCCCGTCGACCGTGCAGGGGATCATCCAGGCCCGCATCGACGCGCTTGGGCGAGCCGGTCAAGCAGACCGTGCAGATCGCGGCGGTGATCGGCCGCGAATTCGACCTGCCGCTGGTCAGCACGGTATCCGAGGCTGCGGCCGAGGTGCCGGGTCATATCGAAACCCTGAAGCGGGTCGAGCTCATTCAGCAGACCCGGCTGCTGCCCAATTTCGAATATCGCTTCAAGCACGCCGTCATTCAGGGCGTCGCCTATCGCAGCCTGCTGGGGCCGCGGCGCCAAGCCTTGCACGGCGCGATCGGGCGCAGCATGGAGCATCTGGGGCGCGAGGCGAAAGCCGGTATTCTGGCCCATCATTATTCACTCAGCGATCAGCAGGAAAAAGCGGTCAGATATGCCCTTCTGGCGGGCGACCAGGCCAGCCGCCTCTACGCCAATGCCGAAGCAGCCGCGCATTACGATCTGGCGCTCGACCTGGCCAAATCTCTGCCGGCCTCGCCCGAGCTGAGCGCGCCCAGATCGATGCTGCGCTCAAACGCGCCGGCGTCGGCACCACCCGCGAGGCGCTCGAAGCCGACGAGCGCAATCTTGAGGAGGCGCGGGTCTTGGCCGATACGCTCGGCGACGAGCCGCGCATGGCGAGCGTGCTTTATTGGTTGGGTCGGCTCGCCTATGTCCGCGGAATGTTCGCTCAAGCGACCGATTACGCCGAGCAGAGCCTCGCCATCGCCGATCGCCTGGATGACGAGAGCCTGGCCGCGCCGCCGGTCAATCTGATGGGGCGGCGCTATTACCTGACCGGGGAGTACGCCCGCGCCGGCCGGCTGTTGGCGCGCAGCGTCGAGCAGATGCGCAATCTCGGCAACCCGACCGAGGAGGCGACCGCGGCCGGGTTTGCCGGCGTCACCTTTGGCGCGCTCGGCGAGTTCGAGCGGGCGCTCGCCTATGCCGATCATGGCCTGCACCTGTCGCGCCAATTGAAAAACCCGTTTGTCGAGGCGGCCGCCTACAATTACCGGGCGGTGGCGCACTGCTATCGGGGATCGGCCGCGGCGGCGATCGCCGATTGCGAGGAGGCCAAGCGGATCGCCGAGCGGGTCGGCGACCGATTTCGCATCTATCTCGTGCAGTTCTACGAGGGGCACGCCTATGCCATGTCCGGCAATCCGCAGACGGCGCGGGAGCTGCTCGAAGCCAGCATCGCTCTGGCCGGCGAACTCGGCACGACGACGTTGCTGGCCTGGGGCCAGGGACTCTTGGCGATGACCCTGTTGACGCTGGGCGATGCGGCCGGCGCCCAATCGCTCTGCCGTCAGGCGATCGCGCTGGCCGAGCGTAGCCACGATCGGCTGGCCAATGCGCTCGCCCATCGGATATCGGCCGAAGCCTCGGCGATGCTGCAGCCGGACAACATTGCCGAGGCCGAGACCGAGATCCTCGAAGCGATGCGGCTGCAGCGCGAAATGGCCTGCGAGCCCGAGCTCGGCCGCACTCATCTCGCTTACGCATTGCTGCTTGACGGCTGGGGCCGCGCCGACGAGGCGACGGCGACAATTCGGGCAGGCGGTCGAGATATTCCGCCGGCTCGACATGCCGGCCGATCTTGCCCGCGCCGAGGCCGCGCAGGCCGGCATGCCGCCGGCGCGAGCTGGGGGGAATTGGCGGTGAACGGGCGCATCGGCATCGTGCTTGGCGGGTGGGCGCCGGCGATGACCTTGATGTCCGGCGCGATGCTCGGTTTTATCGATGCCGGCGTCGAATTCGAGGTGATCAGCACCGCCGGGGTCGGCGCTCTGATCGGGCTGCTCTCTCTGGCGCCGAAACGCGGCGCGCCGAAAGAAGCTCTCGCAGAGCTGCCCAACCGGTTCGTCTCCGATATTCTCTACGCAGCCTTGCCGATCAACTTCAAGTTGTTCCACAAATTCGGCCCGTTTGCCAAGCCGATGCACGATCTGCGCAACCGGGTCCCCCGGATCAAGCTCGACCCGAAAGCCGCGAGCCCATTCGGCCGGCTATTGAACGACTGGGTCGACCTCGCCTTTTGCGCGATGACGCCGTCGACCTTCGAGCCAAAAAGCGCCGGGCTGATGAGCCCCAGTCCCGGAAATCGACGATCTCGTCGATTTCACCGCGTTGAGGGGCGCCGCCTCGCAGGTTCTATCTCAATGCTTTCAATCTCGATGAACGAACCCTCGAGATTTTCGACAACGCTTCGACCAACGCCGACGCCTATCGCGCGGCCGAGGCGCTGCCATTGCTGTATGCGCCGCAGCGCATGGCCAATGGCGATCTCTACACGACCGGGGCGACGCACGATCCGACCGGGTTGCAGGCGATCTGGCTGAACCACCGGGACGACCTCGACGCGGTCATCATGCTCGACCCGATGGCCCGAGCGATCTGGCGCGAACCAGCCAATATTCACGACGCCTTTCAGCTGATGCTGATGAACCCGATCATCGCGCTCCAGATGTTGATTTCGACCCTCTATGCGAAAACCGAGTGCCTGGCCGAAAGAATTAGGCAGCGGAGGCCGCCGGTCAGACTGCCGAAGCTCTATTACGTGCCGTTTGATATCGACCGGAAGTATTATCCGAATATGTTGAAATGGTCGCACTCGAACGCGGTCGTGCTGGAGAAGATCGGCCGGGACGCCGCCATGGCCTTCGCCGCGGCCTCGCGGACGGAAAACCGGCAGGCGTTCGAGGACAAATATCGCTATTGCAATTATGTCGAGCGGCAGCCTCGTCTCAACGATTTTGCCCGCCCGTTCGCCCGGTTGTTCGAGCAGATCGAGGAGGGGCGCGATGGATGAATGGTTGACCCAGCCCTCCAGAATGGGCGTTCTCGCCAGCGGCGGCGCGCCGAACCTGCATTTGATCGCCGGCGCGCTATGCGCGTTCTATGAGAACAAGAAGAGCTTCGATATCATTGGCGCGTCCGGCGCCGGCGCGCTCGCCGGCCTGCTCTACGCCGCGCCGAAGCAGCCGGGCGGGCAGGTCGCGGCATTGGAGCAGACTGTCAATCTCAATGTCTCCGACGCGATCTATCAGCTCCTGCCGATGAACTACAAGGCCTTCTTCAAGCGCGGGCCGTTGACCAAGGCGTTCTGGCAGCTGGGCCAGAAGATACGGCACCAGCCGCTCAATCGCGACGACCGCAACCATGACACCCTGAGCCGCCTGTACAATGACGCGATCGACTTCGCGTTTGCTGCACTGACGCCGACGACGCTCAACTATTTTTCAAAAAGCGTGTGCACCCGGCTCGGCGTCACCGACGATCTGATCGACTGGGGCCGATTGCCGCGTTATCCGAAGCAATTTTATCTCAACGCATTCAACCTTAAAAACCAACGACTGAAGGTGTTCGACAAGAACACCCTCAATCCGGATACGTTCTGGGCGGCGTTGGCCATGCCATGGCTGTTCGAGCCGACCGCGGCGGCGGGCGGCGTCTACACCGAGGGCGCCTCGCACGACCCGTCCGGGCTCGAAGCGTTGTGGGGATTTGCCGAGCGCGACCTCGAAGGGCTCGACATGATCGTAGCACTCGACACCATCGGCCCGAATTTGTGGACCAACCCGCAAAACATCTACGACGCGCTGCAAATGGCGATCATGGACCCGATCGTCTCCCTGGCCGAGACCGTGCTGAGCGCCTATGGCCAGCTCGAATTCAGCGCCAATGCCGCGGCTGCTGCGGCAGGGTCCGGACAGGTCCTGCCGAAATTGTACTGGGTGCCGTTTCCGGTGCCTGACTGGGAGGCGCAGCACGTTCTCGAATGGGGCTATTCGAACGCGCTGACCCTTTGGCATGTCGGCCACGACGCCGGCAAGACGTTTTCGGCAGCGCTCAACAACCCGGCGCAGCTGGCGCAATATCGCTATCATCAGGCCGGAGACAATCCCCAGCGGACCATCGATTTTCTCGAATTGTTCAAGGGTGTGCTGCCGCCATGACCGATCCCGCGGCGCCGCGCGACCTCGTCGATTTTCAGCTGGCCGTGCTCGACGCCTATGAAAAGCTGCTGGCCGGCTGCAGCTGGGACGAGGCGCAACTGAACGAAGCGCTGAAGTCGATGATAGGGTCGCTGTTGCCATTGCTGCGGGCCCAGCGCGCATTGGGCGAACAGCTGTTCACCTCGCACCAGGAGGCTCTGCGCCAATATCGCCGCGTGCTCGAAAGTTCGCTGCGCCAACCCGAACGCCAATCCGATTAGCGGCGGGACGATCGAACATGGCGGCTCGCGAATCCGATTGGCTGGTAAAGCGAATGGCGCAGTTTGCCGGCGGCGAAGCCATTGTTTGCGGCGAGGCCAGCGTCGGATACGAAGATTTGGGCGCCCGCGTTTTCGAATTGCGTCGCGACCTAGACGCGTCAGGGCTCGCACCCGGCGCGGTCATCGGGATCAGCCCGAACGGCGCCGGCGCCATTCCATTGCTGCTGGCCTTGGTCGGCGGCGGCTATGTCGCGGCATTGCTGCCGGGCGGCGGCGAAGACCCGCAGCGTTATCTCGAAGCGGCGGCGGCCGACGCGCTGATCGAGTTGCGGGCGAGCGGCGCGTGGTCGTGGTCCGCGCTCAATCCGGGAAAGCCGCCGGCGCTGCTGCGCCGCCTGCGCCGGCGCGGCAATGCCGGGCTGGTGGTGTTCAGCTCGGGGACGACCGGCGAATGCAAAGCCGCTCTGTTCGACTTCGCCGCATTGACCCGGCGCTATCGCGAAGCCCGGCCGGCGCAGCGAACCTTGCTGTTTCTGCGCCTGGACCATCTGGGCGGCGTCCACACGATGCTGCACACCCTGGCGCATGGCGGAACACTCGTCATCAGCGACGACCGGCAAACCGATGCGATCTGCCGCGCGATCGAGCAACATCGGGTTGAACTGCTGCCGGCGACGCCGACCTTTCTGCGCATGCTGGCGCTCTCGGACGCATACCGGCGTCACGATCTGTCGTCGCTGCGGCTGATCACCTATGGAACCGAGCCGATGCCGGCTGCGACACTGAAGGCTTTGACCGCGGCGTTTCCCGCAGTGCGGTTCAAGCAGACCTATGGCTTGTCGGAGCTCGGCGTATTGCCGACCCGGTCAATGGCGGCGCATTCGCTGTGGCTGCAAGTGGGCGGCGCCGGCTGCCAGACGCGCATAGTCGACAACGTGCTGTGGATCCGCTCCGAGACCGCGATGCTGGGCTATCTGAACGCGCCGAGCCCGTTCGACCAGGACGGTTGGTACAACACCGAGGACGCGGTCGAGGTCGACGGCCCCTATCTGCGGATTCTGGGCCGGACCACGGACCTGATCAATGTCGGCGGCCACAAGGTCTACCCGGCCGAAGTCGAGAACGTATTACTGGAAATGGACGATGTGCGCGAGGCGACGGTCTGGGGCCATGCCAGCCCGGTGACCGGCCAGGTGGTGGCGGCGCGGCTGGGCCTGGCGCAGCCCGAGGATCAGGAAGCGCTGGAGCGGCGTCTCCACCGTTTCTGCCGCGGCCGGCTCGCCGCCCACAAGGTCCCGCTTTATGTCGAGATCGCCGATGGCGTTCACCACGGTCCGCGTTTCAAAAAAATCCGGCCGATCGAGCGCGGCGAAGCCCAATGGCCCGTCCGCTCGTCGTAATCAGCGGCGCCAGTCGCGGCCTCGGCGCCGGGATTGCGCGCCAATGCCTCGACGCGGGTTACGTCGTCGCCGCCTTCAGCCGCAGGGCCACACCCTTTGTCGAGACCGAGCAGCAGCGCGACCCGAGCGGCGAGCATTTTTATTGGGCCGCGATCGACGGCCGCGACGATGGGGCGCTCAATCACTTTGTCGGCGACGTCAGCGACCGATACGGGGCGATCGATGCGCTGGTCAACAACGCTGCGGTCGGGCGGTTTGGCGCCTTTGCGCTGATGCGCATGCGCGAGATCGACGAGAGCCTCGCGGTCAATCTACGCAGCAACATCGTGCTGGCGCGGCTGTGCGTCCCGGGAATGATCGCGCGCGGCGCCGGCGCGATCGTCAACGTGTCGTCGGTCAATGCGGTGCGCGGCAATGCCGGGGTCGCGGTCTACAGCGCCACCAAGGCGGCATTGGACGGGTTTACCCGCGCATTGGCGCGCGAATTGGGGCCCCGCAACATCCGGGTCAATTCTCTGGCTCCCGGCTATTTCGACAGCGACATGGTGGCCGGCCTCGGCGAGCGCCAGCGCCGCGCGATCTTGCGCAACACCCCCTTGGGGCGGTTCGGCTCGGTCGACGAGATCGCCGCGGCGGCATTGTTCCTGCTGTCGCCCGCCGCCGCTTTCATAACCGGACAGACGATCGTCATCGACGGAGGCCTCACCTTGTGACCGCAAAGCCCAATGCTGCCGAGATCCGGCGGACCATTCACCGCGCCATCGCCGAGATCGTCGAGCGCGGCGGCGGCGCCGCACCGGCATTCGACGACGACGACCTGCTCGTTGATACCGGGTTGGCGTCGCTCGACCTGGCCGCCCTGGTGGCGAGACTGGAACGGGTGTGGCGGGTCGACCCGTTTCTCGAAGCGGTGGCGATCACCGAGATCCGTACGGTCGGCGATTTGTGCCGCGCCTACCGGGATTTCATCGACCTCGCGTGATGCCGGGCCGCGTGATGCCGGGCGCGCGCTGTGGCGACATCGCCATCATCGGCATCGCCTGTCGGTTTCCCGGCGCCTCGAATGCGGCGGCGTTCTGGAGCAACCTGGTCGGCGGCGTCGAATTCGATCACCCGTTTTTCGGACGAAGAATTGCTGGCCGCCGGGATCGAGGCTCGCCTCGTCGCCGATCCGCATTACGTCAAGGCCGCGCCGATTATCGCCGATCACGACGGCTTCGACGCGGCTTTTTTCGGCTATGCGCCGCGCGAGGCGCGGCTGATGGACCCGCAGCAGCGGCTGTTTCTCGAGGTCGCGTGGGAGGCGTTCGAGGATTCCGGCTACGACCCTCTGGGCGACAAGGGCGTGGTGGGCAGCTATGTCGGCGCCGGCGGGCTGGTATCGAGCTATGCGCTGCGGCATGATCATCCCGAATTGCGCGGTCAGACCGGCGATCTCGGGCATCTCGGCAACGACCGGGATTTTCTGCCTTCGCGGGTGGCGTTCAAGCTCGACCTGACTGGGCCCGCGGTCAATGTGCAGACAGCGTGCTCAACCTCGCTGGTGGCGGTTCACCTGGCCTGCCGGGCGTTGCTCGACGGCGAAATCGACATGGCGTTGGCCGGCGCCTCGGTAGTCCGCGCGCCACAAATCAGCGGCTATCTTGCCGAGCCCGGCGACATCTATTCGCCCGACGGCCATTGCCGCGCCTTTGACGCCGCGGGCGCCGGCACCTTGTTCGGCAGCGGGGTTGCAGCCGTCGTGCTGAAGCCGCTGGCGGCGGCGCTGGCCGATGGCGACCGGATCTACGCGTCGATCAAAGGCTCCGCGGTCACCAATGACGGCGCACGCAAGATCAACTATACGGCCTCGGCCGCTTCGGCCCAGGCCCGGGCGATGACCGCGGCGATGGCGTTGGCCGATGTCGCGCCCGCCAGTATCGGCTATGTCGAGTGCCACGGCACCGCAACGACCATCGGCGATCCGCTCGAAATCCAGGCGTTGACGCGGGCCTTCCGCACCGCGCCCCCGCGCCCCCAATTTTGCGCGATCGGCTCGGTCAAATCGAATATCGGACACCTCGAGCAGTGCGCCGGGCTCGCCGGGCTGATCAAGGCGGCGCTGGTTTTGCACCACCGGCTGATCCCGCCGAGCCTGCACTACGTCAGGCCCAATCCGCGCATTCGGTTCGAATCATCGCCGTTCTTTGTCAACACCCGGATATTGCCGTTCGCCGGCGGCGCGGGGCCGCGTCGGGCCGCGGTCAATTCGGTGGGCATGGGCGGCACCAACGCCTTTGTCGTGCTCGAAGAGGCGCCGCCTGCGGCGCCGCGCCCCCTCGGCGAGCGATCGTTTTTCGTCTTGGCCATGTCGGCCAGAACCGAAACTGCGCTGGCCGCGCAAGTCACCGGTTACCGCGCGGCGCTCGCCGTTCCGGATCCGCCCGAGCTTGGCGATCTGTGCTTTACCGCCAATTGCGGACGCCATCATTTCGACCAGCGCTGTTGCGCAATGGGCGCCGATCGCGCCGAATTAGCCGAAGCGCTCGGCCGCTTTGCGGCCAATGGACAAAGCCGCGTCGACAAGAAGCCGGGAGAGATCGCATTCCTGTTCTCGGGGCAGGGGGCTCAGTACCCGCGCATGGGGGAGGGGCTATATCGCGCCGAGCCGAATTTCCGCCGCGCGCTCGATCGCTGCTGCGGATTGTTCGAGGCCGAGGGGATTGCTCTGCGCGACGCTCTCTTCGGCGATGACGAGGTCCGCCTGACGCGCACCCTTTACGCCCAGCCGGCGCTGTTCTGTGTGCAGATCGCGTTGACCGAGCTGTGGCGCGCCTGGGGAGTGACGCCCGACACGGTCATCGGCCACAGTATCGGCGAGTTTGCGGCGGCGGCGGCGGCCGGGGCATGTTCGGTCGAGGCGGCGGCCCGGCTGGTGGCGGGGCGCGCCCGATTGATGCAGAATCTGCCTGAGCGCGGTGCGATGGCCTCGATCGGCGCCGGTTTCAAGGAGGTTCGCGCGCTCTGGCCCGAGCCTGGCGACCGGATCGCGATCGCCGCCGAGAACGCGCCCGATCGCACCGTGGTTTCCGGCAGTCGCGAGGCGGTCGCCGCACTGGTCGAACGATGCCGTCGGCGCGGGCTGCCGGCAACCCCGCTGAAGACCTCGCACGCCTTTCACTCGCCGCTGATGGAGCCGATGCTCGACCGGTTCGCCGCGATCGCCGCCGCGGTCGAGTGCGGGCCGTCGAATATCCGCTGGATCTCGACCTTGACGGCTGAGGAGATGGCCGGAGCGCCCGACGCCGGCTACTGGCGCGACCAGATCCGCCATCCGGTTCGCTTTCGTCAGGCGATCGAAAGAGCGGCGTCGACCGCGGATACCTTTCTCGAAATCGGCCCCGGCGCGACCCTCGTCAGCCTCGGCCGCCGGTGCGTTGCGCGCGCGGCTGCCGACCGCGATCCTGCCTGGCTTTGTTCGCTGACCGAAGCGGGCGAGGATTGGCCCAGCATCTTCACGGCGCTGGCTGCCCTCTATCGGCAGGGCCGCGCGATCCGCTGGCAAGGGGTCGAGCTGGGCGGCGGTCGGCGCGTCGGTCTGCCGACCTACCCGTTCGAGCACGAACGGTTCTGGATCGAGCCCTATCGCGCCGCGCCGCCGGCAGGTGGGAACGCCGCGCCGCCCAGTTCCGAGGCGCCGCATCCGCTGCTGGGCGAGCAGCTGGGCGGGGAGGGACTGAGCTTCGAAGCGTTGCTCGGCCTCGATCGGTTCGAGTTTCTCGGCGACCATCGGGTTTCCGGCCGCGCGGTGCTGCCCGCCGCGGCGATCCTCGACTTGGCGATGACGGCGGCGCGCAGTCGTCGGCCTGGCGCAGCTGGTGATCGAGGATTTCGTCTACGAGCGCGCCCTGACGATCCCATCGGATCGCCCGGTATGGACCCAGACGTTGCTGGACAGCGCAGCCGGGAGCGGGTTCTTCCGGCTGCAAAGCATTGGGCTCGAGGCCGACGATCCCTGGCGTCTCAATGCCAGCGGCAGGGTGCATGACGGTGCGCCGCCAACGGTCCCGCCCTTAGCTACACAGATGATGCGCGCCGGACGCGAGATCCCGGCCGATCGGTTCTATCGATTTCTCGATCGGGCCGGCCTGTCCTACGGCCCCGCTTTTCGCGGCATCCGCCGGTTGTGGCAGGACGGCGACCAGGCTTTTGCCGAAGTCGCCTTGCCGGCCGGGCTCGAAACCGCCGGCTACCAGCTCCATCCGGCGTTTCTCGACGCCTGCCTACACCTCTACCCGGCGCTGGTCCGGCGCTATGGGTCATTCGACGGCGAACCCTCCGCGGCGGATGGCGTCTATGTCCCGAGCACGATCGAGTCCTGCCATTTTTACCGAGTGGGGGTCGAGCGCGGCTGGGTTCACGCGATCGCCGTCGAGCGCGAGGCGGATGAAGGCCGGCTGAAGCTCGACATTCGCGTTTACGCTCAGGACGGCGGTCCCGTAGCGGTGCTGCGCGGACTGACCGTGCGCCAGATTGTCGGCGAGATATCCGCCGCGGCTGAGGAACCGGGCTTCGAGCGGCTGCTCTACACGCTCGCCTGGCGGGAACTGCCCGATCCGGCGCCTGCCGCGCTGCCGCGGCGGCATTGGTATATTTTTGCAGATCAAAACGGAGTGGGCGAGCGCCTCGCGAATCTGCTGGCCGGTCAGGGCGCCAGCACGGTGGTGCTGAACGCGGAGCTGGGCATCGCCAACGACATCCTCGACGAGGCGCCGCAATGCCCGATCGGCCTCGTCTATCTGCGGGCGCTCGATGTCCGGCCGACCGATCCCGGCGGCTCGGCCGCCATGTCCCGGACCGGTGCGCTCGTCTGCGGCGGCTGCCTCGATCTGACCAAGGTGCTCGATCGGGCGCGCGATCGGTTTCGCCAGCCGCCGCTTCTGTGGCTCGCAACGCAGGGCGCGGAGAACGCGCCGGCGCAAGCCCCGCTCTGGGGCCTGGGCCGCAGCTTTGCGCTTGAATATCCGGAGATGTGGGGCGGGTTGATCGATCTGCCGGCCGAGGCGGCGCCGCAGCGTGCCGCCGACCTGCTGCTCGGCGAATTGCAGGCCGGGGACGGCGAAGACCAGATCGTCTGCCGCACCGGCAGGCGGCTTGCTCCTCGGCTCATCCGTCTGGCGAGCGGGAACAGTCCTTTGCCCACATTATCCGCCGAGGCGAGCTATTGGATCGTCGGCGGGTTGGGCCGGCTCGGGCTCCAAACCGCCGGGGCGCTGATCGACGCCGGCGCAAGGCGCCTCGTGTTGAGCGCTCGCCACGAGCCCGACCCATCCGACGCCGCCGCGATCGAAAGGCTGCGGCAGCAGGCCCAAATCCTGTTGATCCCGGTGGATGTCGCCGACGAGGCCGCCGTCGCCGCCGCCGTCGCTCGGATCAGTGCGGCGATGCCGCCGCTGAAGGGGGTGATCCATGCGGCCGCCGTGTTCGAGGATGCCCTTCTCGCCAATGCCGGCTGGGATCTGTTCGAGCGCGTGCTGCGCCCGAAGCTCGCCGGCGCGTGGCGCCTGCACCAGGCGACGATGCGGCTCGACCTCGATTTTTTCGTGCTGTTTTCGAGCGTGCTCAGCCTGTGGGGCGCCGCCGGCCAGGGCGCTTACAGCGCGGCCAACAGCTTTCTCGATGCGCTGGCGGTCTATCGGCGCGGCCTGGGATTGCCGGCGACCGTGTTCAACTGGGGACCGTGGGAGGATACGGGGCGTTGGGGCAAGGTTGCCGCGGCCCTGTGGAAGCAGCGCGGGACCGCCGCTTTGCCAGCCCGGACTTGTCTCAAAATTCTGCTCGCTCATCTGCGCGACGGCCCGGCGCAGGTGGTGGCGAGCGATACCAGCTGGCCCGACTTTCTCAGCCAGTTCGCCAAGGTCCCGGCGCTCTATCGAGAGCTGGCCCCGGCGGCGACGCCTGCCGCGAGCGGCGGCGCCCCGGGCGACGCGCGCCAGCAGGCCGAAGATGCGATCGCCATGCATGCGGCGCAGGTGCTTGGCCTCGACGGCGCGATCGACATCACCCGGCCGCTCCATGAGCTCGGCCTCGATTCGCTGCTCGCGGTGACCCTCGCCAATCGCTTGCGCCGGGCGCTCGACCGAGCGCTGCCGACTGCGATCCTGCTGAAAGGGCCGAGCGTCAGGCAGCTGGCCGACGAGCTTTACCCCGAAGCCGTGGCGCGATCGGGCGAGGTCGAGGCCGGCAAGGGTTCGACCGCGCAAATCATCGGCAATCGCTGGCTGGTCATTCATCGGCCAAATCCGAAGGCAACGGTCAGGCTATTCGCTTTCCCGTTTGCCGGCGGCGGGGCGGCAACCTTCCGGCCCTGGGCCGACCGGCTCGCCCCGGGCATCGAGCTGGTTGCGATCGAGCCGCCGGGGCGTCAGACCCGGATCGACGAAGCGCCGATCCGCGAAATCGAAACCCTGCTGCAACAGTTGGCGCCCGAGCTGCTCCCGCTCCTCGACAAGCCGTTTGCGGTTTATGGGCACTGCCTCGGCGCGCTGACTCTGTTCGAAACCGTGCGCAAGCTGATCGGCGAGCACGGCCTCGCGCCGATCCACATCTTTGTGTCGGGCGCGCGTCCGCCCGACGAACTGCAGCGGCATCAGGAATTCGAGACCGACCTGCTCGAACGGCTGCTGAAGCTGCCGGAGTACAATTTGTTCGAACCGATTTATCGCCAGCCCGACGCGGTTTTTGTCGAAGCGATCCGCCGGTTCAACGTGCTCGCCACCGAGAGTCTGGTGCAGGACCCCGAGCTGCGCCGCCTGATCCTGCCCGCGATCCGCGCCGAATTCGAGATGGCGTCTGATTATCGCTATACCCCGCAACCGCCCTGGGATGTGCCGATCACCTGCCTGACCGGCATCCATGACGGCTATGTCTCCGCCGACAACGCCCGCTCCTGGGGCCGCTTCACCAAAAAGCGCTTTCAGCTGTTCACGCTCGACAGCGAGCATTTCATCGTCGTCGACGACGATCGTTTTTTGCTCCGGGTGATCGACCGAGAGCTGACGAGCCGGTTCGACTGATGCCGCTGGCGGTGCGCCTCGCCCGGTTCGGGGTCGGCAATCTGCGCTGCGAAGAACTTGTTTCCGAGCCGCCCGGCGCCGGAATGGTGCGGGTCGCCTTCGATGCGGTGTCGCTGAACCGTCGCGACCTGCTGGTAATCCGCGGCGTCTATGGTCCTGATTTGCCGCTGCCGCTAATCCCGTGCAGCGACGGCGCCGGCGTCATCGTCGAGGCAGGCCGCGATTGCGGCGGCCTCGCGCCCGGCGACCGGGTCTGCACCCACATGATCCCAGACTGGCTGGATGGGCCGCTGCTGCCGCAGATGCGGCTGACGACTCTCGGCGGACCGGCCCAAGGCGTGCTGTGCGAGGAGCGCGTGTTGCCGATCGGCGCGGTGGTCCCGATCCCGCAGAGCCTGTCGTTTGAGCACGCCGCCTGCCTACCGGTCGCTGGCCTGGCGGCCTGGAACGCGCTGGTGACGCAGGCGCAGATCGGTCGCGGCAGCCGCGTGCTGCTGTCGGGCGCGGGCGGTCTCAGCATGATGGGGCTCGGCATCGCCAAGGCGTTCGGGGCGGATGTCGCGATAACCTCGTCCTCGGAGCAGAAGCTCGCGCAGGCCGCGACGCTTGGCGCCGATCTGACGGTGAATTACCGCAACGAAGGATGGGCCGAGCGGGTCCGCGAGTGGAGCCAGGGCGGCGTCGACGTCGCCCTCGACATCGGCGGCGCAGCGACCCTTGACCAGTCGGTCCGGGCGGTGCGCGACGGCGGCCTGGTGGCGCTGCTCGGCGTCGCTGCCGAAGGCGGCCGGTCGCCCGACTTGGCGCAGGTCCTGACCCGCCGGATCCGCCTCCACGGCATCTTTGTCGCCAGCCGCGCCGAACTCGAGCGCTATGTGGCGTTCGTCGCCGCTCGCGGGGTCGCGCCGGTGATCGGCCGAATCTTTGATGGGCTCGACAGCGCCCGGCATGCCTTCGCCCACCTCGTCGCCGGCCGGCGCGTCGGCAAACTCGTGATCCGCATTGCGCGTTAAGAACTCAGCGCCGCCCTCAGCCCGCAAGGGGCGGCTAAAAGTCGGTGGCGCGCTCCATGGTTTCGAGCATCGCCGCTGCGATCAAGGTCGCCCGGTCATTGTCGCCGTGGACTCGCCGATGCAGCTCGACGACCTGGCGCTGCAATTCATAAGCCTCGGCCCGATCGCCTTCCTGCCACAGGATCGCCGCCAGATTGCCCATCGCCGCGAGATTGTCGGGGTGCAGCTCGCCATGCTCGCGGGTCAACGTCGAAATCACCGATTGCAACAGCTCGCGGGCGGCGGCGAGATCGCCCTCGGCGGCGATGGTCCCGGCGAGATTGTTGATCGCCCGCAAGGTGTCGCGGCCGGTTTCGCCGTCGAGCGCGCGCATGCCGGCGATGACCTGTTCCTGCAGCCGTCGCGCCTCGGCCAATTCGCCCTGCGCGGCCATCGTCACCGCCAATTTGCCGATCGCCTTCAGGGTGTCGGCATGGTCTTCGCCGAGGAGCTTGCGGCGGCCGGCGACAACCTCTACTTCGAGCTTGCGCGCGGCGATCAGCCGGCCCTGCGCCCACAGGATTTCGGCGAGGTCGAGCATCGCCGTCAAGGTCTGCGGGTGCGCATCGCCGAATGCCCGGCGCGCTTCGCCGAGCAGAAATTCCTGGCGCTCGGCGGCGCTATCGAAAGATCTGTCGCCGCTCATCGCACCGGCATGTCCAGCCCTAGTCGAAATCTGCGGCCAAGCTCGCGCGCACCGGCTCGGCGATCGCCGCCAGATGAGCATAATTCGGGTGGTTGAAGCCGACAACAATCGCCGCGCCCGGCGTTTTGAACCGCACGATTGCTTCGGGCGGAAACACGAATTTGAGGAATTGGACCGCTGAGGCCTTACCTTCGGGGTTGGTGTTCTCGCGCGTCGGATCGGGCTCGCCCCGCACCCGCACGCCATCGATATCGATGAACGCATGATCTTCGATCCCGCCCAGACGGGCCAGCGCCACAGCGCGGCGCACCGGGTCGTCGATCTCGAACATGACCGTGGCGACCAGCTCGTTTCCTTGCGGGATCAGTGGGTTGTAGGCGTCGAACTCGTCAGCGAGCTGGGCCGAGCCGCCCTTCTCGATGTACAGCATCTCTTGGACCTGATGCCGCATCGTCTCAAGATTCTCGAAATTGAAGGTCGCGAACGGGCCGACTTCGACCCGGCGCCGTCGTTTCACCTCGCTGAGCTGCCGGCGGCGCTCGCGCCGCACCGGCAGATAATCGGCGAGCGGCAGAATGTCGTCGCTGGTCAGCCGGCGGCGCGGCTTGGAAATAACCATGCTCATCGGCTCCTTGCATCTAGGCCGGACCACGCCCCGGCGACGCCGTAGGCGCGGGCGATCAGTTCGATCGGGTGCAGTTGGCGCGGTTCCGGCGCTTTGGCTTCGCCCTGGGCTGCGGCTTCAATTTCCATCCCCTGAACGATGTGCATGCCGGCAAGCGGGCATTCGGAGGCGACGAACCGCGACCCATTCCTCAAGGCCTGGCGGGCGACCGCCTTGCCGACCTTGAGCGCCGTCTCGAAATTCTCCTTGAGCACGCCCCACGCGCCGCCATGGCCCGAGCACCGTTCGATGACGGCGACTTTGGCGTCGGGCAGCAGCCGCAGCATTTCCGCCGCCTTTTGCCCCATATTCTGGGCGCGCGCATGACAGGCGAGATGCACCGTCACATCGCCGTCGAGCGGCCTCATGCCCGCGGCGAGCCCCTCCTTGCGGGCGATGTCGATGATGTACTCGCTGATGTCGAAGGTCGCGGCGGCGAGCGTTTTGACCGCCGGATCGTCGGGTGCGATCAGCGGCCATTCAAATTTGAGCATCAGCGCGCAGGACGGGACCAGTGCAATGATGTCGTAGCCCTGCTCGATCCAGGGTCCGAGCGATGTCGCGACCTTGTGCGCCGAGGCTGCGACCGCGGCGAGGTCGCCCTGTTCGAGCTGCGGCATGCCGCAGCAGCGCGGATAGAGCACCTCGGTCTCGACCCCGTTCTTCGCCAGCACCGCGCGGGCAGCTTCGCCGATCCCCGGATTGTTGTAATTGACAAAGCAGGTGGCGTAGAGCACCGCCTTGCGTCCGGCGGCCGGGGTCGAGCGGCTGACCGGCGGTGCGGCCTTTTTGGCGCGCATGACGAAAGTCCGTCCATGATAGGCCGGCAATGCCGCCCGGCGGTCGATCCCGGCTGTCTTTTCCATGAGCGGCCGGGTCAGCCGGTTGTGCCGGTCGGCGGCCCAATTGGCCAGCGGCGCCACCGCACCCGCCACCCGCCCATTGCGGTCGGTCTCGACCAGCTGGCGCTGCCGCCAGGGTATCTGCCGCTCCGCGAGCTCCACCGCCCGGTGGCGCAGCATCAGATGCGGGAAGTCGACATCGAATTCATGCGGCGGCACGTAGGGGCATTTGCTCATAAAGCACATGTCGCACAGGGTGCAGGCATCGGCGACCTTGTGGTAGTCGGCCGAGGCCACGCCATCGACCTCGCCGCTCTGAGAGCTGTCGATCAGGTCAAACAGGCGAGGGAACGCGTCGCACAAATTGAAGCACCGCCGGCAGGTATGGCAGATATCAAAGACGCGCTGCATCTCTGCTTCGGTTTTCGCCCGGTCGGCAAAATCGGGATCCTCCCAAGGGATCGGGTGCCGGGTCGGGGCCTCCAGGCTGCCTTCTCGCATTTTATGTCCCTGATGCCCCCGAGCGGTCGAGGGCAGGAAGGTGGTCGAGGGGTGAGGCAGCGTTCGCCCCGACCCCCATTCAGCTGTCGCGTGGCCTCTGGCTCAGGCGAGTTGGTCGAGCGCGCGCTGAAAACGCCCCGCATGCGACTTCTCGGCCTTGGCGAGGGTCTCAAACCACTCTGCGATCTCCTCAAACCCTTCCTCGCGCGCGGTGCGGGCCATGCCCGGATACATGTCGGTGTATTCATGGGTCTCGCCGGCCACTGCCGCGGCCAGATTATCGGCTGTCGGGCCGATCGGCTTCCCGGTCACCGGATCGCCGACTTCTTCGAGGTATTCCAAATGCCCGTGCGCATGGCCGGTCTCGCCCTCTGCGGTCGACCGGAACACCGCAGAGACATCGCTGTGACCCTCGATATCCGCCTTCTGCGCGAAATAGAGATAACGCCGATTGGCCTGGCTTTCGCCGGCAAACGCGACCTTGAGGTTTTCCTCGGTCCTCGAATTCTTCAGCGACACGGTAAAGCTCCCTAGCTTCTAATTCAGCGGCCGCGACAGGCAGCCTTGCTGGCCAGCCAGGAATGTGGGAAGCCCGGCGCCTCGATCAATACATTAGAACAAATCTAATTTGTCGCATGCCCGAACAAACCGGTTTCGCCCCACCGCAGCCAGGGGCTGAGCAGCCACCGGCTGCCGAATTGCCGTAACGAATTCCGCTCCCGGTCTGAAGCAGTGTGTAACGCCAAGGACAACGCCGCCAGCTGCGCCGGCCGCCCGAGAAATAAATTCGTCCCGGCTTGGGCGATTACCCGATGACGCCGAAGCCGGTTCCCGGGGCCACAGGAACGCCGCCAAAATTCAAACCGAGTGACGAGGGGAAGATTGAAGTTCAGCCGCCGCCGGGACGCACGCGGATGATAATGTCGACGCGGCGAATCTCAGTGCCGAAGGGAGGCGCCGGCAACCCGCTGACCGATAGATGCTGGGCGGGGATATCCTGCAATTCGCCGGTCGCCTCGCAGAAGAAGTGATGATGGTCGGCTGTGTTGGTGTCGAAATACGAGCGCCCGGGCTCGACCATGGCCTCGCGCAACAGGCCCACCTCGGTAAATTGGTGCAACGTGTTATAAACGGTGGCGAGCGATACCTGTATGCCCGCAGCGAGCGCTTCGCCGTGCAGATTTTCCGCGGTCACGTGTCGATCGCCGCCTTCGAGGAGAAGCCGGGCGAGTGCAAGACGCTGACGGGTCGGCCGTAGGCCGGCCGAACGCAAGCGCCGCAGGGCAGCTGAGGAAGGGGACGCCTTATTCATGTCACAAACATAAACCCGAGTGCCGCGAAAATAAACACTCGCGTCGCGGCTGATTGCACCATTGCGA
Source organism: uncultured Alphaproteobacteria bacterium (assembly GCA_963814805.1). GTDB lineage: Bacteria > Pseudomonadota > Alphaproteobacteria > ATCC43930 > CGMCC-115725 > AP-15. Next base: position 173,586 of record CAWFER010000033.1, on the reverse strand, counting down.
AGAAAAATTCTCCGGCAGGGCAGGAACTGCCCCGCCGGAGCCTCGCTTTCCGATCCCGCCTATTTGGGCGACACCGGAAGTTTCGAGTTGGTCAATGCCGGCGCTTCACCCGATGTCGGGCGTGCCCGGCCTCGCCTACAGGTTCGCCTGGAAGTCGCTGTAGTCGCGAACTTTCTTGTAGATCTGCAAGCGGTTGCGCTGGCTGTCGGCGACGATGACGCTGTCGGTCGCCGGATCGAACTCGACCGCCGTCGGGAAGCAGAAGCGCCATTGCGGCTCGAGGCTCTTGACCCGGCGGCGGGCTTTTTTCATATCCGGATTGGCGTCGACGGTCTGCTCGCCCCATTTCGACAATACCTGGGCGTCGCCGATCAGATTGGCGACCGGCTTGCCCTCGGCGTCGAATACGCAAACCCGATGGTTGCCCCAGTCGGTGACGTAGATATCGCCGTCAGGATCAACCGCGACGTCGGTCGGGTGATTAAGCAAGCCAGGCTTGGGATAGTGCGCGGTTTCGGAGGACGCGCTCACGTACGGCCCAAACATGGTCACGGCATAGGCGCCTTCAGGGACTTCGACCTTTCCATACTGACCGAACTTCATCAAAAACTTGCCCTCGGGGGACAGTTTCTGCACGCGGTGATTTTTCCAGTCGGCGACATAAATGTTGCCGTCCTTGTCGAGGGTGATCCCCCAAGGTTGGTTGAACTCGCCGTCGCCGCTGCCGGCCCGCCCACACTTGCCGACGAACTTGCCCTGCGGGGTGAAGACTTGCAGTCGGTTGTTACCGCTGTCGACGACGATGATGTTGCCGTTCTTTTCGACCGCCAGACCAGCCGGATGCAGGAGCTCGCCGTCGCCGCTGCCGGTTTTTCCCCATTTGCGCAGGAATTGGCCGCTGCTGTCGAACACGGAGATCGTGTTGGTCCAATCGTCCGAGACATACACATGGTCGTTGTTGTCGACGGCGACGCCAAACGGCCAGGTGCAATGACCATCGCCTTCGCCGTATTCGCAAAAGTCTGCGATGAATTCCTCTTCGCCTGGGCCGCCGATCTTTACCTTGTTGACGTGCATCCCGAAATTGTTTTCGTTGCCGCGATTGGCGGCGTAGATGACACCGTTTTTGCCGAGGCACATCGTCTGAATGTAATTGAACCCAGGGCCGCGGGCCGCATTGCGCCCGACCGCATGGCTCCAATCAAAGACGCGTCCTTCCGAGACCGTTGTGAGCGGCATCGCGCTCCTCCTCTCTAATCGACGTGTCGCGTTTTTTGCCGGTCTGCCGCCGGGCGGTTCTCCTTGCCGCGGTTTGCGCCGCGGGAAGGAGGCCGCGCCGACGGCGTCGCCGTCAGTTTAGAAAGGCCGGCTGCTCAAAGGTGCCGTTGACGATCGGCGCCGGGTTGAGCTTCAGCCACTTGTCGAGGATCGTCGAGTAGACGCTGCGGAAGTCCATGTTCGGGTTCAAATCGCCTTGAACCAGGTGCTCCGCCTTGAGCGAGGGCATCTCGCCGTAATGGCCGCCCTTGACCTTGTCGCCGAGCACAAAGGCGACCCCGCCGGCGCCGTGATCGGTTCCCGAGCCGTTGTCGCGAACCCGGCGGCCGAACTCCGAAAACATCAGCAGGATCACATTGTCGGCGTGGTTGTGCTCGCGCAGGTCCTTCATAAAGGCGTCGATGCCTTCGCTCACCGCGGTCCACAGATTGCCGTGGCCGGGGTTCTGCCCGGCATGGGTGTCGAAGGTGCTGTGATCGCAGTAGAAGATCCGGCTGCCCAAATCGGCGGTATGGACCTGGGCGATGCCCTTGAGCTTGCGCGCGATCGCGGTGTTGGGATATTGCACCGTCGACTTGTATTTCTGCGGCGCCACCTTGAGGATATCCTCGCCCTTCAAGGAATCCAAGCCGGTGCTGCTCATGTAATCCATGACCAAGCCGCTGCCGACCGCCGGCTGGTACATGTGCGCAAAGCGATCGAGCACCTGCTTGCGCTGCGCGCCCTGGATGGTCGGCAGAAACCCGTACCGTTCCAGCGGGCCGGCGACGCACGCCACCGGGACGCCCTGGACCACCAGAGCCCGAGGCAGGCTCGGCCCAAAGCTCACGGTGGTGACCACATTCTCCTTGTTCGGGTCGAACTCACGCGCCACCCGGCCGAGCCAGCCCTCGGTCCCGACCTTCTCCGGCTCGCAAGTGTGCCAGATGTCCATCGAGCGGAAGTGCGAGCGCGGCGAGTTGGCGTAGCCGACGCCGTGCAGGATGGCGAGCTTCTTGTCGTCCCAAAACTGCTTCAGCGGCGCCATGTAGTGCGGGATGCCGTAATCCTTGTCCAGATGCATGATCTGATTGTCCGGGATCCCGACCGCCTTCCGGTTGTCCCGGTACAGCGGATTATTGTACGGGATCACCGTGTTCAAATAGTCGTTGCCGCCAGTCAGCTGGAGCACGACTATCACCGGATCTTTCTGCGCTGTCTGCGTTGCTGGCATTGGCCTTCCTCCTCGTCTGATAAAATGCGGTTCGTTAGGCGAATTGATACTCTCTCGTGGCTGCGATCAGCTGCAGCATTTCGGCCGCGCGCTGGTCCGCGAGCTTGGCGTTCGCGTCGCTGTCCCACGATATCTGGCCCCAGCTCTTGGCCTGATCGGTCAGCTCCTGCTTTGTGTCGGAGCGGATTTCCAGAGGACCCATCAGGTCGAGGCAACCATCGACCAACTGCTCAGGGCTCAAGGAGCCGTGGACCTTCAGCCGGCTGATGATGGCGCGAACCCCGGGCAGCGAGGTGTCGCCCACCTTTTCGGCGACAAAGTTGATGCGAGCCATCAGGGAGCCGCTGTTGATCCATTCCTTGCCGGTGTGCCACCCTTCAACTGACGGCGGGTTGAGCAGGTCCTGACCCATATAGGAGGGGTTCATCGACAGCTCGCCATATCCCGGCTTCGGGATCTCGTAGCCGCCCACCAGCCGCAGCGTGCCAACCACCACCTCAGCCGGCGACTTCATGTGCTGGTAGCGCGCATTCTTGAAGAAGTCGGAATTGAACAGCACGCGCAGCACCGAGCGCATGTCGAACTTCGCGTCGCGGAACGCACCCACCAGGATGTCGATCGCCTTCTGGTCGCGCGGCGCTTCGATCGGCCAAGCCGGCACCTGCGGCTCGTCGGCGACGAAGAAGTTGTACAGATGCCGGCAGATGAAGCGAGCACAAGCCGGCTGCTGCACGACGATGTCGATGATGTCTTCGCCGTTGAACCGTCCCTTGTGCCCGAGAAATTCCTTTTCGCCGTCATCGTGGTCTTCGGCCCGATACTCGAACTTCCAGGGGAACCGACCATAGGGCGCGCGCGGGATCTTGGTCTCGAAGGTCCAGCCGGTGAAGGCCCGCGAGCATTCGCGAACGTCCTTCTCGGTATAGTTTCCGGCGCCGAGGCTGAACAGCTCGAGCAGCTCGCGGCCCCAATTCTCGTTGACCGCGGTTCCGTGATTCTGCTGGTTGTCGAGCCAGAAGATCATCGTCGGATTTCTCGCGACCGTTAGCAGCAGGTCACGATAATTCCCCATGCCCTGCTGGCGGAACAGATTGATCTGCTCCAGCAACTGGTCGTAATTGTCGACCTTTGAGTTGCCGGTGGCGAACACATGATGCCAGAATAACGCCATCTTCTCTTCGAGTGGGCGCTTGGTGTTCACCAGATAGAACATCCAGTTCAAATTGCCCATCGGCGGCTGCCCGCCCGGCAGCAATGACGCCGGCTGATAGCGCAACAGGCTGTAGGCGTCGACCGGCGGCTGCGTCTCGGGATGCAACAGCTCCTCGACCGTCGCCTCGTAGCCTTTGGCGGCGCGCGCCTCGATCTCGTCACGGCCGGCGCCGAAACCCGCCCGGCGCATCAGATGCGCCATCAAAGCGATGTCTTCCTGGTATGCCATCTCGGGCCCTCCTCCTTGGATGCTGATGATAAATTACGCGCCGCGCGTGATGCGACGGCGTGTCGAGCGGGCGTACTGCGCCGCGGTTGGCGACTTTGGGTTCCGGGGGTTGGCGCCGCGGCCTCGCGGCCTCGATCCTGAAGCACCGCATCGATCTCCGGAGCTCGGGACCCAGCTACGTTGCGGCGCGGCCCGACGCGCTTGGCGAAAATCGGCTGTGGATTTGCATATGGAGCCGGCGGACCGGACCGACAAGGCCAGGCGCGGACCTAGGCGAGGATTGCACAAGTTCCATCCCTGAGCGCATTCGCTTTTGAGCCAGCACATTTGTGAACCCGCCAGCTAAAAACCGGGCCGATGCAGGCGTCGAGCTGCACCTTGGAACAATTTTATCCTAGGCGTCGGGAGTGTCAAGCAGGGCGCGCGCCAGGAGGCCGGATTTTGCATCCGATCGTCTTACGCCGGCCGGAAACAGGGCAAGGCGCGGCGGTCGCGACCGCCGCCGCTCGGGGGCCTTGGCGGCGGTTTCGCTGGGGCGGGGCGCACAGTTCGCCCCCGCCTTGTCAGCAGGGGCCGAGGCTCCAGGTTTTGCCCAGCCGCGCCAGAAGCGGGCGCCACGATTCGACCGCGAGCTTGGCGCCGAGCTCGGAAAAACGAGCTGAGCCGCCGATCCAAGTGTCAAAGCTGGCCCGCGCGAAACCGGCATTGACCGCCATCGCGTCGGACAAGGTCCTGACCGCGAGCATGTCGATCGCGGTGCGCGCGGCCACCTCGACGCCGCCGCGCGTCAGCGCCGCCGCCTCCATGCTCAGCGCGTCGAGCCCATGCGTCAGGACGGCGCGGCACTCGGCCAGCGCGCTCAGGGTTTCGCCGCCGGTCTTGCCGGGAACCGGGCTGGGGCCGGGCGGCGATAGCGCCATCGCGAGCCTGGATGACTGGGTGGCCGGTTGCGCACCCGACCCGGGCTCGGTCGAGCGGGCGGCAGGCTCGACCTCGAGATCGGCTGCACTTTCGCCCGGCGCGACCAGTGGGCTCGGTATCGCTGTTGGGCTCGATATTGGTGTCGGGCTCGGTATCGCGGCCGGTCCAACCGGACGGGCGGCCCGCTTGCCTTTAGTCTCCATCCTCCTGATCCTCGCCTGCCAAGCGCGCTTCAATTGCGCGCGCAGCAGCTAACCCGGAAAGGTTCCGCGCTGCAACCAGTTTTGTGCATCGCACAACGGGCTGGGCTGCCGCAACTTCCGCCGGCGCCACGCGAGATGAACCATCGCATTCGCCGACGCCGCGGCGCCGACGCAGCGCAAATCCTGCGATCGGGCGAGTTGAAACCTGGACAGGGGTAAAGGTTTTTTTTATTCTCGGTGGGGTCACTGTGCTTTCGCTGCCGATTGCGCAGTCGGGGGGAATTGGGGGGTCATAGTGAAAGTCTTGAAGCAGCAGGACGCCGGGTCCCGCGGGGGCGGTTTCCGGGCGTCGGGAATCCTGGCAATCGTAATCGCCGCCGCTGCGCTCGGCGGGTTTGGTTCGGGACGGGCCGAGGCTGCCCGGCATCCGCATCGGCATTTTCATCTTCGCTCGCCCGCCGTCGGGTTTGCCCCGGCCCCGGTCAGCGGATCGATCGTGCTCGACGCCGACACCGGCCGGGTGTTGAGCGAGAACAATGCCGACGCCGTCACCTATCCGGCCTCGCTGACCAAGATGATGACGTTGTATCTGACCTTCGAGGCGCTGAATACCGGCCGGCTGCAGCTCGATCAACGGCTTCCGGTCAGCGTCAACGCGGCGAGCAAGGAGCCGACGAAACTCGGCTTGCGCCCGGGCGATACGGTCAGAGTGCAGACCTTGATCCTCGGCATCGTCACCCGTTCAGCGAATGACGCCGCGGCGGTGCTAGCCGAGGGGATCGGCGGCAGCGAGCCGGCTTTCGCCGAGCTGATGAACCGCAAAGCGCGCCAGCTCGGCATGCAGAACACGTTTTATCACAATGCTTCGGGACTGCCCGATCCCGAGCAGCACACCACCGCGCGCGACACGGCCCAGCTGGCGCTCGCCCTCTATCATGACTTTCCGCGCGAATACCGGTATTTTTCGACCCGCGAGTTTAATTTCCGCGGCACCACGATCTACGGCCACGATCATCTGCTTGACTGGTATCCGGGGGCCGACGGGATCAAGACCGGGTTCATCGATGCATCGGGCTTTAATCTTGCGACCTCGGCGCTGCGCGATGGCCATCGGCTGATCGGGGTCGTGCTCGGCGGGCACTCGGCCAGCGCGCGTGACCGCGAGATGGCGGCGCTGCTCGATCAGGGCTTCGAGTCGCTCGGCGTTCCACCGGCGATGCTGACGGCCCGTCGCGGGGCGCCAGCGCCGTTGATGTCGCCGCCGCCGCACGTGCTGCTGACCGCGGCCGAGCCGGCGCCGTCGACCGCGCGGACCAAACCCGGGGTTCTCGGCAAAGCGGCGGCGCGGCTGGCCGCCCATCTGCTGCCGGTCAGCAGAGCCGAGGCGGCTACCCTGCCGCACGAGCTGCGTGCGGCGCCCCCGGCGCTCGACCGCTGGGCGATCCAGCTCGGCGCCTTCCACGCGCAGTTTGCCGCCGAGAAAGCGGCGCGGATGGCGGCGACGCTCGCTGTCGCCCACGGCAAGCCGGTGCAGATCGTGGCCCCCGCCAGGGCGGCCAAGACCCGCTTCTATCGCGCTCGGCTCTTGAATTTCACTCCGCGCGAGGCCGAGAGCGCGTGCGCCGCGCTGCGCAAGAGGCGGCTCGAATGCGCGGTGATCGCGCCGACCACGCTTAGAGTGGCGGCCCGCTGATCGGACCGCCGCTCCCTGTCAGCCGGGCCCGGCTGACAGGAGCGGCGGATAGGCGTTGCAGATATCAGAGGTCCGGCAGCGCGACATCGCTGGCGGCGAGCTGCGCCGATAGGGCCGCGGTCAGCCGCGCCAGGCCTTCTTTGGTCGTCGATTCGGCGCGGGCGACCAGCACGTCCTGAGTGTTCGACGCCCGCAGCAGCCACCAGCCATCGGCGGTGCGCACGCGCACCCCGTCGATCTCGCTCATCTCGGCGGCGGCTTGGCGCAACCGCTCGCCGACTTCGCGCACAACCGCGAATTTGCGCGCGTCGGCGCACGAAAAGCGCAGTTCCGGGGTGTTGACGACGCGCGGCAGGCGGGCCTTCAATTCGGCTAGGCTCTGGGCCGAGCGGCCGAGCACCCCGAGGAGCCGAACCGCGACATAAACGGCGTCGTCAAATCCGTAATAACCGTCGGCGAAAAAGATGTGCCCGCTCATTTCGCCGGCGAGCGGCGCGCCCAATTCGGCGAGCTTCGCCTTGATCGGCGAGTGCCCGGTTGCGGTCATCACCGGACGGCCGCCCATCCGCGCGATCTCGTCGAACAGCACCTGGCTCGCCTTGACGTCGGCCAGGATCGAGGCCCCCGGGTTGCGCGCCAGCACGTCGCCCGCCAGCACGATCATCAGCTGATCGCCCCACCAGATGTCGCCGCGGCCGTCGACCACCCCGATGCGATCGCCGTCGCCGTCGAAAGCGATGCCGAGATCGCAGCGCTCGCGCGCCACCGCCTGGCGCAGCTGAACCAGGTTTTCCGGCAATGTCGGATCGGGATGATGGGCCGGGAAATTGCCGTCGATCTCTGCGTTCAAGAGGACGTGCCGGCCGGGCAGCAGCGCCGTCAGCTGCTGCACGACCTCGCCGGTGGCGCCGTTGCCAGGGTCCCAGGCGACGGTCAGCGGGTGTTTACCATCATAATCGCGCGCGATCCTGCCGACATACTCGTCACGGATCGCGTAGTCCTCGACATGGCCGCGACCGGCGGCCGGCGGGCCGAGCCCGAGCGCGGTCTCGCCGAGCGCGCGGATTTGCGGGCCATAGAACGCCTTGCCGCCGAGCACGAATTTGAAGCCGTTGTAATCGGGCGGGTTGTGCGACCCGGTCACCATGACCCCGCCACCGATCCCGAGAATTGCCGCCGCGTAATAGAGCATCGGGGTCGGCCCGCGGCCGATGCGCACGACATCGATGCCCTCCATCGCCAAGCCGTCGACCAATGCGGCTTCGAGCTCGGGCGAGGTCAGCCGGCCGTCATAGCCGGTGGCGACGCGCTTGCCCCCGGCGGCGGCGAGGGTCAGCGCAAAGGCGCGCCCGACCGCCCGCGCGTCGTCAGCCGACAAGGTCTGGCCGACGATGCCGCGGATATCGTATTCGCGCAGGATCGTGGGGTCGAAGCGATGCGGCATTGGTGGTTTCCTGGAAAGTCGCTTTTTTGCTCAAAGAGTCGCTTTTTGCTCACAGATACGTGGCCAGAACCCGGCGCAAATCGGGTCCGAGCTCGGGATGCTGCAGCCCGAGCGCAATCGTCGCTTCGAGAAAGCCGAGCTTGTCGCCGCAATCGAAGCGCCGACCCGAAAAGCGCAGCCCGTGAAAGGCCTGACCGTCGTCGATCAGCCTAGCCAGTGCATCGGTTAGCTGGATCTCACCGCCGCTGCCAGCCTCGGCGCGGCCGAGATGATAGAAAACCTCCGGCTGAATAATATAGCGGCCAATGATCGTCGATGTAGACGGCGCATCGGCTGGCTCGGGTTTTTCGATGACCCTGCGGGCGCGCACCAGTCGACCGTCGTCGGCGACGATGTCGAGCACCCCATAGCGCCGGGTCTGCTCGCGGGGCACTTCGATGACCGCCGCCAGATTGCCGCCGATCTCGTCATAGGCCTCGACCATCTGGGTCAGGCACGGCGTTTCGCAAACCATCAAATCATCGGCCAGCAGCACGGCGAACGGCTCGTCGCCGACCAAGGCGCGCGCGCACCAGACCGCGTGGCCGAGGCCGAGCGGCGTCTGCTGACGGGTATAGGCGATCTGGCCGGGCTCGGGCAGCCGGGCTTCAAGCTCGTCAACCATGGCGTTCTGGCCGCGCTCGCGCAAAGTCGCTTCGAGCTCGAAGGCCCGATCGAAATGGTCGTCGATGGCGCCCTTGGCCCGGCTGGTGACGAAAAAGAACTGCTCGATGCCGGCTGCTTTCGCCTCCTCGACCGCATAGTGAATGAGCGGCTTGTCGACGATCGGCAGCATTTCTTTTGGCATCGCCTTGGTCGCCGGCAGAAAGCGGGTGCCGAGCCCGGCAACCGGAAAGACGGCTTTGCGGACGCGCTTGTGCATTTACCCCTCGTTCACATGCTCTGGCAGCCTGGCGGCAAGCTGTACGCCATCGTGCTTCGCCCGGCAAATCGAGCGGGCAGACGTGCTAACGTCGGCCGCGGCCAGCTCGTCCCCGGACGCGCTTACGGGAAGAAGGCCGGTGGGCGGCGGAATCCCGCGGGCAGCTTAATGCAGCTTAATGCGGCGAACGAGATAAGGCGAACGAGATGGCAGACGCCGAAGCGATCGACAACCGGGTCTTCCTGCTGATTCTGCAGCATCCCCGAGAAAAGAGGGAGGCCTTGGCGACGGCGGCGCTGACGACCAGGATGCTGCGACGGGCCGAATTGGTGGTCGGCTTGTCCTGGGCGAATTTGGCGCGGGCGCTCGGCCGACCCGCCGATCCGCGGCGCTGGGCGGTGCTTTATCTGGGTTCGGCGCGCCCGCGCGGGTTCGGCCTGCAAAGCGATGTCGTCGCCGTCGACAGTCATGGCGCGCCGGCGGCGGACCAGGCGGCGATGCTGCGCGACCTCGACGGCGCGGTGTTGCTCGACGGCAGCTGGGGCGAGGCCAAGGCGTTGTGGTGGCGCAACCCGTGGCTCCTCAAGCTGCGCCGCCTGGTGCTCGATCCGCAGCGCCCTTCGCATTACAATCGGGTGCGTCGCGAGCCCCGCCGCGAGGCGCTGTCGACGATCGAAGCCGCGGCGCTGCTCTTGAAGCGCCTCGAGGCACGTCCGCAGATCGAGACCGCTCTCAATGGCGCGCTCGACCGGCTGATCGCCGAGGTCGGGGGGACCGACCGCAGCCCGGGTCACCGCCGGGTCAACACGTAGATCAGGATCGCCGCCGCGGCGGCGACGTTCAGAGACTGCACCCGCCCGCTGCCGGGGATGGTCACGATTTCGTCGCAGGCGGTGCGGGTGGCCGGATCGAGACCGCTTTCCTCATTGCCGAGGATCAGCGCCGGCGGCAGATCGCGGCGCCGCTCGGCCGGCCTCGCCGCCAGACCCAGCCGGGTGCTATCGAGGCCGGCGCCGACGATGCGGAACTGCGGCCGCAGCGCCGCCAGCCCCGGCGCCAGCGGCGTCTTGTAAAGGGTCACATATTCGAGCCCGCCTTCGGCCACCCGATAGCTGGCGTCCGAAGGCAGCGCCTGGTCGGGGCGGTCGGCGAGCAGCATCCGCTCGATCCCGAAAAACGCGGCGGTGCGGGCGATGGCGCCGAGATTGTGCGGGTTGCCGACGCCGTCGAGGATCAAGAGCGGCTTGCCGTCCCGCGCCCAGGCCTGCGCCGCCGCGGCATCGAACTGGCCAAGCGGCCGCGGCCGGGCGATCGCGGCGATCCCGCCATGCAGCACGGTGCCGGCGACGCGCGCCGAGTTCGGCTGCGTCGACCTCGCGATAGGGCTTGCGGGCGCGGGCGAGGGCCGCGCAGAACCCGCCCGCCTCAGCGCGCAGCCCAGGTTCGAAAAACAGCCGCTCGACCCGGCCGGGATCGCGTTCGAACAGCGCGCCGACGGCGGCGAGTCCCGCAGATCCGAACCAGTTCGCGCTCGTGCGGCCGGTTGCTGCTGCCGTAGTGAGCGCAGATTGCGGGTCCGCGCCTCAATCATTGCAGGGCGGCGCCGGAAGCGGGCGCGGCATAGAGCTCGGCCGCGTCTTGGGCGAGGGCGGCGCGCGCCGCCGGGTGCAGATACACCATGTGGCCGCCATCATAGACGCGCAGCCGAATCTGCGCCCGGGTCGCCGGCGGGATCGGCAGCTGGTCAACGAGCCAGCGCGACGACAGATAAGGCGTCACCAGATCGTACCGCCCGTTGACGATCAATACCTTGGTCCGCGGCTGCGCGATTAGCGCCGCTTCGAGCGAGATCAACGGCAGGCCCTCGCCGCCGCCGCGACGCTCGCCCTGCCAGTTCCATTGGCGGTTGACGTCGCCGGCCAGCACCCGGTATGGCTCATTGGTATGGTAGTCGAGGTCGGCGGCGACGTAGGCGTTGAACGCCGCCCCGAGATCGGCCGCGATCGGCCCGAGCAGCGGATCGCCGGCGGTCTCGGCATGCCCCGGACCAGGCGCCGGGCGCACGATCGTGCCGTCGTAACGGCTCACCACCTCGTTTTGGGCGCGCAGGATCTCGCGGGCGAACACGTGGCCCGGGATGCGGCCGCGATAGCGGCGCACGACCTGCGGGGAAAGCCCGGTGAGCGCGGCGATCTTGGCGATGAACGGGTCGCCGCGAGGCGGCTGCGCCGGCAGCCCGGCCAGCCCCGCCAGATAGTCGGAGAGCGCAAAATGCTCGACCGCGGCGAGGTTGAGGCCGGCTCCTACCACATGCAGCGCCATGGCGGTGGCGGCGTAGGTCGGCAGAAAGAAGCCGGCGGCGAGCAGGTCGCGCTGGTTCGGATGCAGCGCCGACATGTCGAGCGCCGGCGAGATCAGCACCAGCCCGCTGACCGTCACGTCGACATCGCGCGACAGGGTCCGCGCCATCGCCGCGGCGCGAAACCCGCCATAGCTTTCGCCGACCAGATAGACCGGCGAGGCCCAGCGCTGGTGCCGGGTCAGCCACAGCCGAATGACCGCATCGAGCGAGTTGAGATCGGCGTGCACGTTCCAGAACCGCTGGTCGGGGTTCTTCTCGGCGCCCTCGCCGCGGCTGAACCCGGTGCCGACCGGATCGATGAATACGAGATCGGTGAACGGCAGCCAGGTCGATTGGTTGTCGATAAGACGCACCGGCGGGCTCGGCGCATCACCGTTCGCCGGCGTCTCGATGATCTTGGGCCCGAGCGCCCCCAGATGCAGAAATACCGAGGCCGCGCCCGGCCCGCCATTGAGTACGAAGCTGACCGGACGCGCGCCGCCGGCCGGCGCCGCGGCGAGATAGGAGACGGTGAAGATCGTTGCGGTCGCGGCCCCCTTTCGGTCGGTCAGCGCAAAGGTCTCGGCGATCGCGTCATAATCGAGCACGGCCGCTGCCGAGGGTGATCGAGTGGTGGGTCTCCACCCGCGCCGGGAGCGCCGCCTCGGTTTTGCCGTCGGCCCGCGCTCCGGCGTGGCCGAAGCACGACCAGCACCAAAGCAGACGAGCGCCGCAGTTCTGAACATCAAACGCCTTCCAACCGCGTCGCCGCCGGGGGCTGATTGGCGAGCGGCGCGAGCCGGCATTCGCAACCGCCCGCGCCGCATGCCGATTGCCGTTGCTACACCACCGGCGAGCGGCCGCCATCGACATTGATGGCGCAGCCGGTGACGTAGGAGGCGGCGTCGGAAGCGAGGAAACAGGCGACGTTGGCGAATTCCTCGGCCCGGCCCATGCGGCCGAGCGGCACCGAGCGGCCGGCCTGGGCGATAAAATCCGCGAGCGAGACGTTGGCCCCCTCGCGCTGATGGCGGCGGACGATCTGGTCGCTGACGATGACCCCGACGTGCAGGGAATTGACCAGCACGTTGTGCGGCGCGCCCTCGCCGGAGAGCGCCTTGGTGAACGCCATCTGGGCGGCGCGGCTGACCGAAGTCGGCGCGCTGTCCGGCCCGGGCGCCTTGGCGCCGATGTTGAGCACGCTGATGATGCGGCCCCAGCGGCGCTCCTTCATCTGCGGAAAGATCAGCCGGCAAAAGCGGATCTGGGCGAACAATTTGAGGTCGAGATCGGACTGCCACATCTCGTCGGTCAATTGCTCGGACGGGCCGCGGATCGACTGGCCGGCATTGTTGACGAAGATGTCGATCTTGCCGAATTCCGACATGATCTGGTCATAGGCGCGGCGGATGTCGGCGGCCTTCGACACGTCGGCGCTGATCGCGGCGACCTTGCCCTTGGCGCCCTTCTGGATCTGCTTTTTGGCTTCGGCCAGGGTTTCGGGATTGCGCGCCACGATCGCGACATCGGCCCCCGGAAGCGGCAAACCGCTCGGCCATCGCGAGGCCCAGCCCCTTGCTGCCGCCGGTGATTACCGCACTTCTTCCGTCCAGTCGGATATCCATCGTGAAACTCCTTGGTTGCGAGGTTGAGGCTCAGAGGGTCAGCCGGTCGATCTCCTGCATGTCCTCGCGTCGGACAACGCCCAGCCGGCGGCGCGCGCGTTCTGCTCGACCTGCTCGGGGGTGGTCGCTCCGGCGATGACGCTCGCCACCGCCGGGCGCCGCAACAGCCAGCCGAGCGCCAGTTCGAGGAGCGTGTGCCCGCGTTCGGCGGCAAAGCCTTCGAGGCGCTCGATCGCCGCCCAGTTCTGCTCGCTCAGATATCGCCCGGCCGCGCGCGGCGTCTTGTCCAGCCGCGAGCCAGATGGCGGCGGCGCGCCGCGCCGATATTTGCCGGTCAGCAGCCCGTCGGCCAACGGCCGGAACGGGATCAGCCCGAGGCCATAGGCTTCGAGCGCCGGCATCATCTCGCGGTCGAGCCCGCGCGCGAGCAGGCTGTACTCCTCCTGGCACGAGACGAAATCGCTCGAGCCCCAGATGCTTCGAAGTCCATTGCGCCTCGACCACCTGCCAGGCGGGCAGGGTCGATGAGCCGAGGTAGCGCACCTTGCCCTGGCGCACCAGATCGTCGAGCGCGCGCAGGGTCTCCTCGATCGGGGTCAGCGGGTCGGGCTGGTGCTGCTGATAAAGGTCGATCCAATCGGTTTTGAGGCGTTTGAGGCTGGCCTCTACTTCGGCGATGATGTAGCGCCGCGAGGCGCCCTCGAACCGGCCGGAGCCGTCCATCGGCCGGGCGAATTTGGTCGCCAGCACGATGTCCTTGCGGCGGTCTCCGAGGATCTGGCCGAGGCAGATCTCCGAACTCCCGCGCGGATCGCCATAGGTGTCGGCCTCGTCGAAAAAGGTGATGCCGAGATCGAGCGCCTTGTGCACGACCCGGCGCGTCGCTTCCGAGATCGATGCGGCCGCCGAAATTGTTGCAGCCGAGCCCGACCGCCGACACGCGAAGCCCCGACTTCCCCAAATTGCGCTGTTCCAACCCGGTTCCCCTCGACTTGGGCCGCCAGTATAGGGCTTTGCCGACGGAACAGCACCTTGCTTCGTCGCAGAGGCGCGGCGATCGGCCGAGCCTTGTTGACCGGTTCGCCGATAGGCCCTAGAGCGGCCGCTCCAGAGCCGATCGATGGCGATGCGAACAGGGACGTTTGAACGGGTCGCCCGTCGGCTTTTGCCGTCGCTGGCGGTGCTCGCGATTGCCGGCGGCGCGGCGGCCGGCCCCGTGGTCCTGAGCAGCGGCCAGATCGCGCGCGCCGGAATCGTCGTCGAGACCTTGCTCCCGGCCCGCTTCGCCCCTTCCATCCCGGCGCTCGGCGTGGTCCTGGACCCGGCGCCGTTGATCCGCCTGCACGGCAGCATCGCCGAGGCCGACGCCACGGTCGCCGGGGCCAAGGCCAAGGTGCTGCTCGAACAGCAGCAAATGGTGCAAGCCAAGGCGCTTTATCGGCGCGGCCAGATCATCTCGATGTCGGATTACCAGAAGGCGGCCGAGGATCTCGCCGCCCACCAGGCCGCGCTTACCGTGGCGCGGGTCAAGCGCGCGGCGCTGCTGGCCGAAGCCGGCGCTCGTTGGGGAGCCGCGATGGCCGGCGTGTTGCGCAGCGGCGGCGAGCCGTTGCCGCAACTCGCCGCGGGCGAGGCGATCCTGGTCGGGTTGAGCCTGCCGCCCGGGACCGGGCTCGCCGACCCGCCGCGGCGGGTCGAGGCCAAAGCCGCCGGCGTCGCGCTTCGCCCTCATGCTGATCGGTCCGGCGCCGGGCATGCTCGGCGGCTATCCGGGGCAGAGCTTCCTATATCAGGCGGCGGCGCAGGCCGGCAGCGCCGGTCGGCGCCACGGTTTCGGCGACGCTGCCGGTCGGTCCGCGGCGAGAATGGGGTCGTCGTGCCGCGATCGGCGGTGGTGTGGCAGGGCGGCGGGGCGGTGGTGTACCGAGCAGCCGCCGGCCGCCGTTTCGAGCCGGTGGCGATCGCCACCGGCTCGCCGGCAGCAGCCGGATATTTCGTGGCGGACGGATTGTCGCCGGGCGATCGGGTCGTGATCCGCGGCGCGGCGCTGCTATCGAACGGCGGCGCGAACACCGGCCCGGCCGATCGAGACGACTGAGCGGTGCTAGGGCAGCCCGATGCTGCGGACAGTGATCCGGTATTCGCTCGCCTATCCTTGGCTGGTGAGCTTCGCCGCGCTCGCCATTGGTATCGCCGGGGCATTGTCGCTGGGGCGCGCCGATTACGACGTGTTTCCCGAATTCGCCCCACCGATCGTCACCGTCGATACCATCGATGCCGGCCTTGCGGCGCAGGATGTCGCGACCCTGGTGACGACGCCGATCGAGGATGCGGTCAGCGGTGCGCCGGGGCTGTCGAAGCTGCGCTCGCAATCGGTCGCCGGCCTGTCGGTGGTCAGCGCGATCTTTGCCGGCGCGACCGACCTCTACCAGGACCGCCAGTTCGTCGCCGAGCGGATCGCCGCCGCGTCCCGCCTGCTGCCGCCCGATGCGCGCGCCGAGCTGACGCCATCGCAATCGGCGACCGGCACCGTGCTCGACATCGGGCTGACATCATCCCGTCTATCCTTGATGCAGCTGACCGAACTGACCCGCGCGACGATCCGCCCGGCTCTGCTCGCGGTGCCGGGCGTCGCCAATGTGGTGATCTTCGGCGCCCGGCCGCAGCAATGGCAGGTGCGGGTCGATCCCGAAAAGCTGCTGGCCGCGCATATTGGCCTCAATCAGGTCATCGAGGCGGCCGCCGCCGCGTTCCGCGATCCGTAGCGCCGGCGTGGTCGACACCGAGAACCAGCGGTTCCTGGTGCAGTCGCATGGCCAAGCCGCCGATCTCGCGCAATTGGCGGCGAGCGTGATCGATCGCCAAGGCGCCACCCCGCTTACCCTCGGCGCGGTCGCCGCGATCGCCGCCGGTTCGCCGCCGCCGATCGGCGCCGCGCTGATCGGACAAAAGCCGGGCCTATTGTTGATTATTTCTTCGGAGTACGGGGCCAATACCTTGCAGGTCGCGAGCGGGCTGCGGCAGGCGCTCGCCAGGCTCGCACCGGCGCTCGCGCATGCCGGGGTCGATCTCGACGCGCATGCGCTGGAGCCGACGACGTTCATTTTCGAGGCGCTCAGGGATCTGCGCAATTCGCTGCTGATCGGCGCCGGGCTGATCCTCGTCGTCATCGTTGGAGCCTTGCGCAACTGGCGGGTGGCGCTGATTTCGTTCGCGACGATCCCGCTGGCGCTGCTGCTCGCGATCCTGGTCCTCGATCGGTTCGGATTCACCCTCAACGCCTTCTCGCTCGGCGGGCTGGCGATTGCGCTCGGCATCATCGTCGACGACGCGATCATCGACATCGAGAACATCCGCCGCCGGCTGCACGCAAACGAGGCCCTGCCGCAGCCCGCGCCGCGCTTGCGGGTCATCCTCGACGCCTCGCTCGAAGTGCGCACCCCGATCATCTTCGCGACGCTGGCGATCATCGTCATCTTCCTGCCGGTGTTCGCGCTGACCGGGGTCGCCGGGCGGCTGTTCGCGCCGCTTGGCGATTGCCGTCATCGTCGCGATCCTGGCGTCCCTGGTGCTCGCCGTGACCTTGACCCCGGCATTGGCGGCATTGCTGCTGGGCAGGGGCGGGATCGCGCCCGAGGATCCGCTCTTGGTCAGAAAGATCCGGCAGTTCCATCAGCGCTCGCTGATCGGCGCACAGCGTCGCCACGCGACAGCGGGGCTCGCCGTGTTCGCCGCACTCGCGCTCGGCTGCGATCGTCAGCCTCCCGTTCCTGCCGACGCGGTTTTTGCCGCGCTTCAACGAGAACGACGTGATCGCGCATTTCCTGGCGCCGCCCGGCATCTCGCTGCCGCAGATGCTCGATCTTGCCCGGCGCTCGGTGGCGATATTGGAGAAGATGCCGCAGGTCGCCCATGTCGTCGTGCATATCGGCCACGCCAATCTCGGCAACGGCCATCCCGACATCAACAAGGCCGAGCTCGACATCACCCTCTCCGCCCGCGGCAATCCGCGACAGCCGCGCCGCCGAGCGGGCGATCCTGGCCGCGCTCGGCGGCGTTCCCGGCGTCCGCTTCTGGGCCAACACCTTTCTGACCGAGCGCATCCACGAGGTGCTGTCGGGGACGACCGCGCCGATCGTCGTCCATCTGTTCGGCCGTCGATCCCGACATGCTCGACGCGCGATGCGCGGCGGGTCGCCGCGCTCTGCGGCGCCTGCCCGGCGCGCGAGGCCGTGGCGATCGCCGCGCCGCCGACCACCCCGTCGATCTCGGTCAGGCTGCGCCGCCATGCGCTCGTCCGCTACGGGTTCCAGCGCGAAGGCAGTGCTCGATGCGATCGAGGCAGGAACCGATCGGGCACGATGTCGGCCGGGTTTACGGCGGCGGTACGTCCTGGCCGATTACCGTGTTGCTCCCGCGGCGGGGCGGCCGGACCCGGCAACGGTCGGCGAGCTGCCGCTCCTTGACGGCACCAGCCGGATCGTCCCGCTCGGCGCCCTCGCCACGGTGCGGGAATTTGACGGACGCAGCCTGATCCTGCACGAGAACGCGCAGCCGGTGCAGAACGTGACGGTGCAGATCGCCCATGGCGGCGCCGGCGCGTTCCTGCGGCGGGCGAAGAAGGCGCTCGGCGCGCTTACCCTTTCGCCCGGCACATATCTCGCCTTTGGCGGCACCGCCGAGGCGTCGAGCACGGCGCGAGCGCACCCTGCTGTTGTCGGCGCTCGCTGCCTTTGCCGCGGTCCTCGGCCTCTTGACGGTGGCGCTCGGCCGGGTGCGGGCCGCCGCATTGCTGGCGCTCAATCTGCCCTTCGCGCTGTTGGGCGGCATCGCCGCGCTGTGGATCGCCGGCCTGCCATTGTCGCTCGGCGCTGCGGTCGGGCTCGTCACCGTGTTCGGGATCACCTTGCGCAACGGGCTGATGCTGCTGTCGCACTACCGGCGCCTGTTGATCGGCGAGGGGCACGGCTGGTCGCTGCACACGGCCGAGCTGGGAGCGGTCGAGCGCGCCGTGCCGATCCTGCTGACCGCGGCGAGTGACAGCGCTCGGCCTGCTGCCATTGGCGCTCGGCGCCGGCCTGCCGGGCCAGGAGATCGAGGGACCGATGGCGATCGTCATCCTCGGCGGGCTGTTGAGCTCGACGCCGCTGAGCTTTGCTCGTCCTGCCCGGGCTGGCCGCGCGGCTGTTGCGCCCCGAACATCTGATCGGACCACCCGAAATCGCGTGAGGCTCGGTCCCGGAGCCAAGCCGACCAGGTTGCGATTGCAATCGTCGCGTTTTTTTGGAATATTGCGACAACTTTACAAACGCTCCTGCCGCAAGGTCCGGGGATTCCGTGGGAGTTCGCCTATGGACCCGAAACCGCCGGGCAGCCGGCCGTCGCGCGCCTGGTATCTGTTGCTGCTGCTGCCGTTCGTCGCGATGTTCTGGGTTCCGAGCTACAACCGGATCGAGCCGGAATGGGGCGGCATCCCGTTCTATTATTGGTATCAGCTGCTGTGGATCCCGCTCAGCGCCGCGCTGACCTTGATCGTCTATTTCGCCACCCGGCGATAGCGCCGGAGGGCGAACGCCATGCCGATCGACTGGCCGGCGCTGATCGTCTTTGTCCTGCTGTTCGCCTTGGTCACGGCGCTCGGCTTTGTCGCGGTACATTGGCGCCGCGGCGATCTCGGCCTGCTGCATGAATGGGGGCTCGCCGGCGGCCGTTTCGGCACGGTCGTCACCTGGTTTCTGCTCGGCGGCGATCTCTACACCGCTTATACCTTTATCGCCGTCCCGGCCTTGATGTTCGGGGCGGGCGCGCTCGGCTTTTTCGCCGTGCCCTACACGATCATGGTTTATCCGTTTGTTTTTTTGGTGTTCCCGCGACTGTGGTCGGTGGCGCGGCAGCACGGCTACATCACCGCCGCCGATTTCGTGCGCGGCCGGCACGGCAACAGATGGCTGGCGCTGGCCGTGGCGGTCACCGGAATCGTCGCGACGATGCCTTACATCGCCTTGCAGCTGGTCGGCATACAGGTGGTGATCGCGGCGCTCGGGATCGGCGGCCGCGGGCTCGCCGGGCGACCTGCCGCTGGTCATCGCCTTTGTGATCCTGGCCGCCTTCACCTATACGAGCGGGCTGCGCGCGCCGGCGGCGATCGCGATCGTCAAGGACATCCTGATCTGGATCACGGTGATCGTCGCGATCGTCGTCATTCCGATCGAGCTTGGCGGCTATGCCAAGATCTTTGCCGCGGTGCCGCCGGCGAAATTGCTGCTGGCCGCGCCCAAGGGGCAGAGCCTCGGCCTATACAGCGCCTACGCGACGTTGGCGTTCGGCTCGGCCCTGGCGCTCTTTCTCTACCCGCATTCGGTGACCGGCGTGTTGAGCGCCAGCAACCGCGCAGCGATCAGCCGCAACGCCGCCTATCTGCCGGCCTACTCGTTCCTGCTGGCGCTGATTGCGCTGTTGGGCTTCATGGCGATCGCCGCCGGGGTCGCGACCTCGCCGATCTATGCGCCGATGTTCAAGCAGTACGGCCCGAATTTCGCGGTGCCGGCGCTGATCCTGGCGATGTTTCCGTCGTGGTTCGCCGGCGTCGCCTTCGCCGCGATCGCGATCGGCGCGCTGGTGCCGGCGGCGATCATGTCGATCGCGGCCTCGAACTTGTGGACGCGCAACATCTATCGCGAATTCATCCGTCCCGACTGCACCGCGGCGCAGGAATCGCAGATGGCCAAGACCGTTTCGTCTGGTCATCAAGTTCGGGGCGCTGGTGTTCATTCTGGGATTGCCGCTGAAATTCGCGATCTATTTGCAGCTGCTGGGCGGAGTGTGGATCATCCAGACCCTGCCATCGGTGATCTTCGGGCTCTACACCCGCTGGTTTCACGACCGCGCCCTGCTGCTCGGCTGGCTCGCCGGCATCGCCGGCGGCACCGCGATGGCCGCCTCGCAGCAATTCAAGCCGATCTACCCGCTGCACCTCGCCGGCTGGACGATCCCGTGCTACGCGGCGTTGGCGGCGCTGGCGCTGAATTTGATCGTGGTTGTCGTGCTGACCCCGCTATTCGGCGCGAGCCGGCGCGGCGCCGACGAGACCCAGGCCGCGCATTACGTGTGAGCAGGCCCAGCCGCGCACCGTGGCTGTTTGCGAGCCAACTCCAAGCGGCGCCGGTTTGCCCGCCGGCTCAGCCTTGGGCGATCGCTCGCTCGAGTTCGGCCTTGCTCATCTTCGAGCGGTTCGGGATGTTGCGGCGCTTGGCCTCGGCATAGAGCTCGGTGCGCGTCTTGCCGGCGCCGCGTCTGCTGCCAGCGGAGCGGCGGGTCGCCCAGTGTCCTTCCGCCTCGTCCTGATAGGTCTCGCCGGCCCGCTCTTTTGCCTTGGTCCGCCGCAGATTGGCCGCGTTCTTCTTTGGGCTCTCAAATTTCGAGGCGCCGGCCTCGTGCAAGGCGATCGCGATCGCCTGCTTGGGATTCTTGACTTTTCGCGCGCCGCGCGCCGTCTTTAATTTGCCGTGCTTGTACTCGTGCATGACGCGCTCGACGGTATTTTTCTGCGCCGGGGTTTCGTGTGTAGCCATCGCAGATCTCTCCAAGCCGTGGGACTCTTCCGGGCCGCCTATAGGGTCGCGGCTGCTGATTGCGGGACACTCCGGCAACGGCTTTGGTTCCGCGCGGACACCGAAATCAGCGCACCGCGCGAGGCTGAGAGAACGACTTATGCCGGCGGCGGATGCATGGCAAAGCCGGCGGGGCGGCCGGCGCGGCGCGCGGCCTCGGCCGGCGGCAGGGCCGGATCCCATAGATTGGCGTCAAAGCGCCAGCCATTGACTTGGTCGGCCTCGCGTGACACGACGTAGAGCAGCGGCGGCGCCATCTCGCCGGGCTCGACCAGGCGCGCCGCGCGGCCCTCGCGGCTCATCTCGCGCATTTCCTCGGCCATGCCGGGCGTGTTGGCGCCGGCGCCAGGGTTGACGATGTTGATGGTCAGCCCGGTCCCTTCGGACTCCTTGGCCCACACCTCGGTGGCCATTTCGAGCGCCGCTTTCGACGCGCCGTAGGGGTGCGTGCCGGCCCGGTTCATCGTGTCGAGCTTGGTCGTCACATTGACGATGCGGCCCCAGCCGCGCGCCACCATGCCGGGCGCCGCCCGCCGCGCCAGCCGGTCGGCGGCGAGGTAGTTGGTGGCGATGACGTTGTCGATGATCTCGTCGCCGACTTCCCAGAATTTCTGCATCGCCGGTCGGCGATAGCGCGCCGGGTCGATATAGGTAAAGGTCAGCCCGGCATTGTTGACCAGGATGTCGACCCGACCGAACCGCTCCTGCGCCGCGGCGACCACCCGGTCGCATTCCTCGACCCGGCGCAGATCGGCGACGATCGGGTGGACGCGGTCGGCCAACGGCGTCCCCGCAATCTCACGCTCGATCTCGGCGACGTCGGTCGCGATATGGCCGACCGCCAGCACCTGATGCCCGTCGCGCGCCAGTCCCAGCGCCATCGCCTGGCCGAGGCCGCGCAACCCGCCGGTGACGATCGCAACCCGCTGTTCCATCGCTTCCCTTCCGACTTTGAGGCAAACCCCGACTGCCCTCTTGGCAAGCCTACACCTGGGCGAGCGCCATCGGCTCGCGGTCGAAGGCTGGCATGATTTCCTCGGCGAAGGTGCGCAGATGGGCGACCGAGGCGCCCGGCGCGGCGAACAGCACATTCTCGACGCCGCCCGCTTCGAGCCGCTTCAGCTGGCCGATGATCTCCTCGGGGGTGCCGAGCAACGGCGCGTCGTCGAGCACGAACGAATCCTCGTCGTCCTTGATGTGGGCGTAGTGTTCGGCGCCGGGACCGCGGGCGAGATCGCCGATGTTCTTCAGCACCTGCCGGCGGGTGACGATCGCGCGCCGCCGCTCCTCGTCATTGTGGACGATCTGCAAGCCGCGGGTGACGCCGACCGACATCGGGTCCCAAACCCGGCCCGCCCGTTCGCACTCGTCGCGGAAGGTCGCGACCCGGTCGATGATCAGACCGGTCGGCGCGATCTGGTCGAGCAGCAGGTTATAGCCGTCGCGCGCGGCCCGGCGGATCGACTCGGCGCTGCCGGCGCCGAGCCAGAACGGCGGGTGCGGCTGCTGGATCGGGCTCGGCTCGACGACGACATTGTCGAACCGCCAGCGCTTGCCGCGCCAGGAAAACCGGCCTGGTGAGGTCCACGCCTTGCGGATCACCGCCATTGCCTCGTCAAAGCGCTCGCTCGCCTCGTCGGGGGCGATGCAGAAGCCGGAAAATTCGTATTCGCGATAGCCTTTGCCGACGCCGAAATCCAGGCGCCCGTTTGATAGCAGATCGAGGGTCGCGGCCTGCTCGGCGACCAGGATCGGGTTGTGCCAGGGCAGCACCACGACCGCAGTGCCCAGCCGGATCTTGTCGGTGCGCGCCGCCAGATAGGCCAGCATGCTCATCGACGCCGACACCTGGCCGAACCCGGTGAAATGATGCTCGACCAGAAAGACGCTCGAAAAGCTGAGCTTCTCGGCCTCGACCACGTAATTGACGAAATCGTGGTAGGCCGAGCTGTCGCCGGCCGGGCCGCCCTTGGCCCGCGCCCCGCCGAATAGCCCGAATTTCATCTTCGCCCTCCGTTTGTCGCCGGCCCCTGATCCCATGGCGCGGTTGCAGCCCGCTGCGCCGGTCCCGTTGCTGGAATATATGGCTCGAATGCGCACCCGGTCGAGGCTGCCGGCGCCCCTTTGTTCCAGGATGCGGCCGGGAAGGCCTGCGCGGCGTTATCCGAATCAATGCCAACGCTGATTGATCCCGGTCGAGCGATGCCAGGTCCCACGCTACGCCTTGCGGCGATCGCCATCCTACCTGTCGTCGCTGCGTCGACGATCGGTTACCTCGCCGCCGATCCGAACCTCGCGCCATGGTATCAGGGGTTGGCGAAGCCCTCTTTCGGGCCGCCAAATTGGCTGTTCGGGCCGGTTTGGACAGCGCTCTATGCGCTGATGGCGGTGGCGGCCTGGCGTATCCTGCGATTGTCTCGCGACACCCGCGGACGGAACGCGGCTTTGGCGCTGTTCTTTGTCCAGCTTTCGCTCAACGCCGCGTGGCCGTGGCTGTTTTTTGGTTGGCGCAGCCTGCTCGCCGGGCTCTTGAACATCGCGCCACAGTGGCTTGTGATCCTGGCGGCGATCGATCGCTTCCGCCGGCTCGATCGGGTGGCCGCATTGTGCCTCGCGCCGCTCGCCGCCTGGGTTGCATTCGCCGCTCTGCTCAATTTTGCGATCTGGCGGCTCAACAGCTGATTGCAGGGACGCATGCGCCGAAAGCAACCACGGCTCGCATCGATATTGCTGTTGGCGCTCGCCGGCGCCGTGGCGCTGCCGCTGCCGGCGGCCGCCGCGCGGGTCGACTGGGCCAAGGCCAGGCTCGTCACCGTCCTGGCCGTCGACTATCGCTTTGTGCCGAACCATCTGGTCTTTCGCCGCGGGGTCGCCTATCGGCTGCACCTGGTAAATCGCGGGAAGGAACTGCACGAGTTAAGCGCGCCGGCGTTTTTCAAGACGGTGGTGCTGCGCAACGCCGCGGCGTTGAACCACGAACATACCGAGATTGTGGTTCAGCCCGGCGCGCAGAAGGACCTCTATTTCGTCGCGAAACGGCCCGGCCGCTACGATATGCGCTGCCCCGACCACGACTGGGCCGGGATGACCGGGGACATTACCGTCAAATAGCGCCGCCGGTGGCGGCGCGCGGCGGCGAGCCAACCTCAGCCGGCGACGTAGCGGCGCTCGCCGGTCGCCGGGTGGTAGTAGACGGTGACCAGCCTGCCGCTCTCGGGGTCGACAAAGCGCTCCGCGGTCGCGACCCATTCGGGGCCCGGCCGGCTACGGGTCACGCGTTTGTAGCGCCAGCGCTCGACCAGAAGCCCGATCAGCAAAACCAGCGCCCAGCCGGCCAGCATGCCGGCGGCCGGAAAGCAGCGCAGAACCGCCAGCGCCAGCGCGCCGGTGGCGCACAGGGCGCCGATGATGCAGACGACGGTCCGCATGACCGGGCGGCTCATCCCGGCATAGGCACGACGACCGCCGCGGTGCCATAGGCGACGATCTCGCTCATGGTCTGGCCGATTTCGGCCGAATCGAAGCGCATCATCAGGATCGCGTTGGCCCCCATCGCGCTGGCGTTCTCCACCAGCCGGTCGATCGCGTGGCGCCGCGCTTCCTCGAGCAGCAGGGTATATTCATTGATCTCGCCGCCGACGATCGAGCGCAGCCCGGCCATCAAATTGCCGCCAAGCCCGCGGCTCCTGACGACGACGCCAAAGCATTGGCCCTTGATCTCGGTCACGCGGTGGCCGGCGAGGTTCTCGGTGGTCACAACCAGCATTGGATTCTCCATTCTTTGCCTGCGCGGCTCAGGCGTGCAGGCGCGGGGGCTTTACGTGCAGGCTCGCCGTCCGACTTTGTCGGCGCGGTCCGGGCTTGTAAGCGACCTTATGATCTCATAGGCTTACTATGACGCATCGCTGCAATGAGCAAACGCTTGGTTGCGGGCCGGGGCGGCGAGGGGCTAGGTTAAAACCCAGAGCATAGGGAGAGGAGCGGCGATGGCGGCGGGCACAGGGTGGACCCGGAGCGAGGTCGAGCTGGCCGGGGGAAAGCTGCATTTCGCGCGCGCCGGCGCCGGGCGCCCGGTCGTGGTGCTGCATCACGATACCGGCAGCCCTGAACAGCTCGAATTCTACGATGCGCTGGCGCGCCGGTTCGACGTGATCGTCCCGCATCATCCGGGCTACGGCAAATCCGAGCGCCCGCAATGGCTGCGCAGCGTGCGCGACGTGGCGGTAATCTACCAATGGCTGCTGTCCGATCTCGGGATCGAGCGGCCGGCGCTGGTCGGGCTCGGCTTTGGCGGGTGGATCGCCGCCGAGATGGCGACGATGGCGCCCAGCGCGCTGCACCGGCTGGTGCTGGTCGGCGCGATGGGCGTGAAGCCGCCCGAGGGCGACATCTTCGACCAGGCGATCGTCAGCTATCTCGATTATGCCCGCGCCGGGTTTCACGACCAGGCGGCGTTCGCCCGCATCTATGGCGAGGTGTCGACCGACCAGCTGGTCGATTGGGACATCTGCCGCGAGATGTGCTTTCGGATCGCCTGGAAGCCGTACATGTACAGCCAGACCCTGCCGCATCTGCTGGGCGGGGTGCGGGCGCCGGCGCTGGTGGTGTGGGGCGATGACGACAAGATCGTGCCGAGGAGCGCCGGCGAACTCTATGCCGCGGCCTTGCCCAAGGCGCGGTTTGAGATCGTGCGCGGCAGCGGGCATTGCGTCGACATGGAGCAGCCAGAGGCGCTGGCGCGGCTGGTTGGCAGCTTCATCGCCGAGAATTGAGGCACACGCTCGTCGCGTCCGCGCGGCGCCGGGCGACGGGAACAGGAGGAATCCATGCATGTGATGTACTTCACCGAGCAGCCGATGTCCGCCTATCCGGCCGATATCGGCCTCGAATTCGGCGCCACCGCGCTGATGTTCTCGAACAAATATTACGATCCGGTTGCCGGCAGCCGGCTCTACAACGAGTATCTTGAGCAGTACATCTACGCCGAGGAGATGGGCGTCGAGGGCTTCATGCTGAACGAGCATCACAATGCCCCGTTCTGCATGCAGTCGAAATGCAACATCTTCGCCGCGATCCTGGCTGCGGTGACCAAGAAGGCGAAGATCGTGCTGCTCGGCAACCCGTTGCCCCTGGCCGAGAACCCGGTGCGGCTCGCCGAGGAATTGGCGATGATCGACATGATCTCGCGCGGGCGTCTGGTCTCCGGCTTTGTCCGCGGCGGCGGCCAGGAGCAGCTCGCCAACGGGGTCAGCCCCGCCTACAACCGCGAGCGCTTCGAGGAGGCGCACGATTTGGTGGTCGCCGCCTGGACCCGGCAGGGGCCGTTCCGCTGGGAAGGAACCCACTACCAGCACCGCGTCGTCAATCCGTGGGCGGTGCCGCTGCAGAAGCCCTATCCGCGGGTGTGGATCCCCGGCGTCCTGAGCAAGGAGACGATCATCTGGGCGGCCAAGCAGCGCTATCCCTATATCGCGCTCAACACCTCGATCGAGGCGACCAAGAACATCTGGAAGCTCTACGACGAGGTCGCGCTCGAAATGGGCTATGAGGCCGGGCCGCAGAACCGCGGCTATCTGCAGCAGGTCCATGTTTCCGACAGCGAGGAAAAGGCCGAAAAGAACGCCCGCCAGTTCCTATGGATGCAGGGCGAATTCACCGGCTTGGCGCACCCGGTGTGGTCCAACCCGGCGGGTTATTTCTCGCCCGAGTTTCGCCGCCAGTTCGTCGAGTTCGCGGTCGGGCGGGCCGAGAGCCCGCGCGGCCGTCCGACCTTCGAAAAGCAGGTCGCAGACGGGCGGATCATCTTCGGCACGCCGAAAACGGTCATCCCGAAGCTGCGCCGCATCCTCGAAGAGACCCGGCCCAGCATCTACGGGCTGTGGGGCAATGACGGCAATGTCAGCAACGAGGATGCGCGCACCTGCATCCGCCTGCTGGGCCAGGAAGTGATGCCGGCGATGCGCGAATTCGGCAAGGAACTGGGCCTGACCGACCCGTTCGAGGCCGACGCCCCGGTGCATTTGCGCTACTCGACCGACATCAAGCAGATGCCGCAAGCCGCGGAGTAGCGGCCGAGATGCGGGATTGCGCGTTTCGCGGCTGACCAAGGCCGATTTCGGTGTTGCGCCGCCGTCGATCGAGGCGCCGACGATGCCCGCGTGCGGCGCCGGCGCGCCGGATCCTTTTGACGCAGTCGCCCGGGAGCCAAGCCGCCAGCCGCTAATCGAAGCAGCGATTGCCGGCTGCGGCCGGCTGCGTCTATTCTGGCGTCACGGCGAAATCGACAACGGAAGATAAAAAACATGACGACGGCGTCGGCTGCGGCGCCCCGGATCGGCCGTGGCGGTGAGGCGAAGGCGGTGGGGCTGGTTTCCGGGGCGCACTTTGTCGCCCATTTTCATGCGTTCGTGCTGCCGCCGCTTTTTCCGTTTTTGAAGGCGCGCTGGGGGGTGAGCTTTGTCGATCTCGGCCTGGCGCTGACCGTCTATGCGATCGTCTCGGTGCTGGCGCAATTGCCGATGGGCTATCTCGCCGACCGCTTCGGCTCGCGCAAGCTCTTGATCGCGGCGCTGTGCCTGGGCGGCGGCGCCGTCGCCTCGATCGGGGTCGTCGACCGCTATGCCTGGCTCTTGGTCGCGGCCGGGCTGTCGGGCATCGCCAACGCCATCTATCATCCGGCCGATTATGCGATCCTGTCGGCAAGGGTTACCCCGGTGCGCATCGGCCGCGCCTTTTCGGTCCACACCTTCGCCGGAATGCTCGGCAATGCGGCGGCCCCGGTGACGATGCTGGTCCTGGCCACCATGATCGGCTTGAAGTCGGCATTGATCATCGCCGGCCTGGTCGGGCCGCTGGTCGCGATCCCGCTGATCTTCGCGAGTTCGGTCGAGGGCGACATCCTGGCGAAACCGCGGGCGGCCGGCGGCCGTGACCTGCCGAAACCCGATCGGGCCGGCACGGTGTTCACCCCGGCGATCCTCGGGCTGATGGGATTTTTCATCCTGCTCAGCCTGTCGACCAGCGGGATTTCCAATTTTTCGATCCCGGCGCTGATGAGCGGCTACCGGCTGCCGTTCGCCGCGGCCAACCTGGCCTTGACGGTGTATCTGGCGGCGACCGCCTTGGGCGTGCTCGGCGGCGGGTTCGTCGCCGACATGACGCGCCGCCACGGCGAGGTCGCAGCGGCGGGTTTTGCCTTGAATGCGCTGATCGTGCTGGCGATCGCGCTGGTCGGCCTCGGCGCCCCGCTGCTGGTGCTGGCGATGGGGCTCGCCGGCCTGCTGTCGGGGCTGATCCAGCCCTCGCGCGACATGCTGGTGCGCGCCGCCGCCCCCGCCGGGGCGATCGGCCGGGCCTTTGGCGTCGTCACCATCGGCTTTAGCGTTGGCGGCATCATCGGACCGATGCTGTTCGGCTGGATCCTGGATCGCGGCGCGCCGCGTTGGATTTTCGTCGCCAGCGCGCTGTTCATGCTGTTGACCGTGGCTGCGGCGCTGATCGGCGACCGCCGGTCGGCTCGCCGCGATGCGGCAAAGCTCGCGACCGTCGGTTCGACATGAGCGCGATCGCCTGCCTGCGCTGGCGCTGATGCGCGGCAAAATTCCGCTCTCGCGGGTGCTGAGCCAGGTCCAGGGGACGCTACCGGCGTCCGCGCCAAGTGAAACTTTCCCGGAACGGCCGCCGCCACCCGAGAGCCAGCGCGATCTCGTCCGCATCATCCTGGCAATTCTGTTCGTCACTGGGCTGATCACGACCTCGTTCTGGATTTTGTGGCCGTTTCTGCCGGCGACGATCTGGGCGACGACCCTGGTAGTCGCGACCTGGCCGTTGATGCTGCGGGTGCAGCGGCGGCTTGGGCATCGGCGCTGGGCCGCCGTCGTGCTCATGACCATTGCCCTGCTGCTGGTCTTTGTCGCGCCGTTCTGGCTCGCGATCGCAACCCTCTCGCAGAATTTTGAGCGGATCGTCGGCTGGGGCAATTCGCTGGCCTCGTTCCGGTTGCCCCCGGCGCCGCTGTGGCTTAACCATATTCCGCTGTTCGGCGACCAGATCATCCTGCTGTGGCGGCGCTTGGCCGACAGCGGCGTCGCCGAGTTGGCGGGCAAGGCCGCACCCTATGCCGGCAGCGCCGCCGGCTGGTTCGTCGGCGCCTTGGGCGGGTTCGGCATCGTCGTCGTGCAGTTCGTGCTGACCGTCGTCATCGCCGCCGCGCTGTACGCAGGCGGCGAGCGCGCCGCCGCCATGGTCCAGCATTTCGGCCATCGGCTGGCCGGCGAGCGCGGGCGGCAGTCGGTGCTGCTGGCCGGACAGGCGATCCGCGGCGTGGCGCTGGGCGTGGTAGTGACCGCGCTGTTGCAGTCGGTGCTGGGCGGGATCGGCCTGGCCTTGGCCGGCGTGCCCTTCGCCGCGGTGCTGACCGCGGTCATGTTCATGATGTGCATCGCCCAGCTCGGGCCGGGCCTGGTGCTGATCCCGGCGGTGGTGTGGCTCTATTGGAGCGGCCATCCCGGATGGGGGACGTTTCTGCTGGTCTGGTCGATCATCGTCATCAGCCTCGACAACATCGTGCGCCCGCTGCTGATCAGAAAGGGCGCGCACCTGCCTTTGGTGCTGCTGCTGGCTGGGGTGATCGGCGGCCTGATCGCCTTTGGTCTCGTCGGCATTTTTCTCGGCCCGGTCGTGCTGGCGGTCGCTTATACCCTGCTGAACTCGTGGATGGACGAGGACCCGATATCCGACGAGGAGATCTGAGTCGTCGCCGCTCAGCCCGGTCCGGCTGGCTCGACCGCGAGCGCGTAGTCCCGCCCCAGCCAGTCGCCCGATTGCCGCCAGCGCCAGGTGAAATCGATGCTCGCGCCAGGCTCGAGCCGCGAGGCGTCGAGGATTGCCACGTGAAAGCCGAGGCCGCTGTCGCGGGTCGGCTCGTCGGCGACATCCTGCCACCCGTCGCGGCCCCAATGGACCACCGCCGGCAGCGGCAACGCCACCGCCAACCGAGTCCCGGCCGACAATCCGGCGATCGGCGCGTGCGGCCACCAGAAGGCGTGGCGCGCCGCCGGGCGCTGCCCGCGATAGCGCCGCCCGACCGCCCGCGGCCGGTCGATCGGATGTCCCTGATAGCGTGAGACCAAGAGCTTGATGAATTCGGCGTGGGCCCAAACGAGCGGCATCGCCGATCCGCTCGGCCGCCCCGGTATCAAGCGCCGGCCAGCGATCGGGTCGGCGTCCCACACCTGCTCGGGCAGCATGCCGCCGGGGCTCGCCATCCTGCACATCGCTTCGAGATAAGGGAGCGGGTCGCGGCCGGCAGCCAGCTCATAGTGGCCGCGTTCGCCGGTCAGCAGCGGCCAGCCGCGCCCGCGCCCGACGCCGTCATAGGGGCTGCCGTCGTCGTGCTCGCCGTAGCCGTCGCAATTGTAGCGGCGCCAGACCGGGCCCGAAGGCGTGTCGGTCTTTAATAGGGCGTCGGCGACCCGGATCGAATTGAGGATCAGCGGGTCGTCAGCGCGGCGCAGGCCGAAGCGCACCAGCTGGAGGAACTCGGTGCCGACCAGTTCGTCGGCGCGCACCGCGGCGTTGTCGGCCCGGTTGTGGATCGGGATGACTTGGCGAAAGATATCGGGCCGCCGCTCTACCGCCTGAGCCGGCAGCACCAGCACGTAGTAGCCGGCGACGCCGAGCCGCCGGGCGAGCGGCGTGCCGTTGACCGAGGTCCAGCGCTCGATATTGCCGTTCCAGAAATCGGCGAGCTCGAGCGCCCAGTCGGCAGCGGGCGTCGGCAGCAGCCCGGAGCCGGCGACGAGAGCCGCGATCGAGACCGCCAGGGTGAACGGGTTGATGCCGGCGCTTTCCTCCCAGCGGTCCTGCTCGGTCGCCGGCCCGGTGCGGGCGATAAAGCCCAGCGCGCGGCGCACCATGTCTTCGACCTCGACGCCGGCCAGCGCCTCGCGCTCGTCGAGGGCGGCGGCGAGCAGCACCGGGAACGCGGTTTCGTCGAGCTGGACGCCCTGCCAATAAGGGGTGCCGCCGAGCCATTGGTTCTGGTGCCAATGGCCGTCCTCGAGCTGGGTCGCCATCAGATAACGCAAGGTGTCGCGCGCTTCCTGATCGGCGCCGAGCGCCAGCAGCGCGCCGGCGGTCTCGACCAGGTCGCGCGGCCAGACCAGATGATAGCCGCCGCGCTCGTTGCCGCTGTCGCCCCAGGGAATGCTGAGGCTGGCGACCATCGCCCCGGGAAAGGTCTTGTCGAGATGGCTGCGCAAGACGATCGTCGAGACCAGGAACTCGTCGGCCAGCTCGGGCGGCAGGTCGAGCGGCACCGCATAGCGCTCGCTGCGCTCGGCCTGCCAGGCCTGCCACAACGCGGTGTGCTGCTGTAATAGATTGTCGAAAGGCTGCAACAGGCTGCCGATCGCCAGGGTGGCCGCGGCCCCGGCGCTGCTGCCGAAACCGAGCGACAGCACCACGCGGCGCGGCAATTCGGCGATCAGCGCGACATTGCCCGGCCCGGCGCTGGCGTATTCCCAGGTCATCTTCCCATTGCGGGAGAAATCCTGCCAGCCGTCGCTGGTCCCGACATAGCCTGCGCTCGCCCGCCCGATGGCGTCGCGCTGGCGCTCGTCGACAGCAACCAGAGCGGCGCCGAACGGGCCTTGCTCGGCGCATAGGGCGCGCCGGCCGTGATGCAGCGCCACCGCGGCGCGGTTGCGGTAGCCGGTGGCGCCCAGATGTGGCGCGAGCAGCACATGGAGCCGCAACCCCTCGTCGCCGTCGAGCCGGCACTCGATCGCCAGCACATCGCGGCGCGTGCCCGGCGCGATCCGCAGCCGCAACGAATAGCGCTGGTGCCGATGCACGATCTCGACCGCCGGAACGCCCGGCGCCAAGAGCCGCAGCCGGTAGTCGGCGACGCGCTTGACCTCGGCCCAGAAGCCTTCGCCATCGGCGACGATAAAGCCGAGGTCGCGGATCTGCGGGATGTCGACCCGCGGATAATAGACTTCGTTAACGATACCGAAACCGAGGGTGAACCACAACCGCGAGGAGCCCAGCCCGCAGCCGACCATGTCCTTGGCGCTGCTGGTCCAGGTGGGCGCAATCCCGGGGCGCCGGGGGCGTCTTCGGTCATCGGCGACCCGGCTTCCGCGGTAGGTTTCGCGTCTTCGGTTTACCAATACGCCCGCACCCGCCGAGGGTCCATATCGGCGGCGAACGCGACGGCGGCTTTGCCGGACCGGCTGTTGCCGGCGTTAGGCTCATCGCGGCAGCGAAGAGGCGCGCGATGAATCGCCCGAACCGCGGCGGCGGCGCAGCCCCCCGGCGGTTTTGGCTGCGCCGGCGATCGCCGACAGCTTCGACCGCATTCAGCCCTTGGCCGCAACGCTGCGCGAGAAAGGCCCCGCCGGGGCGAGCGGCAAGGTGCTGCGGCGCCACATCGGCGACGTTGCCTATCCGCTGGTGCTGCGACGCTTAACGGCTGCGGCGCTGAGGGGCGTCAGCCGACCAGGAACGACACCGGGAGCATCACCGCGGCGGCTTTGAGCGGCCACACCCAGCCCTCGGCATAGACCAGCCCGACCAGCGCCACGGCGCAAACGATCAGCAGCGCGTTCCGCGGCGGAATTTCAATCCGATGGCGCATTGCTCAACCTAGCACGAGGCCGACGGCGGGGCGAGAGCGCGACGCCGGCAAGACGCATCCAAGATGTCGCAGGCGAGAGCGCGGCGATGGGAGCCGCCAGCGGCTAACCGCCGACCCAACCGAGGTAATCCTTGGTCAGCGCCGCGACGGCGAGGTCGTAGAGGCGCTTGCCGGCCTCGGGCGTGGCCAGCGCCGAGTTCGAGCCGATGCGGCCGTCGGGAAAGTTGCGGCGATACTCGGCGGCGTCGGAAAAATCGCCGCGCGGTGCTATTTCGGGATCGAGCCGCGCCGATTTGATCGCCTCCGGATAGGCGAATTGGGTGACCGCGACCTCGCTCGGCGTCGCATGGCTGCCCTCGGCGTCGCCGTACAATTCCTTGGCCAGCTGCCCGACACCCTGGCCCTGCCACCAGTTTCGCAGCCGACATTTGACCGGGGCGACCGCTGCCCGCCGGGGCCAGGCTGCGCGCGGCATAGATCTCGGAAAAGGCGGCGGCGACGGTGGCGATGTTGCCGCCATGGCCGTTGAGGAAATAGAAGCGCTCGAAGCCGTGCCCGGCCAGGGACTCGACGATGTCGCGCAAGACCGCGATCAGGGTGCTCGGCCGCAAGGTGATCGAGCCGGCAAAGCCCAGATGGTGCTGCGCCATGCCGACCCCGATGGTCGGGCCGACCAATGCCCCGGCCGCCTCGCCGACGCCGCGGGCGATCACCTCGGCGCAGATCGCATCGGTGCCGATGACGCCGATCGGCCCGTGCTGCTCGGTCGAGCCGATCGGCAGGATGATGCCGCGGCTCGTGCGAAGATAGGCCTCGACCTCCGGCCAGGTCTGCAAGTGCAGCTGCATCGCTTTACCTCCTCACAACGGGTTTCTCACTCCGTCTTGGCCGGGCTCGACCCGGCCATCCACGCCTTCCTTCGGCTCGACCCCGCCGGTGGCCAAGACGTCGATGCCCGGAACAAGTCCGGGCAAGACGAGCGATAAGATCGCTCACTGCAGCTAGTCCGACCCGGTCGGACCGCCGCGCTCGCGCGGGCCGGCAAAGGCGGTGACGACGCCGTGCAGGGTGCGCAGCTCCTGCTCGGTGCAGTGCGCGCGCTGAAACAGACTCCTCAGATTGCGCACCATGCTGGGGCGGCTCTCCGGGTTGCGCAGAAAACCGTTCTTTTCGAGCGCCTCTTCGAGATGGGCGAAGAAATTGACGAGCTCTACCTTGGTCGCCGGCCGGGAGAGCCCGGTATGCAGGGTCTCGGCCGGGGCCTCGGCGGCTGCGGTAAACCATTCATAGGCGACGAGCAGCACCGCCTGGGCGAGGTTCAACGACGAAAAGCCGGGGTTGAGCGGCGCCGTCAGCACCGTATCGGCCAAGGTCAGATCGTCGTTCAGGAGGCCGGTGCGCTCCGGCCCGAACAAGACTCCGCAGGGTTCGTTCGCGGCAGTATGGGCGTGCATCTCGGCCGCCGCCTGGCGCGGCGTCACTTCGCGCCGGACCATGCCGCGGTCGCGGGCGGTGGCGGCGTAGACATGGACAAGGTCGGCGATCGCCGCGGCGATCGACGGGTAGAGCCGGGCCTTGTCGAGCACCGCATCGGCGCCGCTCGCCGCGGCCACCGCCCGCTCGGACGGCCAGCCGTCACGCGGCCGCACCAGCCGCAGATCGTCGAGCGCGCAATTCATCATCGCCCGCGCCGCGGCGCCGATATTCTCGCCGAGCTGCGGCTCGACCAGAATGATCGCCGGCCCGCCGGTTGCCGCCCGGCGGCGATGATCGGTCCCGGCCATCTAGCGTGCGGTGTCCTCGAGCACGGCCCGGATTGCGTCAAGCCAATCCTCCCAGGCCGCAGGGTCGGCGGGTCTGCCGTCGGGCATTGTCTGTATATCGCTCAGAACAGCCGCTAGTTCGCCCTTGCCTCCGGCCCGTTCATAATATCGTTCGAGGAACCTGGACATTGCATGAAACGCCTGTTCCTCCGAAAGTAGTTGATTGCTCACGATTTCGGTCCTTTTTCCGTTCCCACGGATAGCCCCGTCGAGAAGTTGAAAATTCGCGGGCTTTGGTTGACGCCGCCGTTGATTATCCGATCGTTCCTGATCTGAACCCAAATCTGGCTGCCGTTCCGCATCGTCTGCGCCGCCCAGGCCACACCAAACCGATCCTCGCCGAGGCAATTGCCGGATTGCCCGCAACCCGCAGCAGCAAGCGACGATTGGCGGCGGTGTCGATCGGGAAATGGCCATCCGCGACCCGAAATATATGCTTTAATCTGTTCTCATCGATTGTGAAGGGTGGGGTTCGACATAGCCGCGTCCGGAGTCGGGCGATCACGGCCCAACCGGCTCTGCCAACTGCACCGAGCCAAGCGGGCATTTTCAAAGCGCCGATGATCGGTGCCGGCCATCGCTACAGCCGCGTGGGCCCCTCCCTCTCCCCCCAAGGGCGGAGAGGGAGTGATCGGCCGCGTCACGCTCGCCGCCACTCGGTCGTGCCGTCCGGCTTGTCTTCGAGGATGACATCCTCTGAGGCAAGCTCATCACGGATGCGATCGGCATCGGCGAACCTGCGCTCTTTGCGAGCGAGCGTACGTGCCGCGATCTGCTCCTCGATTTGCGTCCGTTTCTCGGGTGGAATTGTGTGGACTTTTAGTCTAAGCGACGAGGCCATCGTTGCGCGCGCGGCTAAAGGTACGTTTATAGTGATGGGTAGATTCGCGTTGGCGGACGAAGCGGTCTGAAACCAAGCAGTCGGGTCGTCTTCAAGCAGACCCATCAAGGCGGCGCCTTGGCGGAGTCCAATCTGACATCCGGCGCGTTCGGCATTATCCGGAAGTCTATTTATTATGCTTACCAAGGTGTGTAGCTGGCTCAACGCGAAAGGTGTATTTAGGTCATCTTCGAGGGCGAAGCCGACGGAAACAAACGCCTTCAAAGCGGTGTCATCCGTTGCGACTGTGCTTGGACGCGCGAGCGCGCGATAGAAACGATCGAGCGTCTGCCGAGCCTGATGCAGCCTCTCTTCGGTCCAATCGAGCGGGTCGCGGTAATGGGTCGACAGCAGCGCGAGGCGGATCACTTCGCCCGGCCAATCGGCGAGCGCGTCGCGCACGGTGACGAAATTGCCTTCGGACTTCGCCATCTTGGCGCCGCCAACGGTCAGCATGCCGTTGTGCATCCAGTACCGCGCGAACGGATGCCCGTCATGCGCGCACACACTCTGCGCGATCTCGTTCTCGTGGTGCGGAAAGATCAGGTCGAGGCCGCCGCCGTGAATGTCGAAGGTCTGGCCCAAGGTGTGCTCGCTCATCGCCGAGCATTCGATGTGCCAGCCCGGCCGGCCGCGGCCCCACGGGCTGTCCCAGCCCGGCTGATCGGGGCTCGACGGCTTCCACAGCACGAAATCGCCGGGATCCTCCTTGTAGGGCGCCACTTCGACCCGCGCGCCGGCGATCAGATCCGCTCGGCTGCGCCGTGACAGCGCGCCGTAATCGGCGTAGGAGGCGACGCGGAACAGCGCATGGCCTTGCGCGGCGTAGGCGTGGCCGGAGGCGATCAGCCGCTCGATCATCGCGATCATCTGCGGGATGTATTCGGTCGCGCGCGGTTCGATGTCGGGCGAGAGGTTGCCGAGCGCCGCCATGTCCTGGTGAAAGATCGCGGTGGTGCGCCGGGTCAGCGCGTCGATCGCCTCGCCGTTGTCGCGCGCGGCGGCGATGATCTTGTCCTCGACATCGGTGATGTTGCGGACGTAGCGCACATGGTCTTTGCCGTAGGTGTGGCGCAGCACCCGGTAGAGCAGGTCGAACGCCACCACCGCGCGGGCATTGCCGATATGGGCAAAGTCATAGACCGTCGGCCCGCAGACATACATGCGCACGTTCTGCGGATCGATCGGTTCGAACGCCTCCTTGCGGCGGGTCAGCGTATTATAGAGAGTGAGCGTCATGCCAAGGGGGTAGCAGATTGCGCCGATCCGGTCCACGCGATCGAGGGCTCGGGTTCGGTATCGCGCTTGTGGCCCTGACCAGTTCTGGTTATATTTCTGTCTAGTTTGTTTTCAGGGCCAAACCGCCAATGATCACCATCGGTGCATTCGAGGCAAAGACCCATCTGTCCGCGTTGCTCGACCGGGTCGCGGCCGGTGAGGAAGTGGTCATCACCAAGCACGGCAAACCCGTGGCTCGGCTCCTGCCGGCAAACCATGTCGATCGAGTACGGGCCAACCACGCATTCGAGAGGTTGAAGGCGCTGCGCAAAGGCACGACGCTCGGCGGACTTTCTTGGAAGGAACTGCGCGACGAAGGGCGCCCATGAGCGCCGGTGTCGTCGATTCCTCGATCGCCTTGACTTGGTGCTTCGAAGACGAGGCTTCGCCTGAGACCGACCAGCTGTTCGAGCGTGTTCGCGATGACGGCGCGATCGTTCCGGGGCTGTGGCATCTGGAGTTGAGCAATATCCTGCTTCAGGCGGAAAAGCGCGGACGGATCAGCAGGTCCGATATCGCGCTGCGGCTCGAACTGATCGCGGATTTGCCGATCTCGGTCGACCAGGAGACGGCAGCGCGATCGTGGCGGGAGATCCTGGCCTTGGCCCGGGCGGAAGTTTTGACCGCTTATGACGCTGCATATCTCGAACTTGCGGTCCGCCGAAATTTGCCGCTGATCACCAAAGACAGCGAGCTCGCCGGCGCCGCGTCGCGGCTGGGCGTTGTTGTTTTCCCGTGATCGAAATCAGACGGCACCGGCTGGCCGGTCGGCGCCGGAGGAGGGATCGATGAAGTTCGGCATCTTTTACGAGCTGCAATTGCCGCGGCCGTGGGAGGCGGGCGGCGAGTTGCGGCTCTATCAGAACGCGCTCGACCAGGTCGAATTGGCCGACCGGCTCGGCTACGACTATGCCTGGGAGGTCGAGCACCACTTTCTCGAAGAATATTCGCATTCGCCGGCCCCGGAGGTGTTTCTCGGCGCAGCGAGCCAGCGCACCAAGAACATCCGGCTCGCCCACGGCATCATGCAATTGACCACGAGCCCGCCGGCCAGGGTGGCCGAGCGCATCGCCGCGCTCGACCTGGTCAGCCGCGGGCGGGTCGATTTCGGCATGGGCGAGAGCGCCAGCAGCACCGAGCTCGAACCGTTCGGCCGCGCCTTTGACGAAAAACGCGCGGTGTGGGAGGACGCGGTGCGCGCGATCATCCCGATGTTCAAGGACGGCGGCTGCGAATATCACGGGCCCTATTTCGATTTCCCGCTGCGCAACGTCGTGCCCAAACCCGTGCAGAAGCCGCATCCGCCCTTGTGGTGCGCCTGCTCGCAATTGGAGACGATCGAGATGGCCGGCCGGCGCGGGCTGGGCGCGCTCGCCTTCCAGTTTTTGAGCGCCGAAGCGGCGCATGCCTGGGTCCACGCCTATTACAATGCCTTCACCAAGCGCCAGGAGAAGCTCGCCGATTACGTGACCAACCCGAATTTGGCGCTGACCAGCTATTTCATGTGCGCCGAGACCGACGCGGAGGCGCGCCGCCGCGCCGACGGCATCCCGTTCTTCCAGTTTGCGCTGCGCTTCTACGGCTTGAGCCCGACCCGCGAGCGGCCGAAGCCCGGCGAGGTCAATCTGTGGGACGAATACGAGAAGTGGAAGCGCGCCAATCCGGAGGGCCTCGCCCGCGCGCTCTCCGGCGGGCTGATCGGCTCGCCCGAGACCATCCGCCGAAAGCTGCGGCGGTTCGAAACGTCGCACATCGACCAGGTGATCTTTCTGAACCAGGCCGGCAAGAACGCGCACGAGCACATCTGCGAGAGCCTCGAGCTGTTCGCCCGCGAGGTGATGCCCGAATTCCACGCCCACGAGCCCGAACAGCAGGCCTGGAAACAGCAGGTGCTGAAGCGCGAGATCGAGCTCGAGGAAATCGACACCGCCCCCTACCGCGACCGCTACGGCCCGAACACCGTGCAGGTCGCCCGCCCCCAGGCGGCGGAATAGCGCTTCTCGCTTAGCGGCCGAACCTCCCGGTTCGGGTCAGGCAAGCTCGGGAAAATCCTCCTCGCGGAATTCGCCCTCAGCGCGGCCGGCGGCGTTGGCGTGGGCGAGTTCGGCGGCGCGCAGCTCGACCCGGCGGATCTTGCCGGAGATGGTCTTCGGCAGCTCGGCGAATTCGAGCCGGCGCACCCGCTTGTAGGGGGCCAGATGCGCGCGGATGTGGCGGAAGATCGCGAGCGCCGTGTCGCGGTCGGCGGGGTGGTTCGCCGCCAGCGTGATGAAGGCCTTCGGGACCGCCAGACGCAGCGGGTCGGGCGCCGGGACGACCGCCGCTTCGGCCACCGCCGGGTGCTCGATCAACGCGCTTTCGAGCTCGAACGGGCTGATCCGGTAATCCGACGCTTTGAACAGATCGTCGGCCCGGCCGACATAGGTCAGATAGCCGTCGGCGTCGCGCATCGCCACGTCGCCGGTGCGATAGGCCGCGCCGGCGAGCGGCAGGATCTGGCCGTCGTCGCCCTGATAGCCCTGCAT
This sequence comes from uncultured Alphaproteobacteria bacterium, assembly GCA_963814805.1. Taxonomy (GTDB): domain Bacteria; phylum Pseudomonadota; class Alphaproteobacteria; order ATCC43930; family CGMCC-115725; genus AP-15. The sequence goes on along the minus strand of CAWFER010000033.1, from coordinate 134,748 downwards.
CAGGCCCAAGGGCGGCGGGTCTAGCGCGAGACAGATTTCGGCCTCCTGCTGCTCAACCCCTTCGATGTCGAGCAATTCAACCCGATAGCCGGGCGCCGGCCGGCCCATCGATCCAGGCTTGACCGTCTGGCCCGGGAAATTGCCGATCTGCAAGGTCGTCTCGGTCTGGCCATAGCCGTCGCGCACGGTCAGCCCCCAGGCCACCTTGACCCGCTCGATCACTTCCGGGTTGAGCGGCTCGCCGGCGCCGAGGGCCTCGCGCAGGCTCACCCGCCACTCCGCCAGATCCTCTTGGATCAGCATCCGCCACACCGTCGGCGGGGCGCAGAACGTGGTGACGCCGCAGCGCGCGATCGCGTCGAGCAGCTTCTTCGCGTTGAACCGCGCCTGGTTCAGCATAAACACCGTCGCCCCGGCGTTCCACGGCGCGAACACACAGCTATAGGCGTGCTTGGCCCAGCCCGGCGAAGACACGTTCAGATGAACGTCGCCCGGCCGCACGCCGAGATAGTACATCGTCGACAGATGCCCGACCGGATAGCTCTGATGGCTGTGCAAGACGAGCTTCGGCTTGGCCGTCGTGCCCGAGGTGAAATAGAGCAGCAGCGGGTCGCTCGCCCGGGTCCCGCCATCGGCAACAAACCGCGCAGGCGCCTCGTACCCGGCCTCCCAGCTGTGCCAGCCGGCTGCGGTCCCGCCGACCGCGATCCGGGTGTAGTCGCCGGGCAGATCGGCGAACTTGGCCGCGCACTCGGCGCCGGCGACGACATGGCGGACCTGGCCGCGGGCAAAGCGGTCGACGAGATCGTCGCGGTTCAGCAACATCGTCGCCGGGATGACCACCGCGCCCAGCTTGATCGCCGCCAGCATGCACTCCCACAATGGCGCGACATTGCCCAGCATCATCAGCAGCCGATCGCCGCGGCGCACGCCGAGCGCGCGCAGGTGATTGGCGGCCCGGCTCGATCGCTCGGCGAGTTCGGCGAAGGTGAGTTTGGTCTCGCCGCCACCCTCGTCGACGATCCACAGGCCCGGGCGGTCGTTGCCCAGCGCCATCGGATCGAAATAGTCGAGCGCCCAGTTGAACCGGTCGAGCGCCGGCCAGCGGAAATCGCGATAGGCCCGTTGGTAATCGTCGCGGTGGGCGAGCAGAAAGTCCCGCGCCTCGATAAAAGCCGTCGCCGACATGCCCGCCCTCCCAAGGTTCTCTAGTTTGGCGGGACCATAGCACGAAATGGCCGATCGGCGCCTGAGCAATGGGGCGGGAATGCCGGGCGCGACGCAAACGGCGCGGCTGCAACCTGGTCTGACGATTTTTTGATTCCGCGAATTCGCCGCCGCGGGCTATGCCTAAAAGCGAATGCCGCGATCCAAGGGGGTGAGGGATGGACCGACGCAACTTGCTGGCCGGCATCGGCGGGCTCGCTCTGTGCCCGCTTTGCGCCCGGCGCGCCTTTGCCGTTGATTGGGGCTGGTCGGGCGCCAACGGGCCGGAGCATTGGGGCTCGCTGCCGGGCTACGGCGTCTGTGCCGCCGGCAGCCAGCAATCGCCGATCGACCTCCAGGGCGCGATCCCCGCCGATCTGCCGCCGCTTAAAATATCTTGGCCCAAATCGGCCGCGACGATCGTCAATCCCGGCTACACGATCCGGGTTAATATGCCGAGCGGCTCTTTGCTGCATGTCGGGCCGGCCGCCTACCAGATGGTCGAATTCCATTTCCATATGCCCGCCGAGCACGCGGTCGACGGCAAGCGGGCGGCGATGGAGGTGCATTTCGTCCACCAGCAGGAGATCGGCCGCGGTTTCGGCGCCGATCCGGTGCACGGCGGCAATGATTGGCAGGCCGGGCCGCAGCCGGCGTCGGCCAGCTTTGGCGTGATCGGCGTGCTGATCGAGCCGGGCGGCGCCAATCCGGCATTTGCCGAGATCGCCAAGGCCATGCCGCAGCAAGCCCATGGACAGGCGCCGATCGCCGTGTCTCCCGGCGCGCTGTTGCCGGGTTCGCTCGGCTATTGGTACTACCAGGGCTCGCTGACGACGCCAGCGTGCGGCGAAGTCGTGACCTGGATGGTGCTGCGCGACCCGATCCGGGTCGCCGAGGCCGACCTCGACCGCTACCGCGCCTTGTATCCCAACAGCGCGCGGCCGTTGCAGCCGAGGAACCGCCGCCTCGTGCTAGCCTCGCGCTAGCCGCGAGCCGGCGTTTCGGCCTTCGGCCATCTGCGTGCAAAGCGGCGGCCGGCCGCCGCTACCTCACGCGCCCCGCTCCTGGACGATGTCGAGCGCCTCGAAGCTGCGGATCACCCGATCGCCCCAGATCCGATCGAACTCGGCGATCAGCGGTTTGATCGCGTCCGAGCCGAGCAACCTTTGCGCGGTCGCGGCGTCGGCGAATTCATAATAGGCGTAATGCATCGCCGGATCGGTGCGGCTCCAGCAGCGCCAGCCCCGCTCGGCGCCGAACACCTCGATCGCGCGCGGCAGGCGATCGGTTGCCTACCAGTGATCGAACCCGAACCCGGTCGCCGATTTCGGGTACTTCGGCGCGCACTACGAGGCAGCTCCTGACCATCGCTTAGCTCCTCTCCAATTAGGAGTGGGATCGGCAAGCATAAGCAACCGGGCCGGACCAGGCGACTTGCGATCGCTCCGCCGCGAGTTTGACGTTATCCGTGACGGTTAACGGACGCGTTTTTGACGCTGCACGCCGCACACTTTAACCAACGTGAAAGCGCCTTTGAAAGTAGGGGAAGGCCGATGAACAGCCATTTATTGCCGGGAGCGGCGCTGCTCGGCCTTGTCTCAGGCGTGGCCAACGCGGCGCCGACGCCGATCGGCACCTTCAACGAGGTCGCCTCGGCGAGCAACGCCGCACCCGCGGGCAGCACCGGCCTCGGCCCTGGCGGCGCCGTCGGCGGCATCGGCGGTCCGATCGACTTCACCGCCCCCTTTGCCGGCACTCTGATCATGACAGTGCAGCAGCCGACCACCGAATTCGCCGCCGGCGACGTCTATCAAGCGTTTGTCGACGGACACTCGCTGGGTTTCACCGCTGGTGTGCCACTGTTCGGAACCCAGTTTAGCAGCGGAACCTTCACCACGCCGGTCCCCCAGGGCCTGCATAATTTCGACATCAATGATCAGATTTTTTCGTATCTTGGATTTCCTAGCTCCTTACGGGAGCACCCTGCCGCCGCCGAACAATACAGTCCCGGGGAGCTTTTCGCCGAATGGCGTAACCGTCACCCTGGCCGAGGAATTGCCTTCGGCGGTACCGGAGCCGGGCTCGCTGGCGTTGTTTGGCGCCTGGTTCGTCGGGCTCGCGATGTTTTGGCGCCGACGCAGGCTCGGCTGATCGATTTTGCAGCGGGTCCTGGTGAGCAACGGGATCCGGCGCCGCTGATTACCCGTCTGGATCAGCTTCCTGCGAGCGCATCGAGCAACGGGCGCAGCGTCTCGTCCGGCGGCCGCCAGCGGCCGATCGAGCTGCGGTAGAGCGGCTGGCGCACCTGGACTGCGCTCGCGGTGTGGACCGGGCGCTGCGTCTTGTGGAAATCGCGGCAGGCATCGTCCCATTCGAGGCCGCAATGGGCCAGAATGCGCCGCGCCTGCGCCTCGAAATCGCCGACCAGGGTCTCATAGTCCACGTCGAGCATGACCCCCGGCGGCAGCACCCCGCGCCAATGCTTCATCAACCTTTGGTAGGCGGCGTAGTACCGTCCGAGCTCGCCCAGATCGTAGGCGAAAGGCTGATCGCCGCCGAACAGGATCGAGAAGCACGACAGGCAGGTGTCGACCGGGTCGCGCCGCATGTGGATGATGCGCGCCTCGGGCAGCGCCAAATGGATCAGCCCGGCAAAGCGGAAATTCGCCGGCATCTTGTCGGTGATGCGCCGGGCCCACGGCGCCAGGGCCGTGACCCGCGCCAGATAGCCCGCCCCGATGGCGCGCAGCTCGGCCGGGCCGATGTCGAAGGGAACCCCGTCGGCGCCGCAGAGCGCGGCCACCGCCGCCTCGAAATCGCCGAGTTCGCCGGCGCCGTGCACTTTGGGGTGGCTCGCCAGCATCTGCTCGACGAGGCTCGTCCCCGAGCGCGGCATGCCGATGATGAAGATCGGGATCGGCGACGGCTCGCCCTGGCCCGCCCGCTCGGCCATGATTTCGGCGCTGAACAAGGTCCGGAAGCGATCGAGCCGGCCCAGCACCGCCGCCTCGTCATAGACGAGCTGCCCGCGCTTTTGCGCGTTGCCGGCGAGGAGGTGGGTAAACGCGCGTTCGTGCTCGCCGAGATCGTCATAGACCTTGCCCAGCGCGAAATGGAGATGGACCCGGTCCTCCCGCGGCAATGACGTCAGGTCGCGCGCCAGCGTCTCGAGCAGCGCGCGGTGCGGATCGTCGTTGGTAAAATGCTTGGCTTCGGCGAGCGAGCGGTAGAATTCGGCGCGGCGCGGCGCCAGCTCGATCGCCCGCTCCAGCGCCTGGCGCGCCTCGTCGAGCCGGCCGAGGGTGCGCAAAATCGTGCCGCGCCCGTGATGCGCCTCGGCAAAGCCCGGGGCCAGCGCCAATGCCCGGTCGGCATGGGTCAGCGCCTCGTCGTGCCGGCCCTGCAGCTGGAGCGCGGCGCTGAGGTTGCCGTGCGCCGCGGCCGAGTCGGGATTGAGCGCCAATGCCCGGCGATAATGCGCCGCCGCCTCGTCATAGCGGTGCAGCGCCCGCCATGCGGCGCCGAGATTGTTTTCCGCCTCGGCGTAGTCGGGCCGGATCGCCAGCGCCCGGCGGTAATGCGCGATCGCCTCCGCCTGGCGGTCGAGCGCGTGCAACGCCAGGCCGATATTGTTCTCGACCTCGGCATAATCGGGCTTGGCGGCAAGGGCCTTTTGATAGTGCTCGAGCGCCTCCTGATGTCGGTTCGACAGGCGCAGCGCGATGCCGGCGGCGTTGTGCGCCTCGGCAAAGAGAGGCTGGCGATCGAGCGCCCGGCCGAACAGCTCGGTCGCCTCGTCGAGCCTGCCCTGCCGGACGCAAAGCAGGCCGAGGTTGAATAGCGCTTGGGCGTGGTCGGGGTTGCGTTCGAGGACGCTGCGGTAGAGCCGTTCGGCTTCGGTCAGCCGATGCTGTTGCTGCAGCGCCAGTGCTTCACGGAAATCCCGGGCGAGCTTGCGGGCGGCATTCAGCCGGGTCAGGAATTGCGGGGGCACGGGGCGGGAGGATGTGGTTCAGCCGGGCGGGCGGTGGCTGCGGCGGCAAGGGGCTGCGACCGGTGCGCAGAAATGAACTGGCGCTGCGCTCTCGATCGAAGCATCGATGACGCCATGCATAGCATGACGGGCGCGCCGCTCATCATCTTATCTCCGACCCGGCCCGGTGCTTCGACCCGGCTCGCCGCCCCCGGCTTCTGAAAGAGTGCGCGCCAGGCGCCTTGGAGCTGTCGAGAGCTGGTCGGCTTGGCGAGATTAAGCTCTCGATTCGCGAGCCGGGACATGCCTATTATCGGCTATGCGCCTCCGCTCGCGGTTGCGCTGCCGAAACTCGTGAAACAATATCCGGTGAAGAGCATCCGCGATGGCATTGCCTGGGAGACAGGGACTTTACGATCCGCGCAACGAGCATGATTCCTGCGGTGTCGGCTTTGTCGCCAACATCAAGGGCCGCAAATCGCACGACCTGATCGCGCGCGGCTTGCAGATCCTGGTCAATCTCGATCATCGCGGCGCGGTCGGAGCCGACCCGCTGGTCGGCGATGGCGCCGGCTGCCTGATCCAGATGCCGGACGCGCTGCTGCGCGACTGGGCGAATGGCCAGGGCTTGACGCTCCCGCCGCCCGGCCGCTATGCCGTCGCCATGTGCTTTCTGCCCGCCGACCCGCAGGCGCGGGCGATTGCGATCGATCATTTCGAGCATTTTATTGCGGCCGAGGGTCAAATACTGGTCGGCTGGCGCGATGTGCCGACCGACACCGCCGGGCTCGGCGCCCGGGTCGTCGAGACCATGCCGTGGATCAGCCAGGCGATCGTCTGCTGCGGCTCCGGGGTCGCCGATCAGGATGCGTTCGAGCGCAAGATCCTGACCATTCGCAAGCAGACCCTGAACAGCCTCGTGGCGCTGGCCGAGCAACGCGGCATGCCGGCGCTGTGCGAGTTTTACATGCCGTCGTTCTCGACCCGCACCCTGGTCTTTAAGGGCCTGCTGCTGGCGCCGCAAATCGGCAGCTTCTACCGGGATCTGCGCAACCCGCTGACGGTCTCGGCCCTGGCGCTGGTCCACCAGCGCTTTTCGACCAATACCTTTCCGTCGTGGCGCCTCGCCCACCCGTACCGGTTCTTGTGCCACAACGGCGAGATCAACACGGTGCGCGGCAACGTCAACTGGATGCATGCGCGCCGCCAGGCGATGACCTCGCAGCTGCTGGGCGCCGATCTGGCCAAGATGGAGCCGCTGATCGGCCCCAACCAGTCCGACACCGCCTGCATCGATAACGCGCTCGAACTCCTGGTCGTCGGCGGCGGCTATTCGCTCGCCCATGCGATGATGATGCTGATCCCCGAGGCGTGGGCCGGCGACCCGCTGATGGAGCCGCAGCGGCGCGCCTTTTATGAATATCACGCGGCGTTGATGGAGCCGTGGGACGGGCCGGCGGCGATCGCCTTTACCGATGGCCGCCAGATCGGCGCCACCCTCGACCGCAACGGGCTGCGGCCGGCGCGCTATGTGATCACCGACGACGATCATGTGATCTTGGCCTCCGAAGCCGGCGTATTGCCGGTGCCCGAGGACAGGATCGTCCGCAAATGGCGGCTGCAGCCGGGCAAGATGCTGCTGATCGACCTCGACCAGGGCCGCATCATCGACGACGCCGAGATCAAGCAGAAGCTCGCCGCCGAACACCCCTACGAAGCCTGGCTCGAAGCGACCCAGTTCAAGCTCGCCGAGCTGCCCGAGCTGTCGGGCGAGCATTCGGAACCGGCCTATCGGGCGGCAGCGTCCGCCAACGATCCGACCGCGCAGCTCAATTTGCAGCAGGCTTTTGGCTACACCCAGGAGGACATCCAGTTTTTCCTGGAGCCGATGGCGCGCAATGCCGACGACCCGATCGGCTCGATGGGCACCGACACGCCGATCGCGGCGCTGTCCGACCAAGCCCAAGCTGCTGTACAATTATTTCAAGCAGAATTTCGCGCAGGTCACCAACCCGCCGATCGACCCGATCCGCGAGGAATTGGTGATGTCCCTGGTGTCGATGATCGGGCCGCGGCCGAACCTCTTGGGCCACGAGGCCGGCGACCCACTACCGGCTCGAAGTGGCGCAGCCGATCCTGACCGACGGCGATCTGCACAAGACCCATGCGATCGAGAGCCTGGCGCCGGCGTTCCGCACCGATACGCTCGACGCCACCTGGCCGGCCGCGGAGGGCGCCGAGGGCCTCGCCCCGGCGCTCGAGCGCCTGTGCCGCGAGGCAACCCTTGCGGTCGAGGCCGGTCACAACATCCTGATCCTGTCCGACCGCGCGACCTCGGCCGAGCGGGTCCCGATCCCGGCGTTGCTGGCGACCTCGGCGGTGCACCATCACCTGATCCGGCGCGGCCAGCGCACCCTGACCGGGATCGTCGTCGAAACCGGCGAGGCGCGCGAGGTGCATCATTTCTGTGCGCTCGCCGGCTATGGCGCCGAAGCGATTAACCCCTATCTCGCTTTCGCCACAATCGAGCAGATCCGGGTCGAAAACGGGCTGCCGCTCAGCGCCGCCGAGGTCCAGAAGAATTATCTGAAGGCGGTCGGCAAGGGCATTCTCAAGGTCATGTCCAAGATGGGCATTTCGACCTACCAGTCGTATTGCGGGGCGCAGATCTTCGACGCGGTCGGGCTCAGCCAGCGATTTTGTCGACAAATACTTCACCGGCACGGCGACGACGATCGAGGGGGTGGGCCTGGCCGAGATCGCCCGCGAAGCGGTCGAGCGCCATGGCCATGCCTATGGCGACAACCCGATCTATCACGAGATGCTCGATGCCGGCGGCGATTACGCCTTTCGCATGCGCGGCGAGGACCATGCCTGGACGCCGCAATCGGTGGCCCGGCTGCAGCACGCGGTGCGCGGCGACCAGCCGGACGAATACCGGGCGTTCGCGGCGACGATCAACGATCAGAGCGAGCGCCTCCTGACGATCCGCGGGCTGATGTATCTCGATTTCGCGGCCGAGCCGATGCCGCTCGACGAGGTCGAGCCGGCGGCCGAGATCGTCAAGCGGTTCGCCACCGGGGCGATGAGCTTTGGCTCGATCAGCCGCGAGGCGCACACCACGCTGGCGATCGCGATGAACCGGATCGGCGGCAAATCCAATACCGGCGAGGGCGGCGAGGAAGCGACGCGGTTCACGCCGCTCGATAACGGCGATTCGATGCGCTCGGCGATCAAGCAGGTGGCCTCGGGCCGGTTCGGCGTCACCACCGAATACCTGGTCAATGCCGATGTCTTGCAGATCAAGATGGCGCAGGGGGCGAAACCGGGCGAGGGCGGCCAGCTGCCCGGCCACAAGGTCGACAAGGCGATCGCCCGGGTGCGCCATTCGACCCCGGGGGTCGGGCTGATCTCGCCGCCGCCGCACCACGACATCTATTCGATCGAGGATCTGGCCCAACTCATTCACGATCTGAAAAACGCCAATCCCGCGGCGGCGGTGTCGGTCAAGCTGGTCTCCGAGGTCGGGGTCGGCACCGTCGCCGCCGGTGTCGCCAAGGCGCGCGCCGACCATGTGACGATCGCCGGGTTCGAGGGCGGCACCGGGGCGAGCCCGCTGACCTCGCTGACCCATGCCGGCTCGCCCTGGGAGATCGGGCTCGCCGAAACCCAGCAGACCCTGGTGCTGAACGGGCTGCGCGGCCGCATCGCGGTGCAGGTCGATGGCGGGCTGCGCACCGGGCGCGATGTCGTCATCGGCGCCATGCTCGGCGCCGACGAGTTCGGGTTTTCAACGGCGCCGCTGATCGCCGCCGGCTGCGTGATGATGCGCAAATGTCATCTGAACACCTGCCCGGTCGGCATCGCCACCCAGGACCCGGTACTGCGCGCCCGCTTTACCGGCAAGCCCGAGCACGTCATCAACTATTTCTTCTTATGTCGCCGAAGAGGTGCGCGAGCTGATGGCAAAGCTCGGCTTCCGCACCTTCAGGGAGATGATCGGCCGGGTCGACCGTCTCTCCGCGGTGCGGGCGATCGAGCAATGGAAGGCCAGGGGCATCGATCTGTCGCGCCTGCTGCACCGCGCGGCGCCGGCTCCGGGGGTGGCGGTCTACAATTGCGAACGGCAGGACCATCACCTCGACCAGGCGCTCGATAACGAGCTGATCGCCGCGGCCCGACCGGCGCTCGAGGCGCGCGAGCCGGTGCGCATCGAACGGCCGATCCGCAATGTCCACCGCACCGTCGGCGCGATGCTGTCGGGCGAGGTGGCGCGGCGCTATGGCCATGCCGGCCTGCCACAGGACACGATCTGGGCGAGCTTCAGCGGCACCGCCGGGCAGAGCTTTGGCGCGTTTTTGGCGCGCGGCGTGACCCTCGAACTCTTCGGCGACGCCAACGACTATGTCGGCAAGGGATTGTCGGGCGGCCGGGTGATCGTGCGCCAGCCGCCGGACGCCAGACGCGAGCCGACCGAGAACATCATCATCGGCAACACCGTGCTCTACGGCGCCATTGCCGGCGAGGCCTATTTCGAAGGTGTCGCCGGCGAGCGGTTCGCAGTGCGCAATTCGGGTGCGGTGGCGGTCGTCGAGGGCACCGGCGACCATGGCTGCGAATACATGACCGGCGGGGTGGTCGTCGTGCTCGGCCCGACCGGGCGCAACTTTGCCGCCGGCATGTCGGGCGGCATCGCCTATGTCTACGACCCGCAGGCTCGGTTTGCCAGCCTGTGCAACCCGGCCACCGTCGGTCTCGAAATGGTCGCCGCCGCCGATCCCGACGAGGACGAGGATTGCGACCGGCCGCGCCAGCGCTCGCCTGACGTCGAGGACGCCGGGATGGGCGATCTGTTGCGCTTCGACGCGGCCCGGCTGCGCATTCTGCTCGAGCGCCACCAGCTCTTTACCGGCAGCGCCCGCGCCCGCGCGCTCCTCGAAGACTGGGACAATGCGCGGGGCTGCTTCGTCAAGGTCATGCCCAAGGATTATCGCAACGCGCTCGTCGAAATGCAGGCCGAGCGGCAGACCGCCCGCACCGAGGCCGCCGAGTGATGCGCCTTTGGTGCGCGTTGCCCCTCACCCGCTTCGCTGCGCTCGGCACCCTCTCCCGCAATGCGGGAGAGGGGGGACCCGGCCCGCAGGGTCGGGTGGGTGAGGGCAACCCCGGGAATTCCTGCGATGGCTAGGCCGACCGGGTTTCTCGAGATCGAGCGTCGCGACCGGCCCTACGACAAGCCGGAGATGCGCCGGCGCAGCTGGAACGAGTTCGTCAAGCCGTTGCCCGAGCCGGAGATCCGCAAGCAGGCGACGCGCTGCATGGATTGCGGGATTCCGTTCTGTCATGACGGCTGCCCGGTCAACAATCTGATCCCGGACTGGAACAACCTCGTCTATCGCGAGCAGTGGCACGCCGCGCTGAAGACTTTGCACTCGACCAATAATTTCCCGGAATTCACCGGCCGCATCTGCCCGGCGCCGTGCGAGGCCGCCTGCACCCTCAACCTCGACGACAATCCGGTCACGATCAAGACGATCGAATGCGCGATCGTCGACCGCGGCTGGCAGGAAGGCTGGATCCGGCCGGTTCTGGCGCCCCGGCAGACGGCCAAGCGGGTGGCGGTGGTGGGCTCGGGGCCGGCCGGGCTCGCCTGCGCCCAGCAGCTGGCCCGCGCCGGGCACGCCGTCACGGTGTTTGAAAAGGCCGATCGCGTCGGCGGATTGCTGCGTTACGGCATTCCCGATTTCAAGATGGAGAAATTGCTGATCGATCGGCGGGTCGCGCAGATGCAGGCCGAAGGCGTGCTCTTTCGCACCGAGACCGAGATCGGCGCCGATCTCTCGGTCGCGGCGCTGGTCGAGGAATTCGATGCGGTCGCGATGACCGGCGGCGCCGAATCGCCGCGCGATCTTGAAGTGCCCGGCCGCGCGCTCGACGGCATCCATTTCGCAATGGATTTCCTGCCGCAGCAGAATAAGCGCAACGCCGGCGACGAGCGAAGAGCGCGCCGCGCCGCACGGAACCATCTCGGCCCGCGGCAAGGACGTCATCGTGATCGGCGGCGGCGACACCGGTTCGGACTGCATCGGCACCTCGGTGCGCCAGGGGGCAGCATCGATCACCCAGCTCGAAATCCTGCCAAGACCGCCAGCACAGGAAAACAAGGCGCTGACCTGGCCCGATTGGCCATTGAAATTGCGCACCTCCTCCTCGCAGGAAGAGGGTTGCGAGCGCGACTGGTCGGTATTGACAAAGCGCGCGGTCGGCGAAAACGGTCGGGTAACCGCGCTCGAATGCGTGCGGATCGAATGGCGCAAGAACCCGGACGGGCGTTTCGCGATGACCGAACTGCCCGGCAGCACCTTTACCTTGAAAGCCGATTTGGTGCTGCTGGCGATGGGCTTTGTCGGGCCGCGTAAGCCGGGGATGGTCGAGCAATCCGGCGTCGCCCTCGATCCGCGCGGCAATATCGCCGCCAATACCGTCGACTACCGCACCTCGGCGACCAAGTTGTTTGCCGCCGGCGACATGCGCCGCGGCCAGTCGCTGGTCGTTTGGGCTATCCGCGAAGGCCGCCAATGCGCCCGGGCCATCGACGAGTTTCTCGTTGGGTCGAGCCTGCTGCCCAGATAGTGCGCAATCGCCGGCCTCGGCGCGCTCGACGGCTCGCGCTCGGCGCAGGTCCGGTTCAATCGCCGGTCTGCAGGCGCTCGATCAGCTCGCGCACGGTCGGCACAAAGCCGTTGGCGTAAAACGGGTCGGAGGCGAAGCGATAGGCGTTGTGGCCGGCGAACATCAGCTGATGCTCGACATCGTCGGAATGGCGGATCTCCTGCAACGTCTTCTGAATGCAAAAGCTGCGCGGGTCGGCCTTCTTGCCGGTCGTACCGCCTTGATTTTGCGCCCAGTTGGAGAATTGACAGGCGCTGAGGCAGCCCATGCAGCCGATCTGGTCGGTGCGCAGCTCAAGCGCCTTCTCGGGGTCGACGAAGACCAGTGTCGAATCGGGGGTGCGCAAGGCTTCGGTAAAACCCGCCGCAACCCAGCCCTCGGCCGATTCCCGATCATGTGCGGTCAGATAGACCACCCGCCGGCGCACCCCGACATGAAAGGGCGCCACGTGCTCGCCGACCGGCTCGATCGCATAGGCGACCTGCCGTTCCGAGCGCTGCTGCAATTCGTTGAGAAAGCCGTTGCGCACCGCCGAGGAATAAAATCCGGTCGGGCTGAAGTGGTTCAGATAGACGTCGGTCTCGCCCAAGGTCAAGAGCTTGCGTTTCCACACGTCCGAAATCGGGCTTTCCTGGGTGACCAGCGGGCGAGTCCCGAATTGGAAGGCGACCGGGCCGAGCTCGGGATTGTCGATCCAATCGCTCCACTCGCGCAGATACCACAGCCCGCCGGCCATGAAGATCGGGGTCGCGGCGAGCCCGAACTCGACCATCAGGTTGCGCAATTCGCGCACCCGCGGATAGGGTGGCTCCGGACATTGCGGGTCTTCGCTGTTGGACAGTCCGTTGTGGCCGCCGGCGAGCCACGGGTCCTCATAGACGACGCCGCCGAGCCAGTCGCAGAATTTGTGGTAGGCCCGCTTCCACAACGCACGGAACGCCCGGCCCGAGGACACGATCGGATAATAGTAGACGCCGTAGCGGGCGCAGATCTCGGCGATCTTGTAGGGCATGCCGGCGCCGCAGGTGACGCCGTGGATCAGGCCGCGGGCGCCTTCGAGGACGCCGTGCAGAACCCGCTCGGCGGCCGCCATCTCCCACAGCACGTTCATGTGGATGCGGCCTTCGCCGTTGCCGCGTTCATGGGCGACGCGGGCCTGCTGGATGCCGCCGGCGATCGCATAGGCGACCAGCTCCTCGTGCCGCTCGCGCCTGGTGCGCCCGTGATAGACCTGGGCGATCAGCCGACCGTCGTCGCCATAGCTGTCGGCATTGACCCCGGAGAAGGTGCCGACGCCGCCGGCTGCCGCCCACGCCCCGGAGCTCTCGCCGTTCGACACCGAGATGCCCTTGCCGCCCTCGACGAGCGGCAACGCCTCGCGCCCGGAGATGACCAGCGGATTTAGCGGCTTCACCGAAGGGCTCCCTGATTCGGTGCTGCGACTGGGCCCGACAATACCGGAGCGCATGACAGGCCGCCCGATGCCCCGCCGAGAATCATATGGGGAACATCCGAAAACACGGAAGCAACTCCCCAGCCGAACAGCTCACGCGCCCGCGCGGCGTCATTGACCGTGTAGGCCAGCACAGCATAGCCCGAATCGCGGATCTCGGCCACGATGGCTGGCCGCAGATGGCGGTGGTCGGCGTGGATCGACACGCAGCCGAGGCTTTTGGCGCGAACCCGCCAATGGCGCGGGACGGCGCGCACCAGCAGCCCACGGGCGCTCGCCGGTCGACGATCACGGGCCGCCGCCAAGGCGCGCGGCAGAAAGCTCGAAATCAGCGGCGGCGGAAGCTGCGGCGGCCACAATCGGGAGATGAGTTCGGCGGCAGCGGCGCCGGTTGCGGTGGCGAGGCCGCGGGCGGCCTTGAGCTCGACATTGGCGCCGAGCCCGAGCTCGCCCAACACGCCGATCGCCTCCGTCAAGCTCGGCACATGCTCGCCGGCAAAGGACGGGCCGAACCAGCTGCCGGCGTCATGGCGCGCGAATCGCCGACGATTGCAGCGTGCGCGCCTTGCCGCTGCCGTTCGTCGTACGGTCGAGCCGCTCGTCATGGAGCAGGATCAATTCGCCGTCGGCGGTCAGCCGCACATCGAACTCGACCCAGGCGCAACCCAGCGCCGCAGCCCGGCGCAGCCCGCCCAAGGTGTTTTCCGGCGCGCAGCCGGCAGCGCCGCGATGACCGATCACCGGCGGGAGCGGTGGCACGGCGAAAGATGCCGGCTCACTCCGCCCGGCACGGGTCTGGCTCAGCCTCGGTTCCTCACGGCATCGCCTTGGCCGGCTCGGGTCGTCGCGCGCCCAGATCCTCGCCGGTCTGCTGGTCGACCTGGCGCATACTGAGCTTGACCTTGCCGCGGTCGTCAAAGCCCAGCACCTTGACCTTGACCGTGTCACCGAGCTTGACCACGTCGGCGACCTTGCCGACCCGCTGCGGGGAGAGTTCGCTGATATGAACGAGCCCGTCGCGCGAGCCGAGAAAGTTGACGAACGCGCCGAAATCGACGGTCTTAACCACCTTGCCGTTGTAGATCGCACCGAGCTCGGGTTCGGCGACGATGCCCCTGATCCAGTCGATCGCGGCCTGAGCGGCGTTGCCGTCGACCGCGGCGACTTTGACGGTGCCGTCGTCGTCGATGTCGATTTTGGCGCCAGTGGTCTCGGTGATCTCGCGGATGACCTTGCCGCCCGAGCCGATGACCTCGCGGATCTTATCCTTGGGGATGCTCAACGTGGTAATGCGCGGCGCGTTGTCGCTGACCGTGTCGCGCGCCCCAGTTAATGCCTTGGCCATCTCGCCGAGAATATGGATGCGGCCCTCGCGCGCCTGGTCGAGCGCGATCCGCATGATCTCCTCGGTGATCGAAGTGATCTTGATGTCCATCTGCAGCGCGGTGACGCCCCTCTCGGTGCCGGCTACCTTGAAGTCCATGTCGCCGAGATGATCTTCGTCGCCGAGAATGTCGGACAGCACGGCAAAGCCATCGGGCTCCTTGATCAGCCCCATCGCGATCCCGGCGACCGAGCGCGTCAGAGGCACCCCGGCATCCATCAGCGCCAAGGAGGCGCCGCACACCGAGGCCATCGACGAGGAGCCGTTCGAACTCGGTGATCTCCGACACGACGCGGATCGTGTACGGAAAGCTCTCCTTGGGCGGCAGCAGCGGCCGGACCGCGCGCCAGGCGAGCTTGCCGTGGCCGATCTCGCGCCGCCCTGGCGACCCCATCCTCCCCGCTTCGCCGGTCGAATATGGCGGGAAGTTATAGTGCAGCATGAAATTTTCCCGATACTCGCCCTCGAGCGCGTCGATGATCTGCTCGTCCTGGCCGGTCCCCAGGGTCGCCACCGCCAATGCCTGAGTTTCGCCGCGAGTAAACAGCGCCGAGCCATGGGCGCGCGGCAGTATCCCGACCTCGGCGGCAATCGGCCGCACCGTTCGGGTGTCGCGGCCGTCGATCCGGCGCCGGCCGTGGAGCACGGCGCCGCGCACGATCTCCTTTTCGAGGTCCTTGAACAGCTTGAGCGCCAGGCTGCGCTGGACTTCGTCGGCGAACAGCTCGGCCACCCGCGCCTTGGCCGCGTCGAGCCGGTTGCTGCGGTCCTGCTTGCCCTGCTCGCGGTAGGCGGCGTCGATCAGCGGACCGACTTCATCGCGCAATCGGGCCTCGATCGCGCCGATTTCGGGCGAGGTGGGCGGCAGGGTCCACGGGTCGCGGGCGCACAATTCGGCGAGCTCGATGATCGCCTGGATCACCGGCTGGAACGCGCGATGGCCGAAGGTCACCGCACCCAGCATGACTTCTTCGGAGAGTTCGCGCGCCTCGGACTCGACCATCAGCACGCCCTCGCCGGTGCCGGCGACGACGAGATCGAGCTGCGAGCGGGAGAGCTCGGGCGAAATCGGGTTCAGCACATATTCGCCGTTGATATAGCCGACCCGTGCGCCGGCGATCGGTCCGAGAAACGGAATGCCAGAGATCGTCAAGGCCGCCGAAGCGCCAATCATCGCCACGATATCGGGATCGTTTTCAAGGTCGTGGCTCAATACCGTGCAGATGATCTGGGTCTCATTGCGGAACCCGGAAGCGAACAGCGGGCGCAACGGCCGGTCAATCAACCGCGAGACCAGAGTTTCCTTTTCCGACGGACGGCCTTCGCGCTTGAAGAAGCCGCCGGGGATCTTGCCGGCGGCAAAGGTCTTTTCCTGGTAATTGACGGTCAGCGGGAAAAAGTCCTGGCCGGGCTTTGCGGTCTTCATCGCGACAGCGGTGCACAACACGGTCGTCTCGCCATAAGTGGCGAGCACCGCGCCGTCGGCCTGGCGGGCGAACTTGCCGGTCTCCAGGGTGAGGCGGCGGCCGCCCCATATCAGCTCTTTACGATAAACCTGAAACATTCCTGATCATTCCTTTCGAAAAGCATCGCGCGGCAGCGGGCTGGGCGATGGCAACGTCGCGCCAGCGCCGTTCGCCAACGGCCTGTCCGCGGTCGCCGGCGCCGCTGCCGAGACCGGGCTTCCGGCGCCGCCGACCCGGGCCGCGGCGGTCGATTGCGCGATATTCACAAACTATCAGCGGCGAAGTCCGAGACGCCCGATCAGCGTCTCGTAGCGGCTCGTATTCGACCGCTTCAAATAATCCAACAGCCGGCGGCGTTGGCCGACCATGACCAGTAGTCCGCGCCGCGAATGGAAGTCCTTCTTGTGGCTTCCCAGGTGGTCGGTCAGGTTGCGGATGCGCTCGCTGAGGATCGCCACCTGCACCTCCGGCGAGCCGGTATCGGCGGCTTTGGTGGCGTATTCGGAAATGAGCGTCTGCTTGCGCTCCGCGGTAATCGACATCGAGTCGAGCCTCTTCAGCAATTGATAACGCGCAACGGTCTAAGACCACCGTCCTCGATCCTCGCCAGCGCGATCAGAACCTGGTTGTGCCACGCGCTGACCACGGCGCCTGCCGCGAGCCTGCCGAGCTGCGCCCGCCCGGCGACATCGCCCGGCGTCACCCGCCGCCCGCAACGCAAGCGGTCGGCGTCCGCTGCCGCCAAGACCACCGCGGGAATTCCATCCAGCGCTGTCTCGATCGGCAGCAAACCCCGGCGCGCACCCATAAGATGGCGTGAATCGGTCGAGAATTCGAGTGAAATCGCCTGCGCCTCGGTGAACGGTCCGACCGAGAGGCGGCGCAGCGCCACGATATGGCCGAGGGTTCCGAGTTCTGCGGCAAGATCGCGGGCGAGGGCGCGGATATAAGTCCCCTTGCCGACCACGGCCTCGAATTCGGCGTGATCGCGATCGGGCGTCGCGGTCAGCCGCAGGCTGGCGATTTCCACCGGCCGCGGGCTCAGCTTTGGCGGCATATCGGCGCGGGCCAGCGCATAGGCGCGACGGCCGGAGACCTTGATCGCCGAGTAGACCGGCGGCGTTTGCGCGATCACGCCGATAAAGCGCGGCAGCGCCGCCTCGATCGCCGCTTCGCCGGGCCGTGCGCCGCTCTCGCCGACGATCTCCCCTTCGCAATCGTCGGTTGCTCGCGCGATGCCCCAGCATACGCAGAACCGATAACATTTGCGCCCGCCCATCGCATAGGAAACGGTTTTCGTCGCCTCGCCGAGCGCCACCGGCAGCACCCCGGTGGCCAATGGGTCGAGGGTTCCGGCATGCCCGGCCTTGGCGCCGGTGCTGCGGCGGATTCGCTCGACCACCCGGTTGGAGGTGAGCCCCTGCGGTTTGTCGATGACCAACCAGCCGTGAAGATCGTGCTCAGCCGACATGTTGGTCGTGCTCGCCCTCCGCCGGGTGCGCGCGAATGTCGCGCTCGACCTCCGGCCGCGCCAGCAAAGCGCAGATATCCGTCCGGCCTGCTCGAACGAAGCGTCGAGGATAAAGGTCAGCGCCGGCGCATAGCGCAGCGAAAGCTCGGCGGCGACGAGGCCGCGCAGAAACGGCGCGCCGCGCCCGAGGGCGGCGATGGTTTCGCCGGCCTTGGCGCCGGCGAGCGGCATCACATAGACGCTGGCCTGGCGCAGATCGGGGCTCAGCCGCACCTCGCTCACCGTGATGCTGGCCTCGCGCAGCGCCGGATCGCGGCATCGCCCGTCACGCAGGATCTGCGAGAGCGCATGGCGTAATGCCTCGCCAACCCGGCGTTGCCGTTGGCTGGCCCCGCTGTCCCTGCCACCGGACCCCGCAGGCGGGCGCCGAGGCCCGTTTCTCCGACCCATCTCGATCTGCTAATAATCGCCGCTGTCGCCGTCGAGCGCTACAACGTGCGCGCCACTTCTTCGATCTCGAAGCATTCGATCACGTCGCCGGCTTGCACGTCCTGATAATTCTCGAAAGCCATGCCGCATTCGTAGCCTTCCCTGACCTCGCGCACCTCGTCCTTAAACCGCTTCAAGGTCTTGAGCGTCCCTTCGTGGATCACGACGCTGTCGCGCAGCAGGCGAACCTGGGCCCCGCGCCGGACGGTGCCTTCGGTGACGAGGCAACCCGCGACCTTGCCGACCTTGGTGATGTTGAAGACGTCGCGGATCGAGGCGTTGCCGAGGAAGCGTTCGCGCAGCGCCGGGGCCAGCAGCCCCGACAAGGCGCCCCGCATGTCGTCGATCAGATCGTAGATGATCGAATAATAGCGGATCTCGACGCCGTCGCGGCGGGCGAGGTCCCGCGCCTGCGGGTTGGCGCGGACGTTGAAGCCGATGATCACCGCGTTCGAGGCTTTGGCCAGGATCACGTCGCTCTCGTTGATGCCGCCAACCGCCGAGTGCAGCACCCGGATCGACACCTCGCTGGTCGAGATCTTTTCGAGCGAGCCGGTGATCGCCTCGAGCGAACCCTGCACATCCGATTTGACCACGACCGGCAGCAGGCTGGCGGCGCCGGCGGCGATCTGCGAGAACATCTGCTCGAGGGTGCCGCGTCCGCCCAGGGCGGCAGCCGTGTCGCGCCGGCGGCGCTGGCGGAAATCGGCGATGTCGCGGGCCCGGCTCTCGCTTTCGGCGACGACGAAATCGTCTCCGGCCAATGGCGCGCCGTTGAGGCCCAGAACCTCGATCGGCGTCGACGGGCCGGCCTCGGTCTGGCTGGTCCCGTGATCGTCGACCAGGGCCCGAACCCGGCCCCATTCGCTGCCGGCGACAAAAATGTCGCCGACGCGCAACGTGCCGCGCTGAATGAGCACGGTGGCGACCGCGCCGCGGCCGCGCTCGATCTTGGCCTCGAGCACGACGCCCTCGGCCGGGCGGTTCGGATTGGCTTTCAGATCGAGCAGCTCGGCCTGCAGCAGGATCGCCTCTTCAAGGCGGTCGAGGTTGGTCTTTTTCAGCGCCGAGACCTCGACGTCGAGGACCTCGCCGCCGAGCTCTTCGACGACGATCTCGTGCTGCAGCAATTCCTGCCGCACCCGCTCGGGGCGCGCATCCTCTTTGTCCATCTTGTTGATGGCGACGATGATCGGCGCATGCGCCGCCTTGGCGTGGCGGATCGCCTCGACCGTCTGCTCCATGATGCCGTCGTCGGCGGCCACTACCAGCACCACGATGTCGGTGACGTTGGCGCCGCGCGCGCGCATCGCGGTAAAGGCCTGGTGACCGGGCGTGTCGATAAAGGTGATCTGCCGGCCGCTGCGCAGATTGACCTGATAGGCGCCGATATGTTGGGTGATGCCGCCAGCCTCGCCGGCGGCGACGTCGGTTTCGCGCAGCGCGTCGAGCAGCGAGGTCTTGCCGTGGTCGACATGGCCCATCACGGTAACCACCGGCGCGCGCGGCTGGAGCGCCTCTTCGCTGTCCTCCTCGCCGCGCAGGCCGACCTCGACATCGGCCTCGGAGACCCGGCGCAGCCGGTGGCCGAATTCGGTGACGACGAGCTCGGCGGTGTCGGCGTCGATGACCTGGTTGATCGTCGCCATCACCCCGTTGCGCATCAGCGCCTTGATCACGTCGACCCCGCGCTCGGCCATCCGGTTCGACAATTCCTGTACCGTGATGGTCTCGGGAATGACCACCTCGCGGACCACCTTGACCGGCTCCTGCTCGCCCTGGTGCAGCCGCTGGCGCTCGCGCTCTCGCGCCCGGCGCACCGAGGCGAGGCTGCGCATGCGCTCGCCTTCGTCGCCGGAAAGGGCGCGGGTGACCGTGATCTTCCCGGTTCGCCGGCGCATCTCGTGGCGCGGCGGCGCCGCCGGCTTCCTGATCTCGGGCCGGGCGCCTGGGCGCCGCGGCGCGGCCGCCGGCTCTTCCTCTTCGGCCGGCATCGCCACCTTGCCGGCCGCGGCGAGTGCGGCGACCTTGGCCGCCGCCGCCTTGCCGGCGCGCTCGGCGACCTCGCGCCGCGATTCCTCTTCCTTGCGGCGCTGCGCCTCGTCGTCCGAGCGCTTGCGCGCATCTTCGGCGGCGCGGCGGCGCGCCTCCTCCTCTTCGACCCTGGCGCGGGCTTCCTCTTCGGCGCGGCGGCGCCCTTCCTCGACCGCGCGTTCTTCCTCCTGGCGGCGGCGATCGGCCTCGAGCAGCGCGGCGCGGTGGCGCGCCTCCTCGTCGGCCTTGTGCGCATCCTGCACCGCGCGCACCCGGCCGGCCCGCTCCTCGGCGGTCAGCGCCCGGGCAATGACCACCGGCCGGCGCGCCGGCTCAGACTGCGGGCGCGGCGTCGACTGCGGCTCACGCGCGACCGCCGGCGGCGGCTCGCTGCGCGCGACCTCGGGCGGGCTCGAGCCGATCATGCGCTTCTTGCGCACTTCGACCGTGACCGTCTTGGAGCGTCCGTGCGAGAAACTCTGGCGTACCTGCCCGGTTTCCACGCCCTTGCGCAGCTCCAGCCTGCCGCCGGTCCGAGCCAGGGTCAGGGGCCGTTTCTGCTCTTGCTCAGTCGTGTCGCTGGTGTCGCTCATCTTGCTCCAATACCGTGATCTTGCCGCGCCGGTCCGCCCGCAACCTGCGGCGGTGATCGTTCGACCGCCGCCGCGGCGCGAAATCCGACGATCTTTTCCGCGTCGCCGATCAGGCGGCCACACAGAGGGCCGGGTCCAAGCGCTGCGTTTACCACGTGCTCACGGCCAAAGGCCGCACCAATTTCTGCCGCCGTTAACACCCAGACAAGCGGCAACTCGGGCATCATCGCCCGGATCTTGCGGCGCCCGCCTGCCGCTCCGTCGATCGCCGCCAGCAGCAGCGCCGCCCGTCCGGTGCGCGCCGCGTCAGCCACTCTCTCGAACCCGGCGACCGCCAAGCCGGCGCGGCGCGCAAGGCCGATCGCATCAATGCAGCGTTGCGCCAGCAGCGCTTCGATCCGGTCGGCGAGGCCGATGGACACCGTGACCGGCCGCCGTGCGGCGCGGGCAAACAGCCGCTTGGCGACCGCGCATTCCACTATATCCCGGCGCGGCGTCAACCACAAACCCCGTCCGGGCAGCCGCGCCGCGACATCGGGCACCAAATCGCCCTGCGGGCCGACGACAAACCGCAGCAATCGGGAGCGCTCGCCGATCTCGCCGGTCGCGATGCAGCGCCGCAGGGCGCCGCCGCCTTCGGCCGGCTCCCGGTAGCGACCCTGGGTCGCCCCGCTGGCGTCGCGACCCCAGCTCGCCGCGCCGCCGGGGGGCGTTGCGTCTACTCCCGCTCCGATGACGCTTCGTCCGGTGGCGCTTCGTCCTCGAACCAGTGGGCGCGCGCCCGCATGATCAGCCCGTTGGCCGCTTCCGGATCGAGCGCCACGCCGCCCTTGTCGGAGGCGGCGAGAAGCTCGATCAGCTCGTCCGCGGCGAGGTCGGCGAAATCGTCGAGGGTCTTCACCCCCTTCTCGCCAAGGGCCACCAGCATGCCTGGGGTCAGCCCGTCCAACGCTGCTAGATCGTCGGCCACCCCGAGATCGACGCGCCGTTCTTCATATTCCCGATCGCGCCGTTCGAGCGCATTGCGCGCCCGCTCCTGCAGCTCGGCGGCGATTTCCGCATCGAACCCTTCGATATCGGCGAGGTCGTTCACCGCCACATAGGCGACCTCTTCGAGCGAGGCGAAACCCTCGGTCACCAGCAGATGGGCAATCACCTCGTCGATGTCGAGCGCATCGATGAAAGTGCGGGTGCGGCTGCGAAATTCTTCGGTGCGCCGCTCCGATTCCTCCGCCTCGGTCAGGATGTCGATGTCCCAGCCGGTCAGCTGCGAGGCGAGGCGCACATTCTGGCCGCGGCGGCCGATCGCCAGGCTCAGCTGGTCGTCGGGCACGACGACCTCGACCCGGCGCTGCTCCTCGTCCATCACCACCTTGGCGACCTCGGCCGGCGCCAGCGCGTTGACGACGAATGTCGCCGGATCGGACGACCACGGCACGATGTCGATCTTCTCGCCCTGCAATTCGCCGACCACGGCCTGGACCCGGCTGCCGCGCATGCCGACGCAGGCGCCGACCGGGTCGATGCCGCTGTCGCGCGAGATCACCGCGATCTTGGCGCGGCTGCCGGGATCGCGCGCCACCGCCTTGATCTCGATGATGTTGTCGTAGATTTCCGGCACCTCCTGGGCGAACAGCTTGGCCATGAATTGCGGATGGGTGCGCGACAGGAAGATCTGCGGGCCGCGCGGCTCCTGGCGCACATCGTAGATATAAGCGCGCACCCGCTCGCCCTGGCGGAAGCTTTCGCGCGGCAGCATCTCGTCGCGGCGCGCCATCGCTTCGGCCCGGCCGAGATCGACGACGACATTGCCGAACTCGACCCGCTTGACGAGCCCGTTGACGATTTCGCCGACGCGGTCCTTGAATTCGAGGAATTGCCGCTGGCGCTCGGCGTCGCGCACTTTTTGCACGATCACCTGCTTGGCCGACTGGGCCGCGATCCGGCCGAAATCGATGGGCGGCAGCGGGTCGGTGATGAAGTCGCCGATCTCGGCCTCGGGGTTGAGGCGCTGCGCCTCGGGCAGCGCTATCTGGGTCGCTTCGTTCTCGATCGGCTCGGCCACCTCGCGAAAGCGCAACAGCCGGATCTCGCCGTTGCGGCGGTCGATCTCGGCGCGGATGTCGTATTCCTGGCCATATTTGGAGCGGCCGGCCTTCTGGATCGCCTGCTCCATCGCCTCCAGCACCTCGTCGCGATCGATGCCTTTGTCGCGGGCGACCGTGTCGGCGACCTGAAGCAGCTCGGGGCGGGCGTAGGTGACGGTGCTTTCCATGGCGTTCCCCGCAGTGTCCTTGCGTGTCGGGTTCTTGCGTGTCGGGCGTCAGATCGGCCGCGGCCGCGACGCAGCGATCAGATCGTCGGTCAGAACCAGCCGCGCGCGGGCGACGTCGGCGAGCGGCAGCCGGGTTTCGCCGGCCTCGGTAGCAAGGCGGATCTCGCCGTTTGCGGCGCCGAGCAGGCGGCCGCGAAAGCGCTTTTGCCCGCCGACCGGATGGGCCAGCTCGATCCTCGCCTCATAACCGCTGAACCTGTCGTAATCCTCGGGGCGGACCAGCGGCCGGTCGATGCCGGGCGAGCTGATTTCGAGCGTATAGGCGCCGGCGATCGGGTCGGCGACATCGAGCAGCGCGGAAACCGAATGACTGATCAGCGCGCAATCCTCAACTGTCATCGGCGTGTCGTCGATCCGCTCGGCCATGATCTGCAAGGTCGGACGCCGCCCGCTGCTCACGGCGACCCGCACCAAGCGATATCCCATCGCCGCCAGCGACGACTCGATGATCTGCGCGATGCTGTTGGTATCGACCAAAAACCCGACCTCGGCTCCCGAAACCCGGCGCTGGATAGGCTGCGAGGCCGCAATGCGAACCAGCGTCGCGGTAAGAAAAAGTGGGCTCTCGGCCCACCTGCGACCTGGCCCGGCACCGCGGACCTATGCAATTGAAAGGCAATATAAGCGAAATCCGCGGCCTCGCAAGGGCGTTGCCGCGGCCCGCGCGAGCGGTTTACGCAGCCTCAGGCAGCTCGTGCGCCGCCGGCGGCCCTGGCGTCTTCGCGGATCATCGCCGCCCCCTTTTCGCCGATCATGATCGAGGGCGCGTTGGTGTTGCCGGTGGTCACGGTCGGCATCACCGAGGCGTCGATGACGCGCAGCCCGCCGACGCCGCGCACCCGCAGGCGCGAGTCGACGACCGCCATCGGGTCCTCGCCCATCTTGCAGGTGCCGACCGGGTGATGCAGGTTGATCGCGGCCCGGTGCACGAAATCGGTCAGCTCGCGCTCGGACCTCGCGCCGGGGCCGGGCATGGTCTCCTGCGCGCTGTGCCGGGCCAACGGCGCCGCCGCAAAGATCCGCCGGGCAAAATCGATGCCGGCCAGCAATACCCGCACGTCGCTCGCGGCCGACAGGTAGTTCGGCCGGATCTCGGCGCGGGCCAAGGGGTCGGCCGAGCGCGCCATGATCGTGCCGCGGCTGTCGGGGCGGACCGCGCAGGCGACGATTGTCATGCCGGGCTCGCGCTCGAGCCGGCCGATCGCGCTCTGGTCGTAGCTGCCCGGCGTGAACAATAATTGCAGGTCGGGGCTTTCGAGCCCTTCGCGGCTGCGGCAGAACACCATGGCGCTGGTGACGCCGAAGGTCAGCGCGCCGCGGCCCGAGGCGGCATAGCGGCCGATCTCGCGGACCAGCCGCGCGCCGCGCGCCAGTTGGTTGATCGAGGCCTCGCCCTTGACCCGGTGCGCCACCCGCGCCGCGATATGGTCCGACAAATTGGCGCCGACCCCCGGCAATTCGTGAACCACCGCCACCCCGATCGCGCGCAGGTGCTCGGCCGGGCCGATGCCGGAAATCTGCAGTAGCTGCGGCGAGTTGACGGTGCCGCCCGAAACGATCACCTCGCGCGCCGCCATCACCTGGCTGTTCTCGTCGTTGTGGCGAAAGGCGACGCCGGCGCAACGCTTTCCATCGAAGACGAGGCCGGTCGCGACCGCCTTGGTGACGACCCGCAGATTGGCGCGCCGCCGCGCCTCGGCGAGAAAGGTCTGCGCCGTCGAGCCGCGAAACCGCCCGCCGCGGGTCATTTGCGAATAGCCGACCCCTTCCTGGGTCGCACCGTTGTAGTCGTTCGTCAACTTGAAGCCGGCCTCCTGCGCGGCCTCGACAAAGCGGTGGGTCAGGGGCAGGATGGTGCGGTAATCCTCGACCGGCAACGGCCCACCCTTGCCGCGGTATTCGGGATCGCCCGAGCCGTAGTTTTCCGATTTCTTGAAATACGGAAGCACGTCCGAATAGCTCCAACCGCGGCAGCCCATCTGCGCCCAGCCGTCGTAATCGGCGGGGTTGCCGCGCACATAGAGCATGCCGTTGATCGAGCTCGTGCCGCCCAATACCCGGCCGCGCGGCCAATGCAGCGAACGATTGCCGATGCCGGCCTCGGGCTCGGCGTAATAGTTCCAGTTGACCAAGGGGTTGGCGCGCAGCCGCAAGGCTCCGGCCGGGACATGGATCATCGGATGCCAGTCGCGCGGGCCGGCCTCGAGCAGCACCACCTTGGCCCCGTCTTCGCTCAAGCGGTCGGCGAGCACGCACCCCGCCGACCCGGCGCCGACGATCACGTAATCGGCATTAAGGCTGGTCACGACATTGGCCTTGCTCAACTGTCCGAGAAAAACCTCGTCTCCGGGGCAGAAGTAGGTATCGGGGCTGCAAGCTAAACGCCCGCAAAGAGATCACGCAATCAGATCGGCCCCGAGCCTGCCAATCGTCCCCGAAGCTTGCAACGAGGCGGGCGGCGGATGCGGGGGGTCGGGCGATTGCCGCCCAACCCCCTCTCGAATGGCTCCCCGGGCCGGACTCGAACCAGCGACAAGGCGGTTAACAGCCGCCTGCTCTACCAACTGAGCTACCGGGGATCAGGGCGGCCGCCGCAGCGGGCGCAGCCCTTCCTGGAGGCCGGAAGCGGAATCGAACCGCTGTACGAGGATTTGCAGTCCTCTGCATAACCACTCTGCCATCCGGCCCGAACCGCGTCATATAGGCGCGCGCGGCGCCTTCGGTCAAGCACAGGCGCGGGCTGCGCCGATCGCCGGCGTCGGCGCTGTTGCCGGGCGCCGGAGCAACCCATATACTCAGTAGCTTAACGTTCAGTTGCGGGTAGAGAAATGGCGCGTGTCACGGTCGAAGATTGTGTCGTCAGGGTGCCCAACCGGTTCGAACTGGTCCTGCTCGCCGCGCAGCGGGCGCGCGAGATAACCTCGGGTGTTCCGCTGTCGCTCGACCGCGACGACGACAAGAACCCGGTGGTCGCCTTGCGCGAGATCGCCGACGCCACGGTCAGCCTGCCCAATTTGCGCGAATTGGTCGTGCGCGGCATGCAAAAGCAAGTCGAAATCGACGAACCCGAGGAGACCCACGAACTCGAAGTCGATCCGACCATGTTCGGGGTCGCGCTGCCCGGCGCAGCGCTGCTCGACGAGGAGGGCGGCGCCGAGGTCCGCGGCTTCGAGGATGACGAAGACGAAGACGAAGGCGAAGCCGACGAGATCGAAGCCGAAGCCGACGAGATCGAAGCCGATGAGGCGCAAGCGCTCTCCGAGGATTTTGCCGAAGTCGAGGATGCGCTCGGCGAGGCGCCGGCCGAAGACGCGCTCGTCGTCGAGGATGAGGAGGGCGACGATCCCGCCGACATCCCGGTTGACGATCTGCCGGGTGACGGCGAGGAGGCGTTCTGAGCCTCGGGCGGCGCGACCCATATGGCCGGCGGGGCAACGGCCGGCGGCCCGACGGCGGCGTGGCGTTTAGCATCCCGAACGTGGGCCGCCGAGGGCGTGGCTGAGGCTGGGACGGCGGGGCGCCGGTCATGATGCGGCAATTCGAGCTCGTCGAGCTCGTCCGATCCTACGATCCGAACGCCGACGAAGCGGCGCTCAACCGCGCCTACGTCTATTCGATGAAGGCGCATGGCGCCCAGCTGCGCGCCTCCGGCGACCCCTATTTCTCCCATCCGGTCGAAGTCGCCGGCATCCTCGCCCAGATGAAGCTCGACAGCGCCTCGATCGTCACCGGGCTGCTGCACGACACGGTCGAGGACACGGTCGCCACCCTCGACGACATCGAGCGGGTATTCGGCCGGGAGACCGCGCGTCTCGTCGACGGCGTGACCAAGCTGTCGCGGATCGAGCTGCAATCCGATCAAACCAAGCAGGCCGAGAATTTCCGCAAGCTGGTGCTGGCGATGTCGGAGGACATTCGCGTCCTCCTGGTCAAGCTCGCCGACCGCCTGCACAACATGCAGACCCTGCATTTCATCACGAGCGACGACAAGCGCCGGCGCATCGCGCGCGAGACGATGGAGATCTACGCGCCGTTGGCCGAGCGGCTCGGCATGCAGCGGATGAAGGACCAGCTCGAGGATCTGGCCTTCGCCGAACTCTATCCCGATGCCCGCGCCGGCATCCTGGCGCGCCTCGAATTCCTGCGCGACAAGGGCGCCGCGGTGGTGCCGCGCATCGAGGCCGAGCTGCAGCGCAAGCTCGCCGAAGGCGGGCTCGCCGGAACCGTGATCAAGGGTCGCGAGAAATCGCCCTATTCGATCTGGCGCAAGATGCAGCGCAAGAACGTCGCCTTCGAGCAGCTCTCGGACGTCATGGCGTTCCGCGTGCTGGTCGACGGGGTGGGCGATTGCTATCACGCGCTGGGCGTCATCCATTCGGCCTATCATGTGGTTCCCGGCCGCTTCAAGGATTACATCTCGACCCCGAAGCTCAACAATTACCGCTCGCTGCACACCGCGGTGATCGGCCCCGAACAGCAGCGCATCGAGGCCCAGATCCGCACCCGCGAGATGCACGAGGTGGCCGAGCTCGGCGTCGCCGCGCACTGGACCTACAAGCAGGGCGCCGGCAAGACCGAAGGTCCGCAATACCGCTGGTTGCGCGAGCTGCTCGACATCCTCGAGCACGCCTCGGGTCCCGAGGAGTTTCTCGAGCACACCAAGCTCGAAATGTTCCAGGACCAGGTCTTCGCCTTTACCCCCAAGGGCGATCTGTTCGCATTGCCGCGCGGCGCCACCGCCGTCGATTTCGCCTATGCGGTGCATTCGCAGATCGGCGACACCTGCGTCGGGGCGAGGATCAACGGCAGGCTGGTGCCGCTGCGCACCGAGCTCGGCAATGGCGACCAGGTCGAGATCGTCACCTCCAAGGCGCAGCACCCCTCGCCGACCTGGGAGCGCTTCGTCGTCACCGGCAAGGCGCGCGCCCGCATCCGCCGCTTCGTGCGCACCCAGCAGCGCGCCCAGTATCTCGATCTCGGCAAGGCGATCGTGCAAAAGGCGTTCCGCCAGGAGGGCCAGGAATTTTCCGAGCGGCCGCTCGAAGCGGTGCTGAAGACCTTCAACTGCCCGGCGGTCGAGGACCTCTATGTCGCGGTCGGCCAGGGTCTGGCCACCGGGCGCGCGGTGATCCACGCCGCCTTTCCGCAGCAGCAGGAGGACAAGGCCAAGGTCGTCTCGCTGGCCCGCGCCCGGCGCAAGATCGGCCGCCACGACACCGCGGTGGCGATCCGTGGCCTGATCCCGGGCATGGCGCTGCATTTCGCCGGCTGCTGCCATCCGCTGCCCGGCGACCGGATCGTCGGCATCGTGACCACCGGCAAGGGAGTGACGATCCACACCATCGACTGCGACATCCTGGAAAACTTCGCCGAGACGCCGGAGCGCTGGCTCGACGTGGCGTGGAGCAGCAGCGAGGCCGATGCGAGCCATGTCGGCCGGCTCAACGTGATGATCGCCAACGAGCCGGGCAACCTCGGCAGCCTGACGACGGTGATCGGCAAGCAGGGCGGCAACATCAGCAATTTGAAGATCACCAACCGCTCATCCGACTTTTTCGAGATCATGCTCGATATCGAGGTCGCCGACGTGAAGCATCTGACGACGATTATCGCCGCCTTGCGCGCCAACCCGGTCATCAACTCGGTCGAGCGGGCGCGCGGGTGAGGCCCGGCCGTTGTGCGGGGCTCCAGGCCCGGGGGTCGGGTGGCGCGGAACGGCCGCGCGCAGCCTGTCCTCGGGCGCCCGTGGGCTCGCGATGACGAGATAGTCGCCAACGCGCGCCCGATGATTCTCGGCCTCGGCAGCGATCTGGTCGATATCCGCCGGATCGAGCGCACCATCGCCCGATTCGGCGACCGGTTCCTCGATCGCGTCTTCACCCAGGCTGAGCGTCGCAAATGCGACCGGCGCGCCGATCGGGCGGCCGGCTATGCCCGCCGCTTCGCCGCCAAGGAGGCCTGCGCCAAGGCGCTCGGCACCGGGTTTCGCCGCGGCGTCTTCTGGCGCGATCTGGGGGTCGTCAACCTGGCCTCGGGCCGGCCGACGATGCGGCTGACCGGCGGCGCGCGGTTGCGCCTCGACGAGATCACCCCGGCCGGGATGGCGGCTCGGCTCGACCTCACCCTGACCGACGAGCCGCCGCTCGCCCAGGCGGTGGTGATCATCACCGCGGTCCCGGCCGAAGCCGGCTGATCGCCGGAAAATCTCGATGGCGCGGCTCGTTCGCGGCGCCGCGCTTGACTTCGCGGCGGCGCCGTGGGCTTGATCCACCTACCTCCAGGTCCGCCAAGGCAGATCATGAAAACCAATCCCGTGCGCAAGGTAATGACGAAGAAGAAATCATCCGGTGGCGTCGTCGATACGATAAAGACAGTCGTCTATGCGGTGCTGATCGCCTTGGTAGTTCGAACGGTGGCTTACGAACCGTTCAACATTCCGTCAGGTTCGATGATTCCGACCCTTCTGGTCGGAGATTATTTATTTGTATCAAAATTCTCATATGGCTATAGCCGGTACTCCTTGCCGTTCGGGTTGCCGCTTTTTTCGGGACGTATCTTCTTCCATCCGCCCGAGCGCGGCGACGTCGTCGTCTTTAAGCTGCCGACCGATACTTCGATCGATTACATAAAGCGGGTCATCGGTCTGCCCGGAGACACCGTTCAGATGAAGCAGGGTCAGCTTTACATCAACAGCAAGGAGGTGCCGCGCAAGCGCATTGAGGATTATTTATATAAGGAAGACGACGGTGCGGTTATTCCGATGAAGCAATATATCGAATATCTGCCGAATGGACGCCAGCACCGGATTATCAAGATCGGAGACGAAGGCCCGCTCGACAATACCCAGGTGTATCAGGTGCCGCCGGGCGATTATTTCATGATGGGCGATAATCGAGATAATTCACAGGATAGCCGTGTGCTTTCTGCGGTCGGCTACGTGCCGGCCGAAAATCTGATCGGCAAAGCCCAATTCATCTTTTTCTCGACCAATGGATCGGCCCGGCTGTGGCAAGTTTGGAAATGGCCGTTCGCGATCCGCTACGATCGTCTGTTTACCGGAATCGATTAGCGATGCCGGGCGCGGCCGCCGAGGCGCCGGCTGCTGCCCAAGCCGCGGCCGCGGCGCCGCGTTCCGCCGGGGCTGCCGCCGGGCCGGCCGGGTCGACGGATCTCTCGCCGATCCTCGGTCACGATTTCGCCAAGCCCGCGCTTCTGGTCGAGGCGCTGACCCACCCGAGCGCGCTGTTCCGCGAGCACGGCCGCCGCCGGAAACGAGCGCCGCCGAGCCGCGGCTATGACCGCCTCGAGTTTCTCGGCGATCGGGTTCTAGGCCTAGTCATCGCCGATCTGTTGTGGCGCCGCTTCGCCGACGAGCCTGAAGGCTTGCTCACTCGGCGCCATACCCATCTGGTGCGCCGCGAGACTTTAGCGCGGGTCGCCCTAGAGATCGGGCTCGGCCGGCATCTGATCCTATCGCCGGCCGAAACCGCCGCCGGCGCCGCCGCCAATCCCGGGATCCTCGCCGACGCCTGCGAAGCGGTGCTGGCTGCGGTCTATCTCGACGGCGGGTTTGCCGCGGCCGCGGACTGCATTGGACGGCTTTGGGAACCGCTGATCGCCGAGATGGCAAGAGCCGCCGCGCGACCCGAAGACGGCGCTGCAGGAATGGGCCCAGGCGCGCGGCAAGGGGCTGCCGCACTATCAGCTGATCGCGACCGCGGGCCCCGATCACGCGCCGGCCTTCACCATAACGGCGAGCATCGCCGGCAGCCTCAGCGCCACCGCGACCGCCTCCTCGAAGCGCTCCGCCGAAGCTGCAGCGGCGGCGGCGCTGCTCGGCCAACTGGAGGGCGTGGCGCCAATTCAAACGGGCTAGACCGCGACGCCGCCGCGACTAGGCCGGTCGCGCAAATCGTGGTCGAAGGCGGTTTCGCGCGGCGTCCTTGCCGGCTATCTTGCCAGCAATGATAGGGGAGGGCGCCGATGCCGATGATCCCCCTCGGTGAGGGGCTGTCGCTGCACTGCGCGGTCGACGACTATCTATGGCCATGGGAACAGCCGACGCCGGTGCTGATGCTGCACGGCTTCGCCCGCAACGCGACATTCTGGAACCGCTGGGTTCCGGCGATCGCCGACAGCCGGCGCGTCTACCGGCCGGACCTGCTGGGCTGCGGCGCGTCGGATGCGCCGGCCGTGGACCCGCATTTCACGCCCGAGAGCATTGCGCGCGACATCTTGGCGGTGCTCGACGCGTTGTCCTTGCCGCGGGTCCATTGGGTCGGCGAATCATCGGGCGGGCTCGTCGGCCTGCTGCTCGCCGATGCTCATCCCGATCGGATCGCCAGCCTCGTCCTGTGCAACACGCCGACCCGCATTTTCGACGAAATCAGGGCGATCTACGCGCTCGACCGCGAAAGCACTGCGGCGGCGATCCGGGCCTACGGCGCCGGCGAATGGTGCCGCCGCACCCTCGGCTACCGGCTCGACCTCGAACACGCGACGGCGCAATTGCGCGAATGGTGCATCGCCGAGATGGACCGGACCCGCCCCGATGTCGCGGCGGCGCTGCATCAATGCTTCGAAGGCGTCGACGTGGCGCCGATCCTGGCCGGAATAAAAGCTCCGGTTCTGCTGCTGAGCGGCGACAAAAGCCGCATCGCCTCCGAGCAGCAGCAGATCCTGGCCCAAAACCTGCCGCATGGCCGGCTCGACTTGTTCGCCGGATACGGCCACGGGGTCAATCTCTTGCAACCCGAGCGCTGCGCCCGCGCCGCCCTCGATTTCTGGCGCGAGGCCGAGACCGCTACCATCGGCTGAGCCGGGCGCGGCAACAGCCGAAGAAACGATGTATTTAGAGGCTCCACCAGCAGACCGGAGTGACCGCGATGGCGCGCCTGCCTTATCTCGATAAATCCGACCTGCTGCCCGAACACCAGGACCTCCTGGCGCGCAATATAAATCTCTATCGGCTGCTGGCCCACAGCCCGCGCGCAGCGCGCAGCCTGAATACTCTGGCCCGGTTCATCCGGGACGGCAGCCGGCTCGACCCGAGGCTGCGCCAGATGGCTATCCTGCAGGTGGGATATGTCACCCGCTCAGCCTATGAATACTCGCATCATATTAGGATCAGTCGCGAATTCGGGGTATCCGACGACGACATTCGCGCCATTGCCGCAGAAACCGCCGGCCATCCGACCGGGCTCGATCCACTGACCCGGGCGGTGCTGCGGGCGGCTCGCGAACTTACCCTCGACGTGTCACTGGGCGACGACACCTTCGCGGCGTTGCGGCAGGGCCTCGACCCGGAGCGGCTGACCGATCTGATCATCACCATCGGCCATTACAACAGCCTCGTCCGCCTGATCGCCGCGATGCGGATCGATGTCGAGCCCGAGTATCTGGCCTATCTCGACCAGTTTCCGCTTCCGGCCGGGTGAGCGGCCCGCTCGGTCACGGCGGCGGCGGGCGGCCTACCTGCTCGCCAAAGCGCGGGCGAGCTGGCTCACCGCCTCCTGATGCTTTTCGTTGCGGATCTCGGCAAAATTGCGCGCGATCTCCAACAACATGCGCTGGTGCGGGGTGATCTGGCGCGGGCCTTCCTCGCCAACCCCTTCGTAGAAATGGCTCACCGGCGCGCTCAGCGCTCGGGCGATCTCAAACAGCCTTCCGGCCGAAACCCGGTTGATCCCGCGCTCGTATTTATGCGCCTGCTGATAGGTGACACCGATCAGCTCGGCGAGCTGCTGCTGGGTCAGCCCCAGCATGATGCGACGTTCGCGAATCCGTGCTCCGACGTGATCATCGATCGCGGCGGTGGACCGCCCTCTCTTCGGCTTGGCCATACCCTCACCCGTGCTAGTCTGGTTCAGGCGCCGATCACGATCTGCGCCGCCTCTGTCAACACAATCGCAGCCGATCAATTCCGCCGGCATCGACAGCGACCGTAAGAACGCTATCGGCGGACTCCCGATCTCCGTCCATCAACGAGAGCGGCAGTCCGCGCTTCCGATAATCCCGGAAGTGGTATCCTCCCGCCCCGATGACAAGAGGCCCCTGCGCGGCGGTTCGCCGATCCTTGCCCGGGCCCCCGGGCCCCGGGCCGTTGGGCGTGCGACGCGGCGCGGGATCGTGAAAATGGCAATCGATGGCGATCGAGCGGGACGGGACGGCCGGGCGCGGGGCCTGCTGCTGGCGGGGCTTCTGGCCGGGCTCGCCGGCATGGTCGATGCCGTCGGCTTTCTCCATCTGGGCCATCTGTTCGTCTCGTATATGAGCGGGAACAGCACCCAAATGGCGCTGGCGCTCGGACGCGGCCGGGTCGGCGATGCGGGCTCGATCGTGTGGCTGATCGCGCTGTTCGTGGCCGGCGCCGCCGGCGGCCAGGCGATCGCTCATTTCACCGGGCGCCGGCATCTGACCTGCGTGCTCGCCGCGGTTGCGGCTTTGCTCGCCGCGGCTGCTTTGCAGGGAACCGCCGCCGCGCCGATGGTGCTGGCGATGGGAGCCTTGAACGCATCGATGCACCGCGCCGGGAACGTTGCCATCAGCCTGACCTATGTCACCGGAACTATGGTCAAATTCGGCCAGGGATTGGGCGATTTTCTGGTCGGCGCGGCCCGCGGATGGCTCTGGGCGGCGCAAGCCCTGCCCTGGCTCGGACTGGTGGCGGGCGGGGTCGCCGCCGGCGCTGGCTATATGCGCATGGGCGCGAACGTGATCTGGCTGCCGGTCGGCATGGCCGGGCTGCTGGCGCTGTGGTCCCTCGCTATCCCCGATCCGCAATAGAGGGGTCGGCGAGGCAGGCGGCGAGCGCCGCCCGCAACCCGGCGGCGTCGAGGTTTCGCCCGATCAGCACCAGCCGGGTGCCCCACGGCCCGATCGCCAGGGCCTCGTCCAGGGTAAAGCGCCGGCCCACCAGGTGAAAGAGATGGCGCTTGTCGGCGCCGTCGATCGTGAGGATGCCCTTGGCGCGGAAGACATTCACCGGCAAGGTTTCGAGAAAGGATTGAAAGCGATCGGCCACCAGCGGCTGCTTGCTCTCGAACGACACGGCGTCGAACCCGTCGGCCGCGAGGTGATCGTGATCGTGATCGTGATCGTGATCGGCCAAATACCGGTCGGACCGGAACAGCCCGGCGCCGAGGATCAGCGGCAGCGGGATCTGGGCGCGCGTGGTGCGCACGATCCGCACCCCGTCGCCGACCGCGCGGATCTTTTCCTCGACGCCCGCCGCCGCCTCGGGGCCGGCGAGGTCGCATTTGTTCAGCAGCACCACATCGGCATAGCGCAATTGATTGATGGCCGCCTTGCTGTCGAACAGATCGAGGCTGAAGCTTTCCGCATCGGCGACGGCGACGATCGAATCGACACGCAGCAGATCGCGAAACTCCGAGCGCAGAAAGGTCAAGACGATCGGCAATGGGTCGGCAAGGCCGCTGGTTTCGACGATCAGGTAATCGACCCCCGGCTCGCGCTGCAATACGCGAAAGATCGCATCGACCAGATCGTTGTTGATCGAGCAGCAGATGCAGCCATTGGCGAGCTCGATCATGTCGTCGGCGGCGCCGACGATCAGCGCGTTGTCGATCGCGATCTCGCCGATCTCGTTGACCATGACCGCGACCTTGAGCCCCTCCTGCTGGGCCAGGATGTGGTTGACCAGGGTCGTCTTGCCGCTGCCGAGAAAGCCGGTGACGATCGTCACCGGCAGCCGCGCTCGCCTTCCCGCGACATTTCAGCCAGAAAATGTATAGCTGGTGCCGACCGCCGATTGGCTGACCGCGTCGCCAAAGGCGTTGGCCAGCGCATGCAAGGCCCGCCAGCCGGTGCAGTGCCCGGTGATGATGTGCGCGAATCGCGAACAACCGCAGCCCCTCGACCGTCTGCGGGATGATCGCCTCCATCACCCCGCCCAGGTGCAGCCCGCCGATCACGCAATGGATTGCAGTATTGGGGAAAAGGCGGCGAACCTCGGTGCAGACGTTGACGATGCCGGCATGCGAGCACGAGCTGACGACGACGAGCCCCAGATCGCGGATTTGGGCCACCAGCATGCGCTCGTCGAGCAGCAGCGGGTCGGGCCGCCACGCGGCGTCGGGGCCGGTGCGGCTCAGATGGTCGATCCGGCCTTTTTCAAAGGCGCTCACCCGCGGGATCTCGCCGCTCAAATAAAAATGTCGATCGAGCAACAGGCGCGCCGCCGGGTCGTTGACGATTGCGGCGCCCAGCGCCGCCATTTCGGCCGGGGAGGGGACCCGGGCCGCCGGCACGATGGTCCCGCTGCCGAGCCGGATCGCGCGCTCGTCGAACATGCCGGGATTGACGTGGACCGCGGCCTTGCCGCCCTGCTCGCGGATCGCGGCCAGGGTCGCCGGCAGCGCCGCCATATGGTCCCAGTGGCCGTGGCTGACTGCGATGGCCTCGACCTCGCCGAGCGCCACGCCGAGATTGGCGCAGTTGCGGAGAAAGATCGCCCCTTCCGGCCCGGTGTCGAACAGGAGGGTATGGCGCACCCCGCCCGCATTCGATGCCAGCCGGCAGCCGAACCCCAGATTGGCGCACAACAGCGCCTCGCCCGACAACACCGTGGCCCCGGCGCGCACCACATTGGCGAACTCGGAAACCGCGAACAGCGTCTTGCTGACATAAGTGTCGCTGACATCGTCGGTAATCACATCGACCACCAGCGAATTGAGCGGAACCAAAGGAATTTCCGAAACGCCGATTTCTGTCATGGCGCCCGCCCGCGCGCCCTTTCGCGAAATGTACGTTGCTGACGCCGCCGCGGCAATTTCATCGCGGGCGGGCCGTCCTCGGCGCTAAATCCTGCCTTGGGTGGAAGACGGTATTGCGCGCGCGCGAGAGCCAACGTCAGCAGAGAAACAAGATGTAGAGCCGCTTAACGCGCTTAAGTGTCTTCGGTCCATGTGGTCCGCGTGACAATACGTGCCAGCTGCCGACCGTCAATCCACTTGACGCGCTGGGTTGGATGATCGCGGTTATGATCCTCCACTACTTGTTTCGCATCATCCCTCCAGTCGCCCGTAAGCACAAGAGCGCCATAATCTAAAGAATTACTATCCCATCCGTCTAGCAACTGATTAAGTTTCTCCTTAACTTTTCCTGGATAAACATCCCCCTCGAAGCTGCCAACCTGGATACCAATGACCAGTGGTCGATCAAGAAATTCATTCTGTATTTCTACAACCAAGTCCGATCCCCTCTCTGAGGGGCCTTCACGCAAATCCACTCGTTCGCCATGCCTTTCGAGAAGTTCAGCCAAAAATCTTGATAGGTTTGCGACAGGAAAAAATGTGTTCCATTGTTTTGCAAGGTCACGATTAGCGGCATCCATCATTTGTGAAAATGAGGAGGCATATGTCGCTCTTTTAACAGAACGTTTTGGTAGGTTGCTTAGGAGAGACTCGATATCGCTCTGATCGACATTTAAACTGTAGAAGCGTCTTTGCAATCCGAGCTTATGCCTGATCACAGGGGGCACTATTGCGTCCCGCTTGTCAATTGGTTCTGAGGTCATCAGCTGACAAGGTCGTGCTGATCGAAAGTCTCCATTGATGCCGTCTTGATCCGGAAGAAGTGCATATCCGCCGAGGAGCTTAACCACACAGAACAGTCCATAGTCAGGAACATGAGGGTAGAATAAAAAATCCCCCGTGTCCGCCACATCGACAAACCCGTGACAATGCCAGGCGTCCCGCTGGGCACCGTTCAACGAACCGCCACTGGTATTATTGATTATGTATTGTAAATCGAGACCGTCGCTGTACGACCATCCGATCCGGGCAGAGCCTTCGCGCAACTTATCCAGAAGCGCCTGACCATCGGTTTCAGTTCGCACGACATATGCAGCCATTTTAGACCTCCTGAATGAACGAAGAACGGGGCGGTCCGTCCGGCTCGACAAACCCCGTGGTCAGTCGGGTTGACTAAATTCACTTTAATTTACTCTCGAACGGTGCGGAGTTAAAGGAAAATCTACCACAAAGCCCGCGAGAGGACGCCTGAGCTCCGGCCCAGATCATTCGCCGCCACTCGCTCGGTGCTTCCACGCGAGCTGCCGCGAACTTGTCCTTGATGTCTCGGCCGCATAGTCCTACGCTGGGCGGCGTGGCATAGTCCACGCTGCCTCTGCCTTCGATGTTTCGCCCGCGACGCAATGGGTGCGCCTGCGGTGCGGTCAAAGCGGAGGCTAACCTATGTCGCAATTCCAATCCGATCCGACGTTTGTCGTGCAGTTTCGGCGCCCTTGGGACTTTGACCCAGCGGCGATCAAGTTCCTGTCCGAGCTGAGCGAGGCCGAACTCGACCGCCTCATTATCGCTCATGGCGAGCGCATCGTCCGTCGCCTTCCAGCGGCGCTGACCGCCGGCCTCACCAGCGGCGAGCGCCGCGAGCTTGCCCGTGCCTTCGGCCGTCCACTCGTCCGCAGGAAGGGCGCCCGCCGGGATCGGACCGCTTAATTCGGCGCCGTTCGTAGGCAAACGCGTCCGGGGCGCTTGCCTGCGGCGGCCCCGGGGCGGCAATCTGACGCCTCTTGGTGTTCGAGAGGAAATCATGACGGAACCGGTCGGTTTAGCGCGCGGGCTCACCAATTACGGCGACCCGGATTTTGCGCTTTATCTGCGGCGCTCGTTCGCGCGCTCGATGGGCTATTCGAGCGAGCTGTTGGCACGGCCGGTGATCGGCATTGCCGACACCTATTCGGGCTACAACAATTGCCACCGCCATTTTCCCGAGCTCGTCGCGGCGGTCAAGCGCGGCGTGCTGGCGGCGGGCGGGCTGCCGTTGACCTTCCCGACGATTTCATTGGGCGAAGTGTTCCTCAGCCCGACCAGCCTGATGTTCCGCAATCTGATGGCGATCGACACCGAGGAGATGATCCGCGCCCAGCCGATGGATGCGGTGGTGCTGGTCGGCGGCTGCGACAAGACCGTGCCGGCCCAGCTGATGGGCGCGATCTCGGCCAACCGGCCGGCGATCGGGCTGGTGGCCGGGCCGATGATGACCTCGCGCTGGCACGGCGAGCGGCTCGGCGCCTGCACCGATTGCCGCCGCTTCTGGGCCAAGTACCGGGCCGGCGAGGTGTCGGCCGAGGAGATCCACGAAGTCGAGGGCAATCTCGCGACCACCGCCGGCACCTGCGCGGTGATGGGGACGGCGAGCACGATGGCCTCGCTCGCCGAGGCGCTGGGCATGATCCTGCCCGGCACCGCGGCGATCCCGGCGGTCCATGCCGACCGGCTGCGCGCCGCCGAGGCGACCGGCCGCGCGGCGATGCGCCTCGCCGCGGAGCGGCTGACGCCGGACCGCATCGTCACACCGCACGCGGTCGAGAACGCGCTGCGGGTGCTGATGGCGATCGGCGGCTCGACCAACGCCGTCCTGCACCTGACCGCGATCGCCGGTCGCGCCGGCATCGACATCGATCTCCACCGGCTCAATCGGATCAGCGACGAAACCCCGGTGCTGGTCGATCTGAAGCCGACCGGGCCGCATTACATGGAGGATCTGTTCGCCGCCGGCGGCATCGGCGCGGTCATGCGCGAGTTGCAGCCATTGCTGCACCTCGATTGCCTGACCGTGACCGGCGAAACCTTGGCCGAGCGCGTCGCGGCGCCCGCCGGCCCGGTCGATCGCGCGGTTATCAAGCCGCTGGCCGACCCGCTGCAAAACGTCGGCGGGCTGGTCGCCTTATTCGGCTCCCTGGCGCCGAAGGGGGCGATCTTCAAGCGCTCGGCGGCCGATCCCAGGCTGTTCGAGAAGGAGGGCAGGGCGGTGGTGTTTTCGTCGCTCGAGGATCTGTCGGCGCGGATCGACGATCCCGGTCTCGACGTGACCCCGGACGATTTTCTGATTTTGCAGAATGCCGGCCCGCTCAGCGTTTCGGGCATGCCGGAAGCCGGCTATCTGCCGATCCCGCAGAAGCTCGCCCGCGCCGGGGTCAAGGACATGGTGCGGATCTCCGACGCGCGGATGAGCGGCACCGCCTATGGCTCGATCGTGTTGCACGTGACTCCCGACGCCGCCTCGGGCGGCCCGCTCGCCAAGGTCAGGAACGGCGATCGCATCCGCCTGTCGGTCAAAGAGCGCCGCATCGACCTTTTGGTCGCGCCCGACGAACTCGCCCGCCGCCCGGCGCCGCTACCGCCGATCCCCGAACGCGGCTACGCAAAGCTCTATCGCCACGAGATTTTGCAAGCCGACCATGGCTGCGACTTCAACTTCCTGCGCAAACACCCGCTCGCCGAGCAGCGAGGGGAGTGACCTCTCTGCACCAACCGTTGATGCAGCGGGTAGGATCGGTTGAGCATGGAGGCTGTGCAAGAATGTTGATGGCGCTGGAAAAATGTCGTGCGTCCTTCGAGACGGCCGCTTCGCACCCCCTCAGGGTGACGTTATTCTTCAATGCTATCAGCAACATATCGTCATGCTGAGGAGCGTCCCGGCGAAGCTGGGGCGCGTCTCGAAGCACGCACAATGCCGATGCAGCGCATTCTTGCCCAGCCTTCATGGCGAAACCCATCGGGCCTTGTAAGCATCGCCCTTCCGACCCGCCGGCTTGCGACGGAGCAGTCGGTGACGCGCGCCCCCGCGAAGAAATCGGCCGGTACGACCTGGCAGGCCCTTCACCACCACGCCGGGGACGATGGGTTTCGCGGATGCTCAACCCCTCCTACGCGCTTCACCAGCACGCTGAGGATGATGGGTTTCGCGGACGCTCAGCCCATCCTACGCGCTGCGACTTCAACTCCTTCGCAAACACTCGCTGGGCGACACGGCGCGGCGGTGACGCTCTTAACTTTTACCTAGTGGATCGCTTCTAACGCTT
This sequence comes from uncultured Alphaproteobacteria bacterium, assembly GCA_963814805.1. GTDB lineage: Bacteria > Pseudomonadota > Alphaproteobacteria > ATCC43930 > CGMCC-115725 > AP-15. The sequence goes on along the minus strand of CAWFER010000033.1, from coordinate 94,823 downwards.
GTCTCCCGCGGTTGACGGCGGCGAGGATGGCATCGGCGGATTTGGCCCAGACGAACGGCTTGGAGGTGACGTTGGCATCGGCGATGAAGCGGTTGATGGCGGCCTGCAACTCGACGATCGAGGTGAAGATGCCGCGCTTGAGCCGTTGTCGGGTGAGTTTGGCAAACCAGCCCTCGACTGCGTTGGCCCAGGAACACGAGGTCGGGGTGAAGTGGAAGGTGAAGCGGGGATGGCGAGCGAGCCAGGCTCACCCTGGGATGCTTGTGAGTGGCGTAGTTGTCGAGGACCACATGGACCGCCTTGCCGGCCGCGACCTCGCGCTCGACAGTGTTGAGAAAACGGATGAATTCCTGATGCCGGTGGCGCTGCATGCAGCGCCCGATGACCTTGCCTTCGAGGATGTCGAGGGCGGCGAACAGGGTGGTGGTGCCGTTGCGCTTGTAATCGTGGGTCATCGTGGCGCAGCGCCCCTTCTTCATCGGCAGCCCCGGCTGGGTGCGGTCGAGGGCTTGGATCTGGCTTTTCTCGTCGATGCTGAGGACCACGGCATGATCCGGCGGATCGATATAAAGACCGACAACCTCCTTGAGCTTGGCGGCGAATTTGGGATCGTTGGAGAGCTTGAACGACCGCACCCGATGCGGTTGCAGTCCGTGCCGCGTCCAGATGCGGCGCACCGAGGACGGGCTGATCCCCGTCGCCTGGGCCATCGCCGAGGCGGTCCAATGGGTCGCTTCATGCGGCGGGGCTTGGTTGGTCATCGCAACGACATGATCAACGGTCGCGGCCGGCAGCGGCGGGATCCGCGAGGGCCGCGTCTTGTCGCGGGTCAGCCCGTCAACCCCCTCATGCATAAAGCGTTCCTGCCAGCGCCAAACCACGGTCTTGCCCTTGCCGACGGCGCGCATGACGGCGGTGGTGCCCTGACCATCCGCCGTCAGCAGAACAATCCGTGCGCGCCAGACGTGCTTCTGCGGGCTGTTGCGATCCCGGATGATCGACTGCAAGCGAGCCCGATCCGCCGCCGTGACCTCAATGGCTATCCCCTTGCGCATACCGCACAATGGCACAGCCGCACTCGTCGGGAAACCACAATTAGGACTCTTCCGTCAGGTACTATCCATTAGAACGAGATAGTCTCGATAGTGATCGCACCGGATCGAAAACGATGAGACAAGCGCTGGTTTTTGTACTCGCCAGCGCTACTCCGCCGCGGCGGCGCGGGTGGCGCGCTTGCGGTCGTTCGGGTCGAGCAGGCGCTTGCGCAGGCGGATCGATTTCGGCGTGACCTCGACCAGCTCGTCGTCGCCGATATAGGCGATCGCCTGTTCGAGGCTCATCGCCACCGGCGGGGTCAGCCGCACCGCCTCGTCCTTTGAGGTGGTGCGGATATTGGTCAGCTGCTTGCCCTTGGCCGGGTTGACGTCGAGGTCGTTGCCGCGGCTGTGGGCGCCGATGATCATGCCCTCGTAGATCTGCGCCCCCGGCTCGATGAACATCGGCCCGCGGTCTTCGAGGTTCCACAGGGCATAGGCGATCGCCGACCCCGTTGGCGGTCGACACCAGAACGCCGTTGCGCCGGCCTTCGAGCGGGCCCTTATGCGGGGCGTAGCCGTGGAACAGCCGGCTCATCACCCCGGTGCCGCGGGTGTCGGTCAGGAACTCGCCCTGGTAGCCGATCAGCCCACGGGTCGGTCCGAAAAAGATCAGGCGCAGCTTGCCGCCGCCCGACGGCCGCATCTGCTGCATCTCGGCCTTGCGGCGGCTCATCTTGTCGACGACGATGCCGGCGAATTCCTCGTCGACGTCGACCACCACCTCCTCGATCGGCTCAAGCCGACGGCCGGTCGCGGGATCGCTCTTGAACAGCACTCGCGGGCGCGAGATCGACATCTCGTAGCCCTCGCGCCGCATCGTCTCGATCAACACGCCCAGCTGCAATTCGCCGCGCCCGGCAACCTCGAACGCCTCCCGCTGCGCGCTTTGCGTGACCTCGATCGCGACATTGCCCTCGGCCTCGCGGTTGAGGCGCTCGCCGATCATGCGCGAGGTGACCTTCGATCCTTCGCGGCCGGCGAGCGGGCTGTCATTGACCGAGAAGGTCATCGCCAGGGTCGGCGGGTCGATCGGGTCGGCGGGCAGCGCCTGCGTCACCTCCGGCGCGCAGATGGTATCGGCGACGGTGGTCAGGGCGAGCCCGGCCACGGCGATGATGTCGCCGGCCTGCGCCTCCTCGATCGGCCGCCGGTCGAGCCCGCGATAGGCCTGCAATTTGGTCAGCCGCGCCTGTTCGATGACCCGGCCGTCGCGGGACAGCGACTTGACCGGCATGTTGAGCCGCGCCGAGCCCGAATGAATGAGCCCGGTCAGCACCCGGCCGAGATAGGGGTCGTAGTCGAGGGTCGTCGCCAGCATCGCGAACGGCGCCTCGGGATCGGCCTTCGGCGCCGGCACGTGCGACAGGATCAGCTCGAACAGCGGGGCGAGATCGCGGCGCGGGGCGTCGAGGTCGGTGACGGCCCAGCCGTTGCGGCCCGAAGCGAACACCGTCGGGAAATCGAGCTGCGCCTCGCTCGCGTCGAGCACCGCGAACAGGTCGAAGATCTCGTTATGGACCGCCCCGGCGCGGGCGTCGGGCCGGTCGATCTTGTTGATCACGACGATCGGCTTCAGGCCGCGCCGCAACGCCTTGCCGAGCACGAACTTGGTCTGCGGCATCGGCCCTTCGGCGGCGTCGACCAGCACCAGCACGCCGTCGACCATGCTGAGGATGCGCTCGACCTCGCCGCCGAAATCGGCGTGGCCCGGGGTGTCGACGATGTTGATGCGCACGCCCTGCCAGACGACCGAGGTGCATTTGGCCAGGATCGTGATGCCGCGCTCGCGTTCGAGCTCGTTCGAATCGAGCGCCCGGTCGGCGACCTGCTGGTTGGCGCGAAAGGCGCCCGATTGACGCAGCATGGCGTCGACCAGGGTGGTCTTGCCATGGTCGACATGGGCGATGATCGCGATGTTGCGGATATCCATGCGGAAACCTGCCGGCTCCCCGGCCGGCGGCCAAGGCGATATGAGAAGGCTCAGGCCAGACCGGCTTCGGCCGCGAGACGCGACAGCGCTGTCTCGGGACGGGCGCCGACATGGCTGATGATTTCCGCAGCGCACAAAGCTGCCGATGCTGCCGCAGGTGGGGAGCGGCAGGCCGCGGGTCAAGCCATAGAGGAAACCGCTGGCGTAGAGATCCCCGGCCCCGGTGGTGTCGACGACGCGCGCCACCGGCGCCGCCGCCACACAGGTGCTCCTCCTCCGGGGTCAGCACCAGGCTGCCTTGCGCGCTGCGGGTCAACGCCGCGATCGCCACATGGCCGCGCACCGCAGCGGCGGCGGCGGCGAAATCCTCGGTCTGGTAGAGCGAGCAGATCTCCGCCTCATTGGCGAACAGGATGTCGACATGGCCGTCGACCAGATCGCGGAAGGCGGCGCGGTGGCGCTCGACGCAAAACGGGTCGGACAGGCTCAGCGCCACCCGGCGGCCGGCGGCGTGGGCGATGGCGGCGGCCTTGGCGGAACGCCCGCTGCGCCAAAGGCGGGTCGAACAGATAGCCTTCGAGATAGGTGACTTGGGCGGCGGCGATCAGTTCGGGGTCGATGTCGTCGGGGCCGAGCCCGACGCAGGCGCCGAGATAGGTGTTCAAGGTGCGCTGCCCGTCGGCGGTGACCAGGATCAGGCAGCGCGCGGTGCCGGGGCCCGCGGTCGCCGCCGGTGTTGCGAAGCGCACTCCCTTGCGCGGTCAGATCGTGGCGGAACACCCCGCCCAACAGATCGTCGCGCACCTTGCCGATATAGGCGCCGTTGCCGCCGAGCGAGGCGAGCCCCGCCATCGTGTTGCCGGCCGACCCGCCCGAAGCCTCGATCGCCGGCCCCATGATCCGATAAAGCGCCTCGGCGCGTTCGGCGTCGATCAGGGCCATCGTCCCCTTGACCAGCGCCTCCTTTTCCAGAAACGCCTCATCGGCGTGGGCGATCACATCGACGATCGCGTTGCCGATGCCGACGACGTCGATTTGGGCTTCACTCATGCACGGGAACCGCCTTGGCCGGAACGGGCGGCGGAATATAGCCGGGTTTCCATTCGCCGGCAAACACCGGGTCTTCTCGCGCGCTCGGTCTTGGCGGCGCTGGAAAATCGATTGCGCGGTTTTGGGTATCATGGCTTCACTCTAGCGCCGTGACGATTGCAGACGCGGGCGAGCGGTCCGATTGTTTTGATCAGGGCGATCGCCGGGAGGGGTTTGAGCGATGGTCAAGGGGCTGTTGACGTTAATCGGTTTTGCCGGGATCGGTTTTGCCGGCTTGCTGGCCGCCGCCGCGATACCGGCGGCCGTCGCTGCGCCGATCGCACCCGGCGCATCCGCGCTTGCGGCGCCGCACCAGAAGGCGATCGAATTGGCATACTATTATCACGGCCGGCATTATGCCTACCGTTACCACAATCGATACTACGCGCATCGGGTCTACCGGCACAATCACTGGCACTATTATTAGAGTACCGAAGCGCAGCGTGCGCCGCACGATCGCCTCGACGCCGGGATTGGTTTGAGTTTCGTCGCTGCAGGCTGCCGCCCGATGGCCTCGGTCATGCGACGGAGCGATCGGGTGGCGGGCGGCGTTGACCTGACCGGAGCGCCGGCAGGCGGCGTCGGGGAAGGTTGGCGATCATGAGCGACAAGGAGACCCAAGAACGGCCGACATCGAGCGCGACGACAGCGCAGACCGAGCCCGAAGTCGTCGCCGCCATCGCCTCGAGCGAGGGGCGCCCGGCCGGCGAAGAGGCCATTCGCGAGCGCGCCTATGCGATCTGGGAGAAGGAAGGCCGGCCACACGGCAAGGACATCGACCATTGGCATCGCGCCGCAGCCGAGATCAAGGCGGCCGCGGCGCGGCCGGACAGCGTCGCCTCGGCCCCGCCGAAGCGAAAGGGGAATAGCCGACCGCGATAAGAGTTTGAGAGATGCGCAGTGCGCCGGAAGGCTGGTGCGGCCTTCGACCTCAGCTTGGTAGACCAGCGCGCTGGTCTCGCTTTGGGAGAAATTTGCGCGACCGGCTGTAGGTTTACGCCCTCAGCCGTCCAATAAACCGCGCCGCCGGGTCGGGAACCGGCTCGGCAAAACCGTCTCTGGTCGCCCCCAACTGAGCGTTGGCGCGATTTTTGGGCCAGCGAGCAGCCGTCATGACGTTGGGCGATCACCGCCACCGATCCACCGCCGGCGGGCCTCTGCGCCCGGCGGCGGTGGAGACGAAAACATCGTCGCCATCGCCCCGGCCAATGCACCGCCGCTCCCGGCGGTTCCACCAAACGGCGGAATGCAATACCAATGGGCGGCGCGACGGGCCCCAAATCATGGTTGGCGACAGGATTTTGCCCCACAACCAAAATGGGTCCGCCGTGCACATTCTTCCCGCGCCCAAAATCAGGGACAGCAATGCGCTTTCGCGGGAGGACGAGACAGGTGCGGCGACGAGTGTAAGTCGATCTAAAGAGATTGGGTAAATCGATCTAAAGAGATTGGGGAGCGACATGCGTTTTGGGATCTTCGACCATCTGGACGACAGCGGCCAGCCGCTGACCCGGCATTTCGAGGACCGGCTCAAGCTCGCCGAGGCCTATGACCGCGCCGGGTTCTACGGCTATCACCTGGCCGAGCACCACAACACGCCCTTGGGCTACGCGCCGTCGCCCGGCATCTTTCTGTCGGCGGTGGCGCAGCGCACCCGGCGGCTGCGCTTTGGTCCGATGGTCTATCTGTTGCCGCTCTACCACCCGCTGCGCCTGATCGACGAGATCTGCATGCTCGACCAGTTGAGCGGCGGACGCTTTCTCTACGGGGTCGGGCGCGGCATCTCGCCGGTCGAGGTCGGGTTTTACGGCGTCGACTTCGCCAAGGGGGCGGCGCAGTTCCGCGAGGCGTTCGAAGTGATCCGCATTGGCTTGACCGAGGACGAGCTGACCTATCACGGCGAGTTCTACGATTTCGACCATGTGCCGATGGTCATGAAGCCGGTGCAGCAGCCTTATCCGGAGCTGTGGTACGGCATCGGCCGGCCGGAGAGCGTGCCGTGGGCCGCAGCCAACGCCGCCAACATCGTCGCCCGCCGGCCACCCGAGCAGGTGCGCGCCATCGTTGCCGCCTACCGGAGCGAATGGGAGAAGCTCGGCCGGTCCAAGGACAAATTGCCGCTGCTCGGGGTCAATCGCCACATCATCATCGCCGATACCGAGGCGGACGCGCTCGACACCGCGCGGCGCGGCTATCCGGCGTGGCGGCGTCACATGGGACAGTTGTGGCACAAATACAACGTGCCGTTCCCGCTCGAAGCGGCCCTGCCCGAGGACTGGGGCGAGCTGCAACGGCACGGCGACGCGATCGCCGGCACGCCCGCCCAGGTAAGAGATTATATCGCCGGCGAGATCGCGGCGACCGGGGTCAACTACTATGTCTGCGATTTCGCCTTCGGCACGATCAGCCATGACGAGGCCGTGCGCTCGATCGCGCTGTTTACCGACGAGGTGATGCCGGCTTTCGCCGACGCCTGAAGAGGAGGAGCATCGATGGGTATGATGACCGATTTCGCCCGCGCCGACGGGGTGGCGGCCAAGGGCTATCTGGCGATGGCCGGCCACGGGCGGCCCGGCGTTATCGTCATTCAGGAGTGGTGGGGCCTCAACGATCAGATCTGCGGGGTGGCCGATCGCTTCGCCCGCGCCGGCTACAACGCGCTGGCGCCCGATCTCTACCAGGGTAAGGTCGTCACCACCCCGGACGAAGCCAACCACTTGATGAGCGGTCTCGATTTTGCCGACGCCACGCACGAGGATCTGCGCGGCGCGGCGCTCGAATTGAAGAAGCAGAGCGACAAGGTCGCGGTCATCGGCTTCTGCATGGGCGGCGCGCTGACCATCGCCGCTGCGGTGCATGTCCATGACATCGACGCGGCGGTGTGCTTTTACGGCATCCCGCCCAAGGAATTCGCCGACCCGGCCAAGATCCGGGCGCCGTTCCAGGGCCATTTCGCCAACAAGGACGATTGGTGCACGCCCGCCGCGGTCGACGATCTCGAAAAGACGCTGAAAGCCGCCGCCGTCAGCCACGAGATCTACCGCTACGACGCCGCCCACGCTTTTTTCAACGAGCGCAGCCTGGCCTACGACGTGGCCAGCGCCAACCAGGCCTGGGAGCGGACGACGGCGTTTCTTGCGAAGCATCTCGGGAATTAGCCGGCAACGGCGATCTCGAAATCCGGACGGTCGGCCAATCTCGTTCGCCCGCGCCCGGCCGGGGATGCTTGCCATCTCCTCGGAACAAACACGAAATCAATGACCTCCATCCAGACCGACATAAATCCCAAACGGCTGGCCGGGAATGAGGGTTGCGGCGCAGCGCTTGTCTTCGCCGCGCCGCGCGGCCATGTTGTCAGCTGAACCGGAAGAGGGAAGCGATGCCGAGCGAATCGTTGATCGGCGGTGCTGCCGCCGTCCCCGTCAGAGACGTCACCACCGCCACGTTCATGACCGAGGTCGTCGACAACTCGTTCGAAACCCCGGTGATCGTCGATTTCTGGGCGCCCTGGTGCGGCCCGTGCCGGCAGCTCGGCCCGATCCTGGAAAAGACCGTGCGCGCCGCCAATGGCGCCGTGCGCATGGTCAAGCTCAACATCGACGAAAACCCGGAGATCGCGCAGCAGATGCGCGTGCAGTCGATCCCGGCGGTCTATGCCTTCAAAGACGGCAGGCCGGTCGACGGCTTTGTCGGCGCGCTGCCGGAGAGCCAGGTCAAGCAGTTCGTCCAGCGCGTCAGCGGCGGCAAGGGCGGCGGCCCCTCGCCGGTCGAGGAAGCGATGGCGATGGCCAAGGAGGCATTGCAGGCCGGCGACCCTGCCACCGCCGGCGCGCTTTATGCGCAGATCCTGGAGCGCGAGCCCGCAAATGTCGAAGCGCTGGCCGGACTCGCCCGCGCGATGATCGCCCGGGGCGATCTGGCGAAGGCGCGCCAGGCTCTCGACCGGGTGGCCAAGGAGGACTCCAAACACGGCGAAATCGTCGCGGCCCGCACCGCGCTCGATCTCGCCGAGCAGGCGCAGAAGGCGATGGGCTCGGCCGGCAAGCTGCGGGCGCGGCTCGCCAAAAATGCCGACGATCACGAGGCCCGTCTCGAACTGGCGACGGCCTTGTTCGGCAGCGGCGAGCGGGAAGCGGCGATCGACGAGCTGCTGGGCCTGTTCAAGCGCGACCGCGAGTGGAACGACCAGGCGGCGCGCAAGCAGCTGGTCAAATTCTTCGAGGCGATGGGCGGCGCCGACCCGCTGACCCTGAGCGGGCGTCGGCGGCTGTCGTCGCTGATGTTCTCGTGAGGCTGATGTTCTCGTGAAGCCGATGTTCTGGTGAGGGAGGAAGCCGATGAGCGAGCGCCCCGGCGTCGCTGCGCTGTGCGAGACCCTGCCGATCTTTCCGCTGCCCGGCGTGCTGCTCTTGCCGCGCGGCCAGCTGCCGCTCAACATCTTCGAGCCCCGCTATCTGGCGATGACCCGCGACGCGCTGGCCGGCGACCGCCTGATCGGCATGGTTCAGCCGAGCGACCCGCATCAGCCCTTGTTCGGCAATCCGCCGGTCTACCCGACCGGGTGCGCCGGCCGGATCACCTCGTTTTCCGAAACCGAGGACGGGCGCTATCTGCTGGCGCTGACCGGGCTGTGCCGGTTTCGCATCGCCGAGGAGCTACCGCTCAAGGACGGCTATCGCCGGGTGGTGCCGCGCTGGGACGAATTCGCCGGCGATTTGCGCAACGTGCGCGAGCCGGGGTTTGACCGCGAGCGGCTGATCCGCGGACTGCGCGCCTATTTCGACCGGCACCAGATCAAGGCCGAATGGGATGCGATCGGCTCGGTGCCGGGCGAGCGGCTGATCACTTCGGTGGCGATGGTCTGCCCGTTCGAGCCGAGCGAAAAGCAGGCGCTGCTCGAAGCCTCCGACCTCGAGGCGCGGGCCCAGCTGCTGACCGCGATCGTCGAGATGGCGGTGCTCGACCGTTCCGGCGGCGGCGACGCCCGGCACTGAACTTGTCCCCGGTTCGGCGGAGGAACCCATGGACGGCGCCTCGGAAATCGATCCCAAGCTGTTGGAGATCCTGGTCTGCCCGTTGACCAAGGGACCGCTGCGCTACGACCGCGAGGCGCAGGAGCTAATCAGCGAGGAGGCCGGGCTCGCCTACCCGATCCGCGACGGCATCCCGATCATGCTGGTCGACGAGGCGCGGCCGTTGCGCGACGACGAGGCAGCGACCAAGCGCCTGCCTCCCGGCTGAGCGGCCGGGAGTTCGCAAATGAGCGCCTCGGGGGCTGCGCGCTGGCCGGTCGAGCTGCGGCTCAAACAGGCGGAGAAGCTCCTCGAAATCAGCTTTGACGACGGCAGCCGGTTTCGCCTGCCGGCCGAGTATCTGCGGGTCGAAAGCCCGTCGGCCGAGGTGCAGGGACACGGGCCAGGGCAGAAGACCTTGGTCCCCGGCCGCGCCCATGTCGGGATCATCGGGCTCGAGCCGGTCGGCAATTACGCGGTGCGCATCCTCTTCGACGACCTGCATGACACCGGCATCTATTCCTGGAGCTATCTGCACCAGCTCGGCCTCGAGCACGACCAGCGCTGGAGCGCCTACCTCCAAGCCTTGGCCGCCAACGGCCTGACCCGCGAACCCGCGCGGTCGTGAGCCGGCGGCCGCCGGGTCAGCTGCGCGAGGCGATTGCGGCGCTCGGGCCGGAGGCGCTGCGGCGGTATTCGGGGACCAGGCGTTCGAGGAGCTGGAGCATGCGTTCCTCGCGGCGGGCGCGGGCGTGCTCCTCCAATTCATCGATCGAGCGGGCCAGCATCGCGTAGTCGGCGGTGCGCGGGGCGGCCAGGCGAATCGCCGGGCTCCTGGTCGGGATCAGCGGCTCGGCCCGATGGAACAGCTCCTCGTTGAGCTTTTCGCCGGGCCGCAAGCCGGTGAATTCGATCTCGATGTCGCGGTCGGGGCGCAGCCCGGCGAGGCGGATCATCTGCCGCGCCAGATCGACGATCTTGACCGGCTCGCCCATGTCGAGGACGCAGATCTTGCCGCGTTCCTGCCGCGCCCCATTGGCTTGCGGCGCCTCGTCAGCGGGCGGCAGGGCGGCCGCTTGCAGCACCAGCTCGACCGCCTCGCGCACGGTCATGAAAAACCGGGTGACCTCGGGGTGGGTGACGGTCAGCGGCCCGCCCGCCGCCAGCTGGCGCGCGAACAATGGCACGACCGACCCGGTCGAGCCCAAGACATTGCCGAACCGCACCGTGACATAGCGGGCGCCGGCCGCGGCCTGGCGCGCCTGGTGCAAGTCGAGCGCCTGGCAAAAGCTTTCGGCGAGGCGCTTGGTGGCGCCCATCACGCTCGACGGGTTGACCGCCTTGTCGGTCGAGATCATGACCACGACCGCCGACGCCGAACGCGCGCGCCGCCTCGGCGACGTTGCGGCTGCCGGCGATGTTGGTCAGCACCCCCTCGATCGGGTTGGCCTCGACCATCGGCAGGTGCTTCAAGGCCGCCGCGTGAAACAGGATTTCCGGGCGTTCGGCGGCGATGACCGCATCGACCTGGCCGCGCTCGCGCACGTCGCGCAATAGCGGCACCTGGCCCAGCGACAAGAACCGCTCGCGCAATTCAAGGTCGATCAGGTAGAGCGCGTACTCGCTGTTGTCGAGCAGCACCAGCCGGCCCGGCGAGAACGCGGCGATCTGGCGGGCGAGCTCGGCGCCGATCGTGCCGCCGGCGCCGGTGATCAGCACGCGCCGCCCGCGGATGAGCCGCGCCATGCCCTCGCGATCGAGCACCGCCTGCGGCCGGCCCAACAGATCCTCGAGCGCGATCGGCTCGAGCGCGCGCTCGGGATTGTCGAGGTTGCGCTGGAAATCGGTCAGCTTCGGCAGCCGGGCCAGCGGGATCGCCAGCGCCTCGGCGCGGTCGAGCAGCCGGCGCACCTGGTCGCCCGACAGGTTCTGCGCGGTGATGATCAGCTTTTGCGGGCGCTTGCCGCGGCGATCCAGCCGCGCGACCACGGTTTCGAGCGAATTGATCGTGCCGAGCACCGGAACCCGGCAGATTTCGCGGCCGACGCGCGAGGGCGTATCGGCGAGCACGCCGACCACCCGATAGAAGGCGCGCGGATCGCGGATCATCTCGCGGATAAAGGTGTCGGCGCCGTCCTTGGCGCTGATCAGCAGCACCGGCACGCTGCGATGTTTGGCGCGTTCGAGAACGTGATCGAGGCCGCGGTCCTTGAACAGCCGGTAGGCCAGACGCGGCGCGCCCAGCAGCGCCACCAGGACGAACCAGTCGATCAAGAGGGTCGAGCGCGGCAGCGCTTCGAGCCGGGTCACGACAAACATCGCCGGCAGAAACACCAGATCCGTCAGACTAACCGCGCGGGCGATGTTGAACAGATCGGGCAGCGAGGCGTAGCGCCAGATGCCGCGGTAGAGCCCGGTCAGCAGGAACACGCCCGCCGCGATCGCGGTGAAGCTGACCGTATAAATCGCGCTCAGCCGCGGCTGGTAATGAAGGACGTCGCTGCCGAGGCGCAGATACAGCGACAGCACGATCGACAGCGCCGCCATCGCGGTGTCGTGAGCGAAGGCGAATAGGGCTCGCCGGTTGTTCGGGAAGAGCGCCACCCGGCCCCTATAACAGGAAACCCCCCGAATGCGAAAGATCGCTTGGTCGCAACAAGGCAGCGCCATCGGTTCGGCCAGTCGGTTTTCGGCGCCGCGTCGAACAATGACCGCAGCACGGCTCGATGGCGATCTATTTCGGCGGCGCCGCACCGCCTCTACAATGAGTGCATGAGCTGGGAGCGCGTCTACCGGACCCTGCAGCCGGAAATCCCCGGCGGACCGGCCCGGACCTTTCGGGCCGTGCATCACGCGATGGTCGCGGCCGGCATCGCCATCATGCTCGCCGACACCGTGGCGACGTGGCGACAGGCCTATTCCCGGGCGCTCGACATCGGCTTTCAGGTCGCCTGCGCGTTCTTCTTTGTCGAATACGTGCTGCGGCTTCTCGCCGCTCCGGGCGCGCCCGGCGCCTACCGCGGCGGATGGCGGGCAAGGCTCGCCTGGGCGGTCTCGGCCGGCGGGATCGTCGATTTCCTCGGCGCGCTTCCCGGCGTCCTCGATGTCGTGTTCAATCCCAGATTCGCCAGCCTCTACGGTATCGTCTGGGTGTTCAAGCCGGTGCGCTACGCGCCGGGGCTGGCGAGCCTGCAGCGGGTGATCAGCCGCGCCCGCCACGCTCTGCTCTCGGTGCTGTTGGGTTTCGGCATTGTGCTGCTGGCCGCCGCCAGCCTCGCCTATCTGCTCGAACGCAACGCCCAGCCCGAATTGTTCGGCTCGATCCCGCTGGCGCTGTGGTGGGCGATCGTGACCCTGACCACGACCGGCTACGGCGACGTTACCCCGATAACCCCGCTCGGGCGGATTCTGGCCGGGGTGGTCATGGTTTCCGGTATCCTGGTATTCGCGCTATGGGCCGGCATTCTGGCGACCGGCTACGCCGAAGAGCTGCGGCGGCGCGAATTTCTGCGCACCTGGGACCTTGTCGCCAAGGTGCCATTCTTCAAAGATGTCGGAGCCTCGGTCATCGCCGACGTGGCGCGCCTGCTGCGGCCGCGCGATTACCCGGCGCGCGCCGTGATCGTGCGCCGCGGCGAGGCCGGCGAAAGCATGTATTTCATCGCCTCGGGCGAGGTCGAGGTGCGGCTGCGGCCGGGGACGGTTCGCCTCGGGCCGGGGGAATTCTTCGGCGAGATCGCGCTGTTGACCGGCGAGCCGCGCAACGCGACGATCGTCGCCTTGGAGCCCTGCACCTTGCTGATCTTGGACATCGTCGATTTTCGCCAGCTGCTTGGGCGTCAGCCCGATCTCGCCCGGGTGGTCAGTGAGGAAGCCGAGCGCCGCCTGCTGACCAACCCCGCCGCACAGCAGCAGCAGCGCGCGGCGGCGATCAGGACCGGCCCCGCGGAATAGTCAGCCTTTGTCCGTAGCTTCGGCGCAGCGTGCTTCGTAATAGCCGGCCGGGAAGCCGGCGGCGGCGCGCGCGGCGTGGTTGAAAGGAGGCTTCAACTCGCCCTTGAAGCAGCGCCGGACGCGGTCGCGAAAGACTTCCTGCGGGGCGAGGCCGCGGTCGCGGCAGAGCCGCTCGAACCAGCGCACTCCGACCGCCACGTGCCCGATCTCCTGGCGATAGATGTAGCGCAGCAGCGCCGCACTCGGCGCGTCGCCGGCGCGTTCGAGGCGCTCGGCCATCTGCGGGGTCACGTCGAGCCCGCGCGCTTCGAGCACCAACGGCACGACCGCGAGCCGCGCCAGCAGGTCACCTTCGGTCGCCGCCGCCGCTTCCCACAGCCCGTCATGGGCCGGCAGATCGCCGTAATCGGCGCCGAACTCGGCGAGCCGCGCCGCCAGCAGCGCGAAATGGTCGGCCTCCTCGGCGGCGACGGCGACCCAATCGTCGAAAAAGCCGCGCGGCAAGGCCGTGCCGGCAAAGCGCGCCCCGGCAAAGCGCGCGATGATGTCCCAGCCGAGGTCGATCGCGTTCAATTCAATGTGGGCGAGGGCGTGCACGAGCGCGATGCGCCCGGCCAGCGAGCCGAAATTCCGGCGCTTTGCCATCTGGCGCGGCGGGCGCAGCACCGGGCGCTCAGGCCGCGCCGGGCGCGATGGCGGCGCCCCATCGCCGAGCGGCAAGGTTCCCGCGGTCCAGGCCGCCGCCAGCGCCCGGCTGGCCGCGACCTTGGCCATCGGCTCGGCGGCGCCGAGGATCGCGACCGCGCCGGCGGTCAGAGTGTCGGCGATCTGCGCGGCGATGGTCGGGTGTCCGCCGCTAGAGGGCTTGCGCCGCCTTCAGCACTTCGGCGACATGGCCCGGCACCCTGACCTTATGCCAGACGCCGCGCACGATCCCGGCGCCGTCGATCAGGAAGGTGGCGCGCTCGATCCCCATGTACTTGCGGCCATACATGCTTTTTTCGACCCAGACGCCGTATTTTTCGCAAACCTCGCCGTCAGTGTCGGAGGCGAGGATGAACGGCAGCCCGTGCTTCTTCTTGAACTTGTCGTGCGAGGCGACCGAATCCTTGGAGATTCCGATCACCACCGCGCCGGCGCCGCCATAATCCGGGAATGAATTGCGAAAGCCGCAGGCCTCGGCGGTGCAGCCCGAGGTGTCGTCCTTCGGATAAAAATACAGCACCACCTTTTTGCCGGCGAGCTTGGACAATTCGACCGCGCCGCCGCCATCGGTCGGCAGGGCGAAATCGGGCGCTTTTCCGCCGAGCTCGACACTCATGTTGCGTTTTCTCCCGCCGGTTTTGCGACATCATGCGCGGCGCCTCGCGCCGGCTCCTCGACCAGGCGCTCGTACCAGGCGCTGACGCGCGTGGCTGCCGCAGTGATATCCGCGTCGAGCCGAGCGAAGTCAATCGCCCCGGCGCAGCGCGCGAGGGCGGCGGCGTCGGGTTCGGAGAAAACTCCCTGCTGCGACCCGTCCTCGCCGATCAGGGTCAGCACCGCCTGCACCTGGCGCAGCAACGCGAGCGCCCGGCCCAGCTCGTGCTCGGCCGGCGCGGGCAGCGCTCCGGCCGCAGCCAGCGCCGTCAACGCCTCGGCGGTGGCGCGGCAGAGCACCTGCGGCGACCTCGCCGCCTCGCGCAGCATCAGGTACTGGACGATAAATTCGAGGTCGATCAGCCCGCCGCGCCGGTTCTTCAAATCCCAGGGCGAGGGCCGCGGATGCTCGGCGGCGATGCGCTGGCGCATATCGGCGACGTCGGCCGCCAGATGCCGCGGGTCGCGGGGGGACCGCAGCACCGCGGCGATGGTCTCTTCGACCCGGCGGCGCAGCGCCGCGTCGCCGGCGACCGGGCGGGCGCGGGTCAAGGCCATATGCTCCCAGGTCCAGGCCGCTTCGCGCTGGTAGCGGGCGAAGCTCTCGAAGCTCGAGGCGATCGGCCCGGCCGCACCCGACGGCCGCAGCCGCATATCGACCGGATAGAGCGCACCCTCGGCGGTCGGCGCGGTGATCGCACCGATCAGGCGCTGGCTCAGCCGGGCATAATAGGCAGGGACCGGGAGCGACTGCGCGCCGTCCGAGCCTTCGACGCCGGGCCGGGCATCGTAGATCAGGATCAGGTCGAGGTCCGAGGCGAGGGTCATCTCGCGGCTGCCGAGCCGTCCCATGCCGATGACCGCGAAGGCGCCGCCCGGGACCCCGCCATGCCGCTGCGCGAACTCGGCCTCGACCGCGCGCAGCAATGCTCCAAGCGCGGTCTCGGCGATGTCGGCCAGCGCCTTGCCGGCTTCCTCACCGTCGAGCGCGCGGCGCAGCAGCTGCAACCCGACCTGGAAGCGCCGCTCGCCGGCCCAGCGCCGCAACAGGTCGAGCGTGTCGGCAAAATCAGCAGCGATGGCGAGCGCATCGGCAAGCTCGGCGGCAAGACCGGCGCGGTCGGGCGGCCGACCGAAAAATCCCTCGGTCAGCACCCCGTCGAGCAATGCCGGCCGTTGCGTCAGCCGCTCGGCCAGCAGCGGCGCCCCGGCCATCACCTCGGCGACCAGCGCCAGCAGCCCCGGGTTCGCCTGAAACAGCGAGAACAGCTGCACGCCCGCTGGCAGATGCGACAGAAACTGGTCGAAGCGCCGCAGCGCCGCGTCGGGATGCGATGTCGCGCCAAAGATGCGCAGCAATTCGGGCGTCAACTCGGTCAGGATCTCGCGCACCCGCTGGCTGCGGGTGGCCCGCATCCGTCCGTGATGCCAGCTGCGCACCAGTGCGGCGACCGCCGCCGGGTCGGCAAAGCCGAGTCCCGATAAGGTGCGCAGGGTGTCGGGATCGTCCTCGCTGCCGGTAAAGACGAGGTTGCCGGAGAGGGCGAGGCTCGGCGCCCGCTCGAACAGCGCGGCATAGTGACGCTCGACCGAGCCCAGATGCGCGGTCAGATCGGCGGCGAAGGCATCGGCCCCGCCATCGCCTGACCCGCCATAGCCGAGAAAAGTGGCGAGCCGCGTGACGCCGTCGCGATCGGCCGGCAGGCGGTGGGTCTGCTGGTCGTCGACCATCTGCAGGCGGTGCTCGACCCGGCGCAGAAAACGATAATCGTCGATCAACGTCGCCGCGGTCGCCGGATCGACCCGGCCGCAGGCGGCGAGCCGGCGCAAGGCCTCGCAGGTCGCCCGCACCCGCAGCTGGGGCAGCCGCCCGCCCCAGATCAGCTGCTGGGTCTGGGCGAAGAATTCGATCTCGCGGATGCCGCCGCGGCCGATCTTGATGTCGTGGCCTTCGACCGCGATCCGGTCGCCGCCGCGATAGGCGTTGATCTGGCGCTTGATCGAGTGGATGTCCTGGATCGCGGCGAAATCGAGATGCTTGCGCCACAGAAACGGGCGCAGCTCGCGCAACAGCCGCCTGCCGGCGATCCGGTCGCCGGCGATCGGGCGCGCCTTGATCAGCGCAGCCCGCTCCCAATTCTGGCCGACGCTCTCGTAATAGGCCATCGCCGCGGCGACCGACATCGCCGCCGGGGTCGAGGCCGGGTCCGGGCGCAGCCGCAGATCGGTGCGAAACACATAGCCGTCGCCGGTGCGCTCTTCGATGAGCCGCACCAAGTCGCGCGCCAGCCGGCTGAAAAACGGCTGGACGCCCTCGCGCGCCATGACCCGCGCTTTGGCCGGATCGAAAAACAAAATCAGGTCGATATCGCTCGAATAGTTGAGCTCGGCCCCGCCGAGCTTGCCGAGGCCCAGCACGATCAGGCCGCTGTGGCGCTCGGGATCAGCCGGGTCGGGGAGCGCCACCAGGTCTTTCGCCGCGGCCTGGCGCAGCAGATGGCGCAGCGCCGCGCCGACCGCCGCCGCGGCAAAGCGGCTCAGCGCCGCCATCTGCTGTTCCAGCGACCAGGCGCCGGCGAGCTCGGCCACCGCGGCCAGGAGCGCGGTGCGGCGCTTGGCGATGCGCAGGCGGCGCATCAGCCCCGGCGTGTCTTCGCCGGGGTCGTCGGGATTTTCGATCCCGGCGGCGACCTCGTCGAAGAGCGCATCGGGTCCCTCGGCGACAAGGCGGCCAAGGAAGCGCCACTCCTTGACTGCGAGGCCGCCGAGAAACCGGCTGTTGCCGAAGATCGCCGCCAGCAGGCGCCGGCCCGGCGGTTCCGCGCACCAGCCGCGCGCGGCCTGCGCCGCGGGGTCGCCTGGCGCCGCAGCGAGCGCCTCATTCCAGGCCTCGTAGCCGAGCGCCATCAGGCGCTCGTCGGCCGGTTGCGGCAGCCCGTCGCCGTCGTCGGAAAGCTGAGACAAGAGCTTCATCCGGCCGCCGAGGTCATCGCCCGAGCCCGCGCGCGTCCCCACGCTGACCTGCTCCCTCGCCCCGCGGCGGGGAGAGGGTTGGGGTGAGGGGCACTCGCTAGCCCGTGGCGAGCCGCGCGAGGCTGCCGATCTCGGCCACGCCGTCGAGCCTTGAGATCATTTCCCGCAGCTCGCGGGCGCGCGAGGCGCCGAGCGCCGGCCCGACCAAAGCGTCGAACTTGGCGGCGAGCCGTTCGCCCTGCTCGGCGATGTCGGACGCCGGAATCCCGGCATCGTGGCGCGCCGAGACGCGGCTGCCGTCGGCGAGAGCAATCTCGATCTCGGCCAGGGTCGACGGCCAGCCCTGGTGGAAATCGAGCGTGACCATTTCGCGCAGCCGGATCAGCGCCGGATCGCGCGCATTCTCCTCGCTGTAGGCGCCGAGGCTCGCGGTGTCGACCCCGGCGAGCGCCATCGCCACGGTCTGGCGCAGGCTGAACTTGCTCTGCAATCCATCGACCGGGGCCGTGATATTGCAGATCCGGTCGCATCCGGCGTCGAGGCGCAGGGTGATGCCGGCGATCGCGTCGGGGCTGAGCCCGTGTTCGCGCCGCGCCTGGCGCGCGGTTTCGATCGGCGCGTGGGTCATGTAGCAGGCGGCGTGGTATTTGAAGAGGTTGGCGAGAATGTGAAAACCATCCGCGGGGGTCGCCAGCGCCGCCTCGGGCGAGAAATCCGGGCCGTGGGTCGCGGCGAACCCCTGGACGCATTCGAGGAGGTCGGTGCGGCTCGAAAACCCGCGCGCGGCGAGGCGCGCCGCCAGGAGCCCGTTCTGCGCCGCCTTGCCGGCGTGGAACGGCTTGCACATCGTGCCGAACTGCGATTTGAGCCCGGCCGCCTGGGTCCCGGCGATGCCGAGCGCCACCGCGGTCTGCTCGGCATCGAGCTCGAGCAGCCGGGCGCAGGCCGCCGCGGCGCCAAGGCTGCCGATCGTCGCGGTCGAATGAAAGCCGAGCGCATAATGGCCGGGGCTCAGCGCCAGGCCGATCCGGCAGGCGGTCTCATAGCCGGCGACAAAGGCGGTGATGACCTCGCGCCCGGAGCTTCCCCGCAATTCGGCCAGAGCCAGCAGCCCCGGCAGCACCGCGACCGAGGGATGCCCCGGCATCGCCAGATGGACGTCGTCGTAATCGAGCGCATGGGCCGCCGCGCCGTTGACCAACGCCGCCGCCAAGACCGGCAGCCGCTGGCGATGGCCGATCACGCCCGCCTGCGCCGTCCCGCCGGCTTCGGTCATCTCGTCGAGCAATATGCCGACCAGCGGGTCGCCGGCCCCGGCCACCGCGCAGCCGAGGTAGTCGAGCACGCATTGCCGCGCCAGCTCGCGCACCGGCTCCGGCAGGTCCTTCCAGCCGAGCCCCGCCGCGCGCTCCGCCAGCACCCGCGTCAGATCCGCCGCTTGTGTGCGGCCCGCCGTCGTCGATCCGTCCATCACCTTACCTCCTATCGGCGCAATCCTCTCGCCGCAGAGCCTGTCATTGCGCGCGCAGCGAGGCAACCGCAGTCCGCCGTTCGCTGACCCAAGCAGGACTGTTTCGTCGCCGCGCTCCTCGCAATGACAGCGTACAATTTACCGGCCTTTAAAGACGGGTTTGCGCTTTTCGTTGAAGGAGGCGATGCCTTCGCGGCGGTCGGCGGTGGGGACCAGGCGGTTGTAGGCCTCGATTTCGAGCATCATGCCGCTGGCCAAGTCCATCTGCAGCCCGAAATGGATCGCGTGCTTGGCCTGGCGCACCGAGACGGGCGCGTTGTCGGCGATCTGGCGGGCGGTTTCGAGCGCCTCCTCGACCACCTTGCCCGGCGCGCACACGCGGTTGACCATGCCCCATTCATGGGCCTCGGCGGCGGTGAACGGGCGCCCGGTCAGGATGATCTCCTTGGCCCGGCGCTCGCCGACCGCGCGCGGCAGGTTCTGGGTCCCGCCGGCGCCCGGCATGATGCCGAGGGTGACCTCGGTCAGCGCGAACCGCGCGGTCGGGGCGGCATAGATGAAGTCGCAGCACAACGCCAATTCGCAGCCACCGGCATAGGCCGCGCCATTGACCGCGCCGATCACCGGCGCCGGGCAGGCGATGAAGGCGCGGACCATGCGCTCGAACAGCAGGTGCTGGTCCTGCCACTGCTCGTCGGTCATGCCGTTCCTCTCCTTGAGGTCGCCGCCGGCGCAAAAGGCGCGCTCGCCGGTTCCGGTCAGCACGATGCAACGCATGGCCGACGACGCGGCGTTGACCGCATCGAAAAACGCCAGCAGGTCATGGCCCATCTGGGTGTTGAGCGCGTTGGCGACCTGCGGGCGGTTGAGGGTGAGCAGCACCAGCCCGGCGCCGCGCTCCTCGGCACGAATGGTCTCGTATTCCCGGTTCATTGCTGGTCCTCCCGCCGGCAGGGCTACTCGGGCGATTGTAGCATGCCCTCAAAGCCGTCACCCAGCCGGTCGGCGGCAGCGGCCGAGGCTCTCTGCGCGCACTCGATCAGGCGGTTTGCAGGCCGAGAAGGCGCTCCATCGGCGCGAAATCGCGATCGTTGTGCAGCAGAGCGTGGCCGCGCTCGATGCAAAAAGTGCCGATGACAAGGTCGATCGTCTTGCGGATTGTCACTCCCCGGCGCCGCAACAGACGGTAATTCGCCGCGGTCTTGACCGCCAACTCGGGATTGAGCAGTGAAACCGTCTCGAAGCGCCTGAGCGACCGCTCGACAAGGGTGGCCTGCGCCTCGGTCCGGAAGCCGCGCAGGATCTCGCACAACATCAAATCGCCAATCAATACCGGGGTTGCCGGGATCAATAGCCGCAGACGGCTTACCTGCTCAGTAACAGTATTATTGAGGAGGTCTATCCAGACCGAACTGTCGACCAGGATCACGTGAGGTCGCGATCTTGACGGCTCTCGTCGAGGTCGCCCTCCCAATGCACCTTTCCGACCAGATTGAAAATATCTTCCTGCGCCTTGAGGCGGATCAGGGTGCGCAACCCTTGTTCGACGACCGCCCGCTTGGTCTTCAGCCCCGTCAGCCGCAGAGCCTGGTCGAGGAGGTCGTCGTCGATCTCAATATTGGTCCGCATCCCCACGCCCCTTTGTGTATCATGTTACGCCTTGATACACATAGTGAGGCGGCGCGGCTTGGGCAACGATCCTCAACTTGCCAACCGCCCAGCGCTACGGAGCGATTATCATGAAAACCATCAGCGGCGTCTGGGAGGACCGGCCGGATGCGGTGACCCTGATCGACGCGCATCATCATCTGTGGGATCTGAGCCACCGGAAGCATCCCAACCTGATCGGCGAACCGCGTCACGACTTCTTCATGGGAGATGATGCCGGGCTGCGCCGCGACTATCTGCCGACCGACTATCTGCGCGACGCCGCCGGTCACAATGTGCTGACGACGGTGCATTGCGAGGCGGAGTGGGACCGCGGCGACCAGATCGGCGAAACCCGCTGGATCAGCGAAGTCCACCGGCGGCACGGCTTTCCGGGCGCCATCGTCGCGCACGCCTGGTTTGACGCCGACACCGCCGAGGAGGTGATCGCCGCGCAGGCGGCGCATCCGCTGGTCCGCGGCATCCGCTCGAAGCCGGTGACGGCTGCGTCTCCCGATCGGATGACCCCGGGCGCGCCGGGGACGATGCAGGACGAAAAGTGGCTGCGCGGCTTCGCGCTCCTGCAAAAATACCGGCTTTCCTGGGATTTGCGGGCGCCGTTCTGGCATCTCGGCGAGGCGGCCGAGGTGGCCCGCGCCTTTCCAAAAACCTCGATCGCGCTGAACCACACCGGCTTCCCGTGGGACCGCAGCGAGGCGGGCCTGGCGGCCTGGCGGCATGCGATGGAGGCACTGGCGCGCGAGCCCAACGTGCATGTCAAGGTCTCGGAATTCGGCCTCAAGGGGGAAGCCTGGGATTACCAGTCGAACCGCCGCGTCGTGCGCGAGGCGATTGCGATCTTCGGGATCGAGCGCGCGATCTTCGCCACCAATTTTCCGGTCGCCGGGCTGCGCATCGGCTATGACGCATTGGTGCGCGCCGTCTCGCGCATGCTCGAAGATTTCTCGCCCCGCGACCGCGAGCGTTTCTTCTGGCGCAACGCCGCCGCCTTTTATCGCCTAGCTTTGGCTGACTAGCGCCTCGCGCAATGCCGTCCACCGGCCGAGCTTGGCGGCGAAATCGAGCCTTGCATGGGCTGGGCTCGTCGACGGCAAGGCCAGATAGGCGAGGCCCGGACGCCGCGGGAAATGGCGATCATGGAGCCGGCGCGCCCCGCCGCCGTTGAAGGCGACGGCGCCGATCCGCGGATGCGCATCGAGCAATCGATCGATCGCGTTGGGTAATTCCCGGCGGATCGTCGCGTCGGCGCTAGCAAAGCGCTCGCCCGACGGCGCACACGTCCCACAGCGCCACCCGCTGCGAGAGCGCGAATTCGAGCTTTGGCGCATACCCCGCCGCCGGCGCCCCGTCGAACAGCGCGAACAGGATCGGCCAGAACAGGTTGCGCGGATGGGCGTAATATTCCTGCCGGCGCAAGGATTCCTCGCCGGGGAGAGTGCCGAGCACCAGCACCCGCGCCCGCTCGTCGACGACCGGCGGAAAGCTGCGCTTGGCCGTCGTGCTGGCGAGGCCGAGCCCGGCGCCGACCCGCCGCCCGCGCTCACCCGACAAAACGGCCCAGGCGGACCGCCGTGTGTCCTTTGGCGAGGCGTCGCGACGGCATGATCAGCACGCAATCATCATAGGGCGTGCGCACCTCGCGCCCATTGTCACGGCCGATCAAGGTCCCCTTTGGCGACAGCACCTCGAGGCCGCGAAAATCGTCGACGAATTCGAACTTGTCGCCGCTGATCGTCACCGCTTCGGTAACTTCGATGACCCGTTGCCGTGGATGCGCGTCGAAATCCGGCCCGGCGAGCGGCGCCGCATCTTCGCGGGTCAAGCTGCCGACGGCGATCAGAAAGCGCAGCATCACGTCGGTCGCGACCTCGGCGGCGCGGTTTTGCCAATGCTGCCCGGCTTCGATCAAGAGCGCCGTCTTGGCCGAGGCGGGATCGTCGAACGAGCCATAGTCGCGCATCCGCTTACCGGCGGCGTGGCCGCTGTCGCACATGATCAGTTCGGGGATGCCGACCCGGCGGGCCAAGGCCACCGAGCGGTCGAGCGTTCCGGCCAGCATCAGGGGCGCCGTCGCATATTGCATCGAGTGGATGTCGAGCAGGAAATCGGCGGCGTCGACGAACGGCCGCAAGGCTCGGGCGCGCGCGAGTTCGGCCGATTGGCGCGGGCCATCGAGGGTGGCCTCGTCCCACAGCCGGTTGAAATCCTCGTCGAGGAAGCGTGAGACCACCGGATAGCGCCGGTCGAAGCTCCTAAAAGCAGCGACGTTGTCGAAGGCCAGGGTCAGCCTGCCCTGACGCGGCCGCAGCCCGGCGCGCAGCAGCCGATCGAGGGCGATCGCCCCGCAGATCTCGTTGCCGTGGGTCAGCGCCGTGACCAGCACATGCGGCCCGGCATGGCCGCTCTCGAAGGTCGTCACATAGTCGAGGCCGGTATTGCCCGGCCCGATAGGGTTCGATATCCGGCGGGGTCAGCTCGACGGCATAGTTCGGCTCGGGCACAACGGGCTCCTCAGGCGGCGATGCTGGCAAAGATTCTGTCGATAAACCGCTCGCATTCTGCGATCTGGTCGAGGTCGATGAATTCGTCGGGCTTGTGCGCCTGCTCGATCGAGCCCGGGCCGCAGACCACGGTCGGGATCCCGGCCTGCTGAAACAGCCCGCCCTCGGTGCCGAAGCTGACCTTGGCGGTGGCGTTGGCCCCGGTCAGCGAGGCGACCAGCCGGGTGATCTCGGCATCATCCGCGGTGTCGAGACCGGGAAAAGCGCTCAATTCCTCGAACTCGATCGCCGCCTCGGGGCGGACCGCGCGCATCTCGGGGAGCAGCCGGCCCTCGGCGAAGGCGCGCAGTTCGCCGATTCCGGCCTCGGGGTTCTCGCCCGGCAACAGCCGGAACTCGAAATCGAAGACGCAATCCTTGGGCACGATGTTGAGCGCGGTGCCGCCGTGGATCACGCCGGTCTGGATCGTCGTGTAGGCGGGCGTGTACTCGGGATCGAACGGGCCGAGATCGCGCCGCCGCCGCGCCATGGTTTTGAGCAGAGCGACCATCTCGGCCGCCGCCTCGATCGCGTTGACCCCGAGATGGGCCAAGGCCGAGTGGCACTCGAACCCGTGCACCCGGCAGCGAAAGCTGCGCTTGCCCTTGTGACCGGTCACCGGCTGCATCAGGGTCGGCTCGCCGACGATGCACAGGCGCGGCCGGTCCGGGCGGTTGGCGATCGCCGCGATCAGCCGCCGGGCGCCACGGCAGCCGACCTCCTCATCGTACGAAAAGGCGAGATGGAGCGGCATCCGCAACGGGCGCGCGGCGAGCCGCGGCAGCAGCGCTAGCACCACGGCGAGAAAGCTCTTCATGTCGGCGGTGCCGCGGCCATAGAGGCGGCCATCGCGGGCGAGCACGGCAAACGGATCGCTGCGCCAGTCCTGGCCGTCGACCGGAACCACATCGGTGTGACCCGACAGCATGATCCCGCCGATCCCTTCCGGTCCGAGCTTGGCGTAGAGATTGGCCTTGTTGCCGGTCTCGTCGAACACCAGTTCGCTGGCGACGCCGAGGCCGGCGAGATAATCGCGCACGAATTCGATCAGCGCGAGGTTCGAGCCGCGGCTCGTCGTATCGAAGCCGACCAGCCGGCGCACCATCTCGACCGTATCGATCGCCGCGGCGCTCATGCTGCGAGCCTAAGCCCATCCGCGGCCGGGCGCCAGAGCCGGCGCACAGTCTGGCGCTTGCCGAGTGGCGGCGCGATCTCCTAAATTCGCTTCGCAAAAATGTAATCAGCCGCCGGAATGCAACCGGACGGGCGCCGCCCGGGTTTGCGTATTCCGGTTTTTACCATGGTGTGCGATGCCCGACGTGATCGCCGATCCAGGCGCGGAGCCGAGCGGATGAGCTTCGAGATCCCGGGCGTCTTGTGGCGGCGCGACCCGGAGGGCGCACCGGTCCCGCTGGTATTCGACTCGCCGCATAGCGGATCGCACTATCCGGAGGATTTCCGGTTCAGCTGCGCGCTAGAAACCCTGCGCCGCGCCGAGGACGCCTATGTCGACGAACTCTACGCCGCGGCGCCGGCCCATGGCGCCACCCTGATCGGGGCGCTGTTCCCGCGCAGCTATCTCGACGCCAACCGTGCGGTCGACGACATCGACGAGGCTCTGATCGACGGCGTGTGGCCGTCTCCGCTGCGGCCGTCGCACTCGACCCGGGCCGGCCTCGGCCTGGTTCGCCGGGTGGCCCGGCCGAGCCTGCCGATCTACGAGGGCAAGCTCGCCGCGGCCGAGATCCTCGCCCGCATCGAGCGCTGCCACACCCCCTACCATCGCGTGCTCGACGAGGCGTGCAGCCGTCTTCACCAGGAGTTCGGCGCGGTGTGGCACGTCAACTGCCATTCGATGCCGTCGAAGCGCAGCGCGCGGGATGTCGGGCGGCCGGCCGATTTCGTGCTAGGCGATCGCGATGGCACCACCTGCGCCAGGGAATTCACCGATTTTGTCGCGCGCGTGCTGCGCGGCCGCGGCTACGACGTGCGCATTAACGAGATCTACAAGGGGGTGGAGATCGTCAAGCGCCACGGCCGCCCGGCGGCGCAGCGGCATAGTCTGCAGATCGAGGTCGACCGGGCGCTCTACATGGATCAGAAAACATTGGAGAAGAACCACGGCTTTGCCCAGCTCAAGGCCGACATCACCGCTCTGATCGCCGCTCTCGGCGAATTTGCCGCGGACCGGCGCTGACCGGCCCACCCGCCCTCTACCCTCGATCAGCCCGCATGAGCATTGGGAGGATGTTGCGATGGCGAAAATTCCGAAGATCCTGAAATCCCATATCGATACCGCGTTCCCGGCGAATGTGTGCCTGCTCGGCAGCGTGCTGCCGAACGGCTTCGCCCAGATCACCCCGCGCGGCGGCGCCATGGTCTATGACGACACCCATATCGGATTGTGGGAACGCGGCAAGGGCTCGACCAACGCCAACCTCGCCGACGGGACCCGCCTCACGATCTATTTCAGAAAGCCGCAATTGCGCGAGGACGGCATCCTGCCCAAGGGCGGCATCGCCCGCTTCTACGGCCGCGCCCGGATCCACAAATCAGGCCCCGTCTATGACGAGGTCTGGCGCCGTCTGGTTCAGCCCGAGAAGGACCGCGACCCGAACAAAAACGGCTACGCGGTGCTGATCGAAATCGAGCGGGCCGAGGATCTCGACGGCCAGCCGCTGGCCCTCGACTGAGCGCACCGGCTCAGGTTCGAGCGCGCGCGGGCGACCTGCGGCCGGGAGTTGGCCGCTCCGCCTGACGCGGGTGGGCGACGGCCGCGACCCGACATCGAGGCGCGCCAGCGCTTCCGATCGGCAGGCGCCAAAGGGCGAAGACGCAGCGCCCGTGAAGGCGACGGCGGCGGCTCGCACTGAGGCCTGTCGAATTTCCTTACACTCGGCGACGGACAAATCGGCTTCGGCCCGCCAGGCAGAAAATGGCGAGGCGCCCGCAGCCGCGACGACGGTCTTGAGACCGGCGAAATCGGCGGCCAGCGGCGTCAGCGGCTATCGCGGGTGTCGGAGTTCTTTACGCCTGAAAAAGGCAGAATTGAGTTCGAGCGCCGGTCGCGATTTGGCAGCGAGGCCAAAAAATTGACGCTTTCGGATCTCCGAGCAGATTTTGGGTAATCATCAGCGTTGATTAACCGCTCGGCGCTGACGCTTAACGAGCTGGACTGAGAAAACTTCCCTGGACTGCTCGGCTGTCCATTGCGGCGGGACCGTCGGAATCCTTTACAGGGTTCTGGCGCGAGTGCCCCTGTTAATCATTAGAACTTAGTTGTTCCAATGGTTCAGAACGTTTGGCAGCGATTTTGCTTCTGAGACGATGAGTCGCATTGATGGGTGAACGGGCCGCAGAGGCTAGCAAGCCCTCGGCAATCCAGGGGAGGTTCGGAGATGATCAGCAGGTCGAGGGTGGTCAACCGGCGCAGCAGGCCTCCATCTCCGCGGCCATCAGGTTGGTCCCTCGCCGATCAAAATGAGGGTGACGCGGCCTAATCCAGGACGGTCCTTCGCCGGCCTCGGTGAATTCTGTTATCGCGAAAGGTACGTTCGAAATGAAAAAGATCAGCACTCTGGTTGGGCGTAATGCGCGGTTGGCCCTGATTGTCCCATTCGCGGCGCTTCTGTATGGACCGACCCCGGCAGCGGCCACACCTTTCCTCGGTACGGCAGAGCAGTTCGCGGTGTTGGGCGCCACCCCCTCGGTGACTAATACTACTCCGACTACGATCAACGGAGACGTGGGCATTTACCCGGCCGCGTCGATCACCGGGATGTCGGATATCACGCTCATCGGGGCATCAACGTATCAGATAGGTAACGCGGTTGCGCAGGGGGCTCAGGCTGATTCCTCAACCGCGTTTACTACCCTGGCGGGACTGCCCTCTACCGACAATTTGACGGGTCAGGACCTGGGCTCGGTGGGCGTGCTGACGCCGGGGGTCTATACGTTTAGTTCGACGGCTCAGTTGACGGGAACGCTGACCCTCAACTTCGCCGGCGCCTCCAACGAGGAGTTCGTGTTCCAGATCGGGAGCACGCTCACCACCGCCAGCGCCTCGGTTGTTAACGTGGAGGGCGGCAATTCAACCGACTCCATCTACTGGGAGGTCGGCAGCGCTGCGACCCTCGGTACGACCACGGACTTCGCTGGAAACATCCTAGCCAAGGACACCGTCGCGCTGAATACCAACGCCGAAATCCTGTGCGGCCGAGCCATCTCGCTGACTGCTGCCGTCACGATGCAAGACAATACCATCTCCAACGATTGTAACGCGTACAACGCCGGCAGCGGCCGCACCGACTTCGGCAGCACCGGCTTCAGCGGGGTCAGCAGCACGACGCCGGTTCCGGAGCCCGCATCGGCGCCTCTGCTGATCGCCGGCCTGATCGGCATGGCGGCATTGGTGGGGATCAGGGCGCGGCAAAGCTTCCAGTAATCCCGCGTCCCGGCGACCGAGACTGGGGCGGCGCTTTCGGGCGCCGCCCTTTTTGGGTCGGCGGGCTTCTAGCCGAGCGAGGCGATGATCTGGCGGTAGGCGGCCTCGGGAAACGCCTTCAAGGTTTTGGTGCGCACCGTCCCCTGCATGCCGAGCAGCAGGGTGAACCTGGCCGCTACGGCGTCGTCGGGGGCCTCGTAAACCACAATCAGATCATAATCGCCCATCGTCATGTAGAGGCCCTTGAACTCGCCGCCCATATCGACCAGCGCCCTTTTGGCGGTGTCGACCCGGCGCGGCGACTCCTTTGCCTTTTGGGCGCCTTGATCGGTCCAGTTGGCGAGCATGATATAAGTCGGCACGGCGTTTCTCCCTTTGCCGCTTTTGCGCCCGCCGATATGCGGGACCAGCGTTCAGCCTGCGGTTGGGCCCGAGCCGCCGCGGCCCAGCGGCCGAGCTTCGCCGGCATGTTCAAATCGCAGTATAGCACTAACCGCGTGTTGGGCATGGAGGGCCGGTTCGATGAGGTATCGGGTTTTCGGCCGGCGGCCGACCTGCGCCGGAGCCTGGGCGAGCTCTGCTGGAGCCTTGGCGATTGTCGTCGCCGCGCTGGCTGTGGCCGGGCTCGGCGCGAGAGCAGCGACGCCGCTCGGCAATTGGCAGGTGGTGCTGGCTGCCGGCGACAATGCCGAGCCGGTGTTCGACGACGCCACCCGCGCACTTGCCGGGCGCCTCGCCGCCGCTGGAGTCCCGGCCAAAAACATCCACCGGCTCAGCGCCGATCCGGCCGATCTGCGCCGCGGGGTCGAGCCGGCTACCGTCGAGAACGTGCTGCGCCGCATCGCCGAGCTGCCGGTGCGGCCGGGCGGGCGATGCTTTATATTCCTGACCTCGCATGGCGAGCGCGGCGCCGGGTTGTGGCTCGCCCGCTCCCATCGGGCGTTGGCGCCGGCGGAGCTTGCGCAGAGCCCTGTCGGGCCGCTGCGCGGCGGTGCCGACGGTGGTCGTCGTTTCGGGCTGCTACACCGGAGGCTTTGCCGCCGGCGCGATGGCCAGGCCCAACCGGATCATCCTGACCGCGGCGCGGCGCGACCGGCCCTCCTTCGGCTGCCAGGTCGGGCGGACCTATGCCGTTTACGATCAATGCCTGCTCGACGCTCTGCCGAAAGCGGCCGATTGGCGGGCGGTTTTTGGCCGGACCAAAAGCTGCGTCAGCCGAATGGAGCACGCGCAGGGCGAGCGGCCATCCGAACCGCAGGCTTATTTCGGCCCGGCGGTCGCCGGTCTGAACGTCGGCTTTTGAACGTGGCTCGCGCCGGCTCGGCCGCCGCTTTTGCGCTCGAGATGACCCGGCTTGCGCCCGGTGCGACCCGGGCCCGCGCTCAGTGCGACACGACGATCGGCACCTCGCCGCGCCGCGCAGTGACCGTGACCGCGACCTCCTCACCATAGCGCCGCAGCAGAATGTCGGCCGTGCCGTGCCTGGCCTGCACGCCGGCGCAGCTGAAGCTCGTCGAGAAAGTCGGGCAGCACCGGCCGGTCGAGCCGAACCCCGCCGGTGGCGCGATCGAACCCGAGGCCGAGGCTCGCCTGCACCAGCGCGAAAAAAGCGGCGCTCGCCCAGGCCTGCGGGCTGCATGCCACCGGATAGAGCGTCGGCGCGTTGAGCTTGCGCCAGGGAAAGCCGCAGAACAACTCCGGCAGTCGGCGCAGATCCATGTATCCGGCGGCCTCGAACAGTCCCTTGAAGATGCGCAGCGCGCCCGATTTGAGCCCGTAGCGGGCGAGACCCAGGGCGATCAGCGCATTGTCGTGCGGCCACACCGAGCCGTTATGGTACGACATCGGGTTGTACCTTGCCGCCGACACCGCGACGGTGCGCACTCCCCAGCCCGAAAAGCTGGCCATCCCGAGCAGGGTCTCGGCGACGCGGCGCGGCCCGGTCGGGGGCGGCGATCCCGGTCAAGAGCGCATGCCCGGCATTAGAGGCGACTACCCGGCACGGGTTTTTGGCCCCGTCGAGCGCCAGCGCATAAGTCGACGAGCTCCTCGCACCAGAACGCATTTTCGAATTTCTCGCGCAAGGCTGTGGGCCTGCTGCGCCAAGGCCGAGGCGATCTGCGGCCGGCCCAATGCCGAGGCCATCAGCGCGGCGTGCTGCTTGGCGGCGTAGACATAGCCCTGCACCTCGCACAGCGCGATCGGGCCTTGGGCCAGCCGGCCATCCTGGTGAAAAATCGCATCCTGCGAATCTTTCCACCCTTGGTTGACCAGGCCCTTGTCGTTTTGGCGATAGTATTCGACAAAGCCGTCGCCGTCGGGGTCGCCCCAGCTGTCGCACCAGCGCAGCGCCGCCTCGACATTCGGCCACAACGCCCGCACCGTTTCGAGATCGCCGGTGCGCTGGAAATACTCGCCCATCAGCATGACGAAGAGCGGGGTCGCGTCGACGCTGCCGTAGTAGCGCGAAAACGGCACCTCGGCGAGCCGCGCCATCTCGCCGTCGCGCATCTCGTGCAGGATCTTGCCCGGCTCGGCGTCGCGTTCGGGATCGATTTCGCGCGCTTGCGTCGCGGCGAGAAATTGGAGGACGCCCTTGGCGATCGTCGGGTCGATCCACAGCGCGAACAGCGCGGTGATGATCCCGTCGCGGCCGAACACGGTGCTGAACCACGGGATCCCGGCAAACGGATAGGGGCCATGCTCGGTCTCGGTGACCAGCATGTAGAGATCGGCCACCGACCTGCGCGCCAGTTCGTTGAACAGCGAATTCGAGCTTTCGACGGCTGGCGGCGCGTCCGCTCGACACGCGCATTGCCCGGCGCGCAATCCGCAATGAGCTGTAGAAGCGCCGGCCGAGAGCATCATCCGCATCGGCGGTCGTCGCAGGCGATCCGCAACACCAGGCGCACCGCCTCGCCGGGCCCGAGCGAGAGCGCATAGCGCGCGCTGTCGCCGTCGAGGCGGGTCGGCGCCGGCTCGAAGCTCAGGCCGGTGACCCGCTCGATCCGGTCCAGCCCCAAATAGTGCAGCGCCACCGCCGCTGTTCGAGCGCTGTTCGACCCACGACCGGCCGCGCCGCGGCCGCCTTTGCCCGCGCACCTCGAACAGATCGGCGAAATCGGCGCGGAAGCGCGATGCTCAACGTCAGATCATGCGCGACCACGTCGAAATTATTGACCAGCACCCGCTCGTAGCAGCAATTCTGCCAGATGTATTTGCGCCGGTTGACGTGGATCAGCTCGCCGCGCAGCACGATCTGGCCGGCGGCGCTGAGATCGGGGTTGGTCAGATCCACCGAGAGAACGGTGTTGTCTTCCTGCACGTTGGAGCTGAGCAGCAACAGCGGCGAGTCGTTGAGGCGCAGTTCGAGCCGCGACAGGAAGCGTGTGTCGCGGTGATAGACGCCGTCGCGGCTGCCGTCGGCGGCGACGATGTCGCCGCGCGGGTTGAACACGGCGAAGGTATGCCCCTGCTTCAGCGAGCGCGGACGGCGTTCCTGAAACGGCGCGCCGGATTCGATATAAAACCGAAACGCCTCGTTCGACTCTGGCTCCGCTTGCGCCATCACTCGTGGTTGCTTTGGCGCTTTCAGTCGTCGTTAGCGGCGGCGGCGGCTCGCGGTCTTTGCCCGTTAGTCCCCGCGCCGCAGCACCTCGTCGTAGAGGCGCAGGTAGTCGCGGGCCATCCGCTCGACCGAAAAGCGCTCGACGAAGCGGCGCCGGATCATGCTGCGGTCGAGCGCCTTGGCCAGCGGGATCGCCGCGACCGCCTCCTCGATGCTGTCGACGATGAAGCCGGTGACCCCGGGCTCGACGATTTCCGGCACCGAGCCGCGGTTGAAGGCGATGACCGGCGTCCCGTTCGCCATCGCCTCGATCATCGCGAGCCCGAACGGCTCGGGCCAATCGATCGGAAACAGCAGCGCCATCGCATCGCCCAAAAACGCACCCTTCTCGCCGTCGCCGATTTCGCCGATGAACTCGATCAGCGGATCGTCGAGCAGCGGTTCGACCTTGGCCTTGTAATAGGCTTCGTCGACCTTGTCGACCTTGGCCGCGATGGTCAGCGGCATCCCCGCGCGGCGGGCGATCTCGATCGCGCGCTCCGGCCCTTTTTCCGGGCTGATTCGCCCGATAAAGGCGAGATAGCCGCCCTTGCCGCAGCCCGGCGGGTAAAGCTCGGGGGGCAGCCCATGGTAGACCGTGCCGTGCCAGTTCGCCCAAGGGACCGGGGCGCGCTGTGCGT
Source organism: uncultured Alphaproteobacteria bacterium (assembly GCA_963814805.1). GTDB lineage: Bacteria > Pseudomonadota > Alphaproteobacteria > ATCC43930 > CGMCC-115725 > AP-15. The sequence continues at coordinate 63,038 of CAWFER010000033.1, read as the reverse complement.
CCGAGATCGATACCAGCGGCATCTGCGGAAATTCACGGATCAGGGGCGGCAAGTCCGGCAGGTCGAGCCTGCCGTGCAATGTCGTCAGTGTTTTGTGCGCGGCTCTGAGAGAACAGCGGAAAGTGCAGGAAGTCCGCATGGAAATGAATGATGTCGAAATTGATCGGCGCTGCGCGCCACCCGATTCAGCATGATCAGGTGATAGGCGATCGGGTCCTGGCACTCGGGATTGAGCCGAAGCGCCGTCTTGCAAGGCGCACGAAGAGTCGCCGAGGTTTGCAAATCGCCGCTGGCGAACAAGGTCACCTCGTGCCCTTGGCGCACCAGCTCCTCGGTCAGGTGCGAAACCACCCGCTCAGTCCCGCCGTACAGTTGCGGCGGACAGCTCTCGTATAACGGCGAAACCTGCGCAATCTTCATCTGTCGAGCCCCCGGATCCGTTGCTGTCGTCCTGCAGCGATCACCGAGAGGCAGGCTTCACCCAGCAGTGGAATTGCATCCAGTGACGCAACACATGAACACTCTGCCGGCCGCCAAGTTCCAAGCAAAGCGTCGCTTGACCGATCGCGCCGATTGACTAATCCGAGACCGCCCGTCAGCTGGTCGCATGTCCGACGCCGGATCCGTCTGCCGAGATCTGGCCAATGCAGAGCAGGACGCGCCGGGTGGTTTGCCGGTTCAGCGCCGCCGCCGCGCTTGACTTTCGCGCGATCACTGACCGCAGCCGCGCAACCAGCGTGTTGCGCTGCACGCTACTCTGCTGATTGCGGCGCCGTCAACGGCCGGGGATATCCGACTCAGACCGCCCGGCTGCGCCTCGAATGTCCGGCAGGCCGACCCGATTGCCGGGCCGGCCTAAGTTATCGGAGAAAGGGCCGGGTTATTGCGCCGGCATCAGCTGGCCGCGGATTTCCCCCGCCTTATTGGCCGCAGTATGGATATTGACGTAATATTTTCCAGCTTCGAGATTTTTCATCTGCGCGACGGTCAACGTCTTTGCGCCCTTGATCGGGCTGGCCAGGTTGCCGGTAAACGGGATCACCACCGGGGCGTTCTTTCCGACCGCGGCCGGACCATGGATGTGGGCCGCCATCGCCGGGCCGCTCAGACCCGAATAGGTCACGTCCCAGCTCAGATGACGGGTGGCGGTGTTGAGCGTCGCCGTCGCCGTGCCGGTGCCGGTGCTGGTGGTCGGCGGAACCTCGCTGGCGCCGTCGAGCGTCGCCTTGAAGACTTTGGTGGCGGCGCTGGCGGCTCCCGACGCGAGACACAGCGCAAAGGCCCCGACAACCAGAAATCTCACATTACGCATATCGTCCTCCCTTGGGGTTTCATCGAGCCGGAGACTATTGAACACGCCGCGGGACGAGAAGCCGAAAATGCGCCGGCAGATTATCCAAAGCCGATAATTTCGGGTTCGTCGTCGGGCGGTCTAGCGTCGTCGGGCGCGGCGGCGGCCGCCATCGAGGCGTCGCATAAGGCGCGGCTTTCGCCATAGCGCAGCGAGGTCTCGACCGTCCCGCCGTCGAGCCGGGTCAGGCGAAAGACCCTGGCTCTTCTGCTCGCGGCCGGCGAGGTGCATGACGCCGATCGGCTCATGCGGCGTATAGGGTTCGACGAACCGGCCGCGCGCGGCGTCGAAGGCGGGCGTGGCGTCGCCCGGCATCCAGTTGCAATAGGCCGGCAGAAAATCGACCGGCAGATTACTCGGCGAAAATCGCGTAATTGAGCGCCGTCTGCTCGACAAAGAAGAACCGGGTCCGCTGCGCGGCTTGCGCGATGAGCCGCGCCCAAACCCCCCAGTGCGGCGCATCGCCGCGCAGGGCAAAGACGCCGCAATTGACCATCGGATTGCGGCCGAGCCGGTCGGCCGCGCGCCAGCCGAAGGCGGTGCGGTAGTTCTTCCACGCCAAGGTCGCGCCGAACAGCTTGGGCCGCTTGTAGTGACGTTTGTAGGCGCGGTCGATCTCCGGCGTGATCGCGAGCTTGCCGCCGCGCGCGGCCTCGGCGTAAAGCTCGACCGCCCGCCAGTCCTGCAGCCAGGCGTCGGCGTCGATCCACAGATAGGTTTCGTAGCCGGGGAAATGACGCGGCAGAAACGGTCGCGCAAACTGCGCCTTGCGCGCCTCGGGGGTATGCTCGCGGCCGGGAAAGTCGAGGTCCCAGCCGGGATGGACGAGGTGGGTGACATGTCGAGCGAGCCACGCGCGCTGCTGCGGATCGAGACCGACATCGAGGATGCCGATCGCCGCTTCCCGGCGCTGGGCCAGCACCGAGCGCACCGTATCGCGCAATAGCGGGAAATAGGCGCTATCGGCCCCGCTGACGATCAACAGGCGATCGGGCAACAGGCGATCGGGCAACAGGCGATCGGGTCTGGTCATCGGCTGCCGGCGCCAGGACCGGCGCGCCTCACGGCACCAGGCGGTAGCCGCCCGGCTCGGTGATCAGGATTTCGGCGCGCGCCGGGTCGCGCTCGATCTTCTGGCGCAGGCGGTAGACGTGGGTCTCGAGCGTGTGCGTCGTCACCCCGGCATTGTAGCCCCACACCTCGTCGAGCAGGGTATCGCGGCCGATGACCCGATCGCCGGCGCGATAGAGGTATTTGAGGATCGCCGTCTCCTTCTCGGTCAGGCGGATTTTTTTGCGGGCGCCGGGGTCGATCAACAGCTTGGCGCTCGGACGGAAAGCATAGCGGCCGATGGTCAGCTCGGCGTCGTCGTTGTGCTCGCTCTGGCGCAGATGGGCGCGCAGCCGGGCGAGCAGCACGCTGAGGCGAAACGGCTTTGTCACATAGTCGTCGGCCCCTGAATCGAGACCGAGCACGGTATCGGCCTCGCTGTCAGCTCCGGTCAGCATCATGATCGGAACCTGCACCGCTTCGTCGCGCAACCGGCGGCACAGCTCGCGCCCGTCCATGTCGGGCAGGCCGACATCGAGCAGAATTGCATCGAAGCGCTCCTGCCTGGCAATCTCAAGCGCGCTCGCCGCCGTGCCGCACTCGGTGGTCAGAAATTCTTCGTTGAGCTCCAACTGCTCGACCAGCGACTGGCGCAGCGCGCTGTCGTCGTCGACGATCAATATTTTACGGCCAGCCCTCATGATCACACCCGACGGTCGGCCGGACCAGCATCGCGATGCGCGCCGCCCCGACCCGATGATTATCCGTCGGGTTCCCTCCTCTCATCCCCGTTGCGAGGTTGCAACCTAGCCGGTTCCTGCCGCTTGCGCCAGCCGCGGCGCCGTCGCCCGGGTCCGAGGCCGGCAGCGCGGTCTGCACCCAACCGAGCACCGCCGCGGCAGATCACCAATGCGAATAAGTTTGCTGGCCCGGGCACGGCCCCACCATATGATGCGCGCGGCAAGGAGGAGCCAGTGCCCGATTTGAGGATCCTATCGACCGCGGCGCATGGCGGCGGCCCCACAGCGCCGACCGACGCCGGCCCCGACCTCGCCAGGGCGATCACCGCGCTGCGCCGGGGCGAGCTGGTGCTGATTCGCGACGAGAGGCTGAGCGTGCTCGTCATCGCCGCCGAACTGGTGACCGAGGAAAATCTGCGCCGCCTGCGCCAGATGTCGCCGACCTCGCCGCGCGTTGTCTTGACCCGCCGGCGGGCGGTGGCGCTCGGCCTCGCTTCGCGCCAGGATCTCTCGGGCGCCTTGACGATCTCGGTCTCGCCCGAGATGCCGGCGGCGGTGATCCGCAACCTCGCCGAACCCGGCGCCTCGCTCGGGGCCGAGCCGCCCGGGTTTGGTCCGGCGGCGGTCGCCGCCCGAGACGGGGCGCTGGCCGCGGTCGCCCTGGCCAAGCTCGCGGCGCTGCTGCCGGCGGCGCTGGTGCTGCGCGTCGGCCCCGCCGAAGCGACCTTGCTGATGCGGCGCGGCGACCTGGCGGCGATCGAGGCGGCCGCAGTGTTCAAACGGGATGCCGCAGCCGCTGGTCTTACCCGCGTCGCCGAGGCGCGGGTGCCGCTCGCCGAGGCCGAAAACGCCCGCCTGATTGCGTTCCGGCCGGGCGATGGCGGGGTCGAGCATCTGGCGATCGTGATCGGCGCGCCCGATCCCGCCGCCGCGGTCCTGGTGCGGCTGCATTCGGAATGCTTCACCGGCGATCTGCTGGCCAGCCTGCGTTGCGACTGCGGCGACCAGCTGCGCGGCGGCATCGCGGCGATCGCCCGCGAGGGCGGCGGCGTCTTGCTCTATCTGGCGCAGGAGGGCCGCGGCATCGGCCTCGTCAACAAGCTGCGCGCTTACCAGTTGCAGGATGCCGGCTTCGACACGCTCGACGCCAACGAGCAGCTGGGCTTCGACGCCGACGAGCGCGTCTATCTGCCGGCCGCCGAGATGCTGCGCCAGTTGGGTTTCGGCACGATCCGCCTCTTGACCAACAATCCCGACAAGGTGGCGGCGCTCCAGCGCTACGGCATCCGCGTCGCCGAACGGGTGGCGCATGTCTTTGCCGCGAACGGACACAACGAACGCTATCTGCGCACCAAAGCCACCCGCAGCGGGCATATCCTCTGAAGTAGTTGTAGCCAATAGCGATGATGTGTTTGAAGGCTGCCTAGTAGAGCACCGCCATTTTTGGCGCTGGCGCTCTAAGATATCAATCAAATGGATTATCTGCGCTTGACGCTGTGGCTAGGTCAAATCCGAGGTGGTGGTCGTGTGGACGAAATTCGGGTGAATCCGGTGTTACGATCAAGCCGCAATTAAGCGGACGTGTCGGTCTGGATGGCGTTGAGCGACCGGGCAGGGAGAGCTGGTCGACTTTCGTCCGGACAGCTTTCCGCTCCGACCGCCCCAGTCGCCCGCCCCAGTCGCCCGCCGCAGACGTTGTCGCGCCAGATGGTCGCCCGTCGGCAATGGCGCGCTGCGAAATCGACGAAATTCCCCGATTTCCACACCGGGGAAATTTACTCGATGGTTCTAGGCGCCCGCCTCAGCGCGCCGGTGCGGGCGGCGGTGAATTCCTGGAAGAGGGCGTCGCGCACGGTGTCGAGGTCGAGGTTGTGGGCGGCGATCAGGGGACTGGTTTCGGCGATGATGTCGTCGATGTCGCCGATCAGCTTGAGGCGCTTGTAGAGGTCCTCGGCATGAAGGCCGAGCCCTTCGCCGAGGATCTCCATGAAATTGACAATCTCGAAGCCGCGCCCGTCGCCGAGGTCGCACAATTCGCGGTGACAGGCATGATAGACCGTGGCCAGGGTCGTCACCCCGGCGTCGGCGACGGCGGCCAGCTCGCGCTGCACCAGCTCGCGCTTGAACGCCGGCAGCGCGGCGAGGCTGTTGGCCTGGGTCCCGACCCGCGGCACGTCGATGTCAACCAATTCGACGCCGGGGACGATCGATAACAGCGTTTTGACCGCCGCCATGACCTGCGGTAATACCGGGCGCTCGTGCAAGGCGACGCGCTTGTCGACCCGGCGCCGCATCAGCCGGGCGAGTTCGTCAGCCCGGTCGGCGAGGAACACCAGGAACGGGTTCAGCTCGAACGGGCGCATGCCGAATTGCGATTGATAGCTCGGCAGCGCCACCTCGCCGATCTGCAATTGGCAGCTCGGGCACCAGGAGAGGACGGTCGCGGCGCCGGCCTTGGCAAGGCCGTCGATCGTGGCAAAGCCCACGCGCGCGGTCTTGTCGAAATCCCCTTCGCGGAACTGGTAGACGCCGCAGCATTGTCCGGGGCCGCCCATGACTTCGTAATCGACGCCCAAGAGGTCGAGCGTGTCGAGGCACAGGAGCGCGATGTGCGGCGTCTTCAGGATGTTGCATCCGGTGTAAAAGACCACCTCGGGCGGGCGCTCGCGCGGCGGGATGTCGAGACCGCGCAAGCGAGCGAGGGTTTCGGGCGGCATCTGCAATCGTGAGAGAATGCGCACCCCGCGGCTCATCACTTGGAAGGGCTGGCGCCAGCGGGCGTTGAGCGGCTTGTCACCGGTTCGGGCGCGGGCAAAGCCGCGGGCCAGCTGGACCATGAAGCGCGGGTTGATCCCATAATTGCAGGCCGGGATGCAATTGCCGCTGCCGCTGCACACCGAGGCCCAGCGCACCGCGTCGTCGTTGCCGGCGCCGCCGGTGATCAGATCGACGATCGCCGCGGTGGTCGCGCTCGCATCGGCCGCGCCGAGCCCGGCCGGCTCGACCATCGGGCAGGCGCGCAAGCAGTCGCCGCAGCGGGTGCACGCGTCGGCGATCGCCGCGCCGCGCGCCCGGAACTCGTCGACATACCCGGCCGCCACATTCGCGTCGCTCATGCCGTGCTCCCTGATGGGTGCGGCACGCTAGCCGATCGGGTCGGCTGCTGGAAGAGCCGGAAGACTTGTGTGTGACCGCGGAGAAAAGCCACCGGCAACGATCTCGATGCGGCGGGGGCCTGCGCTCAGCAAAAGCCGAAGCCCGAACCGGCCCGCGCGCGCAATTCGCCCCCGAGCGCCGCCCCTAGCGCCGCTGCATCGCCGATGTCGCCGGCGCTTCGGCCGCGAACCTCGCCGCTGCCGTCCGGCTTTAGCAGCAATCCCTCGATCGTCAGCCGGTCGCCGTGGCGTTCGGCCAGCGCGGCGATCGGCGTGCGGCACGAGCCGTCGAGCGCCGCCAGCATGGCGCGCTCGGCGCCGATGCAGGCTGCGGTGTCGGGATCGTGCAGCGGGTTGAGCAATACCTGCAGCCGATCGTCGCCGGCCCGGCGTTCGATCGCTAGCGCGCCCTGGCCGACCGCCGGCAGCATGATCTCGGTCGGCAGGATCTCGTTGGCGAGCCCGGCCTTGCCGAGCCGTTCGAGGCCGCACAGCGCCAGCACGATCGCGTCGAATTCGCCGGCCGCCAGCTTGTCGAGCCGGGTGTTGACGTTGCCGCGGATCGGGATCACCGACAGATCGGGGCGCCGCCGCAGCAGCTGCGCCTGGCGCCGCAGCGAGGCGGTGCCGATCCTGGCGCCGGCCGGCAGATCGGCAAGTCGCGCCGCCGCCCGCGACAGCAGCGCGTCGCGCGGGTCGTCGCGGGCCAGCACGCAGCCGATCTCCAGCCCGTCCGGCAGCCAGGTCTCCATGTCCTTCAACGAATGCACGGCCAGATCGATCGCGCCGGAAAGCAGCGCTTCCTCGATCTCCTTGGTGAAGAGGCCCTTGCCGCCGATCTCGGCGAGCCGGCGGTCCTGCACCCGGTCGCCGGTGGTGCGGATCGCCACGATCTCCACCGCACCGGTCGCGCCGAGGCCGGGATGGGCCGCGATCAGCCGGTCGCGGACGAGCGCGGCCTGATGCAGCGCCATCGGGCTGCCGCGGGCGCCGATGCGCAGCTGGCGAGACGGCGCGGGCATCTGCCGGCGACCCTCCTCGGTCGCAACTTCCCGGCTCAAGGCTTCAGCAACAGCTTGCCGATGACGGCGCCCGCTTCGAGCAGCTGGTGGGCGCGGGCGGCGTCGGCGAGCGGCAGCCGGTCGTAGATCAGCGGCCGGATCTCGCCGGCCGCCAGATGGCCGAGCAAGGTCTTCATCGTCGCCGCGCGGATGTCGGGGCGGTCGTCGAAGCTGTGGATCGTAAAGAAACGAACCGCCGGGCTCGCCGCCGAGTGGGCGCGCATCGCCGCCGCCAAATCCGCATCGGGCGGGCCGTCGAGCCGGCCATAGGAGACGACCATGCCGAGCGGCGCCAGCATCGCAAAATTACGCCCGAAGCCCTTGCCGCCGATCGGATCGAGGATCAGATCGACGCCGCGGCCTTCGGTGATTTCGAGCACCCGACGAGCAACGTCTTCGGTGCGGTAGTTGATCGCCTGCCCGGCGCCGAGCTCGACGACCGCACGGGTCTTCGCATCGGAGCCGGCGACCCCGATGACGCTGCGCCCGGCGATCAGCGCCAGCTGCACCGCGGCGCTGCCGACCCCGCCGGCTGCATTGTGGACCAGCACAGTTTGCGCCGCGACGCCGCGCGCGGCGGTGTGCAACACATGATAGGCGACCTGGTAGTTCGATAGGCATGCCGCCGCCTCGAGGGAGCAGCCGGGCGGCAGCGGATGCGCCGCGCGCGCCGGCACCGCGATGTACTCGGCATAGCACCCGGCGCGCACCGGCAGATCGCGGGCGCTGACGAACACCCCTTGGCCGATCGCCGGCTCGGTGACCCCGCGACCATGGGCGGCGACGGCGCCGCTCATCTCGATGCCGGGGATCGCCGGCAGCGGCGGCATCCAATGGTAGACGCCCTTGCGCACCAGCACCTCGGGCATGCTGACGCCGATCGTGTCGGCCTTGACCAGGATCTCGCCATCGGCGGGGGCCGGGGTCGGCAATTCGACGTATTCGAGCGCCGACGGGTCGCCCGGCTGGCGCAGCAGGATCGCCCTCATGCGCCTGAGGCGCCGAAGATGACGCGTTTCATGATGCCGTCCCCGCGGCTCGTTGTTCGGACAATCGTGCGCCGGCGCGGGTTCCGCGAGGCGCGGCGGCCGCTGCTCTGCGCCTCAGCCGAAGCGGCGCAGAAAAACCGGCAGCCCGCCGCCTCTGGCCGGGTCCCATTGCTTGCGAAGCTGATCCTGCACCGGCAAGCCGCCGCCGGTGGTCGGGCTGTGCACACGTCCTGCCGGACCCTTCCCTTTGTCCCGATCCATCGCCCCGGGCGCGCCGTTCGCCTTATCGCGGCGTTGCCAACGACGCAAATGTTTCGCAATCGAACGTTGATCCATTTTGGCTCCTCCCGAACGGGGATCTAGGGCGGGTCTCTGCCATTTGCAACCAAGCTGCCGAATCCCATGTGATTGCAAGCTCTTGTTGCGCGCCATCGGCGCAAGACAGGCGATGAGGCAACCGATGCTGTGGACCATCGGCCATTCGACCCGTTCGATCGCGCAGTTCGCGGCGCTTCTCCACCAGGTCCCGATCAACCTGCTCGCCGACGTGCGCTCGGTCCCGCGCTCGCGGGCCAATCCGCAATTCAACGCCGAGGCGCTGCCGGCGGCGCTCGCCGCGGCGGGCGTCGGCTACCGCCATTTGCCGGCGCTGGGCGGGCTTCGCGGCCGGCGCAAGGATGGGTTGCCTTCTCCCAATACCCTATGGCGCAACGCCGCCTTCCGCAATTACGCAGACTATGCCGCGACCGGGCCGTTCCGGGCCGGGCTCGATGCGTTGCTGGCGCTCTCCCAGGATCAGCGCTGCGCGATCATGTGCGCCGAGGCGGTTTGGTGGCGCTGTCACCGCCGGATCATCGCCGACTACCTGCTCGCCGCCGGCGTCGCGGTCGCCCACATTCTCGGTCCGAACCAGATCGCGCCGGCGAGCCTTACCCCCGGTGTCCGCCTTCTCGGTGACGGCGCCCTGGTCTATCCAGCGATCGCAGAGGAGGCTCTGAATGCGCTCATCGATCCGACGTGACGCCGGACCTGTTCGGCAGACGGTGCCGACCATCATTAACAATCCCCGATTTTTCGCCAAATCCTGGCCTGAACCCGACGGAAGCCGACGCTGAACGCCGCGCCCACCGCCGATATCGCGACGTCTATTTTCGCGCGGCCTAAAGCGGCCCCGCGGTCCAGCGGAACCCGGTCAGGATGCTGTCGTCAAAGCGGCATTCCACAGCCAGATGGCGGGGCACCTTGGCGCCCGCCGGCAGATCGCCGCGCACACCCTCGACGTGCGCTACGATCGTGGTCAGGCTGGTGGCCGCCGCCTCGCGCTTGGTGATCTCGATATCGCCCCCCGGATAGGCCTCTTTCATGATCCGGGCGCAGCGGTCGGCCATGCCGCCGGACGGGGCCAGGCTGCAAGCGGCCCCGATTGCGGCCAGCCCGGCGGCCGCGGCGAGCGATGCCTGTCCAATCCAGCGCATCGGACAATATTGCGCGGCGCGGCGTTGGATTTCAAACTAGGCGTGGCACTTTCAAACCAGCCGGTCATAGCGAGAGCGCGAACCATGCGAGCGGAATTGCTGATTGCAGCGGGGCGGCCCCTGATCGCGGCGGAACTGCCGACGCCGCTGGCCGGGCCGCAGCAGGTGCTGATCGAGGTGCGCGCTTGCGCCGTGTGCCGCACCGACCTGCACATCGTCGATGGCGAACTCGCCGACCCGAAGCTGCCGCTGGTGCTCGGCCACGAGATCATCGGCACGGTCGTCGACAAGGGGGCGCAGGTCGACCGTTTCGCGCTCGGCGACCGGGTCGGGACGCCGTGGCTTGGCTGGACCTGCGGGGTTTGCGATTATTGCCGCAGCGGACGCGAAAACCTGTGCGACCGCGCCCGCTTCACCGGCTACACGATCGATGGCGGCTATGCCGAATTCGCCGTCGCCGATCAGCGCTATTGCTTTGCGATCGATCCCGGTTACGGCGATGTCGAGGCGGCGCCGCTGATGTGCGCCGGGCTGATCGGCTACCGCAGCCTGCGCATGGCCGGCGACGCGCGCACGATCGGCATCTACGGGTTTGGCGCCGCCGCGCATATCATCGCCCAGATCGCGCGCTACCAGGGCCAGCGGGTGTTCGCGTTCACCCGCCCGGGCGACCTCGCAGCGCAGGATTTCGCGCGCGGCCTTGGCGCCCAATGGGCTGGGGATTCGACCGCGGCTCCGCCCGAGCCGCTCGACGCCGCGCTGATCTTTGCCCCGGTCGGGGCGCTGGCGCCGGCGGCTCTCGCCGCCACCCGAAAAGGCGGCGCGGTCGTCTGCGGCGGCATTCATATGAGCGATATCCCGAGCTTCCCCTATGCCCTCTTGTGGGAAGAGCGGATGTTGCGCTCGGTGGCGAATTTGACCCGCCGTGATGCCGAAGAATTTCTGGCCTTGGCGCCGCGCGCGGCGGTGCGGGTCGCGACCACCGCTTATCCGCTCGCCCGCGCCAACGATGCGCTCGCCGATCTGCGCAGCGGCGCGCTGCAGGGCGCGGCGGTGCTGGTTCCCTGAAACCGAAGCGATGCCGGAGCGCGGAACGGCGCGAAATGGGCGCTGCTCCCGGCCGGAACGACCTCGCGCCCAAGACGGTGGCAGCAATGGAAATAGACCTTAATCGAGTTCGCCCGAGAGGGCTCGAAGCGGACATGTTATGCCAAGCAATGTTACAAAAATTTACGATAAATCGCCTTTAAGCCCTTCCGTAGCAAGCTGTTATCGTGGTATCCCTTGGTGATCTATTGATCAAAATAGACGGTGTTTCGTAAAACACTGGGGGTATTGCGCATCTAAATAGTCTAATAACTGGTAAATTCCGCGTAATGATGCGCAGATCCCAGGTTGATCCCCGATCAACTCTAGTTGAGGCAGGAACTGTCGATGGCTGCCAGCGAATCGTTTGTCGAGGCCATTCCCGATGGGCAGCCGAGCCCGCCGCCGATCCTGGAAGACGTCGGCCACAGCGCGGCCAATGGCCATGGCAATGGGCACATCGACGGTGCGTTCGATCAGCACGCGCTGCTGCACGCGCTGCAGGCGATGCGCCTCGGCGATTTTTCGGTTCGCCTGCAGGGCGATCAGACCGGCTTGTCGGGAAAGATCGCCGATACCTTCAACGAGATCGTCACGGCGAACGAGCGTATGGCGCGCCAGCTCGAAGAGGTCGGCCATGTCGTCGGCCGCGAAGGCCAGACCCGGCGCCGGGTCCGGTTCGGGCTGTCGCAGGGCGCCTGGGGCGGCATGGAGATTTCGGTCAACACCCTGATCGACGATCTCTTATGGCCGACCGCGGCGGTCACCCACGCGATCGCGGCGGTGGCTCAGGGCGATCTGTTGCGCACGGTCCCGCTCGACGTCGACGGGCGGGCGCTGAAGGGCGAGTTCCTGCGCTCGGCGACGATCGTCAATACGATGATCAAGCAATTGGGGGTGTTCACCTCGGAGGTGACCCGCGTCGCCCGCGAGGTCGGCACCGATGGCAAGCTCGGCGGCCAGGCGCAGGTTCGCGAGGTCAGCGGGGTGTGGAAGGATCTGACCGAGAGCGTCAACTCGATGGCGAGCAACCTGACCGCCCAGGTGCGCAACATCGCCGAGGTCACGATCGCGGTCGCGAGCGGCGATCTGTCGAAAAAGATCACGGTCGACGTGCGCGGCGAGATCCTGCTGCTCAAGGAGGCCATCAACACGATGGTCGACCAGCTGCGCTCGTTCGCCTCGGAGGTGACCCGCGTCGCCCGCGAGGTCGGCACCGAGGGCAAGCTCGGCGGCCAGGCGCTGGTTCCGGGCGTGGCCGGCACCTGGAAGGACCTGACCGACTCGGTCAACGCGATGTGCGGCAACCTGACCGACCAGGTGCGCAACATCGCCAACGTCACGACCGCGGTCGCCCGCGGCGATCTCTCGCGCAAGATCACCGTCGATGTGCGCGGCGAGATCCTCGAGCTCAAGGACACCATCAACACGATGGTCGACCAGCTGAACGCCTTCGCCTCCGAGGTGACCCGCGTCGCCCGCGAGGTCGGCACCGAGGGCCGGCTCGGCGGTCAGGCGCAGGTGCCGGGTGTGGCCGGGACCTGGAAGGATCTGACCGACAGCGTCAATTTCATGGCCGGCAATTTGACCGCCCAGGTGCGCAACATCGCCGAGGTCTCGACCGCGATCGCCCGCGGCGATTTGTCGAAAAAGATCACGGTCAACGTCTCGGGCGAAATTTTACAGCTGAAGGAGACCATCAACACGATGGTCGATCAGCTGAACGCGTTCGCCGGTGAGGTCACCCGCGTCGCCCGCGAGGTCGGCACGGACGGGCGGCTCGGCGGCCAAGCCAACGTCCTTGGCGTGGCCGGCACCTGGAAGGATTTGACCGAGAGCGTCAACTCGATGGCCGGCAACTTGACCGCCCAGGTGCGCAACATCGCCGAGGTCGCGACCGCGATCGCCAGTGGCGATTTGTCGAAAAAGATCACGGTCAACGTCTCGGGCGAGATTTTGCAGCTGAAGGACACCATCAACACGATGGTCGACCAGCTGAACGCGTTTGCCGGCGAGGTCACCCGCGTTGCCCGCGAGGTCGGCACCGAGGGCAAGCTCGGCGGCCAGGCGCAGGTCCGCGGCGTCGCCGGCACCTGGAAGGATCTGACCAACTCGGTCAACTACATGGCCGGCAATCTGACCGGGCAGGTGCGCAACATCGCCGAGGTCGCGACCGCCGTCGCCCGCGGCGATCTGTCGAAAAAGATCACGGTCACGGTCTCGGGCGAAATCTTGCAGCTGAAGGAGACCATCAACACGATGGTCGATCAGCTGAACGCGTTTGCCGGCGAGGTCACCCGCGTCGCTCGCGAGGTCGGCACCGAGGGCCGGCTCGGCGGCCAGGCTGTGGTGCCGGGCGTGGCCGGCACTTGGAAGGACCTGACCGACAACGTGAACTCGATGGCCGGCAACCTGACCGGCCAGGTGCGCAACATCGCCGAGGTGGCGACCGCGATCGCCAATGGCGATCTGTCGCGCAAGATCACCGTCGATGTGCGCGGCGAAATCCTGCAGCTGAAAGAGACGCTCAATACGATGGTCGACCAGCTCAACCGCTTCGCCGGCGAGGTGACCCGCGTCGCCCGCGAGGTCGGGACCGAAGGGCGGCTCGGCGGCCAGGCGCAGGTGCCAGGAGTGGCCGGCACCTGGAAGGATCTGACCGACAGCGTCAACTCGATGGCCGGGAACCTCACGGCCCAGGTGCGCAACATCGCCGAGGTCACGACCGCGGTCGCCCGCGGCGATCTCTCGCGCAAGATCACGGTCGACGTCAAGGGCGAGATCCTCGAGCTCAAGAACACGATCAACACGATGGTCGACCAGTTGAACGCCTTTGCCTCCGAGGTGACGCGGGTGGCGCGCGAGGTCGGCACCGAGGGCAAGCTCGGCGGCCAGGCCGCGGTGCCGGGCGTTGCCGGCACCTGGAAGGACCTGACCGACAACGTCAATTTCATGGCCTCGAACCTCACCGGCCAGGTGCGCAACATCGCCGAGGTGGCGACCGCGATCGCCAATGGCGATCTGTCGAAAAAGATCACGGTCGATGTTCGCGGCGAGATCCTGCTGCTGAAGGAGACCCTGAACACGATGGTCGAGCAGCTGCGCTCGTTCGCCGCCGAGGTGACGCGGGTCGCCCGCGAAGTCGGCACCGAGGGCAAGCTCGGCGGCCAGGCGGTGGTGCCGGGCGTGGCCGGCACCTGGAAGGATTTGACCGACAATGTGAACCTGCTCGCCGCCAATTTGACGACCCAGGTGCGCAACATCGCCGAGGTGACGACCGCAGTGGCGCGCGGCGATCTCTCGCGCAAGATCACCGTCGACGTCAAAGGCGAGATCCTCGAGCTCAAGAACACGATCAATACGATGGTCGACCAGTTGAACGCCTTTGCTTCCGAGGTGACGCGCGTCGCGCGCGAGGTCGGCACCGAAGGCAAGCTCGGCGGTCAGGCGCAGGTCCGCGAAGTCAGCGGCACCTGGAAGGATTTGACCGACACGGTCAACGTCATGGCGGCCAATCTGACCGAGCAGGTGCGCGGGATCGTCAAGGTCGTGACCGCCGTCGCCAATGGCGACCTCAAGCAAAACCTGACCGTCAAGTCGATGGGCGAGGTAGCGGCGCTGGCCGAGACGATCAACAACATGACCGACACGCTCGCCACCTTCGCCGATCAGGTGACCTCGGTCGCCCGCGAAGTCGGCGTCGAGGGCCGTCTCGGCGGCCAGGCCAATGTGCCGGGCGCCGCCGGCACCTGGAAGGATCTGACCGGCAACGTCAATCTCTTGGCCGCCAATTTGACGACCCAGGTCCGGGCCATCGCTGAAGTCGCCACCGCGGTGACCAAGGGCGACCTCACCCGCTCGATCCAGGTCGAGGCGCGCGGCGAGGTCGCCGAGCTCAAAGACAACATCAATACCATGATCGACAATCTGCGGCTCACCACCGACCGCAACACCGAGCAGGACTGGCTCAAGACCAATCTCGCCCGCTTCACCAACATGCTCCAGGGCCAGCGCGACCTGTCGACGGTCGGGCGCATGCTGCTGAGCGAGCTAGCGCCGCTGGTCAATTCCCAGAATGGCGTGATCTACCTGGCCGAAGGGGACGCCGGGCTCAGGCTGCTCTCGGCCTTTGCCGACGATCTGGCGCCGCAGGGCCATCCCGAGCGGCTACGCGCCGGCCAGGGGCTGGTCGGCCAGTGCGCCGCCGACTCGCGGCGGATGCTGATCACCAGTGTCCCCGACGAGGTGGTGCCGATCACCTCCGGGCTGTTCAAGGCCAAGCCGAACAATGTCATCGTGCTGCCGGTGCTGTTCGAGGGCCAGGTCAAGGCGGTGATCGAGCTGGCGGCGCTCGGCGCCTTCACCGATTTGCAGACCTCGTTCCTCGATCAGCTGACCGCCAGCATCGGCATCGTCTTGAACAGCATCGAGGCGACGATGCAGACCGAGGGCCTCTTGACCCAGTCGCAGCAGCTGGCGACCGAACTGCAGACGCAGCAGCGCGAATTGCAGCAGACCAACGAGCAGCTCGAACAAAAGGCCCAGCAGCTCGAAGAGCGCAACGTCGAGGTCGAACGAAAGAATCAGGAGATCGAGCAGGCGC
This sequence comes from uncultured Alphaproteobacteria bacterium, assembly GCA_963814805.1. Taxonomy (GTDB): domain Bacteria; phylum Pseudomonadota; class Alphaproteobacteria; order ATCC43930; family CGMCC-115725; genus AP-15. Next base: position 47,528 of record CAWFER010000033.1, on the reverse strand, counting down.
GCCGGGCGCTCGAAGAAAAGGCGACCGAGCTTGCCCTGGCGTCGAAATATAAGTCCGACTTCCTCGCCAACATGTCGCACGAGCTGCGCACGCCGCTCAACAGCATCCTGATCCTGGGGCAGCAGCTCAGCGACAACCCCGAAGGCAATCTGGCGCCGAAGCAGGTCGAGTTCGCCCGCACCATTCACAGCGCCGGCACCGACCTGATGAACCTGATCAGCGACATCCTCGATCTGTCGAAGATCGAATCCGGCACCGTCACGGTCGACGCCGAGGAGGTCTTTTTCGTCACTTTGCAGGACATGGTGGTCCGCCCGTTCCGGCACGAGGCCGAGAACCGGCGCTTGTCGTTCGATGTGCAGGTCGACCCAAAGCTCGGCCGCAGCATCATCACCGATTCGAAACGGCTGCAGCAGGTGCTCAAAAACCTGCTGTCGAATGCGTTCAAGTTCACCGAGCAGGGCGGCGTCAAGCTCAGCGTGCACTCGGCGATCAGCGGCTGGAGTCCCGACCACCCGGTCTTGACCAGCGCCCCGCAGGTCGTGGCGTTCGAGGTTTCCGACACCGGCATCGGCATTATGCCGGAGAAGCAGAAGATCATCTTCGAAGCCTTCCAGCAGGCCGACGCCAGCACCAACCGCCGGTTTGGCGGCACCGGTCTCGGCTTGGCGATCAGCCGCGAGCTGTCCAATCTGCTCGGCGGCGAAATCCAGCTGCGCAGCGCGCCGGGGGTCGGCAGCACCTTCACCCTGTACCTGCCGCTGCGGTACATCGGCCCGGCGGCCGCGACCGCGTCGGTATCGGGCGTGCCGACGCCGCCGCCGAGTGCGGCCATTCTCGCCGCGGTCCGGCTGGCCGAGCTGCCGGTCGAGCAGGTGCCCGACGATCGCGCCATCCTGCAGCCCGGCGAGGCGACATTGCTGATTGTCGAGGACGACCCGCATTACGCCCGCATCCTCGCCGATGCGGCGCATGATTCCGGGTTCAAGGTGCTGGTGGCGGCGCGCGGCGCCGATGCCCTGGCGCTGGCTCGCGAGTACCAGCCGACGGCGGTCTCGCTCGACGTATTCCTGCCCGACATGCTCGGCTGGACCGTCCTGAGCCAGCTCAAGCACGATCCGCTGATGCGGCACATCCCGGTCCAGCTCGTCACTCTCGACGAAGACCGCCAGCACGGCCTGGCCCGCGGCGCCTTCTCGTTTTTAACCAAGCCGTCGAACACCCGGGATCTCGAGGCGGCGCTCGGCCGGATCAAGGATTTCGTCGAGCCGCGCCGCAAGCGCCTGCTGGTCGTCGAAGACAACCCGGCCGAACAGTTCGGGATCTCGCAGCTGCTCGGCCATGACGACATCGACATCCTCGCCGCCGGCACCGGCGCCGAGGCGCTGGCAACCCTGCGCGGGCAGCAGATCGATTGCGTCGTGCTCGATTTGCGGCTGCCAGACATGACCGGCTTCGAGCTGCTCGAAGTGATCCGCGACGAGCCGGATCTGGCCGACTTGCCGGTGGTGGTGTTCACCGGCCGCGAATTGTCGCACGAGGAGGATGCCCGGCTGCACACGATGGCCCGCAGCGTCCTCGTCAAGGGCGTCGAATTGCCGGAGCGCCTGCTCGACGAAACCGCGTTGTTCCTGCACCGGGTCATCACCGACCTGCCGGCGGACAAGCAGAAGCTGCTGCAACGGCTGCACAGCTCGGACGAGGACCTGGTCGGCAAGACCGTGCTGCTGGTGGATGACGACGCGCGGAATATCTTTGCCCTTAGCAGCGTTTTGGAGCGCCGTGGCATGAACGTCCTGACCGCAACCACTGGCAACGAGGCGGTGGCGCTCGTCGAGTCGACGGCCGATCTGGCGATCGTGCTGATGGACATCATGATGCCGGAAATGGACGGATACCAGACGATGCAGGTGATCCGCGGCAACCCGGCGTTCCGCCGCCTGCCGATCATCGCCCTGACCGCCAAGGCGATGAAAGGCGACCGGGAAAAGTGCCTCGACGCCGGCGCGTCCGATTACCTGGCAAAGCCGGTCAACACCGAGCAGTTGCTATCCGCGTTGCGCATGTGGCTGCATCGCTAGAAGAGGGCCGGCGCATGACCGACCCAGCCGCCGCGCCCATACCAGAAACCGTGAGCAACCGGGAAGCCGCCGCCGAGCAAGAACGGGTCGACATCCTGCTGGTCGACGATCAGCCGGCCAAGCTGTTGAGTTACGAGGCGATCCTCGGCCAGCTCGGAGAGAACCTGATCAAGGCGGGCTCGGCGACGGAGGCGCTTGAGCTGCTGCTGAAGCGCAAAATCGCGATCATCCTGATCGATGTGTGCATGCCCGACCTCGACGGCTTTCAGCTCGCCTCGATGATCCGCGATCATCCGCGGTTCCAGACCACCGCGATCATCTTTGTCTCGGCGATTCAGGTCACCGACCTCGATCTGCTGCGCGGCTACGCGCTCGGCGCGGTGGATTACGTTCCGGTCCCGGTCGTGCCGGAGCTGTTGCGGGCCAAGGTCAAGGTGTTCGCCGAGCTCTATCGCAAGACGCGTCAACTCGAGAGCTTGAACGCGGAATTGGAAAACCGGGTGGCCGAGCGGACGGCCGAGCTCGCCCGGGCCAATGCCGAGCTTGAAGAGCGTGTCGAGGAGCGCACCCGCGAGCGCGAAGCCGCACTTGCCCAGGTGCACGAAATGCAGAAGCTCGAAAGCCTCGGGCAGCTGACCGGAGGGGTGGCGCACGATTTCAACAATCTCTTGATGGCGATACTGGGCAATCTCGAACTGGTCCGCAAACGCGTCGACGACGAGCGGGCGCTGCGGCTGGTCGACGGCGCCATCCAAGGCGCCGAGCGCGGCGCGAGCCTGACCAAACGCATGCTGGCCTTCGCCCGGCGCCAGGAGCTCAAGCCGGAAGCCGTCGACATCGCCAAGCTGGTCGACAGCATGATCGAGATGCTGCGCCGTTCGGTCGGGCCGACGATCGAGATCACCACCGAATTTGAGCCCGGTCTCGCCCCCACCCGCGTCGATCCGAACCAGCTCGAGCTGGCGCTCCTAAACCTCTCGGTCAATGCGCGCGATGCAATGCCGGCCGGCGGGCATCTGAGCATCACCGCTCGCGCCGAGCGGGTCGCGGCCGGGCAGATGCAGGGTCTCGCGCCCGGCGATTATGTTTTTATCGCGATCACCGACACCGGCTGCGGGATGGACGAGGCGACGCTCAGGCGCGCCGCCGAACCGTTCTTCACGACCAAGGACCGGGGCCGCGGCACCGGGCTCGGCTTGTCGATGGTCGACGGTCTCGTCGGCCAGTCGGGCGGCGCGATGCGGATCGGCAGCCGGCCGGGTTTCGGCACCAAGGTCGAGCTGTGGCTGCCGGCGTCGCCGGCCGGGGAAGCGGATCGCGAACACCCGGCTGCGCCGTCGAATGCCGGCGAGACCGGCGTGTTGCGGGTGCTGGTCGTCGACGACGATCCGATCGTGAGGGCGAGCACCGCTGCGATGATCGAGGACCTCGGCCATTCGGCAATCGAAGCGGCCTCGGCCGCCGGCGCGCTCGAAGTGCTGCAAGCCGCGCTGCAGGTCGATGCGGTCATCACCGATTACGCGATGCCGGGCGTCACCGGCGCCGCGCTGGCGGCAAAGCTTGGCCAGATCCGGCCTGGCTTGCCGGTCATTATCGCCACCGGCTATGCCGAGATGCCGTCGCAGGTATCGGCGCTCCCTCGCCTCGATAAGCCGTATCGGCAAAAGGAGCTGGCGGCGTTGCTCGAAACTCTGCTGGAGCGGCGGTTGCCGGCGAAAGTCGCCGGGCAAGGGGGCGGCCGCTACGGTCCTGTAGCGGGCGGACCGGGGCGATAGCAGGAAGCGGCAAATGCCCCACTACCCGAAATACACGACCACGGTGATCGGCGCGCACAGCGTGCCGCGCTGGTACGAGGCGCTCGACCGGTTGGTGACCCTGGGGCAGCTGCTGCCGGCGGACCTCGCCGACGCGCAGTATCGCGGGATGCAAGCCGCGATCCTGGAGCAGGAAGCCGCCGGCATCGATGTGATCAGCGGCGGTGAAATGCACCGGCGGACCCATAACCGGCATTCGCCGCCAAACGCCATGCTCAACCATTTCTGGCAGATGATCCCGGCCTTCCAGGGGGTTACCCGACCTAAGCCGATCACCGCGCATGATCCGAACGTCACCCATCCGGCGGCGATCTGCAAGGGACCGATCGCCGAGACGACCGATCTCGGCCTGGCCGACGAGTTCAGGACCGTCTCGACCTTTGCGCGAAAGCCGGTCAAGGTGACGATGACCGGGCCGCACCTGCTCGCGGCCGTCGCCTACGATGAATATTATGGCGACCTCGCCCGGATGATGACCGATCTGGGCAAGCTGCTGCGCCACAATCTGCGGCGGCTGGCCGAAGCCGGGTGCAAGCATATCCAAATCGACGAACCTTACTTCACCGCCGCTAGCGATGATGAAGTGCGCGCCGCGGTCGATGCGAGCAATCTGGCGCTCGACGGCTTGGCCGACGATATTCATATCTCGGTCCATGTCTGCCAAGGTAATTATGCGGTTGGCCCCGATTACGACGGGCAGATCGGCCATCGCTACTTTGACACCGGCCGATACAAGGCCGATCTGGTCTGCCGGATCGACTGCAATTCCTACCTGATCGAGCATGACATGACCCACCACTATGAGGGGCTGCTCGGCGACAAGCAGCTGGGCGTCGGCGCCGTCGACGTGCAGGCGCCCAATGTCGAGACCGGGCAGCAGATCGCCGACCGCATCCGGGCGTATCGGTGGCTGGCCCCCGAGCAGACCATCATCACCAGCTCGTGCGGCTTCAATCACCTGCCCAGGCACATCGCCTGGGGCAAGATGCGGGCGATGAGCGCGGCGAAATCGATATTGCTCGGGCTGGAATAAGCGGCGGCGCATGGACGAGGCCGAGTCCCGCCGGGACCAGATCGAAAGGCGTCTCCTCGCGACCGAGGAGCGCTTCCGCCTCGCCCAGATCGCCAGCGGCGTCGGCTGGTTCGAATGGGATCTGTCGACCGACGAGTGGGAATGGGCGCCGCATATCGCGGTTCTGTTCGGTTTCGATCCCGAGGTTCCGAAACCGAAATTTTCGGACTGGGAGCGGGCGATCTTTGTCGACGATGTCCCCAAGCTGCACGCCGCCGTCGAAGCCGCCGGGCAGAGCGGGGCCTACTATACCGAATTCCGGGTCAGGCATAAGGACGGCAGCCTGCACTGGATTGGGGGAAGAGGCGAGGCGACAAACGACGAAAGCGGCTGCGTCCGCTGGCTGTGCGGCGTCTATTACGAGATCACCGAACGCAAAGCGCTCGAAGCCAGATTGCTCGCCCTCAATGAGACCTTGGAGGCGCGGGTCGCCGAAGTGCGCGAGGAAGCGCGCACCCTCGAAATCCTCAATCGCACCGGCGCGGCGCTCGCGGCCGAGCTCAGCCTGGAGCGGCTGGTCCAGACCGTGACCGATGCCGCCGCGGAGCTGACCGGGGCCGAGTTCGGCGCATTCTTCTACAATACGATCGACGACCGCCCCGAGGCATACGCGCTGTCGACGGGATCGGGGTCGACGGGATCGGGGTCGGCGATATCGGGGTCGACGGGATCGGGCGCGCCCAGCGGCGGCCCGGCAAAATATGATGGCCCGGCAAAATACGATGGCCCAGCGAAATTCCCGATCGCCGCCGATGCCGCGATCTTCCAGCAAACGTTCCGCGGCCAGGGCCCGGTCCGCTCCGACGATATCCTGGCCGACCCTCGATACGGGGGCAGCCCAGAGCGATCACACGCCGCCCGCGGGTCTGCCGCCGGTGCGCAGCTATCTGGCGATCCCGGTGGTCTCGCGGTCGGGAGAGGTTCTGGGAGGCCTGTTTTTCGGCCACTCGCAGCCGGGCGTTTTTACCGAGCGGGCCGAGCGGATCGTAACCGGGATCGCCGCGCACGCTGCGATCGGGATCGACAATGCGCGGCTCTACGAGGCGAGCCAGCGCGAGCTGGCCGCCCGGCGCAAGGCCGAGCACGAGCTCCAGCAGATCAATGAGACGCTCGAAGAACGGGTGAGCGAGGAGATCGCTCGGCGTCGGCAGATCGAGGAAACCCTGCGCCAGGCGCAGAAGATGGAGGCGATCGGCCAGCTCACCGGCGGCGTCGCGCATGACTTCAATAATCTCTTGACCGTGATCATGGGCAATCTGGAGAATTTGCAGCGGCGGCTCGCCGCCGACCACGAGCTGCAGCGCATGGTCGGGGCGGCGCTGGGCGGCGCCTCTCGCGCGGCTCAGCTGACCCAACGGCTCCTGGTGTTCTCGCGGCGGCAACCGCTAGCCCCGGAGATCGCCTCGCCCAACAAGCTGGTGGCCGGCATGTCCGATCTGCTGCGGCGGACATTGGGCGAGCCGGTGGCGATCGAAATCGTCCTGGCCGGCGGGCTTTGGAATACGTTCATCGACACCAACCAGCTCGAGAATGCGCTGATCAACCTCGCCGTCAATTCGCGCGATGCGATGCCCGACGGCGGCAAGCTGACCATCGAGACCGCCAATTGCTACCTCGATGAAGCCTATTGCGCGATGCACGGCGAGCTCCGCCCCGGACAGTATGTCGGCATCTTTGTGACTGACACCGGCTCGGGCATGCCCGAAGATATCGTCGAGAGGGCCTTTGAACCGTTCTTCACAACCAAGGGAATCGGACAGGGCACCGGGCTGGGGCTGTCGCAGGTGTACGGGTTTCTCAAGGAATCTGACGGCCATGTGAAGATCTATAGCGAGGTCGGCCAGGGCACCAGCGTCAAGCTCTATTTCCCCCGCCACCACGGCGCGGCCGAGGCGGAAGGAGCGCTGCCCAAACCGCTGGCGCCGCCCCGCGCCCGTTACGGCGAAACCGTGCTGATCGTCGAGGACGATCCGGATGTGCGCAGCTATACCGTCGAGATGGTTGGCGAGCTTGGCTACCAGGTGCTGAGCGCCGCGGACGGCATGACCGCGCTGCGCTTGCTGGAGGCGCATCCTGAACTTCGCCTGCTGTTTACCGATGTCGGACTGCCGGGCGGCATGAATGGGCGCCAACTGGCCGATCACGCCCGGCAGCGGCGCCCGGGCATGAAGGTCCTGTTCACCACGGGCTATGCCCGCAACGCCATTGTCCATCACGGGCGGCTAGACCCGGGGGTCGAGGTGATCTTCAAGCCGTTCACCTACTCCGACCTGGCCGCGAAAATCCGGCGGGTTTTTGACGATTGATGCAGGGGGCAGAAGGGTCGGCAGTCGATACCGTTTAACGACCCTCGAATCGTCGCAGCTCGCATTTCCCCGCCCCCGCGTCGCCTGAAGCGAGGGCGGCGAGCACCGTTTCCACTGCGAGATCGGCCAGATCGGGTTCGGTCAGCACGCGCACCCCGGCGCCGCGCGGCGCGCACAAATCCGGGTTCGAGGTGCCCGAAAACAGGACGACGACCGGATTGCCGCCAGCGGCCGCCACATGCGTCGCCCCGGTGTCGTTGCCGACGGTCAGCGCTGCGGCGAGCGCCAGTGCGGCCAGCCCGGCGACATCGGTTTGACCGACCAGGTCGACGGCCGTCGGGCAGGCCTCGCGAATTGCCCGGCCGAGCTCGCGCTCGCCAACAGCGCCGACCACCGCCGGTAGATAGCCGCGCTGCGACAGAAGCTGCGCCAACTCGCCATAGCGGTGGACCGGCCAGCGTTTTTCCGGACGCCCCGGCGAAGCGCCGGGAACCAGCATGGCGAAGCGCCGGCCCGCGAGCGCCGCCGGCAGCGCCCCGCCAGCCGGCAGCCACGGCGTCAGCGGGACCGGGTAAATCCCGGCCATCAGCAGTTGCTCGGCCTGGCGGTCCATCGTGTGCTGCCGGTCCCGCCCGCGATTGGCATGCGGGTGCGAGCAGCGCCAGGCGATCCCCGACCATTCCGGGGTCTTTCCCGGGCGCATCAGCCAGGGATAGAAATTGGACCGGTCCGAAGTCTGAAAATCATAGACCCGGTCGAAATGCTGGCGGCGCAGCATGCGGCGCAGCGCCAGCCAGCCTCGGACATCGAGCGGTTGGGGGCGGGGGTCGACCAGGATGTCGTCGAACAATCCGGTCTGCGCGGCAAGCTCGGCATAGCGGCCGGTGGTCAGCAGGGTCAGGCGGGACCCGGCATGATGGCTGCGGATCGCCGGCGCCGGCCCCAGCGCCTGGATAAAATCGCCGAGCGCGCCGAGCTTGATGATCAGGATGCGGCGCCGGCGGGAGAGCCGCGGCCGGCTCCGCTGCGCTCGCAGACGGGCCAGGTCGTCGAGGTCGACGTGCTCGGCCAGTTGTTCGAAGGCCCGGAAAATCATCGCATGCGCGGCGGGGTCCGAGGCTCCAACGGCGGCCCTCCAGCGCGTCTATCGCCTGCTGCGCGGCGGCGGCGGCCGCAGACCCGGCAAAGGCCGCGACAAATTCTCGCGCGCGCTCGACCGCTGCCGACGAGGCGAGAATGCGCCGGCCCGACCGCCGCAGGCGGAGCGGCTCGCCCGCCAGGTGCGCGACGCAGAAATCGTTGCCCAAGCCGTGCAGCAGCCAAGCGATGTCGCAGGCGACGATGTAGCGGCGATCCTTTGCGCGCCGCGCCTCGTTCCAGGCAAAAAACGCGTGGAGCGGGGTCGCTTCGGGAAAGGCGCCGGCGTTGAGCGGCGCCGGGATCGCGATGGTCATCGGTCGAAGAGTCACGCGATGATATGATCTTGCAATCCCAGACCCGCGGCCTGCCGCCGCTGCCAGCCGCTCTTTCGCGAGGCTGCGGGATTGGGCATGGTGCGATCTTCGGGAGCCGGTTCGAGACCGCGATGTTCGAAGCCGAAGCCCGCTGGCTTTGCCGCGCGCTCGACGCGTTTGCGCCCGAGCGGCTGTCGCCGCTGCTCAATCTGGGGAGCAGCTCGGCGGCGTTCCGCGAGCAGATCCAGCCCTGGACCGAGGACCGGCTGTTCCGCCCGCTGCGGGCCCGCGGCGTCGACATCGTCAACGTCGACCTGCGCGACGCGGCCGGGATCGATGTGCGGGCCGATCTGACCGATCCCGCCGATCTGCCCAGACTGCAGGCGCTGGGCGCCCGGGCATTGCTGTGCTGCAACCTGTTGGAGCATGTAATTCTACCTGACCGGCTGGCGCGCCATTGCCTCGACCTGCTGCCGAGCGGCGGGCTCGCCTTTGTCACGGTGCCGTTCAGCTATCCCTACCACCGCGACCCGATCGACACGATGTACCGGCCGAGCCCGTCCGAATTGGGCGCGCTGTTCGCCGGCGCGCGCCTGCTCGACGCCGCCATTCTCGCCGCCGGCATGTCCTATCGCGACGAAATCCGCCGCCGGCCGTGGATCTTGTTGCGGCATGTGGCGCGGTTTCCGGCGCCGTTCGTTTCGCTCGAGAAATGGAAGCGCTCGATGGCCAAGCTCTATTGGCTGGTGGCCGAATACCGCATCACCTGCGCCGTGTTCGAGAAATTGTGACGACCGCCGCGCCCGGTCCTGCCGATCGCGGCGCCGCGCCACGGCCGGTCTTCGCTGCGGGATGACGATCGATCATTGTTCGCGCACGGCGCTGCTCGTTACAATCGGGCATGCGCGTTCTCTATCATCTTTTGCTCTCTCCCGCGGCCCGCAAAGTGCGGGTGGTGCTCGAAGGAGAAGGACCTCGATTTCACCCTGAAGGCCGAGAAGATCTGGGAGCGGCGGCCGGAGTTCCTGGCGCTGAACCCGGCCGGCGAAGTGCCGGTGCTGATTGAGCCGGACGGCACCGTGCTCGCCGATCCGGCCGCGATCGTCGAATACCTCGACGAGGTCTATCGCGAAAAGCTGCTGATTGGGATCAACCCGATCGACCGCGCCGAGGTCCGCCGGCTGACCGCCTGGTTCGACATCAAGATGAACCGGGAAGTCACCGACAACCTGCTCGGCGAAAAAATGATGAAGCGATATCGCGGACAGGGCCAGCCGAACTCGCAAGCGATTCGCGCCGGTCACGCCAATCTGCCGCACCATCTCGACTACATCGGCTATCTGGTCGAGCGCCGGCGCTGGCTCGCGGGCGACCATTTCTCGATCGCCGACATCACCGCCGCGGCGCAGCTATCGAGCCTCGACTATCTAGGCGACGTGCCGTGGGACGCGCATGAGCCAGCCAAGGAATGGTACGCGCGCATCAAATCGCGCCCGAGCTTCCGCCCGATCCTGGCCGACCGCCTGCCCGGAGCGCCGCCGCCCACCCACTACGCCGATCTCGATTTCTGAGCGCCGGTCGACCGCCACGGCTTCAGGCGGCGATGCGGGTCAGGCGGTGATGCGGGTCAGGCGGTGATGCGGGTCAGGCGGTGACGCGTCGGGCGGCGATGCTTTGACCCGCTCGCGAACTCCGAACGCCGTGAGCGTCGCCGCCAGACCGTCGGCTCAGCTCGGTGTTGGCGCGGAACCCGAGCTCCTCGGCGGCGTGACGCGGATCGCCGATCGAAATCTCGACCTCGCCGCCGCGCCGCGGCCGGCGATGAACGACGAGCTCGGTTCCGCACAACGCGGCGATGGTCTCGGCCAGCCGGCGCACCGTCGTGCCCTTTCCGGTGCACACGTTGAACACCGGCGCGCGCGCGCTCGCCGCCGGCATCGCCCGGCGCAGCGCCGCCACGGCGTCGTCGATAAAGGTGAAATCGCGAACCTGGCCGCCACCGCCGAAGAACTCGACCGGCTCGCCGCGGCGCAGGCGATCGAGAAAGATCGCGATAACCCCGGAATAGGGCGAACGGGGATCCTGCCGCGGCCCATAAAGGTTGAAAAATCGCAGGCCGATTGTGCGCAACCCGTGGGTCGCCCCGGCGGCGCGGGCGTGCAGCTCGCAAGCCCGTTTGTCGGCGCCGTAGGCGCTCAGCGGCACCGCGCAGCCATCTTCGGCGGCCGGGGCGCAATGGCCATCGCCATAAACCGCGGCCGACGAAGCGTAGACGACCGGGATCTCGCGGTCGCGCGATCGCCTCGTCTCGTTGAAAATATTGATCGTGCCGGTCAGGTTGACTTGGTGGGTGCGCAGCCATTCGCGGTTACACTGTTCGACCGAGGCGATCGCCGCCAGATGGAAACACCCGTCGATGCCGTCGAAGGCGCGTTCGACGGTTGCCGGGTCGGCCACGTCGGCTCGCAGGAATTCGACCGGATGAGGTAGGTTGTCGCGGCTGCCGCTCGACAGGTCGTCGAGAACCCTGACTGCATGGCCGCTGTCGAGCAAGGACTCGACGAGATGCGAGCCGATGAACCCGGCGCCGCCAGTCACCAGATAACGAGCCATCCGAAACCCTTGATTTCTGTTGCGGATCGGTTTCGCGCTAACCGGGCGACTGAGACTCCTCGGCGAGCGAATAGAGCCGGTCCACCCCCCAAATGTCCTCTGCCGGCCGGGCTTGCGGCTGAGAACGCCGCTGATCTCAGCAGGTTCCACCCATGCCGCGCGGTGCCTCGTACCGGGGCATCGAGGCAAACCAACCGGCCCCAGCCAACTCAGTGGTTTTCCGAAAGCGACAATTGAACCTAGCGCCGTTCCAATACCATGTGAAGCAAAATCAGGGTTAATTTCTAAAAAAGCCCGGTTTGGCGCGGCAGACCGTAATATATCGTTAACGAGCCGACTTGGCGTCGACCGACCGAGTGGTCGGAGGGTCAGCCGAACCGGTATCTGCCAGGGCCATCGAGGCGGCCTGGCGACGACATCTCCCGATCCGATGCGGCCGCGCGGCGCCCGGTTCGGACGCAACCCATCCTCCCATTGCCTCTTGACCATCCGGCCGGGCCGGGCAGGATCGAACCGGTTGCTGATAGCGGGGTCGATGGTGCCGAGGGTGAGCTTGCCGGCTGGCTTCGGCGGGGCGGATTTGGTTGCGTGGTTCGGACGCGGCCGCGCCGGGGCTGAGCGGATGCGCCGGCCGTATCGCCCGGCGGTCATCCTGGCGATCGCCGTTGCGGCTCTGTTGCGGGCGGCCGGCCCCGCCTCGGCGACGCTCAAATTCCAGGCCGACGAATGGATCACCGAATGCGGCGGCAGCCCCGACGGACCCACCGGCGACTGCTCGATCACGGCGCCGTTCTGGCAGGCCGGGTATGCCGGCAAGGGCTCGTACGCCCTCGTCGTCATGATCGAGACCGGCAATATCGGAATTGTCGGCCAGCCTCCACCGCTCAAGGTCGTGCTGCGGGTCGACGGCAACCCGGCGATCGAGTGCCGGGGCGCGCAATATTGCATTTTTCCGAGCGGCCAATCTCGCGCCATCGTCAGAGAACTCGGGGTTGGCGCGCTGATCCTGATCGACGTCTTTACCAGGAGGTCGCATTTTGCCTTTAGCCTGACGCCGAAAGGATACCAGGCCGGCATCGCGCAGATTCGCGCTTGGGGGTACCCCCTTCCTGGCGAATGACGACGCGAGAGCGATGAGTCGGGCGCGCCGGCGCCATCGGCCAAGCGCGATCGAAGCCGCGCGCTGCGGCCCCCCGGCGGCCGGCTGTTCAGCCGCGCAACAGCATCAGGACCGGCAGCAGCAGCGGCATCCAGAATAGCAGCGACAGCGCGAGGACAGCGACAGCGGCGCCACCCAGTGAAAGCCGATCTTTCCTTGCTGACCACCTCTGTTCAGGCAGTCCATTTATTGCTGAAGAGTAAATATCAGTCATAACAATCCACCCGGCGCTGGTCGCTGACGATCTCGAAACGAGAGATATGGCCGGGCAAGCGATCTGGCAACATAAAATGCCGAGGATTTTACTAGAGTTTGCGATGTATCGACGAGGACTGGCATCATTGCAGCAGAACAAAAAATTCACCCAGACGGGTTTTTGACGGCAGGCGGACCCAGGACTGCCGCACCGCCCATTAGTCTGCGAGGTTCGGGGGCGCAGGAAAGTGCGGACGCATCGGCCGCCGCGCCGGTTCGATCGCGATGGGAGGGATCGGTGAACAGCAGCAATGCCGCGTCCGAATGTCTCGCCCCCGCCGAAGATTCCGGCCAGTGGCCGAGCCCGCCCATTGCCGAGAACATCGCGGACGAAGCCGACTCGCGGGTCAGCCCGCGCACCTCGCTGATCGTGCTGGTCCTGTTGTCGCTCGCAACCTGGGCGGCGATCTGGGCCGCGTTCGCCTCGCTCGCCCAAGGGTGAGCGGAAAATCCGGGCAAAGGCGGCGTTTGCCGCGCCCGCTAACCTGCTCACGGCGGGACCCGCGAGGGCCGCCTGGACGCCGGCGCCCTAGGCTCGCGCGCCGAGGTCGGGGCCGGCGAGCCGCTCGGCGATGCGTCGGCTGGCCTGGCCGTCGCCATAGGGATTGGCGACTTGGCTCATGCTCCGGTAGGCGAGGGGGTCGTCGAGGAGCTCGCCCAACGCCTCGACCAGCAGCTCTTCGTCGGTGCCCACGAGCCTCGCCAGCCCCTGTTCCATCGCTTCCGGCCGTTCGGTCGCCGCGCGCGTCACCAGCACCGGCTTGCCGAACGAGGGCGCCTCTTCCTGAATGCCGCCGGAATCGGTGACGACGCAATGGCACTGCTTTAAGCAGATAGACCAGCTCGGGATAGTCGACCGGCTCGATCAGCCGGATGTTGTCGTGCCGGCGCAGCGGCTCGATCGCGCGCCGCACGTTCGGGTTCGGATGCACCGGAAAGACGATCGCGACGTCGGGCCGCTGGGCGATCCGCGCCATCGCCCGCGCGATCCGCTCGATGCCGCCGTCAAAGCTTTCGCGGCGATGGCCGGTCATCAGGATGAGCCGCCTTCCGGCAAAGCTCTCCGCACCGTCCGGACCCAGCACCGCCGCGGCCCGCGCGCCGAGGTCGGGCCGGGTTTCAAGCCGCTCCGACACCCATAGGAGGGCGTCGATCCCGGTATTGCCGGTGACCGCGATGCGCGCCTCGGCCACTCCTTCGCGCAACAGATTGTCGCGCGCCCGCGCGGTCGGGGCGAAATGCAGATCGGCGAGCCGGGCGACCAGCAGGCGGTTGGCCTCCTCCGGCCAGGGCGCATAGAGGTCGCCGGTGCGCAGCCCGGCTTCGACGTGCGCCACCGGGATCTGGTGATAAAAGGCGGCGAGCGCCCCGGCAAAGGTCGAGGTCGTGTCGCCCTGGACGATGACCCGCTCGGGACGCCAGCGCTCGATCACCCCGCTGACCCCCGACAGCACCGCTCCGGTCAGATAGGCCAAACCCTGATCCGGGCGCATGACGTCGAGGTTCCAGTCCGGCCGCAGCTCGAACAGGTCGAGAAATCGCCCCAGCAGCTCGCGATGCTGCCCGGTGACGCAGATCTTGCAGTCGAATTCGGGCCGCGCCGACAATTCCCGGATCACCGGCGCGAGCTTGATCGCTTCGGGCCGGGTGCCGAAAACAAAGAGCAGGCGCATCGCGGCTCAGTCCTGTCCGGGCCGGGGCCGATCCATGGCTCAGCCGGGCACGTGGGTGAGGCCGGTCGCATCGATGACGACGCGGCGCATCAGCTCCTCGCGCGGGATCCGGCGGAACGGCGAATGGGCGACCAGGACCGCGACGATGTCGGCCTGGCGAACCGCCTCGAGCGTGTCGCACAGCGCGATGTCGGTCAGCTCCGCCAGCTCCGGCGGCAACGCGCGCAAATTCGGATCGGCGACCAGGATGCGTTCGCGCCCGCCGCGCGCCAACTCGGCGACGATGGCGATCGCCGGGCTCTCGCGCACGTCATCGACATCGGGCTTGTAGGTCAGCCCAAGGCAGGCGACGACCGGGTGCTTGAAGCGCTCGGCCCGTTCACGGATCTGCGACACAACAAAACCGGGCTTGGCGTCGTTGACCTCGCGCGCGGTGCGGATCAGCCGCGTCCGCTCTGGCGCGGACGAGACGATGAACCACGGATCGACGGCGATGCAGTGGCCGCCGACCCCAGCCCCGGGCTGCAGGATCGCCACCCGTGGATGGCGGTTGGCGAGCTCGATGACCCGCCACACATTGAGCCCCAATTGGTCGCAGACCAGCGACAATTCGTTGGCGAAGGCGATGTTGACGTCGCGATAGGCGTTTTCGACGAGCTTGACCAGCTCGGCCGTGGCCGCGTCGGTCCGATAGGGCTTGCCCTGCAGGAACACCTGGTACACCGCTTCGGCGTGCTCGGCGCAGGCCTCGGTCATGCCGCCGATGATCCGGTCGTTCTCGATCAGCTCGCGGACCATGCGCCCCGGCAACACCCGTTCCGGGCAATGGGCGACATGCACGTCGAGCGGCTCGGCGTGGCGCTCCGGCGGAAAGCGCAGATCGGGGCGCAGCCGGGCGAGGCGCAGGGCCAGCCGTGCGGTGGTGCCGACCGGCGAGGTCGATTCGAGGATCACGACGTTGCCGCAGGCGAGCACCGGCGCGATCGCGTCCGCCGCCGCCTCGATATAGCCGAGATTGGGCGAGCGGTCGTCGTTGAACGGGGTTGGAACCGCGATCACGAAGGCGTCGGCAGGCTCCGGCCGGGCGGTGGCGCGCAGCTTGCCGAGGGTGGTCGCGGCGCGCAGCAACATGTCGAGATCGGGCTCGGGGAAATAGGGCTGGCCGGCATTGACGGCGGCGACCACGCGCGGGTTGACGTCGACCCCGATCACCTCGACCCCGCGGCTGGCCAGGGTCGCCGCTGTCGGCAGGCCGATATAGCCCAAGCCGACGACGCAGACGGTCTTGACCGGATACTCCATGGCAGAGCGCGCGCCTGACTATCTATGACGGTGATTTGGGTGGCGCGTTTGGGCCGCGATTTGGCCCGAACTATCGCACCCGGCGATTTGTAGCGTTCTCATGATTAGCCGACCGGGGCCCGGATGGCAAGTGCATTGCCCTGAGGAACATCGTTAACGGCGCCCGACAACACCAGTTCAGTTATTAACTCGGCGTTGTGCAACCTTTCGCAAGTGTAAATCTGTCGCGGCGGCGACTTGATGCGGCGGGATCGTCATTCGGCGCGGCCGGCGATTTTCACTTGGCCGGGCTTCGCCCTGGGGTCTATCCTGCCCCTGACCTGCCCGCGAAAGGCACCAGCCGATGGCCACTGCAAAATCCGCTCCGCCAGTCCCCGCTCCGGCAGTCGAGGAGCACCTGTTCGCCGATGACGGCCAGGTCCCCAACAACCCGCGCCTGCCGCTGCTTGTCTATCGGGGCGCGCTCGCCACCGGCCCTGGCGCCGCCGCCGCCTGCGAGGCGCGCTTCGCCGCCAATGAGTGGAGCGGGGGGTGGCGCGCCGGGATCTATGCCTACCATCACTATCACAGCACGGCGCACGAGGCGCTCGGCATCGTCTCCGGCTCGGCCCGGGTTCGCCTTGGCGGCGAGGACGGCGACATCGTCGAGGTGCGCGCCGGCGATGTCGTCGTGATCCCAGCCGGGGTCGCGCACAAGAGCGAGGGGGCAAGTCCGGACCTGCTCGTCGTCGGCGCCTATCCGGGCGGCCATGGTCCCGACATGCGCGTCCCCGGGGCCGGGGAGCGCGAGCGGGCGCTCGCCAATATCGCCGCGGTGCCGCTGCCCACCGCCGATCCGGTCCATGGCAGGTCGGGGCCGCTGGTCGAGCGCTGGGGCGCCGCTGCCCGGCAGTAGTGCGCTGACGCCGCGTTACCGGCTACCGGCGGCTTCCGGCAGGCAGCTTCCGGCATAAACCACGTCGCCGCCATTGCCGAAATATGTCGGCGGGGCCGGGGAAATGGCGGAATTGATCAAACCCGGGGTTGCCGACAAGGCGATCTGCTGCGGCGGGATCACCAGCCGGCGCTGGTAGACGACGTAGCCGGCGCGGCACATTCCCCGCGCCTCCAGGGTTTGCGCCAGCCAGTCGCGGCGGATCTGTTCGGCGGCGCCATCGTCGTTCTCGGTCATGACCGTATCGGTGTGAGCGCTGTAGGTGAAGCTGCCGTTCGGGCCGGCGACGAAGTTCTGCGCGCGCACCGTGTCGTGGTCGATGCAGCCGCCCAATGCGGCGAGCGCCACGCAACAGACGAGACCGGTGAAAGCGAGTGCGCGCATCGAAATCTCCTCGATCAACTCTAGTCCGTCTATTCCCTTATTCCCCGCGCCAAGGCAAGCCGCGGCGGGGCGGCCAGCGCCGGCCGGGACCGGGTTGCCGCAGCGTTCTTTCGCATGCCGGGCGATCATGCCTCATAATCCGCCACCGGGGCCGCAGCACGAGGAGATCGATCGATGAGCTACAAGGATTTGGTGGTGGTGCTCGACACCGCCGCCGACGCCTCGGGGCGGCTGGCGCTGGCCGCGGCGCTGGCCGAGCGTTTTGCGGCGCACCTCGTAGCGCTCTATCCGATCCCCGGCGCCCAACTGCCGAGCCGCGGCGGCTACGCCGATCTGGCGATCCTCGAACCGGTCTACCGGGAGTGGCGGCAGCGCGCGCTGGACCAGGCCGACGAAGCGCGCCGGGGCTTCGAGAACATGGCCCGGCTGCGCGGGTTGTCGAGCGAATGGCGCCCGGTCGCCGAGGGCTGGGAAGCCGATCCCGCCCGGCATGCGCGCTACGCCGATTTGACAATTCTGGGCCAGCTCGATCCCGACAATGAGGAAATGGCGATGCTCCGCCCGCGCCCGGAGCGGGTCACGCTCGCCTCAGGCCGGCCGATCCTGGTCGCGCCCTATGCCGGCGATTTCACCGCGATCGCCAAATCCGTGCTGATCGGCTGGGATGCGAGCCGCGAGGCGGCCCGCGCGGTCGCCGATGCGATGCCGCTGTTGGTCGCGGCCGACGCGGTGACCGTGCTGACGATCGACCCGCAGCCGGGGCCCGACGGGGAGGGCGATCTTCCCGGCGCCGACCTCGCGCTCCATCTCGCCCGCCACCAGGTCAAGGCGCAGATCGAGCGCACCGCATCGGCCGGGGTTCCGGTCGGAGAAGCGCTGCTGTCGCGCGCCGCCGATCTCGGCGCCGACCTCCTGGTGATGGGCGCCTACGGTCATTCGCGCGCTCGCGAGCTATTGCTCGGCGGCGCCACCCGCACGATCCTCGCCAGCATGACAATCCCAGTGCTGATGTCGCATTGAGCGCGGGTGCGCTGTCGGAAGGATCGAGCGGCGACGCGCCTGCTTCGCGGACGTAGAGGCGTGAAGTTCGCGCCGGCGCAGCGGAACCGCGCAGCATCATAAGGATGATCGCCGGGTTTGATCGTTCTTGCCGGGGTCGGTCACGCCGATCAGCGCCTCGAGCCGCTCGGGGGCGGCGAGGAGGTCGCGGCTCGGGCCGGCGAAAACAACGGCCCCGCGATCGAGGACGATCGCCTGCTGCGTCAATTCCAGCGCCAAGCGGGCGTGCTGCTCGACCAGCAGCAGCGCCAGGTCGCCTTGGCGTTTGAGTCGGTCGAGGCCGGCGAGCAGGGCGTCGACGATGACCGGGGCGAGGCCTTCAAGCGGCTCGTCCATCAACAGCAAGGACGGGTTGCCGATCAACGCCCGGCCGATCGCCAGCATCTGCTGCTCGCCGCCCGAGAGCTGATTGCCGCGGTGGCGGCGCCGTTCGGCCAGCCGCGGAAAGAACTCGTAGACCCGGGCCACCGACCAGCGCCGCTCCTTGAGTGGGCCGGGCCGCGCCGCCACCAGCAGGTTTTCGGCAACTGTCAGCGAGGCGAATATCTCGCGCTCCTGCGGCACATAGCCGATCCCGAGGCGCGCCCGGCGAAACGGCGGCAGGACCGTGATGTCGCTCCCGGCAAAGCGGATGCGGCCGGCGCGCAACCGCGTGTGACCCATGATCGTCGCCAGCAAGGTGGTCTTGCCGACCCCGTTGCGGCCGAGCACCGCCAACGTCCCGCCCGGCGCCAGGCCGAGCGAGATCCCGTCGATCGCGATGGTATCGCCGTAGCCGGCGGATACGCCTTCGAGGGCGAGACCTGCGGACTTCATCGCCCCGGCACGCGCTCGCCGAGATAAACCCGGCGCACCCGCGGGTCGGCGGCGATTTCCTCGGGCGGCCCCTCGGCCAGCACGCTCCCCTGCACCAGCACCGTGATCCGCTTTGCCAGGCGAAAGACCAGATCCATGTCGTGATCGATGATCAAGACCGCGATCTCGGGCGTCAGGGCTTCGATCGCCTCGATGATGCGGCCGCTCTCGCCGGCCGGGACCCCGGCCGCCGGCTCGTCGAGCAGCAGCACCCGCGGCGCCAGGCCGAGGGCGACGGCGAGTTCGAGCAACCGTTGCCGGCCATAGGCGAGGGTGGCGACCGGGCGCTGCGCGTCATCAGCCAAGCCCAGGCGCTCAATGAGGCCAAAGGCCTCCTCGATCGCGGCCCGGTGACGCCCGGCCGGGCGCCACGGATGGCCGCCGACGCCGCGGCGCTCGCACACCGCCAGAGTGACGTTTTCGAGTACGCTGAGGCCGCGGAACAGCTGGGTGATCTGAAATGTGCGGACGAGGCCGCGCTTGACCCGCGCCGACTGCGACAGCTGGGTGACATCGGCGCCGTCAAGCAGGATCTGCCCGGCGCTCGGCTGCAATGCCCCGCTCACCAGGTTGACAAAGCTGGTCTTGCCGGCGCCGTTGGGGCCGATCAGCGCGTGCCTGGCGCCGCGCTCGAGGCGGAAATCGATCGCATTCGCCACCGCGAGCGCGCCAAAGCTCTTCGCCAGACCGCGCGTCTCCAGCGCCGGCGCTCCACCGGCTCTAATTTCTAGGACTTCATTCAAAGGCCGGCATTAGCTGCGGCTTCGGGTCGCTTTCGGCCAAGCGCTGCTGCGCATCATAGAGATCGACCGCATTCTGCAGGTTCAGCCAGTACTGCGCCGTCGTGCCGAGCACCACGGCCATTTTGGTGGCGGTGTCGGCGGTGATTGCCGCGCGGCCATTGACGATCGCACTCATATGCTTGCGCGAAACGCCGACGGCCTCCGCGAACTTGGCGATCGAAATTTCGTGCGGCGCCAGATACAGCTCGACGAGGATTTCGCCGGGCAAGCTCGGCCGCCGCTTTCGAGGCTCTGTCATGGCCGATTCATTGCTGCTGAGATCGAAATCTCAGTGATAATCTTCAAAGTCAACATCGAGAATGTCGCCTTTGTCGCCTTGTTCAAAGCGGAAGGTGATGCGCCAGTTGCCGCTGACTGACATCGCGAAGCTGCCCGATCGATTGCCGGTAAGGGCATGAAATCCGCGGGCGTTCCACAAATCGTCGACGCAAGTAGAGGCGTCTAGAGCATCGAGGATCAGGAGCGTTCGCTTGCGATAGTCCGCTCCGATCCGGCGCGACCGCCCAATCTCGAAAAGCTCCTCAACTCCTCTATGGGCGAAGCTCTTGATCGACATCGAAAGCTCTCACACCTCTGGAAATCAAGCATCCAGGTTCCTCCGTCGAAGGATACAAGGCGGGTACGCAACCGGTTGCGTAACCTTATAGGTGACGCTGCGAGCTGGGCTTGTCAAGCAAGGCGGCCGAATCGCGTGCATTTTGGCTAGCGGCCGCGCGGCCATAGCCGGTCGATCAGGCCCAGCACCCCGCCGCGGGCGGAGCTGGCGAGCAGCACCATCAGGAGCCCGACCCAGAAATACCAGTAGACCGGCTCGACCGTCGAAAACCGGTCCTGCGCGATCATGTAGAGCGGGACCCCGATAAAGGCGCCGTAGAGCCGCCCGACGCCGCCGATGATCAGCATGATCAAGACCGCGCCGGAGCGTTCGAGCCCGAGCGAATCGAGCGCCACGAGCCCGGTCGTCTGCGCCACCAGCGCCCCCGAGACGCCGGCGAGCGCGGCCGAGATCGTGTAGACGGCGAGCCGGCGGCCCATGACCGGGGCGCCGATCGCGCGCATGCGGGCGCTGTTCTCGCGGATCCCGGTCAGCGAGCGGCCAAAAGCCGAATGGACGATGCGGCGGACTGCCAGCCAGCACAAAAACAGCACGGCGAGGCAATAGAAGAACGCGGTGCGGCCGTAGAGGCCAAAGGCGAAATGGCCGAATATCGGCCACACCTCCATCCCTTGCAGCCCGTCGTCGCCGCCGGTGACGGCGCTCGCCTGGTTCGCCGCCGCGGCCAGCATCGCCGCCACCACCAGGGTCTGCATCAACAGGGTGAGGCCGCTGCTGCGCAAAATCACCAGTCCGCTGAGGAAGCCGACCAGCGCCGCGGCGGCGGCGGCGGCGAAGAGGCCGGTGATCGGCTCGCCCCAGCCATGCGCCGCGAGAATCCCGGCGGTATAGGCGCCGGCGCCGAAGAATGCCGCCTGGCCGAGGGTGACGATCCCGGCGTAGCCCAGCACCAGATCGGCCGACAGCGCGAACAGGATCGTCGCCAGAATCTGAGCGGCGAGCGGCAGATAGCCGGGAAACAGAAAATAGGCGGCCAGCGCGGCAAGCCAGGGCAGCGCCTCGAGCGGGCGATAGCGGTGACGCCGGGCAAAGGCGTCGATTGCCGCGCGGCGCGCATCCGGCACGGCGCCGCCGGTCACGCGCGGCCGAACAGCCCGCGCGGCCGCCACAGCAGCAGCGCCATGGTCATCGCATAGATAAAGAAGGCGCCGAATTGCGGCGCCAGATAATCGCAGGCGCTGTCGGCGACGCCGATCAGCATCGCCGCCACAAACGGTCCGCGAATGCTGCCGAGCCCGCCGATGGCGACGACGATCAGAAAATAGACGAGGTTGTCGAGGGCGTAGCCGGGGGTGATCGTGATCAGGTTCGAGCCCAATCCGCCGCCGAGCCCGGCGAGCCCGCTGCCGAGCGCGAAGGTCAGGCTGAACAGGCGCGAGGTGTCGATGCCGACCGATTGGGCCATGCGCAGATTGTCGACCGCGGCGCGGATCTGCGCGCCAAAGCGGCTGCGCTCGAACCCCAGCCACAGGGCCGTCGCCAAGACGGCGCCGCAGACGATCAGCAGACAGTCATAGAGCGAAAATTCGCCAAAGCCGAGCTCGATCCCGCCATTCAGGCTATGCGGCAGCCGCAGCGGCTGCTGCACCGGTCCGCGCAGATAATGGGCCGCGGCGCCCGACATAAAGACGAGCCCCATCGTCAGCAGCACCTGGTCGAGTTCGTCGCCGCCGTAGAGCCGACGATAGAGCAGCCGCTCGAGCGGGATGCTGGCCAATGCCACGGCCACCGCCGCGGCTGCTGCCGCCGCCGCAAACGGCGCGCCCTGATCGTTGATCAGGCCGGTCATGACATAGCCGCCGGCCATCGCGAAGACGCCGTGCGCCAGGTTGATGAACCCCATCATCCCCATCGTCACCGACAGCCCGACCGAGATCAGGTACAGCACCATCCCAAAAGCGAGGCCGTGAAAACCGACGCTGAGCGCTGCGGATAGGGCGCTGTTCATGCGGTTGCGCGTCGCGAAAGAGCGAGGCTTAGGCCGAATTGCGGGCTATTTCGCTGGATGCAGCGCCTTCCACGGGTCCTTGACCATCGGGATCGTCGCGATCTCGACATTGGCGAGTTTGCCGTCGACCTTTTCGACCTTGCGGATATAGATGTTCTGGACGATGTCGCGGGTCTCGGGGTCGATCATGATCGGCCCGCGCGGGCTGTCCGGGTCCTTCCAGTTCTTGAAGAACGCCATCGCCTGGTCGGCGGTGAACTTGCCTTTGGTCGCCTCGATCATGTCGAAGATCATCGCCATCCCGTCATAGCCGTCGACCGAGGCGAAATCCGGGATCGCCTTGGTCCCGTAGGCGGCGTTCCAGGCGGCGAGAAAGGCCGTGTTTGCCGGCCGCTTGGCCGCGACCGAGTAGGTGCCCGAGGTGACTAGGCCGAGCGCCGCATTGCCGATATTGGGCAATTCCTCGTCGGGCAGCAGATCCTGGGTCGAGGTGATGTGGATGCCGGCCTTGCGCAACCCCAGATCCTGGGCCGCCTTCATGATCGCGGTCGCCTGCGGGCCGGCCGGGACCCACAGAAAGGCGACATCGGGCTTGGCCTCGCGAACCCGCTGGATGAACGGGGTGAAATCGGGGTTGTCCGGCGGAAACCGGACGCTGCCGATAATCTTGCCGCCGCCATCGGTGAAGCCCTTGATAAAGGCCGCTTCGGAATCATGGCCGGGGATGAAGTCGCTGACCGCGGTATAAGCGGTCTTCCAGCCCTGCTGCGCCGCCCACTTGCCGATCGGATAGGATTCCTGCCACAGGGTGAACGAGACGCGCACGACATAGGGCGACAGCCGCGGGATCGCGACGCCGGCGGCGTTGGTGATGACGAACGGAATCTTGGCCTCGGCGGTCAGCGGCGCCACGGCGGCGGCGACCGGCGACAGGATCACCCCGGTCAGCAGCTGGACATGGTCGCGCGCGATCAGCTCCTGCGCCAGCCGCTTGCCGACATCGGGCTTGGAGGTGTCGTCGCGCCGGATCAGCTCGACCTTGACCCCAGGCGGCAGGTCCTTCGTGTGGTCCTTGACGTAGAGATCGATGCCTTTCTGCATCTCGTCGGCGATCTGGGCGACAAAGCCCGAATAGCTGTTGATCACCCCGATCTTGACGGTTTGCGCCAACGCCGGCGTCGCGACCAGCGCCACGGCAGCCAGCGCCGCCGTGAGCCCACCCAACCCTTTAGGCGCCATCGAACCGCCCCCGCTGTGTTTCCGCCGCAACGCCACCATGCCCAGAAGCCGCCATCTTCACAAGCCGAGCTTGCGCAAGACGCTCGCACCGATGATCTGGCGCACCGTGCCGATTTCGGCCCACGGATCGGATTTCAGCGCCGCCAGGCGGGCGGGGATCGTGGCGATGGTAAAGCCCTCGGGCCGGACCGCTTCCTCCACCTCGCTCCAGAACAGCGCGGCGGCGACCGGCGCGCCTGGCCGGGCGCGGGTCGAATAGGTCCCGATCGCGGTGGCGCCGCGGCCATTCCTCAGATAATCGATGTAGATGCGGCCGAGCCGCGCCCGCTTCGACTGGTTGGTGGTGTAGCGCTCAGGGTGTTGCGCCGCGATATGGTCGGCCACCGCCTTGCTAAAGCTCTTGATCTGCGGCCAGCCGAGTTTCGGGGTCAGCGGCGCCACGACGTGCAGACCCTTGCCGCCGGTGGTCTTGGCAAAGCTGGCGAGGCCGAAGCCGGCGAGCGCATCGCGGATTTCGAGCGCCGCAGCGGCGATCTGCGACCATGGCAGGCCGGCATCGGGGTCGAGATCGAAGGTGATCCGGTCGGGTTCTTCGATGTGGTCGACGGTCGAGCCCCAGGGGTGAATTTCAAGCACGCCCAATTGCACCAGTGCGATCAACCCGGTCAGATCCTCGATCGCCAGGTGGATCTCGCCGTCGATCTCGATGCGCCGCACCGCTTTGGGCATGCCGGCGCCGGCGTGCTTTTGGAAAAAGCTTTCGCCGCCGAGCCCGGTCGGGCAGCGCAATAGGCTCAGCGGGCGGTGGGCCAGCTGCGGCAACGCCCAATCCGCGATCGCGGCGTAGTAGCGCGCCAGATCGAGCTTGGTGATGCCCGCTTCGGGATAGAGCACGCGATCGGGGTGGGTCAGCCTGACCCCGGCGAATTCGGCGCTGCCGTCGTGACCGCGCGGCGCGGTCACCGGCTGTCCCACCGCGGCGGCGGGCGGGTCCGGCGCCCCGGTCTCGCGCACCACCTCGGCGGCATCTTTGTCCTCGCGCAGCCCGAGGAATGCGGCATGGCGCAGTACCTTGTCGTCGGTCCAGCCGGCATAGCGCAGCTCGGCGACCAGCGCCGGCCGGGTCCAGTGCACCCCCTTGACCGAGGCGCCCTTCGGCAACGCGTCGACCGGAGCCGTGGCGCGTTCCAACGCTCCGAGCCGCGCGCGCAACTCGGTCAGCCGGGCGTCGTCGAACCCGGCGCCGACGCGGCCGGCATAATGCAGGGCGCCGTCCGGATCATAATAGCCGACCAGCAGCGCGCCCAGGCCCTGGCGACTGCCGGCCGGGTCGGTAAAGCCGATCACCACGAACTCGTCGCGGTTGGCGCATTTGATCTTGAGCCAATCCGTGCTGCGCCCGGGACGGTACGGCCGGTCACGGCGCTTGGCGACAATCCCTTCAAGACCAAAGCCGGCGGCGAGGCGATAGAATTCCGGGCCGCGCCCGACCTGATGGTCGCTGTAGCGCAACAGGCCCGCGGCATCCGGCGGCGCCAGCCCGGCCAGTGCCGCCTTGCGGTCTTCGAGTGCGGCGCCGCTCAGATTGTAGCCGTCGAGGTGGAGCAGGTCGAACGCATAGAACACGAGGCCGTCGGTGCGCGAAGCGGCGATCGCGTCCTGCAGATGGGCGAAGCTGGTGGCGCCGTCCTCTTCGAGATGGACGAGCTCGCCGTCGATTAGCGCCGCGGCCACCGGCAATTCGGCGAGACGCTGGGCCAGCGCTGGAAACTTCGCGGTCCAGTCGAGGCGGTTCCGGGTCAACAGCTGCACCTTGCCGCCGGCGATCCGCGCCATCAGCCGGTAGCCGTCGTACTTGATCTCGTGAAACCACTGGGTTCCGTCCGGCGCCTGGTCGGCGGCGGTGGCCAGCTGCGGCTTGGGATCGGCCGGCAGCCGCCCCTTTCTGGCGCCGGGGATATGCGCGATGCGGGACTGCGGCTCGGATGCAGCGGCGGGGGCGCCGGGTTCTTCGCCGCGCGGTCCCCAGACCCGGTCGCGATCGGCGGCGATCTCGTCGAGGCTGCGGCCGGTGGCGACGCTCTTCGGGTTGGCGGCGACGACCCGATCGCCGCTGTGCGGCGCCGCCGCCTCGTCGCGCTCCTTGATCAGCAGCCAGTTCTCGCCGCGCTTACCGGCGTGCTTGCCGCCCATCCGCACCAGGGCCCATCCGCCGTGCAGCTTCTCGCCGTCGAGCGCGAATTTGAGATTGCCCTTGGCGTAGGCGGCCTGCGGGTCGGCGTCGAGCGGCGTCCAGCTGCCGCGATCCCAGATCAGCGCGGTCCCGGCGCCGTATTGCCCCGGCGGAATGACCCCCTCGAACCCGCCATATTCGAGCGGGTGGTCTTCGACGTGGACCGCGAGGCGCTTTTCGCCGGGATCGAGGCTCGGCCCCTTGCGGCACCGCCCAGCTCTTCAGCACGCCGTCGAGCTCGAGCCGGAAATCGTAGTGCAGCCGGCGCGCGGCATGCTTCTGGACCACAAAGGACAGCTTTGGCGACGCGGTCTTGCGGGTGGCTTCACCGGCGGGTTCCGGGGTCTTCGCGAAATCGCGCTTGCTGCGGTATTCGGTGAGCGCCATTGCCGCCGATCGCCTGCTGGGGACGTTATCCTGTCGAGAGCGCCCGGTCCTGTCGAGAGCGCCGGCCGCGTGGCGTTGCGGAGCGCCCGATAATGTGCATTTCTAGGGGCGGAATATAGGAGATCGGCATGCCGCGCGCGAGTTGGAGCGGGTTTTTGCGTCTTTCTCTCGTCACCTGCCCGGTCTATCTGACCCCGGCGACGACCGAAGCCAAGCGGATCAGGCTCAATCAGCTCAATTCGAAGACCGGAAACCGGCTGTCGCAGCGTCTGGTCGACTCCAAGACCGGCGACGAGGTCGGCCGCGACGAGATCGTCAAGGGCTACGAATATGACCGCGACCGCTATGTCACGCTCAGTGACGAGGAGCTGAAGGACCTGCAGGTCGAGTCGTCGAAGATCATCGATCTCGACCGCTTCGTCAGCCGCGACGAGGTCGACCCGCTCTATCTCGACTCGCCCTATTATATTTATCCCGAGGGCGAGCTTGCGGCCGAAACCTTTCGCGTGATCGGCGAGGCGATGGCGCATACCGGCAAGGTCGGGCTCGGCCGGGTCACGATGTCGGGCCGCGAGCGCCCGGTGCTGGTCGAGCCGCGCGGCGAGGGGCTGGTCATGTCTCAGCTGCGCAGCAAGGACGAGGTCCGCCCCGCCGAATTCGCCGGCAAGCCGGAGGCCGCGATCGACCCCGATCTGGTGTCTCTGGCCGAGACCATCATCGAGCGCAAATCCGGCAAGTTCGAGCCGGCCGCGTTTCACGACCGCTATCAGGAGGCGTTGCGCGAGCTGGTCGAGGGCAAGCTCAAAGGCGAAACCGCCGCCGCCCGCCCGATCGCTGAGCCGCCCAAGGTGGTCAATCTGATGGACGCTCTGAAGCGCAGCCTGGCGCGCGAAGACGCTTCGGCGTCGAGCCGGGGCGCCGCCGCCACATCGGCATCGTCAGCCAAGCGCCAGCGGGCGGCGGCCGATCGGCGCCAGCCGCCGCTGCTATTGCCGGTGACCGGCGGGCGCGGCGCCAAAGCCGAGCCCAAGGCCCAGCCGGCCGCGGCCGAGCCAGCGAAGGGCCGCAAGACCCGGACGAAAGCCGCGGTCGAGCCGGCCTCGGCGCCGGCTGCCGAGCGGCGGCGCAAGGCCTGAGGCGAAAAGCCCGAGGCCCGGGCCTCAGCCCTCCACCTGCCGCAGCAGCGCCGCCGCCACCGGCGCGAAATCGAAACGCCCGCGCTTCAGATCGTGGCCGGCGCCGGCGACCGGGATCAGCTCGGTTGGCGCTGGGATCAGCGCCAATGCCCGGCGCAGTTCGTCGATCGAGCCGAACGGGTCGCCGGCGCCGTGGACGAACACCGCCGGCCGGCGCAGCCGCGCGAAGTGCTCGGCGCGCAGCCGCTCGGGCTTGCCGGGCGGGTGCAGCGGATAGGAAAACAGCAGCAGCGCCGCCGCCAGCTCGGGCTCGTCGGCGGCGAGCATCGTCGCCTGTCGCCCGCCATACGAGACACCGCCTAGAAAAACGTCGCCGGAACCGAGGCCGCGCACCGCCGCGACGGCTAGGCGCAATCCGTCGCGGTCGGCTGCAGCCGTCGCCAGCGATGGCGGCCCGGTCGCCCGGCGCTGGCGAAACGGCAGGTCGCAGCGCAACACCAGCAAGCCCTCGCTGCTGAACTTCGCCGCGGCGGCGATCAGCAGCGGCGCGCGGCAGTCGCCGCCGGCGCCGTGGGTCAGCACCAATCCGCCCATCGCGCAACCTTGCGGGCGATGCAGAAAGCCGCGAATGCCGGGCTGCTCGAATCGCACGATGCCCGCGGGGTCTCCCGGCGGGCTTGGATCGCGCCGATCGGGGTTCATCGCCTAGCTCTTATGTCCCTGGTCAGGAATGAAGACGTGATTATGCGGCGTGCTCAGCGGATTGCGAGCAGCTTGACCGATTGAGGCCGCACAGGGCTGGGGTGGAGCGGGAGACGACGGTTGATCAGGCTCCAATTGGCGGGCTGGGCGCCGCCTTCCTGGCTTCGTCTCGGGGCTTTCCTCGGTCTCGGGGACGCGCGTCAGGCAAGCGGCCGGCCACATAACCAGCGACGGAGACCCCTACGCCGTACGGATCTGGCCCCGAGATCAGCTCGACCCGCGACTGGCGCCATCGCGCCCCTTGCCCAGCGTCTGTGAGCTGCGTTATATTCGTTGGGGAATTACGATTATCGTTGTCCTGCGCCATGTCCGACCCGATCGCTCTCGACCAAGTTGCCAATGGATCCTTTCTGAGCCCGCTCGGGCTAGGCGACCGGCGGCGCCGGGTCGCGATCAGTCAGTTCGAGCGCGCGAAGAGCATTGGCGAGGTGCGGGCGCTGTGGCAGGACGCAATGCAGCGCGGCGAAATTCCCGGCGCCTACTGGGCGGCGCTGACTCATCCGGCGACCAACGACGCGCTGATGCGCGAGGTCTTCTCCGAAGTGCACATGCTGTCGCATCTGGTCGGCGCCGCCAACCGCGCCGACATTCGCCGATTGCGCCAGCTCGAAGCCGAAAACGCCGAGCTCGACGCCAAAATCGCCCGTCAACAGCAGCAACTGCGCGATGCGATTGTCGCGCGCGACGCGACGAACCGCGAACTGCGCGGCGTGCTCGAAGAACATATCCAGAGTGACCGCGAGAGGGGAGCGGAAAGACGCCTGAACCCGGGCAGCGACATCTGGATGGCGCTGGCCGCCGACCTCAAACGCCGTCTTGCCATCGTCGAAAGGCGCCGCGAGCGCGCCGAGCGGCAACTCGAAGAAACGCGCTCTGCTCTTGCAGCGGAGCGCGGCGTGAATGCGGAAGCGGCGCGGCGTGAATGCGAGATTGAGCAAGAGCTCAAAGCGATCGAGGCGAACTTCGCCGCCCTTGACGAAGCCGACCGCACCGCCGGTGAGACCTTCCGCCGATTGGACGTCACCTTGCTCTATGTCGGGGGGCGGCAAGGGCAGATCGGGCATCTGCGCGCGCTAGCCGAGCGCTCCGGCGCGGTGTTCCTGCATCATGATGGCGGCGTCGAAGAACGCGGCGGGCTGCTGCCCGGTCTGGTCAGCCGGGCCGATGCGGTGCTGTTCCCGGTCGATTGCATCAGCCACGCGGCAATGTTGCGGGTCAAACAACTCTGTCAGCAAACGGGCAAGCCGTTTGTTCCGCTGCGCAGCGCGGGCCTCGCACCGTTCTGCGCCGCGCTGAAACATCCGGCGCTCTGCGGCCGGAAGGATTGAGGATTCGGATGCGCCTACGCCCCTTGCTTGTTGCGATGTTCTGCCTCCTGACTACGATCCCTGCGGCGCGCGCCGAGCAATTGCACGTGCTCGCTGCCGGCAGCCTGCGCAAGGTTCTGGGCGAGATCGGCAACCAGTACCGCAAAGCGACGGGCATCGAGGTCGTCGCCGGGTTCGGCCCGTCCGGGCTGTTGCGCGCCCGCCTCGAGAAAGGCGAGCACGCCGATCTGTTCGCCTCGGCCGATATGGGCCAACCGCTGCGGCTGCAGCGCGAAGGACGGGCGGTCCGCGTCGTTATGTTCACCCGCAACCGGCTTTGCGGTTTTGCCATGCCGAAGATCGGGGCTGACGTCGACGAATTTTGTCGATCGGTTGCTCGACCCTGCGGTCAAGCTCGGGACCTCGACGCCCAAGGCCGATCCAGGCGGCGATTACACCTGGGCGATGTTTCATCGCATCGATGCGCTACGCCCCGGCAGCTACCAGATCCTCGACAAAAAGGCGCAGCAGATCGTCGGCGGCCCGACCAATAACGCCCCGGTCGGCGGCAAGGATCCGGTCGTCGCGGCGTTCGCGGCGGGCCGGATCGATCTCTTTATCGGCTATTGCAGCGGCGCCAAACGGCTGCGGTCGCAGATGCCGGGATTGCAGGTCGCCGAAGTGCTGCACGCGATCGCAACCGGCCCCGAATATGGCTTGGCCGTGCTGAAAGGCGCTGACCCGCATGCCGCCGATCTCGCCCTGTTCATCCTGTCGCCCGAAGGGCAGCAGATTTTTGCTGCTCACGACTTTGCCCCGGTGGCGCTGCCCGCGCCCAGCCGGTGAACGCAGCATTCACTGACAGAGGCTCCTGAATGGACGGCAATATCGACATCGACCAGCTCGCCTACGAGAAATTCGGCGTCGGCCAGCCGGTGCCGCGCAACGAAGATCCAAGCTTGCTGCGGGGCCAGGGTCGCTACACAGACGATCTGAATTTGCCCGGCCAGGCCTATGCGGTGATCGTGCGCAGCCGCTACGCACATGGGATCATCAACGCCATCGACACCACCGAGGCGGCTGGCCATGCCGGGCGTGCTCGGCATCTATACCGGGTCGGA
The DNA here is from genome assembly GCA_963814805.1 of uncultured Alphaproteobacteria bacterium. Lineage (GTDB taxonomy): Bacteria > Pseudomonadota > Alphaproteobacteria > ATCC43930 > CGMCC-115725 > AP-15. The sequence goes on along the minus strand of CAWFER010000033.1, from coordinate 17,015 downwards.
CCTGACCGATGCGGGGATCAAGCCGATGCCGCTCGGGCAGGCGATCCCGACCCGCGACGGCAGCCCGATGCACCGGCCGGCGTGCCCGGTCTTGACCAGCGATCGGGTGCGCTATGTCGGCGACCCGGTGGCGATCGTTGTCGCCGAGACCGCGGTCGAGGCCAAGGACGCGGCCGAGGCGGTGCTGCTCGATGTCGAGCCGTTGCCGGCGGTTGCCCGGGCGAGCGAAGCCGCGGCGCCGGGCGCTCCGCAACTGCATGACGGGGTGCCGGGCAATGTCGCGGCCGAGTTCCATTACGGCGATGCGGAAAAGGTTGCGGCGGCGTTTGCCGCGGCGGCGCATGTGACCCGGCTGGAGATCCCGAGCAATCGAATTGTGGTATGCCCGATGGAGCCGCGCTCGGCGCTCGCCGAATACGACGAGGCGAGCGAGCGCTGGACCTTGCGGGTCGGCTGCCAAGGCGTGTTCGGGCTCCGAAACGGGCTCGCCGGCGTGCTCGGCGTCGAGCGCGACAAGGTGCGGGTGCTGACCGGCAATGTCGGCGGCTCGTTCGGCATGAAATCGGCGGTCTATCCGGAATACCTCGCCCTGTTCCATGCCGCGCGCGCGCTGGGCCGGCCGGTCAAATGGACCGACGAGCGTTCGGAAAGCTTTGTCTCCGACAGTCACGGCCGCGACCACGAGATGACGGCCGAACTGGCGCTCGATCTCGACGGCAACTTCCTCGCCGTGCGGGTGACCGGCTATGGCAATCTCGGCGCCTATGTCGGGCGCGGCGCAGGCGGCCCACCGACCGCCAACGCGGTCAAGAACACGATCGGCGTTTACAAAACGCCGCTGATCGAAGTCTCGACCAGGATCGTCGTGACCAACACGCCGCCGGTCGGCGCCTATCGCGGGGCCGGGCGCCCCGAAGGCAATTACTACATGGAGCGGCTGGTCGACGCCGCCGCCGCCGAGATGGGCATCGACAAGATCGAATTGCGCCGCCGCAACCACATCCCCGAAGCGGCGATGCCGCACAAGGCGCCGAACGGCACGACCTATGACAGCGGCGAGTTCACCGCGGTGCTCGATCAGGCATTGGCGCAGGCCGATTGGGACGGGTTCGCCGCCCGCAAGGAGGAAAGCCGCAAGCGCGGCCTGCTGCGCGGCCGCGGCATCGGCGACTATCTCGAAGTGACAGCACCGCCGGCCAACGAGATGGGCGGCATCCGCTTCGAGGCCGATGGCGGCGTCACGATCATCACCGGCACGCTCGATTACGGCCAGGGGCACTGGACCCCGTTCGCCCAGGTGCTGCACCAGAAGCTCGGCGTGCCGTTCGACCGCATCCGCCTGTTGCAGGGCGACAGCGACGAGCTGATCGCTGGCGGCGGCACCGGCGGCTCGAAATCCTTGATGGCGAGCGGCGCCGCGATCATTGCCGCCGGCGACAAGGTCATCGCGCAGGGCCGGCAGATCGCCGCCCATGTCCTCGAAGCCGCGGTCGCCGATGTCGAGTTCTGGCGCGGTCGGTTCGTCATCGCCGGCACCGATCGCTTTATCGACATCATGGAATTGGCGACGATGCTGCGGCGCGGGCTGCAATTGCCGCCCGAACTGCCGCAAACGCTTGATGTACAGCATATCCACGAGAGCTCGCCGTCGGCTTTTCCAAACGGCTGTTCACATCGCCGAGGTCGAGATCGATCCGGAGACCGGCGGCGTCGCGGTCGTCAAATACTCGATGGTCAACGATTTCGGGGTGATCGTGAACCCGCTGCTGGTCGCCGGCCAGGCCCATGGCGGCGTCGTCCAGGGGATCGGCCAGGCGTTGATGGAGCGCACCGTGTTCGACGAGGACGCCCAGTTCTCTGACCGGCTCGTTCACCGACTATGCGTTGCCGCGCGCCTCGGACGCGGTGATGTTTGCGATCGACAGCCATCCGGTGCCGGCCAAGACCAATCCGCTCGGCGCCAAAGGGTGCGGCGAGGCCGGTTGCGCCGGATCGTTGCCGGCGGTGATGAACGCGGTCGTCGACGCGCTCTCGCAATACGGCATCCGCCACATCGACATGCCGGCGACGCCATTCAGGGTGTGGCAGGCGATCCAAGCGGCGCGCGCCGCCGGCTAGATCTGCTGTACCGCGCAACGAGGTTGAGTGGCGAAGACCGTTATATCTATTCCGCTATATCAAAGGAGATGATCATGGACGTCGCGACCCCCCACGCCCGGCTGGGAAATGACGCCTCGGCGTTTTTGGCCGGCCGGCACCAGCTGCTGATTGACGGCAAATGGGTCGAGGCCAAATCGGGCAAGGCGTTTGATGTCTTCGATCCGGCGACGGGACAGACGATCGCCGCGGTCGCCGAGGCCGATGCCGCCGATGTCGACGCGGCGGTCAAGGCGGCGCGCCGCGCCTTCGAGACCGGCCCGTGGGCAAAGACCTCGCCGGCCGATCGCTGCAAGCTGATCTGGAAGCTCGCCGACCTGATCGAATCCCATGCCGACCAGATCGCCGAGCTGGAAGCGCTCGACAACGGCAAGCCGATCCGCGACGCGCGCAATGTCGACCTGCCCGGGTCATACGAGATCCTGCGCTACATGGCCGGCTGGGCGACCAAGATCAACGGCGCCACGATCACGATCTCGGCGACGGGCGATTGGCACGCCTACACCCTGCGCGAGCCGGTCGGCGTCGTCGGCCAGATCATCCCGTGGAATTTCCCGCTGATGATGGCGGCGTGGAAGATCGCCCCGGCGCTCGCCGCCGGCTGCACGATCGTGCTGAAACCGGCGGAGCAGACCCCCTTGACGGCGCTGCGCCTCGGCCAGCTGGTCCAGCAGGCCGGCTTCCCAGATGGCGTCGTCAACATCCTGACCGGGTTCGGCGAGACCGCCGGCGCGGCGCTCGCCGCCCACCCTGATGTCGACAAAATCGCCTTCACCGGCTCGACCGAGGTCGGCAAGCTGATCGTGCAGGCCGCTGCCGGCAATCTGAAGAAAGTGTCGCTCGAGCTCGGCGGCAAATCGCCGGCGATCGTCTTTCCCGACGCCGACATGGATGTCGCGATCCGCGGCGCGTCGAGCGCGATCTTCTTCAATATGGGGCAATGCTGCACCGCCGGCTCGCGGCTCTACGCTCATCAGCCGGGTATTCGACCGGTTGACGCAGGGCGTCGCCGATCGCGCCGCGCAGATCCGCGTCGGCCACGGCCTCGATCCCGAGACGCAGCTCGGCCCGCTGGTCTCCGACGAGCAGTTCCGGCGGGTGACCGGCTATCTCGAAGCCGGACGGGAGCAGGGCGCCAAGGTCGTTACCGGCGGCGGAAGGGTCGGTGACAGCGGATATTTCGTGCAGCCGACGGTGTTGACCGAGACGAAGCCCGAGATGTCGGTCGTGCGCGAGGAGATCTTCGGACCGGTTGTGTGCGCAATCCCGTTCGACGACGACGACCTCGACCGGATCGCCCGCACCGCCAACGATACGCCCTACGGTTTGGCAGCCAGCATTTGGACGCGCGATCTGGGCGTCGCCCACAAGCTCGCACGCCGCATCAAGGCCGGCACGGTATGGATCAACACCCACAATTTCGGCGATCCGGCGCTGCCGTTCGGCGGCTTCAAACAGTCCGGCTGGGGCCGCGAGATGGGCTACGAGGCGATCGAGCTCTACACCGAAGTCAAGGCCGTAGCGGCCGCCCTCTGACCGCTGCAAGACATCAACGACAGGAGCAGACCATGGCAATGCCGCAAACCATCGAAACCTACCGCCATCCGTTCGTGGCGGGCGCCGACGTCAAACGCATGCTGATTAATGGCGAGTGGGTGCGCGCCGCGTCGGGCAAGACCTTCGAGAGCCGCAACCCGGCGACCGGCGAGCTGCTGGCGATGGTCGCCGAAGGCGACAAGGAGGATATCGACCGCGCGGTCGCGGCCGCCCGCCGCGCCTTCGAGGGGCCGTGGTCGAAGTTCAAACCCTATGAGCGCCAGGCGCTGCTCTTAAAAATCGCCGACATCGTCGAGAAGAACTATCGACGAGCTGAGCCTGCTCGACACCGTCGACATGGGGGCTCCCTCCGCCCGCACGCGCGGCACCAAGCAGCGGGTGCTCGGGATGCTGCGCTGGTACGCCGGCATGGCGACCTCGATCCACGGCGAGACGATCGAGAACTCGCTGCCGGGCGAATATTTCTCGTACACCTTGAAGGAGCCGATCGGCGTCGTCGGCGCGATCATCCCCTGGAATGGGCCCTTGGGCGCCTGCATCTGGAAGATCGGCCCGGCGCTGGCCACCGGCTGCACCGTGGTGCTGAAGCCGGCCGAGGAGGCGCCGCTGACCCCGCTGCGGCTCGGCGAGCTGCTGATGGACGCCGGCGTGCCGCCCGGCGTCGTCAACATCGTGCCCGGCTATGGCGAGACCGCCGGCGCGGCGCTGGCCGAGCATCCCGGCGTCGACAAGGTCGCCTTCACCGGCTCCCACCTGACCGGTCAGTCGATCGTGCGCGCCTCGGCCGGGAACCTGAAGCGCGTGTCGCTGGAACTGGGCGGCAAGTCGCCCGACATCGTCTTCGCCGACGCCGATCTCGAAACCGCGGCGCCCGGCGCCGGCATGGCGGTGTTCGCCAATTCCGGCCAGATCTGCAGCGCCGGCACCCGCCTCTTTGTCGAGCGCAAGGTCTATGACGAGTTCGTCGGACGGGTCGCCGATTTCGGCAAGGGGTTGAAGGTCGGCAACGGGCTCGATCCCGACACGCAGATCGGCCCATTGGTTTCCGAGCAGCAGTACGAACGGGTCACCGGCTATCTCGCAACCGGCCGCCAGGAAGGCGCGCGTCCGGTGACCGGCGGCCAGCGCGCTGACCGAAGGCGCCTATGCCAAGGGCTATTTCGTGCCGCCGACCGTGTTCGCCGATGTCAACGACAACATGCGCATCGCCCAGGAGGAGATCTTCGGCCCGGTGATCTCGGCGATCCCGTTCACCGATATCGAGGAAGTCATCCGACGCGGCAACGCCACCAGCTTCGGCCTCGGCAGCGGCGTGTGGACGCGCGACGTGTCGGAAGGCGCATCGCCTGGCCAAAGGGCTGCGCGCCGGCTCGGTGTGGATCAACTGCTACCAGGCGATGGACCCGGCGGTGCCGTTCGGCGGCTACAAGATGAGCGGCTATGGGCGCGAATCCGGCATCCAGCAGATGGAAGAGTACCTCAACGTCAAGGCGGTCTGGATCAAAACCGCATAGCGGCACATGCGAGTAATGCTCGGCGGCGGACTGTTTGCGAGGCCGCTGCCGGGTGAGCCGGAGGTCGATCCCATGCCGAGGCTGACCTTGCGCATCGATTTTGACCAGGACCGCGCTATCGGCCCTGGCAAGATCAAGCTGCTGGAGCTGATCGACAGCCTGGGCTCGATCGCAGCCGCGGGCCGCCAGATGGGCATGTCCTACCGTCGCGCCTGGCTCCTGGTCGACAGCGTGAACCGCTGCTTCCGGCAGCCGGTGGTGGCCTCGCAGGCGGGCGGCCAGCATGGCGGCGGCGCGTTGCTGACCGAGCTCGGCCACGCGGTCGTGCAGCATTACCGCGCCGTCGAGAGCGCCGCGCAAGTCGCTGGCGCCAACGACATCGCCGCCCTGTCTGCGGCACTCGCCGCGCCTGGGCCGGAGCCCGCTGAAACCCGAGGCCGGAAAACGCACCGGCTGGCATTAAGCGTGTCGTCCATTGGAGCGCGGCCGGCGACGCGTCTGTTCTAGGCGACTTTAAGGGACATCTGAACAAGGGGTCGGCGTGCTAGCACAAGCTTCCGCGCCGGGCGGCCAAAGAAGTGATAGCCCGATCCGCCCTCAACGAGGAGATCGCAGCTGCCGGTGCTGCGGACCCGCCAAAACGCGCATTCAAGCCCGTACGGTTCCCCGATCCTAGAGGAGTGTGTTTGATGAAGCTCAGCGCCCGCAACCAGCTCAAAGGCAAGATTGTCGCAGTGACCAAGGGGCAAACCACGGCGCATGTGCGCATCGACATCGGCGGTGGGGTGATCGTGACCTCGTCGATCACCAATGAGGCCGTCGACGATCTCGGCCTCAAGACCGGCGACGAGGCGTTCGCGGTGATCAAAGCATCGGATGTGATGGTCGCCAAGTGAGGCGACGCCGCCTCTTCGGCCTCGGCGCCGGCGCGGTCGCGGCCGAGCTGACTTGGCCGTCGTGGCGCGCCGCCGCTAAGCCCTTTACCGACTCCGCCGGGCGGCAGGTCGACATCCCAGCGGCCCCTTTGCGCCGGGTTTTCCCGGCGGGCCCGCCGGCCTCGGTCACCCTGTTCACGGTCGCGCCCGACAAGATGCTGGGCTGGACCCGGATGCCGAGCGCCGCGGCACGACCTTTTCTGCCAAAGCGCTACGCCGATTTGCCCGAAATCGGCCGGCTTACCGGTCGCGGCAACACAGTCAACCTCGAAAATGTCGTCAAGTTGGCGCCCGATCTGGTGCTCGATGTCGGCAATACGACCGAAACCTATGTCTCGCTGGCGGATCGGGTGCAGGCGCAGACGCATATTCCCGACGTGCTGATCGCCGGTCATCTCGTGCAAACGCCGCAAACCTTGCGCGTTCTCGGCGGCCTCCTCGATGTACAGAAACGGGCGGAGGCTCTCGCCCTTTATGCCAAAGCGGCGCTGAACGAGACGCAACAGCAGATCGCAAAAATTCCCCCGCCCGACCGCCCGAGCCTCTACATCGCGCGCGGCCCGCACGGTCTCGAGAGCGCCGTCGCCGGCTCGATCGGCAGCGAGGTCGTCGATCTGATCGGCGCGCGCAATGTTGTCGGCACGGAGGCCGGACCGCACTCCATCGTCGATGTGTCGCCGGAGCAGATCCTGGCCTGGCAGCCGGATGTGGTCCTGACCATCGACCGGCGCTTTCATGCCGCGATCCGCACCGACCCGGTCTGGCATCAGGTCAAGGCGGTGCAGGCGGGGCATGTCCATTTTGTCCCCGACCTCCCGTTCTCATGGCTCGACGATCCGCCGGCGCCCAATCGGCTGATTGGCCTCTTATGGCTCGGCAAGCTGCTCTGTCCTGCTGCCTTTCCGCAGGACATCCGCGCCGAGGCCCGCCGCTTTTATGCCCTTTTCTATCAGCAGGAACCGAGCGACGCGCCGCTCGACCGGATTCTCGCCGATCCCCCGGCGTGAGGTTCGCGTGGCTGCGGGTCAGCGGCGGCGAGCGGCAGTTGGCCCTGGTCGCCCGCGCCTTGCGCAGCAGCCGCGCATCCTGGTCCTCGACGAGCCCACCGCGAGCCTCGATTTCGGCAACCAATTGCGGGTTCTCAACGCGGTTCGCCGCCTCGCTGAGACCCGCTCGCTGTGTGTGCTGCTGTCGACCCACCACCCGGCGCAGGCTTTCGCCCGCGCCGACCGGGTCGCGGTATTAGCCGGCGGCGAGCTGTTGCGGCTGGGCCGCCGGCCGAGGTCATTACCGCCGACACTTTGCCCGCGTGCTATGCGGTCGATGTCGCGGTCCCGCCGGTTGCGGCCCGCTACCGCGTCTGCGCGCCGCGCTCCTAACTCGCCTGACGACGAGCTGGGCTTATTCAGCCGCGAGGCGCCGCGGCTCCTCGGCGTCGATCTCGGCGAGGATCTTCGGCGGCGACATCGGCAGGTCGCGCATGCGCACCCCGATCGCGGCGCGCACCGCGTTGGCGACCGCGGCCATCGGCGGCACGATCGGCACCTCGCCGACGCCGCGCGCGCCGAACGGATGGCGCGGGTTCGGCACCTCGACCAGCACCGCGTCGATCATCGGCAGGTCGGAGGCCACCGGCAGCGGTAGTCGAGGAAGCCGGCGTTCTCCATCCTGCCCTTCGGTGTCGTAGATGTATTCCTCGTTCAGCGCCCAGCCGATGCCCTGCGCGACGCCGCCCTGGATCTGGCCCTCGACGTAGGACGGGTGGATCGCCCTGCCGACGTCCTGGGCCGCGGTGTAGCGCAGGACGTTCACCTGGCCGGTCTCCGGGTCGACCTCGACGTCGCAGATATGCACGCCGAAGCCGGGGCCGGCGCCCTGGGCGTTGAGCGACACCTCGGCGGCGATCGGCCCGCCGGTGCGCGCCGGCCTTCAGCGCGATGTCGGCCAGCGGCAGCGGCTCGAACGCCGCCGGCTTGGCGCCGGCCGGCACCGCCTCGCCGTCCTTCCACTCGACCGCCTCGGCGGCGATGTCCCAGATCATGCGCGGCGCGCCGCTTCAGCTCGCTCGACCGACCTTCTCGGCCGCCTGCACCACCGCCATGCCGGTGGCGAAGGTGACCCGGCTGCCGCCGGTCAGCATGCGTGAAGCCGATCGAGGCGGTGTCGGCGACGATCGGGCGCACCTTCTCGACCGGCATGCCCAGCACCTCGGCCGCCATCATCGCCATCGAGGCGCGCGAGCCGCCGATGTCGGGGTTGCCGAGGTCGCCACCGTGACCGTGCCGTCCTCGTTGATGTGCACCGCGGCGGTGGATTCGCCGCCGACGTTGAACCAGAAGCCGCAGGCGATGCCGCGGCCCTGGTTGGGGCCGAGCGGGACCTTGCATAGTGCGGATGGTTCTTCGACCGCCTCCAGCGTCTCGAGGTAGCCGATGTTCTGGTAGGTCGGCCCGTAGTGCCGCCTTGGTGCCGTCTGCGCGCGCCGTTCTTCTCGCGCAGCGCGATCGGGTCCATGCCCAGCTTGCGCGCCAGCTCGTCCATCGCGCTTTCGACCGCCGAACGCGACGATCGGCGCGCCGGGCGCGCGATAGGCCGCCACCTTCGGCCGGTTGGTGACCACGTCGTAGCCGATGATGCGGACGTTCGGCATGTCGTACATCGCCAGGCCGGACATGCAGCCCGGCCCGACCGGCGAGCCGGGGAAGGCGCCGGCCTGGAACTTCAGCACCACCTCGGCGGCGATGATGGTGCCGTCCTTCTTGGCGCCGAGCTTGACCTCGATCGACGCCGCCGGAGGTCGGGCCGGTGGCGCGGAACACCTCCTCGCGGCGTCATCACCATCTTCACCGGCGCGGCCGGACTTGCGCGACAGCGCCAGCGCCACCGGCTCCAGATAGACCAGTGGTCTTGCCGCCGAAGCCGCCGCCGATCTCGGCCGGCGTCGACGCGGATGTTGGAGATGTCGAGGCCCAGCACCTTGGCGCAGTAGGTGCGGACCATGAAGTGGCCCTGGCTGGAGCTCCAGATCTGGCACCTGGCCGTCGGCGGTCGTAGCGGCACACGCAGGCGTGCGGCTCGATATAGCCCTGGTGCACCGCCTTGGTGGTGTAGCGGCCCTCGACGACCACCTCGGCCTCGGCGAAGCCGGCATCGACGTCGCCCTTGCGCGAAGGTCAGCCGCTTGGCGATGTTGGACGGCTTGGTCCGGCTTCGGCGTCGACGCCCTGCGGTGAACAGGTCGTCGTGCAGCACCGGCGCGTCCGGCGCCATCGCCGCCTCGACGTCGATGACGTGCGGCAGCACCTCGTAGTTGACCTCGATCAGCTCGAGCGCCGCGTCGGCGATCGCCGGCGAGATGGCGGCGACCGCGGCGACGGCGTGGCCTTCGTACAGCACCTTGTCCGCGCGCCATGACGTTGCGCGACAGGTCGCGGAAGTTCGATCGGCGCCTTCGCCGCACGAATGCCTCTTCCGAGGGGATGTCCGGGAAGTCGGCGCGCGGTCACCACCGCCTTACGCCCGGCAGCGCCAGCGCCTTGCTCGGTGTCGATCGAGACGATGCGGGCATGGGCGTGCGGGCTGCGCTTGATCTTGCCGTACAGCATGCCCGGCATCGTCCGATCGGCGCCGAAATTGGCCGGCCGGTCACCTTGTCGACGCCGTCCGGCCGGATCGGCCGGGTGCCGACAACCTTCAGCTCTTTCTGATTGGCAAGGGATGTCATCAGGGTCCTCTGAGGTACCGGAATATGGAACTTGGTTGGAGTCGTACATCGAAATATCTTAATGGATATAACGTTCCAGACGGCAAACAGCGCGCCATCTCGGAAACCGACCGGCGATTTTCGCGCCTCTTACGCGTGGCGCATCCCCGCCAATGGCGGGCGGTAAGTCGGCTATGACAACAGCACCTGGCGGCGCAGGAGATGGCGGCGCGCTGCTGACGCCGTTCGGGACCGATGTCCTTCATCGGTATCGACGTATCTATGAACGGGCCGCCGCTACGGCCGCCAAAACGAGGAGAAGCAATGGAATACGTGAAGCTCGGCCGCACCGGCCTCGAAGTGTCGCGGATCTGCCTCGGCTGCATGAGCTACGGCACGCCCGATCGCGGCAATCACGCCTGGTCGATCGGCGAAGAGGAAGCCCGCCCCTTCATCAAGCGCGCGCTCGAAGCCGGCATCAATTTCTTCGACACCGCGAACCTCTATTCAGCCGGCAGCAGCGAGGAAATCCTCGGCCGCGCGATCAAGGATTTCGCGCGCCGCGACGAGGTCGTCATCGCGACCAAGGTCTACGGCCGGATGCGCCCGGGGCCGAACGGCGCCGGCCTGTCGCGCAAGGCGATCATGATCGAGATCGACGCCAGCCTGCGTCGGCTCGGCATCGACTACGTCGACCTCTACCAGATCCACCGCTGGGACCACGACGACGCCGATCGAGGAGACGCTCGAGGCGTTGCACGATGTCGTCAAGGCCGGCAAGGCCCGCTATATCGGCGCGTCCTCGATGCATGCGCTGGCAGTTCGCCCGCGCGCTCGGGATCGCCGAACGGCATGGCTGGACCCGGTTTGTCAGCATGCAAAACCTGGTGAACCTGCTCTACCGCGAGGAAGAGCGCGAAATGCTGCCGCTCTGCGCGGCGGAGGGCATCGGCGTCATCCCGTGGAGCCCGCAAGCCCGCGGGCGATTGACCCGAGACGCGGGACTATACGAGCACCCGCACCGAGACTGACGACGCGCACCAGCGGCTGTTCGCAAAAACCGCCGAAGCCGATAAAAAGATCGTGGATCGCGTCGCCGAAGTCGCCGCGGCGCGCGGCATAACCCGTGCGCAGGTGGCCCTCGCGTGGCTTCTGGCAAAGCCGGTCATCACCGCGCCGATCGTCGGCGCGACCAAGCTGCAGCATCTCGATGACGCTCTCGCATCCGTGAATGTGAAGCTCTCCACCGACGAGATAGCCGCTCTGGAGGAGCCTTATGTGCCGCACGCTGTGGTCGGTTTCGTCTGAGTTTCAAGCTGCCCTGGCGCAGCCCTCGATCCGTGCGCGGTAGTCGCATCCATCGATGCGGCAGAAATTGGAGGAAACGTGAGCCGTCCTCGTGCAGCTGACGATTTTGCGGCGATTCGCAGCCGTCTCGAAGAGCTGCGCCGGGAACATATTCGCCCCCGCGCCGCCGATGATTTTGTCGCGATCCGCGCGCGCCTGGTAGAGCTGCGCCGCGAGCGCGCTTTGTCGCGGGCAATAGACGCTCGCGGCGGCGAGGCCCACCGACCTTTGGCGCCGGGAAGCCGCCAGAAGGGATCGTGACCATTCGATTTTGATGCCGATGTCCCAACGCCGATGACTTTGGATTTGAGGCGACACCCGAGGCCATCATCGCGTGGGCGGCACAGGCGGACGCACTGGGTTTCGATGCCGTCTTCGTCAACGATCACATCATCGTCGACGGTTCGCCTCGGTCAGCCCCCCTGGACGAATACTTACGACCCTCTCGTGGCGCTGTCTTTCATCGCCGCGAACACTACCCGCATCGGCCGGCCTCGGCGTGTCGGTGCTGATCACGCCTACCTTGAGCGGCTGTGGCCGTGCTGTCGAAGAGGCCGGATCGGAATGCGTGCGGATCTGCCGCGAACGACCAGGGCACGATCGCCTCCCGTGGAAGCTCGGCCAGCCGGCAGCGTTCAAAGAGCCATAGATTTTCGATAACGTTCTGTTCCAAATGCGCGAATTCCTGTTTGTTTGCATCACCGCTCCCACGCTCGAAGCGAGCCGAGAAGATCGGCCGCTCGATTGTCGAGGAGCGACTCGCCGCATGCGTCAAAATCACCGGCATGCGCTCGATTTATCGCTGGAACGGCAATAGAGAGAGCAACCGCAGCCGTCCTCATCGCCAAGAGCCGAGCCGCCCTCTTCGAGCGGCTCGAACAGCGTGTCAAAGCATTGCACCCTTACCTGCAGCGTGACATGGCCGATTGAGACCGGCCACCAGCCGTATCTCGACTGGATCGCGCAGGAAACGGCCTCGTACGTCGGCATAAATCGCGATGCGCCAAATTCTTCCTTGCCTACGACGATATATTCTCTGAAATATAGCGACCTGAATCGCATTCCTGCGGGGGACGAATGGTGATCAAGCGATGCAGACGCGCCGATGTGCTCGCGCCATGCTCGCGAGCGGAATGCTGGCGGCGCCGTGGCCGGCGATGGCGGATGCCATCGTCAACCTTTCGGGGCCAACCGGCAATGCCGGGATGATCGATCTGTCGACCGCACCTCCGGAACAATATGGCGGGCTCGTCACCGTAGGGGGTGTGACCGGTTACTCATTGTGGGGATTGCTCGGAGGCGCCGCCGCGTCGAGCCCGACCTCGCCGATCTATGGCGCAATCACGACCGCCACCCCGGCAGGCGACAACGGCAAGAACGCGATCTTGCGCTACTATGTGCTCGCCACCGGCAGCGGCGGCGGTCAGTCGCTGTTCTCACTGGGCGAGATCGATCCGAGTTTCAGCGGAACTGCGACCCCGGATCTCGTAACCTTTTCCGGCAACACCGCCTCGCTGGTGACCACGCAATCGGGTGCCGGCGGCCGCGACGTCGCCGGTCTCTCGAGCCTGCAGCTGCTCTCCGTGCCGGCCCTGCCGCAGGTAACGAACGCTCCGGAGTCGACGAACGTCACATTGGCCGGGAATGTCAGCTATCCCGGCGCCTACACGTTTCAGGGCGCCGACCCGCAGAACGTCAGCCCGATAACGGAAACCGTCAACGGCGACACCTACACCGGGCCGCCGTTCTTTAGTCTGATCGATCCAAGAGATCCCAACATCCTCGACCAGTATGTCGTGACCGCGGGCACCGATGGCTACGAGGTGCTGTTGTCTTTGGCAGAACTGGACCCGGCGTTCGGCGCTTCGACAGCGGTCAATCAGGTCGATCTCGTTCCTTATGCCAACACCAACGGAAACTTTCCGACCGACGGTCTGGCGCGGACGATCCTGCCAGCCGATACGGCGTTTGCACATGGACGCTGGGTGTCCAATCTCGACCTAATCGACGTCGCCGCCGTACCCGAACCGGCGACGTCGGCGCTGCTCGCATCCGGACTGCTCGGCATGGCCATGGTGGCCCTTTGGCGGCGACGGCGCATTTCGTAAAATAAGCCAATGACCCGCCGCGACCGCCGTCCGCTCCTAATCCTTCGTCGTGTGCGTAATGCCGCTCGGCCTCGCTCACGCAGCCGCCGGACCACCTGACCAGGTACATTTCTTGATCGACAGTTTCGGTTCCAGATCAGCTCCAACATGGATGCATCGTAGCTCGATTTTCGACCGAGGCGCACCCTTTGCTGGGCGTTCGTATCCGTCCGATTCCGGCGGCGGTCATGAGGCGCGTCGCGAGGTTCATCTGCACCCCCGCCTAGTTCGACGCGTTTTGGGTAGCGCTGTTTTATGCGCGCGCGGCGCCCTGCCGTACGATCCGCCGCTGCACCTGAGGCGGCGTCTCTGCCATCCGGTGCAGCATGATCGAGCGCGCTGGCCTTTTGTGGCTGGCGGCTGAGATTTTCGCCGATTTGGCGCCACACATCCGGCTCGCCGATCTCCGGTCTCTGCCCGATCATCGACCGGCTGGCGAGATGCCGCCGCTCCGAGGCTTCATCGACGACGATCCAGGTTGTCCGCTCGTGGCGGCTGGCGGCGGTATAGGCTTTGAAGCCGTGGATCGCGTGCGACCCGGCCGGCAGGGCGTGGATGTGCTCGGTCGCGGTGCTGCCTTGCGCCGTGTCCACGGTCATCGCGTAGCCATAGCTGAGGCGCACCGGGGCGTCCTTGCGAGCTTGGATCTTTCGCCATGCGACCAGGCCCTCGGCGCCGGCATCGTTGCGCACGATCATGCCCTCCTCGGTCAGCGCGCGGATTTCGACCACCTCGCCATTGTTGGCAAGGACGCTCTTGCGGCCCGGGACACGCGCGTCATGCACGCGGTCATAGAGGCGCACGCGGTCACCGACCGCGAGCGCCAGTCGGTAGGTGTCACCGTTGCGGTCGGTCGCGTCCAGGACTTTGGCATCGTCGCCGAGCTCGCCGGCCCGGCGCCGCTCGGCGCGAATGGCCGCTCCGATCTCGCGCGCGTCGGCATTCGTCGGCGCCGAGACCGTCAATTTGAACTCGGGATCGGCGCGGTTGGCCTCCATCCGCTCGCGCCACAGCTGGGCCACGCGTTGCACCGTCGCCTGCCGGCCGCCGGCGACCAGTACGGCGGTGCCGTCCTGCTGCTTCATTTCCAGCGCTTCGGCCGCGCGTCCGGCGCGGAACAGGCCGGTGATTTCCCGCTCGCGCTCGGTCTTCTGGCGGATCGAGGTCAGGATCTCGGGAACGGCCTCCTCGCCGACCGCCTTGCGCAACAGGTCGATGACCGGCCCGGCCTCGATCGACTGGCATTGCTTGGGATCGCCGACCATGACGATCTGCATGCCGGTTCTCTGCTGCAGCCGCAGCAGATCGAGCATTTGCCGGGTGCCGATGAGCCCGACCTCGTCGACGACCACGACGCTGTTGCGGTCGAGGACGTATCGCCCGGTCTCGACGCGTTTCAAAAAGGCCGCGACCGAGGCGCGCTCGACGATGCCGGCCGAGCGCAGATCGGCCGCCTGGCGCCAGGCCAGGGTGATGCCGAACACCTCGCGCCCGTCGGCTTTCCAGGCCTCCACCAGCGGGGCCAGGGCGGTGCTCTTGCCGGCGCCGGCAACGCCGATCGCGACACCCAGCCGGCCGCCGGTGGCGAGCCTGGTCATCATCGCGCGCTGCGCCTGCCATTGCTCGGCCGCCGGATCGATCGCCGGATTGCGCGCGAGGAAGGCGTTTGCGGCGCGGTCGATCTGCTGCCGCCGGCAAAGCGGCCGACAAGTCGAGCGAGGCGGTCCTGGCCAGCCGGATCAGCTCGCGTTCCTGGTCGATATGCAGCGCCGTCGTGACGCTCCAGCGCTCCTTGCCGCGCAGGGACGCCCCCCTGCCCCACAGCAGCGCCACCTGCTCCCCGTCCTGCACCACGCCCCGCTCGCGGAAGGCCTTTGATCACGGCGTCGATGTCGTCGCCGGGCCGCTCGCCGATGCCGGCGACGATCAATGCCCGCGCCGCGATCTCGCGCAATTCCTGGCCGTCCAGCACGGCACGGCGGCTGAGCTCGCCGTCGAGCAATGGCAGGGCCGCGCTGATAGGCGGCCTCGCGGCGCTGTTCCGGCAGCCGGTGCGGGCGTGACCTCGTCCGGCCGCAGCACGCTGCGATGGCGATAGGACGCCGCCGCGGCTTGCTCACGCCACACCACGAAATCGCTTTTCTGTTCGACGCCCTCCGCGGTTTCTGTTTTTGCCTGCCGGGTTTCCGCCGCCCCGGCCTTCAACAAGGCAATCTTCTGCTCGGCGGTGATCGCATCCCAATCGATCCCCTTCTCGCGCCGCGAACTCGCGCGCCGCATCCTGCGCTTCGATCGTCCGCTTGCTGAACAACTCGCGCATCGAATGCGGGATATCGGCGAGCCGCGCCGCACCGGTGCGCTCGTCGAGCATGGTCTCGATGCCGAGCTGGCGGGCCCGGGCCGCGATATTGGCATGGTAGACCGCACCCAGCTCCTTGACCCGCCCGGCCAGCCGGTCGAGATCGATGGCGCCGATACGCCCGCTGTCGGTCAGCACGCTGTTGAACACCGTCACGTGGGTATGAAGCTGCGGGTCCGCCGTCTGCAACGGCACCTCGCGGATATCGGTGTAGGCCCGGCCTTCCCTGTCCCGCCGCTCGATATCGACGGCCGGCCGCGCGGTGTAGTGCTGGAAGCTGATCCATCCCGAGCGCGCCGGGCTCGACCGCCTCCCCGCCGCCGCTGGCTCTGCTGCGGGCAAAACCGAGCTGCGTCTCGGCGTAGGCCATCGTGTCGGCGACGGCGTGCCGGTGAATATCGAGGAGGGCGGCCCTTTCCGCCGCCGTCGGCGCCAAGGCCCAGGCAACCGACAGCGACTTGTCGGCCGAAAACGTCATGTCGACAAACCCGACCGGCGGGCGCGTGGCGTGGATCTGCCGGCGGTAATCCGCCATATCGATCAGCCGCCCGGTCGCCAGGCGGCCGTTCTCCAGGTGCGCGAGTTCGTCGGCAGTTGCCTCGCGGTGCGCCGGCAGGCCCAGCGCCGCCTTGAACCGCTTGCGCGCCCCTTCGACGATCTCGGCCGGAAGCGGCTTGCCGGCGGCGTTCTGCGGCATGCCGCCGTCCGCGCGCTTGCCGGCGAGCACGTTCCGGATTGCTTCGGCCGATGCCGGCTGCTTCGGATCGAGACCGAACAATTCGGCGACGCTGCTGGTCGCGGTGTGCTTCTTGCGCCCAGCGATCGCGCTCGCCGTCAAGTCGTGTCGCATTTAGCAAATTCGCAATACCGGCCTGGGTCAATGGCCGGCCGGGATCGGCGATGCCGAGGCGTGCGGCCAAAGCCGGCGAGAGGTCGGGCCGCAGCTCGGCGACCGTGCCGCCCGCGGCGGGCCCTCCCGACGCGCCGCCAGAACTCCGCGGCGCGGTCTTCCCTCGCCGCGGCGCCGGTGTAATACTCGGCGGCCCGCGCCGGTTCGGTCTTCAATGTCCCGGCGAGGTAGTATTCGGCCATCGCCTTGCCGGATGACGGCGACGCGCAGGCGCCGACCCGATAGGTCATCATCGCGTCACTCAGTTTTTGCATTCCGTCAGGAGTGCCTTGGTCTGTGCCCCAAAGCGCGCACCCGCGCACTCAGAGAATATGGCCCGAACCACAACGTTTCCGCCGAGGTCGGACAAAAAACATAAGCGGGTGCCGATTGGGGATAGCGAATGA
>CAWFER010000032.1:0-54867 GCA_963814805.1 uncultured Alphaproteobacteria bacterium | reverse complement strand
CCTCCGGCTCGACAGACAGGGATAGTGTGACACGTCCACGCCACCACGCAACCGGCTCAGAGTCCAATGTGATGTGGTGTTTGCGCCTATTCTCCACGCCATTGTGGTTTCGGGGGGAGGTTCCGCGCATAGGATAAATGGGCATTTCAGGGATAAACGGCACTTTTATTTCCCTCATGGAGGAGTTCGCCTGCCCTAGCTATGAGTCCTATTTCAAGGTTACGATGACCGGCCCTGCAAGGCCACCTGAGACTAGGCGTGGACGGCGTGAAGCGCGGACAGGAAGCTATAGCGCAATATTCGGAGCTTGCGAGCGCGCTCCGACAGATAGATGCCCACTGGATTGTCACGGAAGTTGAGGAAGTAATAGCACGAGGCAAGACAGTGCCGTTCAGTGACCTTGCTCGGCGAAGAGAGCGCGCTTTATGAGAGTCGCCTAGTCGAAGAATAGGGTAGAGGAATTGCCGTGGCTCGGGCCAAGCCCAACGACATCATCGGCGTACCATACGAACCTCACGAGAGACTTGCCCTCCTTGTGCAGGCTGTCGAGCGAGTCATTGATGCGTCCGAGTTGGCCCGCTCATACATATCCAAGTTTGCCTCGGAACGAGGCATAGACTCGATAGAGCTTGACAGTCCAGTGGGAGATAATGCTGCCGCAAGTACTTCGAGCATGCGCAGCTTTCTTGGAAATGCCGGCGCTGACGAATGAGCGGCTTTCTATCCTGCACTACGTTCTACATGACGAGGTGCTCAGCTAAGCGTGGCTCCCATCGTCTCGGCGTCCACGCTCGTTAACGCCATCAAGTCATCATTGACCGATACCCATCAGGTCACATTCTGCGCTTACGCCTGGCTACGATCTCTACGAGGTCTATCTCTTCGGCCTCTGTATCGACGCGGCCAGGTCTATCGGGATGAGTGTCTCCTTTAGAGACGTGAACGGAATATCGAAGAATACTTTGATCCTCAGGACATCGCCTTCCTCGATCTGGAGCCAGGCTCAGAAGTTCACCCATGCAACGCTCTCGTGGCAGGGCCGAGAACGACTTGAGGCTCACCTCGGCATCTATGTAAAAGCAGGCTCTGGAGTGAGTCACGAGGCTGACGTTGTCGTGATTGAAGCGGCGGAAGCTGCGAAAGCACGGGTACAACGGAATGACCCCCGTGTCAATCAGGCGGCAGTTGTTATCGAGGCGAAATTTTATAGCTCCAACGTGCGCCTAAGGACAGGCCGTGAGTTCCTTGGTCTGGTCACCGACCTTGGCGGTGGTCCGCCTATATTTGTCGCCAGTTCCCCTGGAGGTTCAGTTCATCGGCTTCTCAGCTATCGGAGTAAGTCTGCACACTTCGAACTCATCCCTATGTTGACTCAAGAAAATGAACTCAAGTCCCACATCGCGACAAAGCTCAGAGACTATCTGGCTCGGAATCCATAACCGCTGGAGAGATTTGCTCGCTGTATTCCAGCTTCACTTGGTCAAAGATATCCGCATTGGTCTTCCGCTCCCAGTTGGGAACGCGTCCCAGTCGGCGACGTACTCAGGCTTGGGATCAGAGATGACTCTTAAACCTGAGCAATCCAGCACGGATCGACAAACCGGCTCTTCTGCTCAGTGTGAGCACGGACTGAGCCGGGGGGCCAATGAAGGGTGGCATGAGGGAACCTCGGGGAACTCTGGGGCTGTGCGGAACCGGTGCCGTCAGTGGTCAGTTTTCGGCTTCCGTTGACACCCCCCGTCGGTTCCCCATACGAGCCGAATTCTTGAGGAGGGTGGCCGGGGGTCTTGTTGGAGGGACCTCCGGATGAGTTCGGTTCCTGGGCGCCCGCGCTGTCGGCGGCCGCCGTCGCCTGGTGTGGCAGGGCTACGCGCGCAATATGCTCGATGCCTCGCCCGCGCGGCCTGGCAGTGTGATGTCCTTGTGGCTCACCTCCTGTGCATTGGCGGGTCAGGCAGTCCGTTCAGAGTTGGGCCGTCGCTTCGATCACCACCTGGCGGGCGGGCCGGGTTCCGGAAGTGTTGGTAGAACGCTCTATCTGCGTGCCATGCACCGAGATCATGGCAACGGGTCCCGCTGGGCCACCCGGGGTGACAGTGGGGGGCCGGTCCCGTGGGCTCAGCGATGCCTTGTCGCGGCCGGGAGCGCTGGAACGCCTCGATCACGCTTTGCAGGTGGTCGTGCATCGCCCGCTCGGCGGCCGCGGCGTCCCGTGCCGTCACCGCCGCGACGATCGCCTCGTGCTGCGGCAGCGAGACAGACGGACGGCCGGGCACCAGGGCCAGGGAGAACTGGTGCCGCACGGTCTGGTCACGGAGCTGCTGGAGCAGCCGGGACGAGGTCTCGTGCGCGGCGATGTCCCGGATGGCCGCGTGCAGGCGGCCGTTGAGATCCCGGTAGCGCAGCAGCTCGGACTTCCCCACTGCCGTGCGCATCTCCTTGAGGAGCGCGCGCAGCGCCGTTATCTCGGCCCTGGTGATGCGTTGCGCGGCGCGGGCCGCGCCAAGGCCCTCGAGCAGCTTGCGAACCTCGGTGATCTCGATCGCCTCGGTGATCGAGATTTCGCGCACGCGCGCGCCCCTGTTGCGCTGGAACTCGACCAGGCCCTGCGCTGCAAGCTCGAGCAGGGCAAAACGCGCGATGAACCGGGAAGTGCCGAAGCGCTCGCACAGGTCGGCCTCGATGAGGCGCTGCTTGGGCGCGTACCCACCCTGTACGATCGCCGCGCGGACCGCCTCGACGACGGCGAGCCTCGGATCGCCAGGCACCAGGGTGTCCTTCCAGCTAGCCCGCCGACCGCAGGATCTCGGGAATGCCGACGAAATTGTCAACATTCCTCTGCGGCTACAGTCGGCTTGGGCGGCGCGCTATACCGGCCAGGCGAGCCTCGCGACGTCGCTGACGAGGCGCAGCTTGTGCTGCTGCTGCACGGCGTCGAGCGGGTACCTGCCGATCGCCGATGAGAACCCGCACTGCGGGGAGAGACCGAGCTGGTCGCGCGGGGAGAACCGGGAGGCTCCTCGATCCGGCTCAGCAGCAGGTCGGGGGCCTCCAGCGCGGGCCGCTTCGTGGACACGAGCCCGAGAAACACAAAGCGGTCCTGCGGCAGGTCGGCGAGCGGCTCAAAGCCGCCGGAGCGCTCATCGTCGTACTCGAGGAAGAAGGCGTCGAAGCGGGTCGCGCGCCGGAACACCTGCCGGGAGATCGCCTCGTAACCGCCAGCGGCCATCCAGTGCCCATCCCTGTTCCCGCGGCACAGGTGCAGCGCGTAGCGAACCCCCGGCGTCGCCGCGACGTCGTTGAGGATGTCGACGCCGTCGCCAAGCAGCCGGTCCGGGTCGATGCCGCGCGCGGAGAAGCCGGCCCTGCACCGAGTCGTCGACCAGCGTGGCAAGCTCGGGCGCATCGATCTGGACGTAACCGCAGCCCAGCGCCGCGAGCTGGGTGATCTCGTCGGACAGCAGCGCGGCCGCGTCGGCGAACATCTCGAACGGGTCGCGGTAGGCCGCCGTTGAGTGCTCCTGCGACCAGAACGTCTGCATCATCAGCGGGCTCGGCAGCGTGATCTTCGCCGGCCGTGTGGCGCGCGCCCGCAGGTACACGAACTCCTCCTGGGCAAGGGACCGCGCGCGGCGCAGCCTGCCCGTGACGGCCCTGCGGTGTGCATACGTCATCTCGTCCGCCGGAGCCGAGCCATGCCAGTCGATGCGGCCGGCCGGGATGTCGCCCAGGCCCTCGACGGCGTCGGACAGCGGGCCGGTGAAATGCGACCGGCGCCGCTCGCCGTCGGTCACCACGTCGAGGCCCGCACCCTGCTGCAGCGAGATCGCCCGGTCGACGGCCGCGTCCTCGACGCGCTTGAACTCCGCGGGCGAGAGCTTGCCGTCCTCGTGCTCACGGCGCGCCTGGAGCAGCTTGGCCGGCCAAGCAGCGAGCCGACCGGCTCGGCTCGCGTCACCCCTGGGCTGATCCGGCTCACGTGGTCTCCGCCGTCCCGCCGCAGCAGGTGCCGGGTCGTTGTGCAGCACGTCTCATCGGCGAGAACCTAGGCGTTAGCCCCAACAAGTGTCAACAATCTTATTGCACTATATTGTCAACCATTTGATGCAAAACGCGCGCGACAGCGGGTGGCTGCTCTGGCCCTGCGGATCGGGCGTGGTCAGCGCGGCGGTCGCCGGGCGCGGGGCACCGCCGGTGGGCCTCGACTTCGCCGCCGCGATGCTAGCGATCGCGCGCGCCGCGCATCCCGCAATCCGGTTCGAGGAGGGCGATGCCGAGGCGCTGCCTTTTGCCGATGCGTCGTTCGACGCCGCCGTCTCGAATTTCGGCGTTCACCATTTCCCCGATCCGGTCCGGGCCTTGATTGAAGCGCGGCGGGTATTGCGCCCCGGCGGCCGGATCGCGTTCACCAGCTGGGCCGCGCCGGCCGAAAACATCGCCTGGCGGCTGCTGTTCGACGCGATTGGCGCGCATGGCGATCCGCACGCGGCGACGACGCCGCCATCGGGCGGCGGTCTGCGCGCCCCGGCGGATCTGCTGCGGGCGCTCGATGCGGCAGGCTTTGCCGAAACCGAGGCCCATCGGGTGTCGGCCGAGTGGCGCTTTGCCGCGGCCGGGGATCTGCTCGAAGGGTTTCGTCGCGGCACCGCGCGCACCGCGGCGCTGATCGAGGCGCAGCCGGCGGCGGCATTGCCGGCGATCGCGGCCGCGATCAGACAGAATTTGCAGCCCTTTCGCCACGCCGACGGCTATGCGGTCCCGACGGTCGCGATCCTCGCCGCCGGGGCGCGGCGCTAGCCGCCCGCAGCACGGCTCCTTTCCGACAACGCGGCGACCGGTCAGCGCCGGCTCAGCCGAGGCGATCGAGGACGGCGTTGAAGAGAACGGTGCGGCGCTCTTCGAGGTTGCGCGCGGAATTCTCGAACATCGCGCGCCAGTCCTCGCCCAGGATCAGGTGGGTTCCGAGCGGCGGCGGCGCGTTGCTCGCGGCGCGCGTGCGGCGCGCGGCCGATGCCAGCGCCTCGGCCGTCGTGTCCTGCCAGCTGCGCACCCGAAACCCGGCGGCTGCGAGCTTCGCCCGCGTCGCATCGGCGGAAAAAAGATGACTGATCGCGGGCTCGCGCGCCCACTGCACCGGAAAGTGGGGCGGTCCGCCCGGCCCGGCCGCGACCTCCTGCAAGGCCAGCCTGCCGCCCGGCTTTAGCACCCGCTGCATTTCGCGGTAGAGCCGGTCGCGGTCGGCGATGTTCATCGCCGCGTTCTGCGACCACACCACGTCAAAGCTCGCGTCCTCGAACGGCAGGTCAAGCGCGTCGCCCTGGCGGTAGTCGACCTGGCCTGCGAGCCCGGTGCGCCGGGTCAGCATCTGCGCCACCTGGACGAATTCAGCGGTCAGATCGACGCCGCTGACGCGCACGCCATAGCGCCAGGCGAGAAACCGCGACGGCCCGCCGAGCCCGCAGCCGACATCGAGCACATGCTCGGTTCCGGTCAGTCCGAGCAGTTCGGCCAGCCGCAGCGTCGCCGGCCGTTGCCCGCCATGAAACTCGTCGACCGCCGCCAGATCATCCGGGGTCAGATGCTCGGTGTCCTTGCCCATTTCCTGCAATGCCGCCAGGATCGCCGCCCCGAGCGCGCCGCTGGTGTAATGGTTTTCGACCGGGTTGGTCATGGTTTTCCCCTCACTTCGTTTCTTCGTCCGTCTGTCAAGGAGCCCTGTGACGGACTGCTCGCGTGGTCGCGGACTGCTTTACTGCACGCCAGGTCGAACGGCGAAACCATACTGCCGCAGTCCCCAACGCCAAGGAGAGAGCCCCCAACAATGCGCAAATTGGGGCTCCATAATGCAACATCGCTTTCGCTTCGGCGGGCAGCTCGGGGTAGTAAACTGAGCTAATCCAAATATTGGCTGCGAACCCAATGAACAAACCGCTCACAGAAAAGCATACCGCAGAGAGAACATTCATGATCGTAATCGTGGTCAGTTCCGACTCGACGATAGGGTAGACAGTCATGATCCTTTCGGCATGCAATAGCGTGAGGCGAGAGCCGGTCGCCCCACCTGTTGCACTCCTAACGGGTCGGTTAACCACCGGGCCGGCGGAGGCGGACAGCGCTTCGGGCGCGGTTGCGCCGCCTTCCGCCGATCTGACGTCGGGTTCACCTGCATGTGACCCACCGCGCATAGGCTACTGCGGGCTTTGCCCTCCGGTTTCTTCTTCGGTTTCCGCTATCAGTTTGCCAAGGACTTGTGCGAGTTCTTTGGCATCAGCGAGCGACATCATGACTGCTGTGCGAACCTGAGACGGCTCATCTTGTGAAACCCATTCCGAAAAGGCAACACGCACCAAGCCGCTAGGCGGCATGATGTTCACGGAAAAGTAATCCACGTATATCGCCGGCACCTGCTTCCAGTTTCGCTCAATCTCTCGATTTGTTCGCATGCTTACCACCTCGGACACGGTATGTCGTGCTACTGTGTTACAACTGCTCGCTCAAGTCCCGCTAATCCGCTCTGAGAACCGTGCCGACGGTCTCAAGGTGCGGTCTCGTCAAGGTCTGCGCAAACAGGAGTTTAGGGCATGCGCCTGCTGATCGCGATGATGAAGCACGAGACCAACACCTTTTCGCCGGTGCCGACCCCGCTGGCGCGCTTTGGCCACGGCCCAGGTCCGCTCTATGGCGAGGCGGCGGTCAGCGCCTATCGGGGCACCGGCACCGGGCTCGGCGCCTATCTCGATCTCGCCGCTGGCGAGGGGGCCGAGATTGTGTTGCCGGTCGCCGCCGGAGCCGCGCCGAGCGGCCCGGTCGAGGACGCCGCCTATGCCGAGATTACCGAGCGGATCTGCGCCGCGGTCGAGAAGGGCGGGTTCGACGGCATCCTGCTCGACCTGCACGGCGCGATGGTCACGCAAAGCCTCGATGATGGCGAGGGGCAATTCTTGAAACGGCTGCGGGCGATCGACCCCGTAACCCCGATCGCGGTGGCGCTCGACATGCACGCCAACCTCTATGACGAGATCGTCGCCAACGCCACCGTCGTCGCCGGCTACCGCACCTATCCGCATATCGACACCTACCAGACGGCAAAGCTGGCCGGCGAGATCCTGCTGCGCGCGATCCGCGGCGAGGTGCGTCCGGTCATGGCCTGGGGCAACGTCCCGATGCTGCCGCACGTGATGCGCCAGGGCACCGACGATCATCCGAACCGGGAATTGCAGCATCGTTGCGCCTTGATGGCGGCCGAGGGCGCGCTCGCCGCCAGCCTCTTCACCGGCTTTCCGCATGCCGATATTTTGAATGCCGGGCTCTCGGCGGTGGTGGTGACCGATGGCGACCGCGGCCTCGCCGAGCGGCTGCGCGACGAACTCCTCGACCGCGCCTGGGTCGAGCGCGCGGCCTTTGTCTACCAGATCGAGCCGTTGGCCGAGGCGGTCGCCCGCGCCGCGGCGATGCCGCCGCCGCAGCCGGGCGACGGTCCGGTCGTGCTGCTCGACCATTACGACAATTGTGCTTCGGGCGGGACCATGGACACGACCGTGGTGTTGGCCGAGATCCTGCGCCAGGGCCTCGACGACGTCGCCGTCTTCGCGATTTACGACCCGCAAGCGGTCGAGCAGGCGATCGCCGCCGGCATCGGCGCGCAGATAACGCTGTCGATCGGCGGCAAGATCGCGATGCCGGCGATCCCGGCGCCGAGCCCGGCTTTGCGCGTGACCGGCCGGGTCAAGACGATCTCGGACGGCCGTTACCAGAACCGCGGCCCGATGGCGCGCGGCGTCGAAATGGAGATGGGTCCCTCAGTGGTGCTCGACACCGGGGCCGCCGAGATCGTGCTGATCTCGCGTCATGTCGAGCCGTCCGATCTCAATTGCCTCCTAAGCCTCGGCATCGACCCGTCGCAAAAGCGCTATCTTATGCTCAAAAGCCGCATCCACTGGCGCGCCGGTCTGGGTCCGCTCGCCCGCGCGGTGGTTGACTGCGCCGGGGTCGGGGTGTGCACCTCGGATTACCGCCAGCTCCAATTCAAAAAGGTCCGCCGGCCGATCTATCCGCTCGACCTGCTCAACCGCTGAGGCGTTAGCGCGATCGTCCCGGACCGTAGCGGCGGCCGGACGAAACCGTCAGCCACCCGTTCTTCTCCAGGCGCTGGCGCCCTTCGGCCGAACTGAGCAGGGTGCGCTCGCCGCGGCGGGGAGCGTCATCGCCGGCGCCATCCTGCTTCGACGCCTGTTCGCGCTCGCGGCGCAGCTCGACCAGGCGGGCATAAATTGTCGCGAAATCGTCGGCGGCGCGCGGTCGACTCACGGGTTTCCTCCTCGAGATTTTCTATTGCCGGCAGCCCGCAGGCTGGCCCGGCTGGTGCGAAAGGTCGGCATATTCTGGCGCAGCGGCAGCGGGTTAGGCAAGGATTAATCAGCAACGGCGCGTCGCCCCGCGCGCCCGCGGCGCGCGATCGAATGGGTCGGCCCGGGGGCAAAGGCCATGGTTGTCGCGGCCGGATCGGCGCGGTAAGGGTGTTCCCAAACGCGCGTAGGCGTAAAGGAGCAGGACATGGACGCCACCACCGAGCTTGCCACCAGCCAATTGATCGACAGCGACCGGCGTTATCTGGTTCACCCGCTGCACCATCCCGACGATCATCGCCAGCCGCTGGTGGTCGTCGAGGGCAAGGGCGCGATGCTCTACGACGCCGACGGGCGCGGCTATATCGACGGCCTGTCGGGGCTGTGGAACGTCAATGTCGGTCATGGCCGGGGCGAATTGGCCGATGTCGCGGCCGCGCAGATGCGCCGCATCGCCTTCGCCTCGGCCTATATCGGCCAGACCAACGAGCCGGCGGTGCGGCTCGCCGAAAAGATCGTCGGCCACGCCTATTCGAATTCCGCCGCGGTCTATTTCACCACCGCCGGCGCCGAATCCAATGAATCGGCATTCAAATTCGCCCGCTATTACTGGAAGATCAAAGACCGGCCGGCCAAGACCAAGATCATCTCGCGCATCCACGCCTATCACGGGGTGACGATGGCGGCGATGAGCGCCACCGGCATGGCCGCCTATCAAAAGATGTTCGGGCCGATGGTCCCGGGCTTCATCCAGGTCCAGCCGCCCTATGCCTATCGCTGGCAGGGGAACGCCGAGCCCGGCCTCGGCGCCGCCGAAGCGGTCGAGCAGGCGATCCTCGCCGAGGGCGCCGACACCGTCGCCGCGGTGATCGCCGAGCCGGTCATGGGCGCGGGCGGGGTGATCGTACCGCCGCCCTCCTATTTCCCGGCCCTGCGCGAGATCTGCGACCGCCACGACATCCTGCTGATCGCCGACGAGGTGATCACCGGCTTCGGCCGCACCGGACGCTGGTTCGCGCTCGGCCATTGGGGGGTCGAGCCCGACCTCGTCTCGTTCGCCAAGGGGGTGACCAGCGGCTATCTGCCGTTGGGCGGGGTGATCGCCTCGAGGCGCGTGCACGATGCGATCGAGAGCGCGCCCGCCGACCGTAAATTCATGCATGCGGCGACCTATTCGGGCCATCCGGTGTGCTGCGCCGTCGGCCTGCGCAATGTCGCGATCATCGAGGAGGAGGGGCTGGTCGAGCGCGCCGCGGTGATCGGCAAGCGGCTGCTCGCCGGGTGCGAAGAGCTGCGCGACCTGCCGGCGGTCGGCGACGTGCGCGGGCTCGGCATGATGTGCGGGATCGAGCTGGTGACCGACCGGGGCAGCAAGGCGCCGGCGCTCGGGCTCGGCCCCAAGATCACCCGCGAGGCGATGGCGCGCGGCCTCTTGCCGCGGATGCGGGCGGGCAGCGCCGACCCGGCGATCGGCGACACGATCTGTCTCGCGCCGCCGCTGATGACCCCGGCCGAGACCATCGATCGGATCCCCGAGATCCTGCGCGCCGCGATCAAGGCGGCGACGGGCTGAACCGCCGGCAGCGGTGGCGGACGGGCGATCGCCTCGCCCCAAACGCATTCCGCTCTGAGAATTGCTCGATTTCCACCTCGCTCGCGCCGAGCGGCAACCCGGCGCTCGCCCTGACGGACCGAATTGCCGCCGCCACGCGGTTGCCGGGTCGGCGAGTTCCGGGTGGCGGTGGGCAAGCTCGCCGCTCTCCGAGATCGACGCCAGCGTGCGCGAACGCCTCGACGCGACGGGTTGCAGCTTATCGGGGCCAACGGCGACGATGACCCCCGACCTGTCGCTCCGTCCATGAATGGATCGACAAACTCGAGTGATTGCCGATAGCCTGCCGCGATGATTTCGATCCGCGAGCAGATCACGATCGCCTCGCCGCCGGAAGCGGTATGGCCGTTGCTGTCCGACCCGGCCGTGGTCGCCTCGTGCATTCCCGGCGCGACCTTGACGAAGACAGACGACAACGGCGTCTATCAGGGCACGATGCGGGTCAAGTTCGGGCCCACCGTGGCGCAGTTCCGCGGCGAGGCAAAGCTTGCCTACGACCACGCGGCGCGGCGCTGCTCGATCGAGGGGCGCGGCATCGACGGCCGCGGCGCCTCGCGGGCCAATGCATCCGGAGCCGTCGAGGCCAGCGGAACCGATGCCACGGTGTTGCGGGTCGAGGGCAATTTCAACGTCACCGGGCCGCTCGAAACCTTCGCCAATGCCGGCGGGGTGCACATCGCCCGCGCGATCCTCACGGAATTCGCCGAGAACGTCGCCAGGCTGATGGCGGAGCAGACGATCGGGGCGACCGGTGAAGCCGCCCCCCTTGCCGCAGCCGTGGCGACAGGGCGAGCACCGCCGCCTCAATCTCTCCCCCCGCAAGCGGAGCGAGGCGCGGCGGAGCCGGCAACAACCGCTTCGCGCCCGGCGGCCGCTGAGTTGAGTGGCGGAAAAATCCTCTGGCGCATCCTGGTTTCGTGGCTGCGGCAGCTCTTTTCGGGAAAGCGAGAAGCAGGATGAGCGACAACCAGGTTTCCGACGTTCTGGCCCAGGCCTTCGCCGCCGAGGGGGTCGATACACTCTTTACGCTGATGGGCGACGCGAACATGTACTGGTCGGCGTCGATGGCCGACAACCAGAAGGTCCGGCTGATCCATGCGCGCCACGAGCATTGTTGCGTCGCGATGGCCGACGCCTGGGCCCGGGCTACCGGCAAGGTCGGCGTCGCTTCGGTGACTTGCGGTCCCGGCTACACCCAGATCATGACGGCGCTGGCGATGGCGGCGCGCGGCAACGCCCCGGTCGTGGTGTTCGCCGGCGACGCGCCGATCGGCGCATCCTGGTACATGCAGTCGATCGATCAGGCGCCGCTGGCGCTGGCGACCGGCGCGCATTTCGTGCCGATCCGCACGATCGACCGGGCGCTCGATTGCGTGCGCGAGGCGTTCTACGTTGCTCGCGCCGAAAGAAAACCGGTGGTGCTCAGCGTACCGCTTGACCTGCAGAAGGAGGAATTTCCCTATCTGCCGGATTACACGCCGTCGACCGACCTGATGCCGCGGCGGCAGGTGCTGCGTCCCGACCCGCAGATCGTCGATGAGATCGCCGCGATGATCGCCGAGGCCGAGCGGCCCATCATCATCGGCGGACGTGGGGCGACCTGGTCGGGGGCCAAAGGCGCCCTTGAATTCGTTGGCCGAGGAATCGGGCGCCTTGCTGGCGACGACTTTGCTCGGCAAGGGCCTGTTCGATGGCAACCCATTCGCGCTCGACATCGCCGGCACCTTCGCCACCGATCTGGGGCGCGAGTACTTCGCCGAAAGCGATCTGGTGATTGCCGCGGGAGCCGGCCTCGGCCATTACACGACCGAGGGCGGATATTTGTTTCCGAATGCCAAGGTTGTCCGCATCGACACCCAGCCGCGCGGGCTGTGGCAAGGCTTGCGGACCGCCGATCTGCATGTCCAGGCCGACGCCACGGCCGCGGCCGAGGCAGTCGTGACCCGCCTGAGGGAAAGGGGCATTCGCCGCCGGGGGTGGCGCAGCAACGAGGTCGCCTCGAAGATTGCCGCGACCGCCGAAAACCCGGACCCGAAGCCCTACACGCCGGCGCCCGGCACGCTCGACCCGCGCCCGGTGGTCAAGGAACTCGACGCGGCGGTCCCGAAGGATTGGGACATCATCGTCGCCGGCGGGCACTGCTTCAGCTTTGCAATGACGCATCTGCGCGGCCGTCCAGCCGGCAAATACCACATCCCGATCGATTTTGGCGCGATCGGTTCGGGCCTGTCGGCGGCGATCGGCGTCGCCGCGGCCCGGAACAACGGCAAGGTCATGCTGATCGACGGCGACGGCAGCCTCTATCAGCACATCCAGGAGCTGGAGACCGTGCGTCGTCACGGCATCAAACTTTTGATCTGCATCATCAACGACGGCGGCTATGGGGCCGAGACGCATAAGTTTCGCGCCAATGGCGTCGACCCGATGCACGCGACCCACGGCCGCGGCGACATCGCTCAGGTGGCGCGCGGGTTTGGCCTCAACGGCGCCAAGGTGACGAGCCTGGGTCGGTTCGAGGGACTGTTCCGCGAGCACCAGGCGCAGGACGGCGCCACGCTGTGGGACGTGCATGTCGACGAGTTGATCCCGTCGCGCAACTTTCGCCGGGTCCACTACGGCGAAGCCTAATCGTACCTCAACGATGGAAGCACACCTTCCCGAAAGTGCACTTACTCCGAAATGCAAAGCGCACCTGCACTTCGTCCATCCACGAACGGATCAGAGCGCCACCGCAAGGAAACCCGCCAACTGCACCGCAAGGCGCCAAGGAGCGTGCATGAGGAGACGCGTGACGCCGCCGGAGGGCTCGCCCACCCGCCGGACCATCTTCAGTCCCGCCATGAGCGGAAGGAGGATGACGCGATGAGGGTCGGGATCTCGCTGACCAGCAATTATCCGGACGCGACCGATCCGCGCCAGGGAGCGCGCTCGATGATCGAGCGCGCCGCGGCGGCCCGCAGCGCCGGGCTCAATTCGCTGTTTGTCGGCGATCAGCACGTGTCGCCGACACCCTATTATCAGAACACGCCGATGCTCGGGCGGTTGCTCGCCGAGTGGGGCGACGCCCCCTCCGGGTGCCTGTTCCTGCTCCCGTTGTGGCACCCGGTGCTGGTGGCCGAGCAGATCGGCACCCTGGCCGCCATCGCGCAAGGCCGCTTCATCATGCAATGCGGGCTCGGCTGGGGCGAGGCCCGGTTCGCCGCGATGGGCGCCAGCATCAAGACGCGTCCTTCGGCCTTCGAGGAAGCTCTCGACATCGTCCGGCGCCTGTTGGCCGGTGAAACGGTGAGTTCCTCGCGGCGGTTCCGGATCGGCCAAGCGAGCCTGGCGCTGCGCCCGGCCGAGCCCGTCGAGGTGTGGATTGGCGCCAGCGCGGCGCCGGCCATCGACCGCGCGGCGCGACTGGCGCAGGGCTGGATCGCCAGCCCCGGCCTGACCCGCGAGGAGGCGCGCGCGCAGGCCGAACTCTACCGGGTCCGCTGCGCCGCTTACGGCAAGGAGCCCGGCGCCATCGTCTTGCGCCGCGACATTTACGTCGGCGAGTCGCCGTCCGAGGCCAAGGCGATACTGCAGCAGGCGCTCGACCGAAGCTATCGCGGCATGCCCGCGGAAGCCCTGATCGCGGGCTCGGTCGACGAAGTCGCACAGCAGTTTCGCACCTTCGGGGAAATGGGTTACACCGAAATCCTGGTGCGCCATCTGACCAACGATCAGCCCAAGGTCCTGGGCTCCTTGGAGCGGCTGGCCGCGGTCCGCGCCGCGATGGCCTGAAGGGGTCTGGCCGGAAATGGAGCCGGGACCATCAAAACAACCTCTCACCTCCGCGAAAGCGGGGGTCCAGGGCCAACGTTGAGATATCGGACCCCTGGATTCCCGCTGCCGCGGGAATGAGGGGTAGTGTCGCAGGGAGGATCCCAATGTTGGAGCTTTCTGACATCCAGTCGTCGCAATGAGAGCTGGACGACTCCTCCGCGCAATTGCAGGCGCAGCACATCACGCCGGCCTGGATCGGCGGCGGCAAGTCTAGGGCGCGGGCCAACAGAACAGAAAGAACGCTCCTCATGCAACCCATGCCTGGCCGCCCGGCAAGGTCCTCTCCCGGACCCCGTCACTCGAGCCGGCCGGCGGCGTGTTCGGCGGCGCGCAGGCCGAAGACGCAGGCCTTGACCAGGCCGCCGACATAGCCGAGGGCGCCGCCGCCTTCGAGCCCGCCGGTGGCGCCGCCGGCGGCGTAGAGCGCGGCGATCGTCGCACCGTCAGGGCGCTTGACCCGGCCGTGGCCGTCGA
The DNA here is from genome assembly GCA_963814805.1 of uncultured Alphaproteobacteria bacterium. Classification (GTDB taxonomy): domain Bacteria; phylum Pseudomonadota; class Alphaproteobacteria; order ATCC43930; family CGMCC-115725; genus AP-15. The sequence goes on along the minus strand of CAWFER010000032.1, from coordinate 40,623 downwards.
TGGCGATGCCGCCCATCGTGTTGGTGATGCCGGCGCAGATCGGGATCGCAAAGAATGGCGGGGTCTCGATCCGCCGCGGTGCGCCGCTGCGGGCGGAGCGCTCGGGCAACAATGTCTGCAGCCGGTTGAAGCGAACCGCGTCGTTGTACTCGGCGACGGCGCCGGCCAGGTTTTCCGGCGGCAGCCCTGCCATCTCGGCCAACGCCACGATCGTATCGGCCCGGTGCAACGTCCCGCCGCCTTCAAGCAGTTGCGGATTGGGCGGGATCTGCGCGGCCTTGCCGGCGGTCTCCCAAATCGGCGCGTCGCAGATCACCGTGGCGCATAACGGGTCGTCGAGCCGGGCGAGGTCGTTGGCGATCGAAATGCCGCCCAGCCCCTCATCGAGGATCCGGGCGCCGCGCCGATCCACCACAATCGCCGCGGTCGCGACCGCATCGATTTGCGGATAGGGCCACAAACCCGTGTTCGTCATTGCGTCGCGGCTCAACAGATGGCCGTAAAAGCGGTCGAGCCCAATCAGCGCCGCACCCGCTTCGGCGGCCATCTTCAGGCCGTCGCCGATCGCGCTGCCGGCGTGGCGCATCAGCACCCGGTCGGGCCGCGGCCCGATATATCTGCGGAAAAGCTCGGCATTGCCGGGGAACCCGCCATCGGCGATCACGACCGCGTCGGCGCCGATATCCAGCCGAGCGCCATCCCGGTGCGCGGTGACGCCGACGACCCGGCCGTGCTCCAGGCGCAGCGCTGCCGCCCTCGTGCCGAGCAGCAGCCGGCCCTGGCGCTCCTCGAGCCGCCGGCGCAATTCGCCCAGCAGCCGGTCCGGGCCACGCCCCTGCCAATCCTGCCCGGCCACTGCCGCGCGCGGCGGCGCCAAGGTAAAACGATGCCAGCCGATCGGGCTTGCCTGGGTGAATATGGCGCCCTGGCTCGCGAGCCAATCGACGGTGCGGCCGGCACCGGCGGCGATCGTCGCCGCCAGCTCCCGATCCGCCTCCCCCGCGGTCTGCTGGTTGATAGCGGCGACGAGTTCGTCCGGGCTGAGCTTCACATCGTGGTAGGAGACGTGAAAAATCCCGCCGGCCCAGCGCGAGCTGCACCGATAGCCTTGATCGGCGCCGGCTTCGAGCACGGCCGTGCGCAGCCCCAATTCGGCGCCTCGCACGGCGGCGCATAGTCCGGCGAAGCCGCCGCCGATCGCCACCAGGTCAAAATGCATCGGTTCGTTCATCCAATCCTCTGCGCGCGGTCAGGGCGCATCTCCTCGCCGCGCGAGGCCACGCTCGTCCGGCGACGATAATGCGATGCCGCCGGCAGCGTCAAAATCGAGCGACGTTGACACCCGCGCCGCGGCGCCCGCAAGCTGCCCCTATGCCGCAAATGCAGAATTTCCGCTGATGCCGGCCGGCGCCAATCGGCCGCTCGACGGCATCACCGTGCTCGATCTGGGCCAGGTCTATCAGGGACCGTACGCGACCCTCTTGATGGCCAAGGCCGGGGCCGACGTGATCAAGATCGAACCGCCGCAGGGCGAGCCGCTGCGCCGGCGGGCGCCGCCGGGCAAGAGCACGACCTTTCCGATCGCGATGCTGAACTCGAACAAGCGGGCGATCACCTTGAACCTGAAAGACGAGCGCGGCCGCGCGCTGTTGTTCCGGATGGTCGAGCGCGGCGACGTGTTGCTCGAGAATTTCGCGCCTGGCGTCATGGACCGGCTCGGCGTCGGCTGGGAGGTGTTGCACCGGATCAACCCGCGCCTCGTCTACGCCTCGGGCTCGGGCTATGGCCTCTCCGGGCCGGATCGCGACAATCTGGCGATGGATCTGACGATCCAGGCGGTCTCGGGACTGATCGCCGCGACCGGCTTTCCCGAAGGGCCGCCGGTCAAGGCCGGGCCGGCGGTCGTCGACTTCATCTCCGGGATCCATCTTTACGCCGGGACCCTCACGGCCCTGTTCGAGCGCGAGCGGACCGGCCGCGGCCGCCTCGTCGAGGTGGCGATGCAGGAGGCCGCCTACGCGACCCTGACCTCGCAGCTGCACGCCTATTTCGAGACCGGCGAGGCGCCGCCGCGAACCGGCAACGCCAGCCACGGCCGCGTGCCGCTGAACGTCTACCCGACCAATGACGGCTACGTGGCAATGAACATCGCCGTCGAGGAGCATTGGCGCAATCTGCTCAGGGCGATGGGGCGCGAGGATCTGTACCAAGACCCGCGCTTCGCCGACAACGCGGCGCGCGTCGCCAATCGCGAGGCGACCGACGCGCTGGTCGCGGCGTGGACGCGCACCCTCGGCAAGATGGAGGCGTTCGCGATCGCCAAACGGCAGCGCATCCCGCTGGCGCCGGTGCGCGAGGTCGACGAGGTCATGCGCGACCGCCACATGCACGAGCGCGGCATGCTCGAATGGATCGAGCACGACGAGATCGGCCCGATCGTTGTGCCGACGACGCCGCTGCGCATCCACAGCGCCGACCCGGTCGAGACCGTGCCCAGCCCGAAGCTCGGCCAGCACAACCGCGAGATCTACGGCGGCTGGCTCGGACTGTCGGACGCCGAGATCGTGGCGCTCGAACGAGACGGCGTGATCTGAGCCGGCGCGACAGCCGCCAACTGCTTCGTCGACCATTCAGGGGCGGGACCGGGAAATTCACGTTCGTTCGCTTCGCGCCGCCATAAGCGGCCATCCGGACCAGGCGACCGCCGCGTTCCCGTGCCTGTGGTTCGATGGCGACGCCGAGGAGGCCGCCAAGTTCTATGCCTCGCTGTTCCCCAACAGCCATGTCGATGCGGTCCATGGCGCACCGAGCGACTACCCGTCAGGCAAAGCACGCGACGTGCTGATGGTCGAGTTCAGACTGATGGGCCAGCCGTTCACCGGCCTGAATGGCGGACCGCAATTGCAGTTCGATGAAGCGATCTTGTTCATTTTCCGGGTTGCCCGCGATTGCGAGGCCGATCACACCGCTGCGGCAGTTGGGAAACGGCTCGCGGCTGATCATCGTATGCTTGTATGCTTCAGTGCGCTCGCACGGAGGCTGACGGCTCGGCTCCAGGCAAAGGAGACCACATCCATGACGATCGATGTAGCGACCGGCATTAGCCGCATTCTCAAGCAGGAGGGTGTGGGTTGGGTTTCGACCTTCCCGGTCTGCCGGGTCAACAACGCGCTCGGCCGCGAAGGGGTGCCGATGCTGATGATGCGCGACGACCGCTACGCCGTCGCGGTGGCCGACGCGTTCTCGCGCATCAGCGCCGGCTCCCAGGGCGGCTCGAAGATCGGGGTGTGCACCTTCCAAGGCGGCATCAATGCCGCCGGCATGCAGTACGCTTACGCCGGGATGGCGCAGGCCTTTGAGGATGGCTCGCCGGTTTTGTGCATCACCGATGGCGTGCCGGCCGGCAGCTCGGGCAACAGCCAGTACGATGTCGCATCGGCGATGAAGACCGTGTCGAAGTGGTTCGGCTATCTCGACAAGCCCGAGCGCACGCCGGAGCTGATGCGTCGCGCCTTCACCATGCTGCGCAGCGGCCGGCCGGGCCCGGTGATCCTGGCCATTCCCAACGCCACGGCCACCTACGACGAGACCGCCGACCCCTACCGTCCGGTGAAGGGCTGGAAATCGGCGCCGGACCCGGCCGATGTGCGCGCCGCGGTCGACCAGCTCCTCCAAGCGCGCAACCCGCTGATCTACGCCGGCGAGGGGGTCATCTACGCTGGCGCTTCGGAAGAGCTGAAAGCGCTGGCGGAGCTGGTGAATGCGCCGGTGGTCACGACCCTCAAGGCCAAGGGGGCGTTTCCCGAGGACCATCCGCTGTTTGTCGGCGTGCGCGGCGACCAGGTGGCGCACTACCTGAACAAAAGCGACCTGATCCTCGCCATCGGCACGAGCCTGTCGCCAGGCCGCTTCAGCCACGCCATTCCCGATGCGGCGACCAAGACCATCATCCACTGCAACGTCGACGAACTGCACATCAACAAGATGTACCCGACGGCGCACGCGGTGATCGGCGATGCGCGCTTGACCTTGCAGGCGCTGCGCCAGGAGGTGTCCGCCCGCGGGTCGGGCGCCGGGCGGAATGCGGGCGATGTGGCGGCGGAGGTGCGGGCGGCGCGCGATGACGCACTCGCCCGATACCGGCAGGTCATGAACTCCGACGAGACGCCGATCAACCCTTATCGGGTGTACGGCGATCTGATGCAGGTGCTGGATCTGAAGAATTCGTTCGTCACGCACGAAAGCGGCAACACCCGCGACCAGCTCTCGACCGTCTTCGACACGCTGATCCCGCGCGGCTTCCTCGGCTGGGGCAATGTCTCGACCTTAGGCTTCAGCCTGGCTGCCGCGATCGCCGCCAAGAAGGCGTTTCCGCAGAGGGCGTCGGTGGCGGTGACCGGCGAGGCCGGCCTTGGCTACATGCTCGGCAACCTCGAGGTGCTGCTGCGCGAGAAGCTCGGGATCACAATCGTGCACATTTCGAATGGCGGCTTTGCCGGCTATGGACCCGGCTTCTGGGGGGCGGGACACGATCCCTTCACCCACCGGGTGCTGGGGCCCGACGAGGTCGATATGTCGAAGGTGATCGGCGCCCTTGGCTTCCACACCGAGCGGGTCAGCGAGCCGGCCGCAATCATCCCGGCCCTGCGGCGGGCATTCGAAATCAATGCGTCAGGCCGCCCGGCCTATATCGAGGTCATCTGCTGCCAGTACCCGGTCTACGGCCAGTGGGTCGGCCGCGGGGAGTGAAACGGGATGGATGATTTGGGGTTCCTGCACAGGCAGGAACCCATTTCGCCAACGGTCGAGTGGTTGCACGATGGGTCCCTGCCTTCGCAGGGATCCGGTGAAGAGCAAAAACCGACTGTTCCGGTCCGCACGATGCCGTTCGTTTATCTGCTCGCCGCTAAACCATATGGGACTCTCTACGTCGGTTCGACCTTCGAACTCGCGCGCCGCGTTTGGCAGCACAAAACACGCGCCATCCCCGGCTTTACCGCCAAATACGGCGTGGATTGTCTCGTGTGGTTCGAAACCCATGAACGCCTTGAGACAGCACTGGTCCGGGAACGGCAAATCAAAAAGTGGAAGCGTGACTGGAAAATCAATCTGATTGAACGCGAAAACCCGCATTGGGCCGATCTTTACCCATCCCTGTCGCCGTAGTGCGGCGGGCGACATGGCTCCCTGCCGGAGTTTATCCTCGGGACGGCCGCAGGCCGGACCCGTGGGCAGGGACCCGATAAAGCGGCGCGCCGTTGCGGCAAAGCGTTAGGAGCTGCTAAAATTCGTGAAGTGCCGGGTCCCTGCGCAGGCAGGGACCCATCTCGTCAGCGCTCGAGTGGTTGCCCGATAGATCCCTGCCTTCGCGGGGACCCGATAAACGTCTGGGCCTGAGGAAACGATGCCGAAGCTGACCCCCGTCGGTGCCATGCGGGACATCCGGGTTCCTGCGCAGGCAGGAACCCATTTTGCCGGTGGTCGAGTGGTTGCACGATGGATCCCTGCCTTCGCAGGGGATCCTGTACAGAGGAATGCTGTTTTCGGCAAAGCGTTAGAAGTTGCTGAAATAGTGGAATAGATTTTCCGTCAGGCTTTGAGGAAACGATGCCAACTGATCCCCTTCGGTGCCATACGGGGCCATTCCGGGCTCCTGCGCAGGCAGGAACCCATTTCGCTGGCGATCAAGTGGTTGCACGATGGATCCCTGCCTTCGCAGGGACCCGATAACGTCAGGTTCTGAGGAAACGATGCCAAAACTGATCCCCGTCGCCGACGCGTTGAGCAAGCCCTTCTGGGACGCCGTCAATCAACGGCGGCTCGTCCTGCAGCACTGCACCGCCTGCGACCGGCTGCAATACCCGCCGCAGCAGACCTGCCAATTCTGCAACTCGGCCGCCGGCCTGACCTGGCAAGAGGCCGCGGGAAGAGGCCATATCGCCGCCTCCATCGTGATCGAGGATGGCCGCCTCAACCGCCGCATGCCCGATCAGCCCTATAATTTGGCGATGGTGACCTTGGACGCGGACCCGCGGGTCAATTTCTACTCCAACCTGCCGGGCACCCCGCCCTACCAGGCGCCGGTGGGCGCGGCCGTCGCGGTGACGTTCGAGGAGGTGGCCCCAGGCCAGCTCATCCACGAGTGGCAGGTCGTCGGGTAGGCGGAACCCTGCTACTCCGGGGGACACGTAGGAGTAAGTCATGGCAACGACGCCGATCCTGGAGGGCGACAAGGTCCAGAAACTCGCCCGCACCGTCGAGGAGAGCACGCGCTCGACCCGCGAGGGCGTCCGGTTCTTCATCGAGCCGGCGCCGGGCACCTTGGCGCGTGCCAAGAACAAGCGGCATCACATCGTCTTCGGCCGCCGCGGCTCAGGAAAGTCGAGCTTGCTTGCGAAGGTCACAGAGGACCTGACCATCGACCGGTCGCCGATCGCATACGTCGACTTGGAGGAGTTCAAGGGCCACAGCTATCCGGACGTGCTCCTGAGCGTGCTGATCAAGACCCTCGGGGAGTTCAAGACATGGCTCGACACGGCCGCACTGCATCCCTCAACAAGGACCTCGTTCTGGCAAAAATTCTTCGGATCAAGGCCCGGACGGGGCGCATTCAATAAGGCGAAAACGCAGTCGCTGTCGACCGAGCTTGGAAAAATGACCGCGGAACTCAACGAGACGCTTTTTCGGAGCGAGGAGGTGAAGCGCCAGACCGTCGTCAAGCGTGACAGCGCCGACGAGCTGCATACCGCGCTCACCGCTGGCGTCGGCGGACACGAGATCATTCCCCTCAAGCTGGAGGCGAACGCCGCGGCGACATCAAGGGCCTCATTCGGCACAGAGAGCAGGTCCGAATATACGTCGAAAAAGATGGAGCTGCTGCACCGGAACATCATGCGATATAAGCAGCTGTTCCAGAGCATGGCTGAGCTGGCCGACGGCCCGACATTTCTGCTCCTAGACGACCTCTACCACATTCGCTTCAGTGACCAAGCCCAGGTCCTCGATTACTTTCACAGGATCGCGAAGGGTTCAAATCTCTGGATCAAGGTTGGCACGATCCGGCACCGCTCACGGTGGTACATCTTTGGCGATCCACCTTACGGCATGAAGCTGGGCGACGACGCCGAGGAAATTGACCTCGATGTCACGCTGGAGAAGTACGACCTCACCAAGCGGTTCCTCCTCAAGATCCTGGAGAACTTCGCAAAGGTGGCCAGCTTATCGCTGGACGACTTCTTGACCGACGGCGCACGCGATCGCCTCGTCCTCGCGAGCGGCGGCGTTGCTCGGGATTTCTTGACTATCTTCCGCCGGGCCCTCGACGTTGCCCGCGAGCGAGTAGCCCGTGGTGAGATGGCACGTGGCGAGCGCATCGGCGCAGAGGACGTGAACAAGGCCGCCGGCGAGAACGACAAGTTCAAGCGGGAGGATTTCTCGCGCGATGCCGGGGCAGAAGAGCAAGACAAGTTGCTTCACACATTCGAGCAGGCGAGCGACTTCTGTGTCACGCGTGCCAAGGCCAATTGCTTCCTCGTCGACAAGGACCTTTCGACCCCGGACGTTGACCATATTGGTGAGCTCGTTGATCTGAAGTTTCTTCATCACGTGAAATCACGCGTGACCATCCGTGACAGACCACACCGGCTATACGACGCATACATGCTCGACCTTAGCCAGTACGCTGGCGAGCGCGCGCGCCGAAACTTCGATATTGTCGAATTCTGGGGTAAGGACGCCGACGACGCCCTGCGCAAGGGGCGGCTCATCTATCTCGAGCGGAAAGCGTCCATGCAACCACAGTAGATGGAGGGAAACGCGCGATGACGCCAGAGGGGTATCAGTGGCGGCGAGACAAGGACGGGCTCGGGGTATGGGAGCACCGGGGCCTGGTCGCGGTGGCTGGCGTCGGACATTCGCCGGTCGACCGTCGCTGGGACGGCGTCTTGATGGACCAGACGCTCGGCGCCTACTCGATCCTGGCCTGCCGGAAGGCGATGGCCGAGGCCGGTGTGACGCCGGAGCAGATCGACGGCGTCATCTGCTGCGACAGCCATATCGCCGGCGGCAGCGGCGGCTCCGCGTCGCAATGGGCGCCGCGACCCTACTTCGCCCCGCCCTACGATTCGGAGTGGGGGCTGACCCTGGTCAACGCGCAGTGGCTGATCGCGCAGATGGGCCTGAAGAACGTCAAATTTGCGCCGACCGGGGTGCCGACCATCGGCGAAATGGTGGGCATGGCGGCGCAGGCCGTGGGTGACGGCCAGTGCCACACCTGTCTCGTCATCTACCCGACCGGCAATCTCGAAGGTCGCTATCGTCGCGGCGGCGAGAACGCCGACGACTACGCCCGCGGCGCGCGCCAATGGACGGCGCCCTGGGGCAATCACGGCGGCAATGATTTCATCAACATCTTCCCGCACAATCAGTACTGCCTGAAATACGGCGGCAAACACGACGACCTCGCCCCGTTCGTCGTCAACCAGCATAGGAACGGGCTGCTGACGCCGTGGGGGTACAATGCCAGCCACCATGTGCCGCAGCTGACCATCGAAGATTACGTCAACTCGCGCTACATCCTGAACCCGCTCCGGCTGTGGGACTGCGACCGGCCGGTCAATGCCTCGGCCGCGTATCTGTTCACGACCGCCGAGCGCGCCCGCAACATGCGCCAGACACCGGTCTATGTGCTCAATCACTCGCAGCACAATTTCCGCAAACGCAGCACCCAGGAAGATCTGGACGAGATCGAGGACTGGACCGACCGCGCCGCCAAGCGGATGTACGAGGGCGCCGGGCTCGGGCCCAACGACGTCGACATATTCAATCCTTACGACGGCTATGCGCCGATGGCGCAGTTCTTCCTGGAGGGCTTCCAGTGGCACGGCGTCAAGCGCGGCGACGCCTTCGCGTTTTACGCCGGCGATATCAGGGTCGAGGGACCGCACCCGTTCTCTTCGAGCGGCGGCAATCTGGGGACCGGGCGCTGCCGCACGGCCATGTACACCGACAGCATCGAGCAGCTCCGCGGCACGGCCGGCCGCCGGCAGGTCAAGGTTCGGGCGGAGACCGCGCTGGCCGCCTTCACCACCCCAAGCAGCGGCGGCTGGATCATGTTCGGCAAATCCCCGAGCTGACGGCCGGTGACACCGGAGATCACCGGCCCGCAGGCGGCCGCTCACAAAGGCCGTATGGAGGGAACTAGCAGAGCGTCGTTCTTATCGTTTCTTTCGATGGGACCGCCTGCGGGCTGCTACCAGCAGGTCTTTGGCACCTCGCCCCTGTGGCGTTTTTGAAAATCGACGTAGTAGCCACGGAACACGTCGTTCTCACCCATTATGAAGCCGTCGAACATAGGTGGCCTGGGGCGAACCCGGACGGGGCGATTATGGGTCTATGTCCGCGACGATCGGCCGTTCTGTGGCCCCGCACCGCCGGCCGCCGCCTACTTCTACAGCCCCGATCGCGGCGCCGAGCACCCGGCGCAGCACCTGGCGAACTTCGCCGGCTTTCTGCAGGCCGACGCCTATGCCGGGTTCGAGGCGCTCTACGATCAGCGACGCCGCGCCCCGGGGAAGGCGGCGATCACCGAGGTGGCATGCTGGGCCCACAGCCGCCGCAACATCTTCGAGGTGTGGGAGACGACAAAGTCGCCGCTCGCCAAGGCGGGGCTCGACCAGATCGCGCTGATTTACGCCGTCGAGGACAAGGCCCGCTTCGCGCCGCCTGCCGAGCGGCTGGCGCATCGCGCTGCTGCCATCGCGCTGCTCGATGTCTTCTTCGCCTGGGCGGAGGCTACCGAGCGCAAGCTCTCGGCCCGGTCGGGCCTCGCCGAGGCGTTGCGCTACATAATCAAGCGCCGCATCGCGCTGACGCGCTTTGTCGCTGACGCCAGGCTCGAAGCCGACAACAACATCGCCGAAAACGCAATCCGCTGTATTGCCCTCGGCAGACGCAATTGGTTGTTCGCCGGCAGCAACTCCGGCGGCGATCGCGCCGCCGCCATGTATTCCATCCTGCAAACCGCGAAACTCAACGGCGTGAACCCGGAAGCCTATCTCACCGACACGCTCGCCAAGTTCGCCGACGGCCATCCGATCAATCGGATCGACAAGCTGATGCCTTGGGCATCTCAGCGACCGAACACCGAAAACGGCCCCTGATCACGGCCAAGAGCGGACGCTTACGTCTCGGCCAAGGCATTGTCGTAGCTGTCGCCGACGCTGCCGACCGATGGCTCGATGCCGGCCTCGGCAAGCCGCTCGGTATAGCGGATCGAGACGTACTGGCTGCCGCGATCGCTATGGTGCACCAGGCCGTGAAGGAAGGGACGCCGGTCGTAGAGCGCCTGTTCCAGGGCATCGAGAACAAAGCCGGTCTCGGCCGATCGCGAGACCCGCCAGCCAGAGCCTGTCCTCGGGCGGGCGAAGCCCGACCCGTGGGATGCGGCGGGCGAAGGCGTCGATGACCAAGGCGACGTAGACAAACCCCTGCCAGGTCGCGACATAGGTGAAGTCCGCCACCCACAGCGCATTCGGCCGCGGCACCCGGAACTGGCGGTTCACCCCGGCCTTCGCCAGGGCAGGCTCTTGTCGCGCGGGCACGGTGCGGCGGGATTGCCGATCGTCGTCTTTACTGCTTTGCCGCGGATCGCGCCCGACAGCCCCATCTGCCGCATCAGCCGGGCGGTCGTGCAGCGCGCCACCGCGATCCCTTCCCGGCCGAGCTGCCGCCAGACCTTGCGCACGCCGTAGACCCGGAAATTCCCCTTCCAGACCCGGCGGATCGCGGATCGCAGGATCGCGTCCCGCCGCCCTCGGGCCGGCAAGCGCGCGGGGTCGCGCCGCCGGACCGCATGCTCATAGAAAGTCGACGGAGCGATCGGCAGCACATGGCAGATCGGCTCGACCCCATAGACCGGGCGGTGTTCGTCGATGAAGGCGATCATGGCTGCGAGCGGCGGTCGAGCTCCGCCATCGCAAAATAAGCCGAGGACCTTGCGCAGGATCTCGTTCGCCTGGCGCAGCTCGCGGTTCTCCCGCCCAGGGCCTTGATCCGCGCCTGCTCCGCGCTCGTCGGACCGGCCCGCAGGCCGTGGTCCCGCTCCGCCTGCCGCACCCATTTGCGCAGCGTCTCGTCCGAACAGCCGATCTTCGCGGCGATCGACGCGATCGCTTCCCATTGTGAGGCATGACTGCCCCCGTGTTCCAACACCATCCGCACCGCCCGCTCGCGGACCTCAGGGGCATACCGAACCGATGATTTCTGCTTCTCCATCGCTCCATCCTCTCAAGGATTGGAGCCTCCGGCAAACCCGGCGCGGTTCATGCGCTGGCTCTTGGCATAGCCGGGATGGCGCGTGGTGCGCCGATCGATCGCCGAACGTCGGCCGCTAATATTGCGGGCGACATGCGGGCGCACGTTGATCGTGCGCAATTCCGCGACAAAGTCGGTGGCGTCGTAGCCCTTGTCGGCGCCGAGCGTGACCGCGCGTGGGCGATCGGCAAAGTCTTGGATCATATCGAGCGCCGCCAACCGCTCGGCATGACCCGAGACGCGGGTGAGCCGGGCAGCGACGATCAGGCCGGAGCGGTTCTCCATCAGCCCATGGCCGATGAAGCACAACTTCGCCTCCATCCCCTGGCCCTTGCGGTACCGGCGGGCATCCGGATCCGTCGTGCTCTGGTGCGTCTGGTTGGAGCGTTTCTCGCCGCGAAAATCGACCGGCGCGTTGCGCCCGCCGCCATCACTTTCACCGCCGATCGGCGGCTCCTTCGGCTTGAAGCTCTTGATCGAAGCCCATGCCTCGATCAGCGTGCCATCGACCGAGAAGTGCTCGCTCGACAGCAGCCGCTTGAGCCGCGGCTGGGCCAGCGACCGCGCTCAGAAACCTGGCCGCGATCTCGCCTTCCAGCAGCCGGTCGCGGTTCTTAGAAAAGGTCGAGTGATCCCAGACCGCATCGTCGATGCCCAGCCCGACGAACCAGCGGAACAGCAGATCGAACTCCAGCCGCTCCATCAATTGCCGCTCCGAGCGAACCGAGTAGAACGCCTGCAACAGCATCGCCCGCAACAGCATCTCGGGCGCGATTGAAGGCCGGCCCATCCCGGAATACAACGCCGCGAATTCGCCCGATAGCGCCGCCAGGGCCGTGTCCGTCAGCGCCCGTATGGCGCGCAGCGGATGGTCGAGCCGTATCCGCTGCTCAAGATCGACATACGAGAACAGCTCTCCCGGCCGCTGGTCCGATCCCCGCATCGTTCCCCTCGACGAATACCCAACAGCGAGAGAATCACGCCTCCGCCTCCGACGCCACCGACTCCTTCAACAGCCTGCTAAGGCGGACGGCCACTACTACGCCCACGGCGTTTCGGCGGCGGCGTTGCGGCCGGAGATGCGGCCGAACGCCAGGCATTCGCCGATATTGCCGGTGCCCTGGTACAGATAGCTGTAGATCGAACCCAGTTCGCCCGCGCTGTACAGCCGCGGGATCGGCGTGCCGTCGGGCCGCACGATCTGCGCCCTTCTCGTTGCGCCGCGGGCCGCCTTGCGTGTTGAGCATCGAGGGCGACAGCTCGACCGCATAAAACGGCGCCTCGGCGATCGGCGCCAGCATCAGGGTGCGGCCGAAATCCGCGTCGTGCTTCGCCTCGCAATAGCGGTTCCACCGGCCGACGGTGTCCGCCAGCGCCGGCGGGTCGAGCCCCACCGCCGAGGCGAGCGCCGGCGAGGCTGTCGGCGGTCTTGATCCAGCCCTTTGCCAGTTCGGCGCTGTTGTCCTCGCTCCACTCGTAGCGCTCGATGATCTGCGTCCAGCCGTGGCTCGGGTGCTTGTCGTAGAGCGGGCCGGCGGAAAACAGCGTATGATCGAAGATCATGAACATCGGGCACGGCGTGGACAGCGGCAGCCAGCGCCCGTTCACCGGGATCTTGCCGTGCCGGGTCTTGAATTTTTCGTCGGTAAAGCGCCGGGCGTCCGGGCCGACCACGATCATGCCGCCCGGCATTTGCTTGCTGTAATGCAGCGCCTGCATCGAGAACGAGGTGCGGACTTCGGGCACTTTCAGCGCCATCGACGGGCCGGCGTAGTTGTTCATGTGCCACAGATCGGCGCCGACCGACATGCGCCATCGTGATGCCGTCGCCTTCGTTGTAGGGCGAGCCGGAGGTGTAGCAATAAGGCACGCCGGGCAGGTAATTGCGGATCATCTCCTGGTTGTTCTCAAAGCCGCCGCAGGTCAGCACCACGCCCTGGCGCGCCTTGACGGCGATCGATTTGCTCGCCGCGGCTGGGCGTGCACGCCGAGAATTTCCTTGGTGACGTCGTGCTGGATCAGCTCCCGGCCCGGCGTTTCGTAAAGCATCGGGATCGGGCGCTGCTTCACCAGGCGCTCGAACCGTTTCCAGGTATAGGAATAGCCATAGGTCGGGCCGTCGTGGAATTTGTGCACGCAGTCCGAGCCGGGCAGATCGGGGAATTCGATGCCGACCGGCGGATGCTGATGCTCCTGCGGATCGCCGCCGAGGCTTTCGAGCCAGGCATTGTTCCGGCACATCTCCTCCGCCCACACCTTCACCATCGCTCGGCGGCACGGTGTAGGGGCCGCACAGCGCGGTCAGATAGGCGGCGGCGGCTTCGGCCGACGAGGTGTTCAGATACCCCTGGCCGGCGACCCGCGTATTGCCGCCTTCCTGGCCTTCGGGCGCTTTTTCCAGGATGACGACCTTGGCGCCCAGTTCGTGGGCGGTGACGGCAGCGGCCACGCCCGCCGCCCCGAACCCGACGACGACGACATCGGCTTCGACATCCCAATCACATGGCGCCGAAGGCTGGTCCCTCATCGCGTGTTCCCTTTGTCGGCGGCGGCCTCAGCGCGAACCCCGGTTTGACACGTCTTCGCGCGAGGCGGCACATAGCAGCCGCACGATAGCGCCAATGGGAGGGCTCGAAGCTATGCCGATATTGGATGCCCAGGTCCACGCCTATGAACGCAACCACCCCGGCCGCCCCTGGGTCGGCACTCTGCAGGGGCCGGCGGAGGTCACCGGCGACCAGATGGCGGCGGCGATGGACGCGGTCGGGGTCGACGGCGCGGTGCTGGTCTCGCCGTTCAGCATGTACCGCTACGACGCCAGCTATGCCCGCGAAGTTTACGCGGCGCATCCGACCCGGTTCAGGCTGGTCAAGCCGGTCGACCCGACCGATCCCGCGGTGGCCGACACGATCGCCGACTGGGCCGCAACCCGGGGCACGGTTGGCATCCGTGTCTTTTTGAGAGACAACGTTTCAACCGACCCCGCGGACCCCGACATCAACCGCGTATTGGCCACGGCGGCGCAGCATTCGCTGCCGGTCAACCTGGCGTGTACCGGGCGCCTCGACCAGACCCGCCTGCTGGCGGCGCGAAACCCCAACACGCGGATGGTGATCGACCATCTTGGCCTGCCGCAACCGCACGATCCGCCACCTCCGGCGCAGCCATTCGCCGATCTGCCAAAGCTGCTGGCACTGGCCGCCCACGATAACGTCGCGGTGAAAATCAGCGGGGCCTGCACGTTGTCGCACCAGCCCTTCCCGTACAACGACATCTGGGACCCGCTCGGCCATATCTTCGACGCCTTTGGCTTCGATCGATGCCTATGGGGCACCGATTGGACCCGCGCGGTCGGGTTGCTGACCCACCGGCAAGGCGTCGAGGCGTTTCGCGTCACCGACCGGCTGTCCGAGGGCGAGCGCGCCCTCTTGATGGGCGAAACCCTGGCGCGGGTCTACAACTGGTCGCCGGCAACCGCCTGAGACGCCCTTTGCGTTAGGCCGAACGGGACCCGGCGCCCTGCATCCCGCCGTGCAACTCGGCCAGGATCTCGAACGAGCGCTTGCGCTTGGCGTGGTCGAAGATGTTGGCGGTGACCATCAGCTCGTCGGCGCCGGTGCGGCGGACGAAATCGTCGAGGCCGCGGCGCACCGTGTCCCTGCCGCCGACGATAGCGCAGGAGAGCCCGTCATCGAGGATCGCGCGGGCATAGGGATCGAGCCCGGCCTCGAAATCGGCGACCGGCGGCGGCACCCGGCCGCGCCGCCCGATCCGGTTGTTCAGCATCGATTGCTGCAATGACGAGAACAGAAACCGCGCCTCCTTGTCGGATTCAGCCGCCACGACGGTCACCCCGAGCATGACGTTGGGCGCGGCGAGCTGCGCCGATGGCCGGAACCGCTCGCGATAGATCGCGATCGCCGGCATCATCATCGCCGGCGCGAAATGCGAGGCGAAGGCGAACGGCAAGCCCAGATAGGCCGCCACCTGCGCGCCATAGAGGCTCGACCCCAGGATCCAGATCGGCACTTCGAGCCCGGCGCCGGGGATCGCCTGCACCGCCTGGCCGGGCTCGGCCGGCTGGAAATAGCCGATCAGCTCGACCACGTCCTGCGGAAACTCGTCGGCGCCCCCTTGCAGGTTGCGGCGCACGGCGCGGGCGGTGACCTGGTCCGACCCCGGCGCGCGGCCGAGACCGAGCTCGACCCGCCCCGGATGGAGTGCGGCGAGGGTCCCGAACTGCTCGGCGATCAGCAAGGGCGCATGGTTCGGCAGCATGACGCCGCCGGCGCCGATCCGGATCGTGCTGGTGCCGGCCGCGACATGGGCCAGCGCCACCGCGGTCGCAGCGCTGGCGATGCCGGGCAGATTGTGGTGCTCGGCCATCCAGTAGCGGCGGTAGCCGAGCGCCTCGACATGGCGCGCCAGATCGAGCGAATTGCGCAGCGCCTGCCCGGCGTCGCCGCCTTCGACAATCGGCGAAAGATCGAGAACCGAGAGCGGAACCATCGGACCAGCATCGCACCGCAGGCGGTCGGCGGAAAGCCCCATGCTGGCCTGCATCCGATATTGACCCCGTCGCATTGTGCTCCATCCGTGCTTTGCCGACTGAAACCTAAGTCGGCGAAACTGACCGCCTTGACTGTCGCCAAGTTTCTTTAAATTTCGGCGGCTGGGCAGGCTCAAAGCGCTTCTTCGCGGCGTATTGGCGCAGCTCATCCTGTCGGCGGCGACCATGGCCAGCTGGAGACCTCCAAAACCTCGTAATTTTTAGCGGGTTTGTAATTCGATAGGCGAGGTCGACGCTGGGGGGCGGAGATGCGGGGGCAAAGCGGCGCGCCGCAGAAGAGGACCCCGCCAGCGGGACCGCTGGCGCCGGGCCGTTAGTTGGAAGCGCCGCCGTTCCGACCTCCTGAAATCATTAAGCTACAAGGGGTTGCTGCGGCTGTGGGTATGGGCAACGCGCTAGCGTTGTCCAAGCGCAGCGTCATATCCACAGCCTCTGCGCCGAGCGCGCCGCCGGCGCCGTCGCGCCAGACCGCCATCGGTGTCCGGTTCGCCAGCGCCTGATGCGGACGCCGGTGATTATAAAAGGCCAGCCATGCGCCGATCCCGGCTTTGGCCTCGCGGCCGTCGGCGTAGCCTTTGAGGTAGATGTCCTCGTATTTCAGGCTGCGCCACAGCCGCTCGATGAACACGTTGTCGATCCAGCGGCCCCGGCCGTCCATCGAGATGCGGCTGCCGGCGGCCGCCAGCATGCCGGTAAACTCACCGCTGGTGAATTGGCTGCCCTGGTCGGTGTTGAAGATTTCCGGCTTGCCGAACCGCGCGAGCGCCTCCTCCAGCGCCGCAAGGCAGAACGTGACATCCATTGTGTTCGACAGCCGCCAGGCCAGGACCGCCCGGCTGGCCCAGTCGATGATTGCCACCAGGTAGAGAAACCCTTCGCCCGATCGGGATGTAGGTGATATCGGCCGCCCAGACATGGTTCGGCCGCTCGATGACCAGGTTGCCCAAGAGATACGGAAAGATCTTGTGACCTGGCGCCGGTTTTGTCGTGCGCGGTTTGGGTCCCAGCGCGGCGATGGCCATCCGCCGCATCAGCCGCTGCACCGGCTTGCGGTTGATCCTCTGCCCCTCGGCCCGCAGCAGCGCCGTCATCCGCCGCGAGCCGAGAAACGGCCAGGCCGTGTAGAGCTCGTCGATCCGATGCATCAGCAAGAGATCGTTGTCGTTGGCCGGGCGCGGTGTCCGGTAGACGCCGGAGCGCATCCGCTCCGAGTAGCACGCATTGCCGGCGGATCGACAGCAAAGGCTCACCGCGATCGATGAGCGCCCGGCGGTCCGACGCGCTCATCTGCCGGACCTCTTGGCTAAAAAATCGCGCTCCACTGTCAGCCGCCCGATCTTGGCGTGCAGCTTCTCGATCTCGCGCTCCCGCTCGGCCGCGCCATCCCGGCCGACCTCGGGGTCAAAGGCGCGGGCCGCTTGCTCCTGAAGCTGCTTCTTCCAGGCGTAAATCTGGTTCGGGCGAACCCTCGTATCGCTGCGACAGGTCGGCGACCGTCGACTGCTCCCGCAGCGCCTCCAGCGCGATTTTCGCCTTCCGTGCCGCGTCGATCTTCCGTCTCGTCTTCTTCATCATCCGCTCCGTCTACCACGACGGAACGACCCCCGCCCCAACTACGCCCCTGGTCCCAAATCCGGGGTCCACTTCACAGGTCAGCTTCACCTGGAAAGACTATCGCCAAGAGGGCAAGACCAGGGTGATGACGCTCCCGGCTGACGAGTTCATCCGCCGCTTCCTGCAGCACACCGTGCCCGACGGGTTTCACCGCATCCGCCATATCGGCTTCCTCGCCAACGGCCACCGCGGCGACAAGCTGGCGCTGTGTCGCAAACTTCTGGCTGCGCCGGCACCCGAGCCAGTGCCGCCACGGCGTTGGCAGGATCGCCTGCGCGATCTGACCGGCGAGGACATCGATGCTTGTCCCTGCTGCGGCGGCCGGATGCTGACCTGCGGCGTGATCCCGCCACAGCCGCGGCCGCGGCCGCCGACGTGGTGTGACAGCTCATGACCTCGGTTCGACCGTCATCGATCCCCTCCGGCCTTCCAGCAACGCCGATCGGCGAGGCAGCGCGCCTCCAAGCCAATGCTTGTGCTTCCTCGGGCGCCTGTGGCCTGCAAAAGCCACGTCATCAACTGCACCCAGCGCCTGCCAACCCGACCCAGCAGACCGGCGACCTGCCTGTGCGTCCCGCCCAATGCCGCCATGCCTGCCTCCATCCGCCCGTTGACCCTGGAGCGGGCGGAAACAATCTTACCAGCGCAGCCTCCACCACCGACGACCGACCATGACGCCTAGAGGCGCTGTCGAATTCCATCCAGGCGATCGGGACCGCCGCGTAAGCGTTCCCTCCTCCTCCGCTCTTCGCGATTTACGCGACGCGGTGCTACCATCTGGGCAATGAAATCGGCAGGCAGCAAGCGAAACTAGGGCGAGAGGAAGATCTAGGTGCAATATGATCCGCACCCCAAGATCATACAATGCGGAACAGATCCGCCACCTCGGCGCAACGACGATCGCGTATTACGATCGGTTCGCGCGGGCTTTCTGTGACGGTACGCAACACCACGGTATCAGCCAAAACTATCTGGTATTCCTGAATGCGATCGAGGGCGAGCCGCCTTATTCGATTCTTGACGTCGGTTGCGGACCCGGTCGCGATCTCAGGCACTTTCGATCCTTGGGGCATGAAGCCGTCGGGCTCGATGGATCCCAGCAATTCGTTGCCATGGCGCGCGCGCATTCAGGATGCGAGATCCTGCACCAGGATTTACTTTCTATGCGATTGCCGAAGAAGGCTTATCCCTCTGCGTCCGGTGGATCAATTAGTTGTGGTGGAGCGGGCGGATCGGTGTTAGGAACAAACATCGAACATCTGCTCTCGCGAGGCCGGCATGACCGATTTTCCCCGCTCCCTGATGGAGTTCCAGCAGCGCTTCCCGGATCAGGCCGCCTGCGTCAGATACCTGTTCGCGGCACGCTGGCCCGAGGGCTTCGTCTGTCGCGCCTGCGGCAAGGCCAAGGCCTGGGAACTGCAGACCAAGCCGTGGACCTGGGAATGCGCCGCCTGCGGCAAGCAGACCTCGGTGACCGCCGGCACCATCATGCACCACTCCAAACTGTCGCTGACCATCTGGTTCTGGGCGGCCTATCTGATGGCCACCCACTCCAACGGCATCTCGGCCTGGCAACTGCAACGTCAGCTCGCCCTCGGCTCCTACAAGACGGCCTGGCTGATCTGCGCCAAGCTGCGCCGCAGCATGGTGGCGCCTGACCGCAGCCCGCTCGCCGGTCTGGTCGAGGTCGATGAGACCGAGATCGCCTGCCGCAGCAAGAACGATCCTGTGACCGGCGGCGGCGGACGCAGCCACCAGGGCAAGATGCTGGTCGTCGGCGCCGTCGAGGTCGAGGATGGCGGCGCCGGTCCGGGCCGCGTCCGGCTCGCCGAGGTGCCCGACTACTCGGCCGCCAGCCTGCATCCCTTTATCGCCGACAACCTCGCCCCGGGAACCACCGCCAGGACCGACGGATGGTCCGCCTATCCCGGCGCGCCCGGCGTCGGCCACGATCCTCACGTCATCGGCAAGATGGCCGCCCATGTCGTCCTGCCTTGGGTGCACCGCATCTTCTCCAACCTCAAGGTCTGGGCTTTGGGCGTCTATCACGGCCTGCGTCGCCGCCATCTCCAATCCTACCTCGACGAATTCGTCTTCCAATTTAACCGCCGCCAAACCCGGCACGCCGCCTTCCGTTCGCTACTCGCCATCGCCGCCGGCCACACCCCCTTCACCTACCAAATGTTGGTCTCCCGGAAATAACGGCATAAGCCTTTGCCGAAGAGCCGCTTTGATGGGATTTTTGCCAATGCCTCGCTGTTCCATGTCCCGAACCAGGAATTGCCGACGAGTTTTGCTGGAACTGTTCAGAACGTTGAAGCCGACGGGTATCCTGTTCTCGTCAGACCGACGAGGAAGCAACGAAGAGGGCTTCAGCGATGATCGCTATGCCTGCTTCTTCGACCTCAACACCTGGTGCGATTACGTGACTTCGGCCGGTTTCGTCGAGCTGGACCATTACTATCGCCCGCCTGGCCTACCGCGAGAACAGACAACCCTGGCTCGCGACCGTTTGGCGCAAGACATAGCGCGAGAGACTGCGACATGCCGCTCCCATTGCTCGCGCTGCAAGACATCAGCCTGACCTTTGGGGTTGTGCCGTTGCTATCCGGCGCGGCTCTGACCGTGGCGGCTGGCGACAGGATCTGCCTGGTCGGCCGTAACGGTTCCGGAAAATCAACTTTGCTCCGCATCGCCGCCGGACTGGTACATCCCGATGCCGGAGAACGCTTCGCCCAGCCTGGCGCAACCATTCAATACCTGTCGCAGGAACCCGATTTGCACGGCTTCGGCGCCGTGCTCGATTATGTCGAGGCGGAGTTTGACGCCACGGCGACGGACGGTCGCCACCGGGCGCTGTATTTGCTCAAGGAACTCGGCCTCTCAGGCGACGAGGACCCCGCATCCTTGTCCGGCGGCGAGGCCCGCCGCGCCGCGCTGGCGCGTGCAATGGCGCCCTCGCCCGACGTCCTGCTGCTCGACGAGCCGACCAATCATCTCGACCTGCCCGGTATCGAGTGGCTGGAGCGGGAGCTGGCCGGGATGCGTTCCGGCATCGTGCTGATCAGCCATGACCGCCGGCTGCTCGAACGGTTCTCGCGAAGCACGGTATGGCTCGACCGCGGCATTACCCGCACGCTGCACGAGGGTTTTGCCACATTCGAGGCGTGGCGCGATGCGATACTCGAACAGGAAACCAGCGAACAGCACAAGCTCGGCCGCAAGATCGCGATGGAGGAGGACTGGCTGCGCTACGGCGTGACTGCGCGCCGCACGCGCAACCAGCGGCGGCTCGCCGAGTTGCATGCGCTGCGCCGCCGACGTCGAGAGCACCGCGCCGCGACGGGGGACGCCCGGCTCGAAGCGGCACAGGCCGATTTGTCCGGCCGCCTCGTCGCGACCGCGGAGGGCATCTCCAAAGCTTATGGCGATCACCCGATCGTGCGGAAATTCTCGGTGCGGATCATGCGAGGCGACCGGGTCGGCATTGTCGGCCCGAACGGCGCCGGCAAAACGACCTTGCTCAACCTGCTGACTGGCGTACTCGCCCCTGATGTCGGCGTAGTCCGGCTCGGCACCAACCTAGCGAAAGTCGTGCTCGACCAGCGGCGGGAGAGCCTGGACCCGCAACAGACCTTGGCCGACGCACTGACCGACGGGAGCGGCGACACGGTAACGGTAGGCGGCCAAAGCCGGCATGTGATCGGCTACATGAAGGACTTCCTGTTCCGCCCCGAGCAAGCCCGCACTCCGGTCGGCGTGCTGTCCGGCGGCGAGCGGGCCAGGCTCACACTGGCACGCGCCTTCGCTCGACCGTCGAACCTGCTGGTGCTCGACGAGCCGACCAACGACCTCGATCTCGAAACCCTCGACCTGTTGCAGGAGAAACTGGCCGAGTACGCCGGCACGGTGCTGCTGGTCAGCCACGATCGCGACTTCCTCGATCGCGTCGTGACATCGGTCATCGCCAGCGAAGGCAACGGCCGCTGGATCGAGTACGCCGGCGGCTACACCGACATGCTGGCGCAGCGAGCAGCGGCAGGGCGCGACCCGCTATCGGCCACAGCTCGGGCCGTCAAGCCATCCGCACCGGACATCCAACGTAAACGGTCGACGGCTCGCCGTTTGCCCCGGATGAACTTCAATGATCAACGGGCGCTGGAAACCCTGCCGGACCAGATCGCGTCGTTGCAAACGCAGATTGCGCGGCTGAATGCGGCCCTGGCCGACCCGGATTTGTATGCACGCGACGCGGCGCAGTTCCGCGCTGCAACGCAGGCCCTCGCCGTCGCGCGCGAAGAACTGGCCGCAGCCGAGGAGCGGTGGCTGAGGCTAGAGTTGCTCCGCGAGGAGATCGAAGCAGCCGGTCCACGGTCGTGACGCTTCGAGCGTCATCACTGTGCGGCCGCACGGCCCAAGCTAGCCCATGGAAGCCGAACACCAGCATTCACGGCGCTCCCGTCCGAGGAGGGAGCGAAAGGACCCTCATCAGCCTGGCGCCCGTGCTTAGCCGCGGCACGAAAAGGCCCGCAAGGGATGGCGGCTTTGGGATGGGGTGCGCCCCCTGTATCGCTCGAGGGACGGCGGCTCTGCCGGAGGCATGCGGGCAGGTTCCATATATCGCCCTGCGTCTGGCAACCCTTGCGCCAGGTCCCCTCAGAGAGAACAATGAGCCGTGAAGCAATGAAATCACGCTCACGCCGCCAAGGGGGAAAAGCGCCATGGACCTCGGATTGCACGGCAAACATGCGATCGTGACCGGCGGCAGTCGGGGCATTGGCAAAGCCATTGCGCGGGAATTGGCTCGCGAAGGGGCCGATGTGGCGATCGTGGCCCGGAACCAGGCGGATCTGGAGGCGACGGCGCGGGAGCTGGCGGCCGAGACCAACCGGCGCATCGTTCCGCTCGCCGCCGATGTCACCAGCAAGGAGCAGGTGGACCGCATGGTCGCCGAGGCGGCACAGCAGCTGGGCGGCCTGCACATCCTGGTCAACAGCGGGTCCGCGCCTGGGGGCTCGACCACCGCGACCGGCCCGATCGAAACCGTCGTCGACGAGGATTTGCTGCAGGATTTCAACGTGAAGTATGTGGGAGCGCTGCGTTGCTCCCGCGCTGTTATCCCGTTCATGAAGACGGCGGGGTGGGGCCGCATCATCAACATCAGCGGCGGCAACGCCCGCAACGCCGGCAATCTCAGCGGCGGCGCCCGCAATGCCGGCCTGGTGCACATGACAAAGACGCTGGCAGTCCAACTCGGCCGTCATCGGATCACGGTCAATTGCATCCATCCCGGCACGACCCGCACCGAGCGCACGCCGAGCCTGCTCGCGGCCCGCGCCGCCCAGCTGGGCGTATCCCCGGAAGAGGCGGAGCGCCGGGACTTTGCTCCGGACTCGCCGCGCGGCAACGCCATCTGCCGCATGGTGGACGCTGCGGAGGTCGCGTTCGTCGCGGTCTTCCTGGCGTCGGAAAAAGCATGGGCGGTCTCCGGCGAGCTGGTCGCGGCGAGCGGCGGGGCCGGGCGGTCGGTATATTACTGAGCAGCGATTCGAATGCGCATCCGTTGAGCGGAAATGTAATTACAAATGGCCAGCCGCTGATGAGCAAACCACGGAAGTCTCCGGGATTGTGCGTAATTTGTAGATTGCGGGGCGGGCGGCGGCGGGCCAGTCCGTTCCTCTTCGTTCGGTCAGGGTGCGGTGCGCAAGGTTCTCCTGTTCTATGCCGGCAGAGCGCTCCAGCGTGCATGGGTATTGCCGGGCGGCAAGAGCCAAATGGCGGAGATGGCGATGAAGGCGCTTCTGACAGGCGGGTCGGGAGATCTCGGCCAGACCCTCGTCCCCAGGTTGCTCGACAGGGGTGATACGCCCGTCATTCTGGATGTTCGGGCGCCACGGGATCTGAAACCGGGAGCGGTGTTTACCCAGGGATCTATTCTCGACCGGCCGAAGCTGGCGGAAACATTTCGTGGTTGCGATTGCATTGTTCATATCGCCGCGTGGCATGGAATCCACGAGGATCGCGGCGAGAAAAATGCTTACGATTTCTTTGATCTGAATGTCCGCGGCACCTTCGAGGTCTTCGAGGCCGCCGCTTCGCTTGGCATCGACAAGATCGTCTACATTTCCACGACCAGTGTTTACCGGCCGGATTCACGATACGGGAGCAGCAAGATTCTGGCCGAATTAATTGCCGAGCATTACCGAAAACACCGCAATATGAATGTGATAACCCTTCGCCCGCGAGGCTTTATTCCGTATTGGAATCGAGAGGTGTATGCCAGCTATAGGGAATGGGCCCGGTGGTTC
The DNA here is from genome assembly GCA_963814805.1 of uncultured Alphaproteobacteria bacterium. Classification (GTDB taxonomy): domain Bacteria; phylum Pseudomonadota; class Alphaproteobacteria; order ATCC43930; family CGMCC-115725; genus AP-15. The sequence goes on along the minus strand of CAWFER010000032.1, from coordinate 16,818 downwards.
TGGAAAGGAGCGGTGCACATCGATGATGTTGCCACGGCGGTTATTTTGAGTCTGGACCTGCTTTCGCGGCAGCGCATTGAACAGCAGCTCGTCCTGACACTCGACAGCGCCTATCAATACACGGATGCCGATCTCGCTGATTGGGATACCCAGGGGCCAGGCTCGACCTTCAAAAAATACTATCCCGAATATTACGATCTGGCGCTTTCTCACGGGCTCGATCCGGCCTTGAAGCCGACCAGGCTCGATATTTCCGAGACAGTTCGCTGGCTAGGCTACAAGCCGTCCTATAGCCTGGCGAGCTTGTTGTCGGAACTGGGAGCCTATGGCGACAGCGGCCCGCCGCGACTTGACGAGGCATAGAGAGGCCCCATGCTCCGGCGCACACGCCCGACAGCATTGGCAGATTGAGCCGAGGCTCGCCTAATGACGCCGGCGGGATCGCGAGCGCGACTACGAGTTGCCGATCCGGTAAGCACGGGCCGCGGTATCGTGGAGCAGGGCGGCCCGCTCGGCGGCCGACCAGTTCTGCGACATGCGCTTACAGGCATTGAAGAAAACGTGGTGCGAGAACGACACTTTATCGACCGGGAAGTTGCTCTCGAACATGCAGCGGTCGGGACCGAACTGGTCGATGCAATAGGTCATAATCGGAGTCATCGACGCCGCCAATTCTTCTGAGCCGATCGGCTTGACGCGAGCATGCCAGTCGAACCCGAGCCTCGGCATCCCAATGCCGCCGAGCTTGAGGTTGACATTACGGCACTCGGCTACGAGCGCGAGCCCGCGCCGCCAGGCTGGCAAGACCTCGTCGTCGCGATTGGCGTAAGGACCGGCCCGCTGCAAGCCGCCGAGATGATTCAGGATGATGGTCAGGTCGGGGACCGCTCTGGCAAAGTCGGCGAGCTCTGGCAGTTGCGGAAAGCACACCCCGGTATCCAAAGAGAGGCCCATGCGCGCCAGAACCCGCGCGCCGGCGCGATATTCGGGACTGGCCAGCACCCCTTCCCGTTCCCGGTTCTCGACCTCGGGATGCAGGTCCCATGTCACCGTATGGCGGATGCCGCGAAACCGATTGGGGCTGGCGGCCTGCAGCGCGTCCAGCACGGGCGCCACCCGGTCTGCGAGCTTCAGATCGGCATGGCCAACGATCGCCGCTGCCGCCCGGCACGGGCCGTAGAGCCCGGTGGCGCCGGCTGCTGCCAGGCCCTGCACGAACTCGATCTCGCCGACCGGGCGCAGCTCGACCGGCCCGTCGGGGCGGTACATCGATCTCGCCTCAATAAAGACCGTGGAGCGCACGTTGTGGCCGCAGTTCACATCGGCGGCCAGCTCGGGCAGCAGATAGCGCTGGTAGGGAATGCGCTCGGAACGGAAATCCCAGAAATGATGGTGCGGATCGCAGATCGGAATCTCCGGCTCTAGTGTCGGCTCCCGGGTCAGATCCAGCCAGTTGTTTCCTCCGTATGGCATCGGCGCCTCCTTGGCCGGTGTTGATTTTCCCCCGCGTCACGCGACAGCATAGGGAGGAGGAGGCGACCGAACAATCTTCCGGAGTGAGGGGCTGCAATGATTGTCGAAGCGGGCAAGTTCAAATATCGGGTACGCCGACTGGGCGACATTACCGGATGGCTGGTCGTGCAAAGACGTCGGCGTGGTCCTTTCCCTGCCTGGGCCGAGAGAAAGGCGGCAACGGTCTGCGGCGACGCCGGCAGGCGGTCTGCCAGTGCACGGCGCACCACCGGGTGAAGCGAGCGACGGCGGCGAGGTAGATGCGGCGCGTGTTGTCCGCCTGGCGGCGCACCGCTAATCGGCGGCTCCGGCGGCGGCCTCGGCGAAACTCGCGGCCGGCGCCGGCAGGTCGACGATGGTCTCGAACTCGAAACCAGTCGCGGACCGCGTCGGGGTCGGCCGCCGGGGCTTCACGAAACCCATCCTCTGTTCACTGCTTGTCGGTGTCAACGCCGGTTGAAACCTGACCCACTTTGCTCGATGTCGCCGATTGAATCTTGACCCACCCGCGTCGTTTCGGGGCTTGTCCAGGTAGTCCATAGGAGGGACCCGCGCGGAGCGCAGCGACCGCCACGAGTCCGGCGGAGCGCAGCGCGGGAGGTCCCTGTGGGCCCACCTGGGCAAGCTTTTCACTCTGCCGGTGCCGCTGCGGGCTGCGCCGGCGTCGGCGCTTTCAGCAATCCGGCGCGGCGCTTGTCCTTGAGGCGATAGCTCTCGCCCTGGATGCTGACGACGGTCGAGTGGTGCAGCAGCCGGTCGAGCATCGCCGCGGTCAGCACCGGGTCGCCGGCGAAGGCCTGGTCCCACGACCCGAAGGTCAGGTTCGACGTCAGGATCATCGCGCCCTTCTCATAGCGCTTGGCGACGACCTGGAAGAACAAGTTGGCCTGCTCGCGCCCGAGCGGCAGGTAGCCGATCTCGTCGATGATCAAGAGCTTGTAGAGGCTGACCGCGCGGTGCATCGCCTCTTTCCAGCGGCCCTGGCGCTGCGCCGTCTCGAGTGTCATCACCAGATCGGCCGCCGAGGTGAAGCGTACCTTGTGGCCGTGCTGGGTTGCCAGGTAGCCGAGGGCAATCGCCAGATGCGTCTTGCCGACGCCGCTGGGGCCGAGAAAGACGATATTCTCGGCTCGTTCGATAAAGGCCAGGCCGGCGAGCTCGTGGATTTGCGGCCGCGGCACGCCTGTCGCGAAGCCAAAGTCGAAGCCGTCGAGCGTCTTGACTGCCGGGAAGCCGGCAACACGTGCGAACATCTCGCGGGCCCGCGCCCGGCGTGCGTCACGCTCGGCCCGCAAGGTGTCCTCCAGAAAGTCGGAGAAGGAAGCCTGCTTCGCGGCGGCACTCTGGGCGATGCCGGAATACTGATCGGGAAGCGCGCTCAACCGCAGTTCCTGGCACAAATCCGCGATCCGCTGATGCTGCAAATCGCTCATCGGCCACCGCCGGCAAAGGCGTCGTAAATCGACAATGGGTGCTGCAGGCCGATGATCGGCACCGGCTTCGGGCTTTGCATCGAGCGCACGCTGCGGCCGCCGTAAGGTGTCGGCACCGGCTGCAACTGCGTTTGCTCGATCGCCAGCCGCTCGGCCGGAATGTCGCCAGTGGTGCCGTGCACCCGAGCGTTCGCCACCTCGCGCAGCCAGCGCCTGGCCGCCAAGTTTGCGGTCTCCCGATCGACGATCAGCCCTTCCTGGGCGAGGCGGCTGGCAAGCGGCACATAGAAGCTGTGCCGCAGGTAACGGATGAACCGCTCGACCTTGCCCTTGGTCTGCGCCCGATATGGCGCACACAGCCGCAGCCGGAAGCCGCAATGGCGGGCGAAGTCGAGAAAGCCGGGATGAAAGCGGTGTCGACCGCGACCATAGCCGTGCCGCTCCAGCACCACGGTGCGCATGTTGTCGTACAGCACCTCGCGCGGCGTGCCGGCGAACGCCAGAAACGCATTCTCGTGCGCCTCGATCAGCGTCTCGACCCGCTCATCGGCAACGAACTCGACGTAAGTCGCCCGGCTCCAGCCGAGCGTCGCGACGAATACCGAAAGCCGGTTATCGCCGCGTCGGATAACCGCCCAGTCCACCTGCATCTGCTGGCCGGGCTCGGTCTCAAAGCGGATCGCCGGCTCGACCGCTTCCTTCGGCTTCAGCGAGGCGAGCAACAGCTTCAGCATCGTGTAGCCGCCAGCGTAGCCGTGCTCGCGCAGCTCGGTCAGCAGCACGCTGCCAGGTATCCGTTCCGGCGCCGCCGCGCGCAGCCGTTCGACGATATAGCCCTTGAACGGGTCGAGCTTCCTCGGCCGGGCCGGCCGCGGCTTGTAGCGCGCCGCATCCTCGTCCCGCAGATAGCGCCGAACCGTGTTGCGCGAGACCCCCATCTCGCGCGCGATCTCACGAATGCTCTTGCCATGGCGATGCAACACCCGGATCTCCAATGTCGCCTCCGATCCCACCATCCGACCCCCTCCAGATCGAGGAGGCCAAACCTAGACGGTGGGTCAGATTCCAGTCGGCGACCCGGGTCAGAATTACAGCGGCGCTAACAGCGCACCCTGCCGGCAGGACCGGGCCTTCCGCTCGCGGCACAGGCTACCCGATGGCAAACCGGTCTTCGTCCAGATCAATTGCGCTCAAGGCGTTCATCGGTATAGCTCGCTAGCGCCTCTCAATTGTCGATGCGGACTGCCGCGACCGCGGCAGGGCGCGGTCCAAGATCGTCTATGGCGAGCGGGGTCAATGCGCCGTTCTCGGCATCGATGCCGTAGGATGCGAGCCGACCTGACGCAGTGCCCGCGGCGAAGAGGAATTTACCCTCGGGATCGAGGCAGAATGCGCTTGGCACCGGCTCGGTCGCCACATGGCCAGCAGGCATCAGAAGCCCGGCGCCTGGGGCGACCCTGAACCCGGCGATGCTGTTATGGCCGCGATTGCCGACATAGAGGAACCGGCCGGACGGGGTTAGGTGGATCTGCGAGCACGTGTTGCGCGCGTCGAACCCGGCTGGCAGCGTGGAGATCGTTTGCAACGGCGCCAATGTCCCATCGCTCGAATTGATCTGATACAGCGTGACGCTGCAGCCCTGCTCGTTCGAGAAATAAACGAGGTCGAGGGTGGGGTGGAAGCAGTAATGGCGCGGTCCGACAAGGTCCCCCTGCGCAACTTGCGCCGGCGAATTGGCGCTGAGGCTACCGCTTTCGGCGTCGAACCGGAATTGCATGATCGTGTTGGGGCCGGCGATGTTCTTCGGTGGTTCAAGGACATTGTCCTGGATGCGGGCGATGTGCGGCACATAGGCAAAGCGGTTCGAGCGATCGGTGGCGATTGCGTGCGCCCCAATCGCGGTCGCGAGCCATTCCTGCGACGGCGCCCCCAACGTGCCATCGCCGGCGAGGCGGAACACCGCCGCACCGCCGCCCTGATAGTACGCGACCAGCAGGAACCGGCCGGTGCGGTCGGGCGCGAGAAAGGTCGGGGCGTGCCTCTGGGTGGCCGCTCCGGCGGCCCGGAGTTCGCCGGTTTTCGGGGCGATTGCAAAGGCGATGATTGCTGGGCCGGCGCGCTGGCCGACATAAAGCATCTGACGGTCGGGGCTCACCGCCATAACGGACGGCCCACCCACTGCCGACACCTCGCCTTCTTTGCTGAGCTTGCCGGAATCGTCAATCGAGAAGACCGCGATCTTGTCCGCGTCCTGCAGCCCCACGTAGAGCACACTCGCCATCGAACTCCTCCCTGAAAGCCTCCCTGGCGCTGCTCCGGGGTTTTCGCCCGGTGACGCCACGTACGGTTCGCCATGCGCTCCGCAACCGCCACGACACGGCGTTCAAACTGGATGGCATGGTTACGCCGCCGGCCGATCCTAAGCAGCGCAGGCGGGATGACCAAGCCCGATATCTCGGCGCCTGCAAGGCATCAGCATCGGGGTGCTTCCCATGCAAAGGGTGCAAGCCGCGATGAGGCATTTTGAGACCTCAAGGCGGCCTTAGGAAAGGTGCCGCGAGAAGGCGGCCTTAGGAAACGTGCCGCGAGGTCCAGACGGGACGAGATATTGATAGTTCGGGATTGAACCGGCCCATCGTGACGTGACCCCCGTTTTTCATCCAGTCGGAACGAGAGTCCGGGTTGATTTGAGCCTTCTGTTTCGCGGGTTTCAAACGGCGCGCAATCGGGACCCCGGGTCGGCATGCAAAAGGTCCACGCCGATCCACACGCAACAAATTGGGTAGCCAGCTGCTCCTGATCACTTTCTCAAATTAAAAATCGCCACAGCAAGGACGCAACAAGGGTTTCTTGAAAATGCGGAGGAGCGCCGAAACGGGTCTTTTCTGCAAAAGGCGAAGACAAGACCGCGGCCCGCCTTCCTTCAGTGCAACGCCGGGCCAGGACAGGGCGACCAAGAACGGGACGATGTCGTGCAGCACGAATTGCTGCACTTGGGTAGCCATGAATAGATGGAGCGCCAGATAGGTTAAACTCGTCTGCGTCACCACGTAAATCGAGACCACGCCAAGCCCGTGCAAGCCTTACGCCAGAGCGCCGGTCGAGCTTCCGGCGTCATGCGGAGAACTCCGCGGGCATGCCAGATCAGCGCCAGCATCGGCCCCAGATATTCGGCCCAGGAGAATTCCCACGGCTCCCCCGGGAGGCGGAAAAATTTTGAGAGCGCACCGGCAGCTCGGCAGGATGAACGCTGGAGAACCAGGAGAGCCCGACGCCAAGCAGAAGCACGAGACCGAACATCGACAGTCCCCTTGTCTCTACATCAATTGCTACTGCTATCTGCCGCTCAATGTGTTCTGCAGCCGGCATCTGCTGGCGTCCGAGCTCCGACCCTCGAACATCGACAGTGCGGCGGGATCGGGTCGAGGAGATCGCCCGGATCGCGACCCCTGATCCGTCAACGCTGGCCGAGGCTCCGCATCTGCTGCGGGCCGATTCTGGCTTCTGCCGGGAAGACCTGATGGCGTGGTGCGAGACCGACCGGGTCGATTACCTGTTCGGCCTTGCTCGCAACGCGGCGGCTAACGGAACCGCGGCATCACCTCCCGGCACAGCAGTCGAAGCGCGTTCATGACCCGCGAGTGCGGGATCAGGCCGCCGCAATTCAGCTCGGCCAGAATGCCGTCAATGCCGAGCTCCTGCTGCAACGCGCGCAGACTATCGCCAACCGCCTCCGGCGTGCCGATCAGCACCTGCCCCTGCAAGGCCTCGTCATAGGTCAGCTGTTCCAGGCGTTCAAGGCGCTCCGCCCGCCCTTCGATCGCCCGGGTGCCGCCGCGGGACATCGAGTCCCTGAGCCGTTCGGTCTGTTCGCGATAGAAATGCATCAGGCTTTCCCTCGGCTCCTCGCGTGCCCGGTTCTCGGTCTCGGCGAGATAAACCGGCAGCCGCAGATACACTCGCCCCCTCCCCGGATGGCCAGCGGCGGCATAGGCTGCGCGGTATTCCCGGATCGGAGATTCGAATTCGGAAAACGAGCCATGGCGGGCGTTGATGAAGATCGCCAATCCGCGCTCGCCGACCGCGGGATAGGTGTCGGGGCTGGCCGCAGCGATGCGGATCGGCGGCAGCGGCTCCTGAAACGGTTTCGGCGTAACCGCGACATTCTTGAAGCTGTAATAGCGCCCCTCGTAGCTGACCGCGGGCTGCGACCAGGCCTGCTCGACAATGTCGAGCACTTCGGCGAAACGGTCGCGGCTTTCCGCATAGGACACGCCATAGTCTTCATAGGTGCGCGGCAACCCGCTGCGGCCGACGCCGAAGATCAGGCGGCCGCGGCTGATCTGGTCGACCGTGGCGGCTTCCTCGGCCAGGCGAAGCGGGTGGCACAACGGCAATACCTGCACCGCGATGCCGATCTTAATCCGCCGGGTTCGCGCGGCGATCGCGCTGGCGATGCTGAGCGGCGCCGACAATACCGAGCGCTGCGGGTCGAAATGAAGCTCGGCCAGCCACATCACGTCGAGGCCCAGCTCCTCGGCCGCATCGATCTGCTGGAACGCCTCGGCGAAGCTGTCGGCGTCGGTGCGTCCCGGAAGGGAGGGAAACTGATGAAACATGCCGAATTCCATGGCGACGAACTCCTCTGCCGCCAGCAAGCAACGACGGCGCGATCCCGACGGTCCGTCATCGTGGACGTCGTAGAGTGAGCGCGCAAGAGGCGCCGGGCAGTTGAATAGAACTGGACTTCGACGGACCGTGGTCACATGCGAGGCGTCGTCGCTGCACGGCCTGGCGATGATGCTTGGCCGCGGCATCGCCCTCAAGGGCTGCGCTACGGCGGCCCGGCAAGCCGGCTTCGGCCCTTGACCGCGACGCCGTAGCCAGGCAAGCGACTGTTATTCATTACGGCGAAATGGGCGTCAGCAGCAGAATTCCGATTGAACCAACTGCCCTCATGTGAAGACGTTGTTACTAGCCAGATCAAGCCGGAGCAGGGAGGCGATCGGCCCTGTTGGCCTTGTCGAAACGTGCATGCCAAAAGTGATGTTAAGGAAAGCGTGTATTTTCAGGGTGATACGAGGAAAGTTCAGCTATAACATATTGAAATTCCGACAAACTCAGCTTTTGTAGATTGTCGGGTACCTGGTAGCGGGTTATCGGCGGTAGCGGGTTATCGGCGCAGGTTCTCGACCTTCAGCTCCCGCTTCCGAGCGGCTGACAAGCGCGCGCAAAGCGGCCGAGGCGCTGTTCGCCCCGAAACGGCAAATCACCGCGCAATCGGTTTCGGACCCGCCGCCGCCGACAGATCACTCGGCACGCAAGCCGCCCGTGCTGGCAGCCTCGTCCGTGGCGCCGGTCCGTCTCGAGGGATTCGACGCTCCAGTTGACTGCAGGCAGCGGACGATGACCGAGATCCCGATCTCCCAATTTGCTCGCATCCGAGCCTGGATGAAGTACGGAATGACGGCTCCCCAAATTACCGAGGTCTATGGGGTTGGCGTCGGCGCGATCGAGCGCATTCTCCAGAAAGCCTGACGGTAATTCGACCCCTCCGCCGTGGGCGACGCTCCGGCCGCCTCCTTATGATAGGGTCTGGATGATAGGGTCTCGCCCGCAGGCGCCTTTCCTGCGAGATAATTACTTTTAGGTGCTGATCCGATCGCCCCCCCGGCGTCGACCTTGCCCATCGAATCACGAACCCGCCAAAAATTACGAGGTTCTTGGAGGTCTCCAGCTGTGCTACGCTGCGTTCGAATTGGGAAATTTGCACGAACGACGGTTGCGCGACATTTTACTTGCCGACGAGCACCGACGGGCCGCGCGAGATGCCTTCGCCCTGAATTGTCCCAACCGCCACTGCGAGCGTGAAGCTCGCGTGCTAAAGCACCTCCCGAGCCGACGGCGCTACCGGTCGACCGCCGGGTCTTAACGCATCGTGGCGGACCGGATCAGTCTGCGGCAGCGTAGAATCCGGCACATTGAGCCCATTCACGATCGAACGAGAATGCCTGGATCCGCCGCAAGGCTAATTGTCCCAAACGAGTTCGCAGTTCACCATCGCCGGCGAGCCGACCGATTTCGCTCGCCAACCGATCGGGGCGCAGCGGCGGCGCCAGGCGCGTCCCGCAAGCTCGAACCCATCCTCGTCCAACACATGGGGAATTCCCCTGGTCCGGGTGCGATGATAGGAAGGGCGCAGGCCATCGCCTCGAGCAAGGCCTGCGGGGCGCCTTCATCCTCGGAGCACAGAGATGTCGAGGCTGCGCCGGAACGATGCAACATCTTTGATGTTGGACAACATGATCGCTTTGTCGCGCTTCGCGGCGCGGGCATTAACTAGACCATCCGGACTTATTCATGCAAATTGCCCATGGGTGACAAATCGGGTCTGGGGGAGACCCAATGCCGACGTTTTATGAGTTTTTTGCTGGCGGCGGCATGGCGCGCGCGGGTCTGGGCGTGGGCTGGCGTTGCACGTTCGCAAACGATTTCAATGAAATGAAAGCGGCGACCTACCGCGACAACTGGGGTGCGGATCATCTTGTCTGCGGCGATGTCGCGAAGGTGAAGGCGAACGATCTGCCGGGCGTCGCCGACCTCTGTTGGGCGTCCTTCCCTTGTCAGGATTTATCGCTTGCCGGCGATTATCGTGGGCTTGGGCGCGCCGATTTAGCGGCGATGACGCGATCAGGGACATTCTGGCCCTTTTGGAAACTCATGGAGGAATTGGGTCGAGAGGGACGCGCGCCACGCCTCATCGTCCTTGAAAACGTGTGCGGCGCTCTGACCTCTCACGAAGGCAGGGACTTCGTCGCGATATCGGCGGCTTTATCGGATTCTGAGTACCGTTTCGGCGCTGTTGTCGTTGACGCCCGCCTATTCGTTCCCCAGTCCCGTCCTCGCGTGTTTCTCATTGCCGCGCGCTCCGGCGAGAACATCCCCGAGGGATTGGTCGCCGACGGACCGCAATCCCTGTGGCACCCGGCCGCTCTTAGAACGGCTCACGCCGCTCTGAGCGATGAAGCACGCAACAAATGGATATGGTGGGACATTCGCGCGCCAGGGGCGCGGAATACTGTTTTCGCAGATCTCATCGAAGAGACGCCAACAGCAGTCGATTGGCACACCCCCGAGCAGACGCAGCATATTCTCCACATGATGTCGCCGGCGAACAGGGCGAAGGTGGCAGCGGCGAAGAAGGCTGGCGGAACGATCGTCGGGGGCGTCTACCGGCGCACCAGATCGGACGAGAATGGCGTTAAGCGCCAGCGCGCCGAGGTGCGCTTCGATGACGTGTCTGGTTGCTTGAGAACGCCGGCGGGCGGGTCGAGCCGCCAGACCATATTGGTCGTAGAGGGCGAAAAGGTGCGTTCGCGGCTTCTATCTCCCCGGGAGGCCGCTCGGCTAATGGGGCTTGACGATGGCTATAAATTGCCGAAGCGCTACAACGACGCCTATCACGTGGCAGGAGATGGAGTCTGCGTGCCGGTGGTTCGGCATCTCGCGCTCAATCTTATTGAGCCGGTAATCGGAGCGACCGCGACGCTCGAAGCCGCCCGATAGGCGCGTCGGCGAGAGATCTTGCGAGTAATGCTTAAGCGCGTTTCCTTGGGGGGCTATTGTATTGGCGAAGAAGGTCACTAATCCCGATCAAACGACAAGACCGCCGTTCGAGACCGATGACCTCCGGAACAATTTGACAGCATTTCTTGACGTGCCTTATCCGCATCCAGCCGATGGCCCCAGGAAGATTGGCGACTTCCGCTGGGGCGTGTATGCGTTCTTCGACTATGACGGGGAGCCGATTTACGTTGGGCAAACAAACGAGAAGGTGCGGACGCGCATCCGTCGGCACCTGACCAATCAGAGAACCGACGCGGTTGCGATGTCGGTTCTCGATCCCTTTGAGGTGTTCGCCATCAAGGTTTGGCCACTTGCGGAATATCAGGACGTAACTAAGAACGGCCCAAAGAAATTGCAATTCAAAGACGCTAAAGCTCACCTCAACGCACTGGAACGAACGATATACGACAAAGCGGTCCAGAACAGCGTTTTCGGCGCCATCCTGAACGAGAAAAACCCGCCGGTCACGAATATGCAGATTCAAGTCCCGCCCGTGTGTGAGGCTCAAATCGTCTCGGCAGAAGTGCATAAAATACGAGCGCACCCAGATGTCAGAATTTCTCGCCGATCTCTTATAATTGCGCGACTGGCGCAGGTTATTTCTGAACGTCAGGTCCAGCCAGGACTTCGACGCGTAATGTTAATCCAAGCGAAGCGCATAGAGTGGCTGGCGGGGCGCCGTTATGAGGCCCTCGGTGGAGCGGCTATCGTGCCGTCCGAAGCGGCGGACGAAGAAGAAGCAGATGGCAATGACGACACAGACGAGCGTTGATCGCGCGCGCGTCATGCGGGCGGTTAAGTCGAGAGACACCAAGCCCGAAATGATTATCCGCCGGCTGCTCCACGAACTCGGGTATCGCTACCGGCTGCACCTGCCGAACCTGCCCGGCAAGCCCGATTTGGCGTTTCCCGGCCGTCGCAAGATCGTATTCATGCACGGCTGCTTCTGGCATGGCCACGATTGCGCACGCGGAGCGCGAGTTCCAAAGGACAACCGAGATTACTGGACCGCCAAAATCGGTCGAAACAGGGCTCGTGACGCCAAGGATCGCGACCGGCTCCGCGACATGGGGTGGGCGATCTTCACGGTTTGGGAATGCGAGATCAAAGATCCAAGACTTGAGTCCCGGCTTCAGGCGTTTTTAGAGGCAGAATTTACTCTCGAAGAACAAGAATAACCGCCGGCGTCGCGCCGGTCAGCTGGCGCGTCGGGTCAGCTCGATGTAGCCGAAGCGGTCGATGTTGGCGTCGAACAGGCGGGTGACGACGGTCGAGGTTTGGTCTTCGACGATGATCGCCGGGCCGGAAATCCGGGCGCCGGGGTGCAGGCTTTGGCGGTCGTGGATCGCGACCGGGACGAATTCGCCTGCGTCGGGGTCGAAGACCGGGCGATGCCGGGCGGGTTCGGGAGTGTAGCGGATGGGCGATGGCGGCGCGGCGGCGGGCGCGGCGGGCGGCGGCGCGGAAAGCAGCAATACCCAGCTGAGGAGCTCGATTTCGACCCCGGGGATGATGCGGCTGTAGAGCCGGCGATAGGCCTCCTCGAAGAGGGTGCGCAGGCTCGCGGCGTCGGCCGCGGCGTAGGCTTTGGTCGGCAGCGGCACGGCAATCTCGTGGCCCTGGCCGCGGTAGCGCATGAAGGCTGACCGGGTCTCGGTCAAGGGCGCCTTGGGGGCGCCGCGGCGCATCACCGCTTCGGCCTCCTCGCGCATCGCGGCGAGGAGCGCGTTGGCGGCGGCCGGGTCGAACCCGTCGAGGCGCTGCAATCCGGAGCGCACGATCTCGTAGGCGATCGGCGCGCGCAGAAAGCCCACCGCCGAGCCGACCCCGGCATTGGCCGGCACCAGGACCCGGTCGAGGCCCAATTTTTCGGCGAGCCGCGCCGCATGCAGAGGGGCCGCCCCGCCAAAGGCGACGAGGGTACGGCCGCGGGCGTCCTTGCCGCTTTCGATTGCATGGACGCGGGCGGCGTTGGCCATGTTTTCGTCGACGATCTCGCTGACGCCGAGGGCGGCCAATTCGACCGCAAGCGCCAACGGCTCGGCCACCTCGCGGCGCAGCGCCGCTGCCGCAGCCTCGCCGTCGAGCGCCATCCGCCCGCCGGAAAACCCCGCGGGATCGATCCGCCCGAGCACGAGGTCGGCGTCGGTCACGGTCGGCTCTGTCCCGCCACTGCCGTAGCAGGCCGGCCCAGGATCGGCCCCGGCGCTGTCCGGCCCGACGGTGATCCGCTTCAGCCGGTCGACCCGCGCGATCGAGCCGCCGCCGGCGCCGATCTCGACCATCTCAATGACCGGGATGCGCAGCGGCAGGCCGCTGCCCTTTTTGAAGCGGTAGATGCGCGCGACCTCGAAGCTGCGGCTGGTCTGCGGCTTCAGATCGTCGATCAGGCAGATCTTGGCGGTGGTGCCGCCCATGTCATAGGAGAGGACCTTGTCGAGCCGGCATTGGCGGGCGATCTCGGCGGCGAAAATGGCGCCGCCGGCCGGCCCCGATTCGACGAGCCGCACCGGAAAGCGGATCGCGGTCTCGACCGCGGTCAGGCCGCCGCCCGACAGCATCAGGAACAGTGGGCAGGCGAACCCCTCGCGGCGCAGCAGGGTTTCGAGGTTGGCGAGATATCGGCCGATCTGCGGCTGGACATAGGCGTTGGCGCAGGCGGTCGAGAAGCGCTCGTATTCGCGCATCTCGGGCGAGACGTCGCTCGACAAGGTGATCGGGACGCCGGGCAGATGCGCGGCCAGGATCTCGCCGGCGCGACGTTCATGCGCCGGATTGGTAAAGCTGTGCAGAAAGCCGACTGCGACCGCCTCGATCCGCTCGGCCTGGAGCCGGCCGGCGAGTGCGGACACGCCCTCCTCGTCGAGCGGCGCCAGCACCCGGCCCTGCGCGTCGATGCGCTCGCGCACCGGAAAGCGCAGCCGGCGTGGCACCAGCGGCGGCGGCAGGTCGATGTTGACGTCGTACTGCTCGAAGCGGTTCTCGTGCCGGATCTCGATCGTGTCGCGAAAGCCCTCGGTGGTGACGAGCGCGGTTTTGGCGCCCTTGCGCTCGATCAGCGCGTTGGTCGCCAGGGTCGTGCCGTGGATGATGATCGCGAGGTCGGCTGGGGACAGCGCCGCTTCGCGCAACACCTGTTGGATCGCGGCGATGACGGCGCGCTCGGGCGCCTGCGGCGTCGTCAGGATCTTGGCGCTCCACCGCCGCTCGCCCGTCTCGAGCGCCACATCGGTAAAGGTGCCGCCGATGTCGACGCCCAGTCTCGCACCCTGTGCCACCCGATCGCCCCTCGTGCGGATTTCGGACGCGAGTGTTCGGTGCGCTCGGCGCCACTGTCAACCCGCGCGCTGCCAGCGGCGCTGACAAGCGGCGCAGGCGGCGCCTATGATCGACTGCCCCCGCGCTTGGCGTCGCTGCGAGGCTCGGCGCGACGAACTGGGCCAATGGGAGAAGTCGGATGCGGATTGGTCTCTTCTACCAGATTCAAGTTCCCAAGCCCTGGACCGCGTCGAGCGAAAGCGAGCGCATCCACGAAGCCCTTGAGCAAATCCCCTATGCCGAGCAGCAGGGCTTTGAGAGCGTGTGGTTTTCCGAGCACCATTTCCGCCCGGTGTGGTCGCACAACAGCGCGCCTGACCTGACCCTTGCCGCGGTCAGCCAGCGCACCAGCCGCATCCGCCTCGGCATCGGCGTGGTGCTGGCCCCGATCCATCACCCGCTGCACGTGGCGGCGCGAATGGCGACCCTCGACATCCTCAGCCACGGGCGGGTCGATGTCGGCCTCGGCCGCACCGGTTATCCCTATCAGCTCACCCCGTATGGGTCGGATCTGCGCGACACCCGCGGCATGTGGCAGGAATTTGCCGAGGTGCTGCCGCGGATCTGGACCCAAGAGGTCGTCTCGTATGACGGCACGTATTTCCAGATCCCGCGCCGAGAGGTTCTGCCCAAGCCGGTGCAGCGCCCGCACCCGCCGCTGTGGTCGGCCTGCGGCAGCGACGAGACCGCGCGCATGACCGGCGGCCTCGGAATGGGCGGGCTGTTCGGCAGCGAGGGCGGCCCGGACCGGGTCGGGCAGCTGATGGCGCTCTATCGAGAGGCGCTGCTTGAGGCGCCGCCCGCCGCGGGCACCCCCGCCTCGGGCAACGGGGCGGGGCCGGCCCCGCGCGCCGCACTGATGACCGCGGGCTTCTGTCATGAGGACCCGCAGGTCGTCGCCCGGCGCGGCACCGAACTCGTCGGCTGGTATCTCGAGCAGCAGCGCGAGCGCGCCCGGCTGGTGTGGCGCGACTACGACCCGAGCACCGTGCCGCCCGATTACCAGGGCTATTACGCGCGCGACCAGCGTCTGGCCAGCGGGCCGCATCCGGGCGAGGCCTCGCCACAGGAGGTGCGCGAAGAAGGCGCCAAGTTCTGCGTCGGCACCCCGGCCGAGTGCATCCGCTTTCTCGAAATGTACGAAGCCCTGGGGATCGAGGAAGTGTTTCTACTGTGCGCGATCGGGCCGGCGCAGCACCGGGAGGTGCTCAACACCATTCGGCTCTTTGGCGAGCAGGTGATCCCGCATTTTCAAGCTCGGGGGCCGCGTCGAGCAGCGGGGCAAGCCTGGGCTTGAGCCTGGGAATGGGGGGTGGTCATGCATGTCGGGACCCAGATCAGCCCGCGTGACGACAGCGACTACCGGGTGTGGGCCCAGCTCGGGGTCACCCATGTCTGCGTCGATCCGCCCGGCAACCCGCATCATTGGAGCCTCGACGACCTGAACCGGCATCGCGAGCGGGTCGAATCGTTCGGGCTCACGCTCGACATGGTGCAATTGCCGATGTCGTCGGCGCCGATCGAGGCGCAGCAGAGCCCGCACATCCTGTTGGGCAAGGAGCCCGAGCGCCAGCGCGAGATCGACAGCATCTGCGCCCTGATCGAACGCCTCGCTGCGGCCGGCATCCCGGCGGCCAAATACAATCTGACCCTGATCGGCATCCCGCGCACCGCGCGCGAACTTGGGCGCGGCGGCTCGCGCAACGCCGCCTTCCGCTGGAGCCTTGCCGATCAGCAGGCGCCCCCGACCGCGGCCGGCCTCGTTTCGGAAGACGAAAACTGGGCGCGGATCGAGCATTTCCTCGCCGCGGTCGTCCCGGTCGCGACCGCGTCGAGGGTGCGCCTCGCCTGCCACCCGCAGGATCCCTATACGCCGCCCGGCTATCGCGGGGTCACCAGCGTCCTCGGCGCCATCGAGGGGCTGAAGCGCTTTGTCTTGATGCACGAGAGCCCCTATCACGGCCTCAATTTCTGCCAGGGCACCGTCGCCGAGATGCTCGACGACCCGGCCCGCGAGATCTTCGACGCGATCGCCTGGTTCGGTGAGCGCGGCAAATTGTTCAATGTGCATTTCCGCAATATCAAGGGCCGCCGGCTCGACTTCGTCGAGGCGTTTCCGGACGAGGGCGACATCGACATGGCCCGCGCGCTCGCCGCCTATCGCGATGTCGGCTACCAATACATGCTGATGCCCGACCATGTGCCGCGGATCGACGGGCGCGACCCCTCGGGCGTGGCGTTCGCCTATTGCTATGGCTACATCCAGGCCCTGCTCGACGCGCTCGCCCCCGGCCCAGCCGCCGCGCGCGGTTCGGCGCCAACAACGAGATTGGCGTGAAGGTGCGAGCCGGCGCGAGCCGCGCCGCCATTCTACCGCATTCTCATGGCGCCGCGGGTCGCTCGCACGATCGCGGACACTAAGTCTGGCGGGCCACGCCGGATAGCGATGATCACTACGTTTACGCCATAGCCCTATGAAAGGCTGTTCGCCAGAAGCCGGAACTGCATCCCCAGGCGATTTTGGGCCGGAACGAGTTGCCTTATTCAAGGGAATACCCAAGCGCTCGATATCCCGTTCGTCTTTTCGCCGCCATGCGCGCCAGCATGGGCACCGCTTCATCGACGTAGTCGACGACGAGAACCTCCGTCTTTCCATGATGTTGCCGGTGCAACCGGCCAACGTATTGAGCCAGCGTGCCTTTCCAGGAAATGGGCATCGTCAGGAAGAGCGTGTCGAGTTTGGGATCGTCGAAACCTTCCCCGATGTAGCGCTCGGAGCAAGGATGAGGCGTTCTTCATCGTCAGGCACACGCAACGCCGTCTCGGACGCCCTGCGTTCGGCGGCCGACATCCCGCCCCGGAGAACAACCAGATGGCGCACAAAGCGCGAGAAGCGGTGTTGCAGATATTCGAGATGGTCCTTGCGTTC
>CAWFER010000031.1:0-16598 GCA_963814805.1 uncultured Alphaproteobacteria bacterium | reverse complement strand
CAGCACTAAGCCTTGTGACGGGAATACGCAAGGTTTGCTGGAAGTGGGCCAAATTATGATCGACATACGCGCGATGTGCTTGGCTCGGTCTGGTTCGGCGGCGAGCGCGGTGACGCCGGGCGCCGCCACGTTCCGGTGCTACGCTATGCCCAATGACAACGAGGTTCAGCAGCGGCCGGTTGCCTTCCGTGGGCCTGCGGCAAACCTGGCCCATCGTCACGCTTGGCCCGTTGGCGCGCGGCAGAGTATGAGCGTCGGCACAATCTTGCTTCCGGCGCTGCCCGATGACTGCTGAGCAGACGCCGTATGCGGGGCAAGATCAGCGGTTACCCGGCGATGCGGCGATCGGGCAAGCGGAACCTGGACGGGCGCCCGCCATGCGAGCGCGACTGCCGTTCAAGGTACTGCTCGTCTCCCATGCGTTTCCGCCGGTCAATGTGATTGGCGCGGTGCGGGTCGGCAAATTTGCGAAATACCTGCACGAGGCCGGTCACGATGTGCGGGTCATCGCCGGTGTTCCGCGGGACCGCTCGCTGGCCGTGGAAATTCCGGCCGAGCGCGTCGCCTACGCGCCCGAATGGCCCGTCGATCAGCTGTTCGACGGCTGGCGCGACTTTGTCCGACGCTTGCTGTTCGACACTCGCGGCGGCGGTGCGCCGGCGCCGGCCGCGGCGCAAGCCGGGCCGCGGACCGGATGGTCCGCCGAACTTGCCAGACATTATTACGCGATGCTGCTCATCCCCGACTTCCGCGCCGGCTGGATAGGCGCCGCCACAGTCTGCGGTTATGAACTGGCGCGGGACTGGCGGCCCGATATCGTCGTCGCCAGCGCACCGCCAAATTCCGGCCTGATCGTGGCCTCGCGGATCGCGCGGATCTGCGGCGCGCCGTGGATCGCCGAATTGCGCGATCTGTGGGTCGACAACCCCTATTGCGAGGATCCGGCCTGGCGCCTCCTGGTCGATCGCCTGCTCGAATGGAACATCCTGGGCAGCGCTGCGGGACTGGTCTCGGTCACCCCCCAATGGGCCGAGACCTTGCGCCGCCGATATCGCAAGCCGACCGCCTGCATCCTCAACGGCTATGTCGAGGAGGATTTCCCGACCGCTCCGCCGGGGCCGCCACCCGGCGACATCGTGTCCATCCTCTATACCGGAAATATTTATCTGGGTTATCGCGATCCCGGCCCGCTGTTTCAGGCGATCGGTCGGCTCGGGGCCGAGCGCGAGCGCGTCGCGGTCCACTTCTACGGGCCGCAGCGCGCCGACATCGAACCGCTGGCGAGCAGCCTCGGGGTGGCCGACCGGGTTTTTATGCACGACGCGGTGACATACAAGCAATCGCTGGCCTTGCAGACCTCGGCCGATGTGCTGCTGCTGCTGCAGTGGAACAATGCAAAAGACGCCGGCAACATCCCGGCCAAGTTCTACGAGTATCTCGGAGCGAGGCGCCCGATCCTGCTGCTCGGCTACGAAGCGGGCGACCTGGCGGCGATGATCCGCGAGCGGGCGGCGGGCGTGGTCGCCACCGAGCCGGCGGCGATCGCACAGCAGCTCAAACGGTGGATCGCCGAGCGGCCGGCCGGGATTGCGCCGGTCGGGCCCGGCGCGCGCGCCGGCCTGACGAGGGTCGAGCAGTACCGCAAGTTCGAGCAATTCCTGACCGAGATCCAGCAGATCCCACCATGAGCCGGCCCCACCCGGTCAGCGCGCCATCAGCACCGGCAGGCTCGCCTCCATGATGATGTGCCGCGTGGCGCCGCCAAAGATCATCTGGCGGATGCGGCTCTGGGTATAGGCCCCCTTGAACAACAGATCGGCGCCGCCGGCGAGCGCCTCCTTCAGAAACGACTTGCCTTGCGGCTTCTGCCGGCCGATCGCGGTGCGCAGGCTGACATCGATCCCGTGCCGTTCGAGGGTGCGGGCCAGCTCCTCGCCTTCCGGGCCCGGCTCGGGCATGTGCTGCGCGCCGACCGCGACGATCACCACATGCCGCGCCTGCTTCAGAAACGGCATGCCGAGGGCCACGGTCAACGCCGTCTCGGTGCTGCCGTTCCAGGCGATGGCGATAACCTCGCCCAGGGTCGAGGGCGCGCGCGGCGGCGCCATCAGCACCGGGCGCCCGCTCTCGAACAGCGCGTCCTCGATCGTCGCCTCGGCGATCGAGGCGAGCTTTTCCGGCTGCTCGACCAGGATCAGATCGAACACCCGCCCGACCATTCCGACGACGGCGTTCTGCCGGCCGTCCTCCTCGCGCCAAGAGGCGCTCGGGCCGTTGTGCCCCGGCGGCGGCGGGCCGATCGGCACGCCGCGCGCGTTCATGAATTCGCGAAACAGCCGCCGGGCATGATCGCGCCGGTCGTGACCCTCGCGCTCGAGGGTGCGATCGACCTCGGACGAAATCGAAAACCCCATCTCGCCGCCGAACACGACGGCGTATTCAGTGGTTAGGCTGTGCAGCCCGACGATATGGCTGTCGAACCTGCGCGCCGTCAGCATTGCGGCTTCGAGAACCGGCGCCGCGTTGCCGTCGCCGACCACGGTCAGTAGGTTCTTCATCATCCGCTCCCCGTTCGCGCTCGACCCGATTGGGAACGAGTCCGTTAATACAATCTTACATCATCGCCGGGCCGACTGCGACAATCAGCAACAATGGTTGAGGCGGCGGGCGAAAGGCTCCATCATCCGGCAGTGCTGAACCGATGGGATCGTGCCCGCGGCGGCGAGCCGGAACAGCGCGCCGCAGCGTTCGACAGGAAACCGGGGATGTCGAGGGGATCCAAGGCCCAGATCGCGCGCGCTCACCTGCTGGCGGCGGTGGCTGCAGCACTGCTGGCGACCCCATTCTGGGCGAAAGGACAGACCGCCACCGCCGACAAGCTGCCGCGATTCGTCAGCCTGCGCGAGGGCGACGTCAATCTGCGGGTCGGCCCGGGCGAAAACTATCCGATCGAATGGGTCTACAAGCGCAAGGACCTGCCGGTCGAGATCATCGAGGAATTCGAAAACTGGCGGCGAATTGAGGATTGGCAGGGCACCAAGGGCTGGGTTGTCGACCGGATGCTGACCGACAAGCGCGAGGTCATCGTCGACGGTGCGGTGCGCCAGCTATATCGGCGCCCCGACCCGGCCTCGCCGGTCGTCGCCCGCGCCGAGCCCGGGGTCGTCGCCCGGCTGGTTCAGTGTCAAGGGCCGTGGTGCCGGGTCGAAGCCGCCGGCTATAGCGGCTGGGTGCAGCGCGGCGCGGTCTGGGGCGTCTCCGCCGACGAGACATTGCCGTAACCAAGCGCGACGGGGTGGCGGGAAATGAGCCCAATCAGCGCCGCCGGCGAGGCAGCCAGCTGGCGCGCCGACTGGGCCTGGAGCGTGCCGCTGATCGTGGCGACCGTGGTGATCCACGTATTCGGGCTCGGGTTTCTGCACGAGCGGGTGGTGCGCGCGGTGAGCCGGATCGTCGAGCGGCGCCACTTCACTGCGCTGTTCGCGGCGGTCATGGGGGTCGTGGTGTTGCTCGCCACGATCCTGCACGCGATCGAGGGTGGGGTGTGGGCCGCCGCCTACTGGCTGCTCGGCGCATTGCCGGATTTCCGCTCGTCAGTGCTCTTTTCCTTGGGGGCGATGACCACCTATGGCGGCAGCACCCTCAACCTAAAGGATCACTGGCTGCTGATGGGCGCGCTGGAGGCGCTGAACGGGATCATCCTGTTCGGTTTGACCACCGCCTTCCTGTTTTCGATGATCCAGGAGGTGTGGCTGGCTGGCCGCGAGCGGCGGCGACGGCATTGATATAACGGCCGCGGCAACGCCTAATAGGACGACCAGCGAGGAGGAAGCCTGGAATGCTGTTCAAATGCCTGCCGCCCGGCATGCCGATCCCCGGGCGGTTTCCCGGCCCGGCCCACGCCCGCGGCAAATGGTTCACCGTCGATATCCATTGTCACGTGCTGACCCCCAAGGCCGCCGAGATGGTCGCCGGCAACCGCGCGGCGACCCGCCATCCGCGCGAGGAATACGCCAATGAGCGCACTCGCGACGTCAACCGGCAGCAGGCCGAACGCACCCGCATCCAGTTCACCTCGGTCGATCAGCGGCTGGCCGACATGGACCGGATGGGGATCGACATCCAGGCGATCTCGCCGTCGCCGAACCAGACCTATTACGGCGCCGACCCCGACCTCGGCATCGCCACCGCGCGCATCGTCAACGACAACCTCGCCGACATCGCCGGCCGCCACCCCGACCGCTTCGTGCCCCTCGGCACGGTGCCGTTCCAGGCCCCGGAGCTCGCCGTCGCCGAGCTCGACCGGCTGCACAAGTCGCTCGGCTTCCGTGGCATCGAGATCGCCACCAATGTCGGCGGCGAGGATCTGTCGGCGCCGCGCTTCCGCAAGATCTTCGCCCGCATCGAGGAGCTGGGCCTCCTCGTTTTCATGCACCCGACCGGGTTTCCCGAGGCGCGGCGCTTTGGCGATCATTACCTGGTCAACGTCATCGGCAACCCGCTCGACACGACGGTGGCGGTACACCACCTGATCTTTGGCGGGGTGCTCGACGACCACCCCAATCTGAAGCTCGTCCTGTCGCATGGCGGCGGCTTCCTGCCGGCCTATTCGGGCCGCATCGACCACGCCGCCTCGGCCCGTCCCGACGCCTGCGAACAGATCCACCGGATGCCGACCGACTATCTGAAGCGGCTTTATTTCGACACCATCGTCTACACCCACCACCAGCTCGAATACCTGGTGCGCCAATACGGCGCCGACCATGTGCTGATGGGCACCGACTACCCGGCCGACATGGGCGAGGTCGACCCGTTGGGCTTCGTCGAAACTGCCAGAGGGCTCGACGATCCCGAGCGCCGCGCCATCCTCGGCGGCAACGCCGCGCGCCTCCTAAACATCGAAATCCCGGCCGCGCCGGCCGGTCGTCGTCGATAGCTCCGGCCTGTCGATCGCGACTTAATTCGGGCCGATCTTTGAAACAAGGGAGAAAACAGCATGGCGCGCTACGGTTATCTGATTCTCGACAGCGACCTGCACATGATGGAGCCCGACGATCTGTGGGCGCGCTATCTCGACGCGCCGCACCGGGCGAACGCGCCGCGGTTTTTCGGCGGCCAGCAGCGCCAGCTCGGCGACAGCAAGGACGACAAGGGCAACGCCGACGCGATCATGGGGATGGAGGTGCAGGGGCTGGCGATCCCGGCCCACGCCAATGCGCAGGGCGCCACCGCCTCCAGCCGCGAGCTGCGGCGCAAAAGCCGCGCTCGCCATCCGCATTTCAACGTCGCCCGGGCGCGCGGTTTCGACCCGGCCTCGACCCTGACCGCGATGGATATCGAGGGGATCGACGTCGCGGTCATGTACGGGACCCGCGGCCGGCAGATCCTGTGCCACGACGATCTGGCCCCGGACTACGCCGCGGCCCTGGCGCGGGCCTACAACAACTGGGCCGCCGATTACTGCAAGACCGACCCGCAGCGGCTCAAATTCGCCGCGCAACTGGCGATGCACGATGTCGGCCTGGCGGTCGAGGAGGCGCGCCGCGCGGTCAACGAACTCGGCGCCGTCGCGGTCATCGGCACCCCCAACCCGGTCAACGGCCAGCATCTGCACGACGACGCGTGCGAGCCCCTATGGGACGAACTCGAACGGCTCGGCGTGCCGATCGGCTATCATCCGACCGGCAACACCGCGCTCAAGGACGACGCCGGGCGGCGCTATGTCGGGCACGATAATTTTCATCCGATCGCGCACGCGATCCGCAACCCGG
The DNA here is from genome assembly GCA_963814805.1 of uncultured Alphaproteobacteria bacterium. Taxonomy (GTDB): domain Bacteria; phylum Pseudomonadota; class Alphaproteobacteria; order ATCC43930; family CGMCC-115725; genus AP-15. The sequence goes on along the minus strand of CAWFER010000031.1, from coordinate 10,827 downwards.
TCGAGTTGATGGGGGCGATCGCCAGCATGACCACCGGCGGCGTGCTCGAACGCCATCCGAAATTGCGCTGCGCCTTTCTCGAAGGCACCGCCGGCTGGCTCTATTGGTGGCTATGGCGGCTCGACGACCAGTGGGAAAAGTTCGGGCCCGGCTGCGAGCGCCAACTCTCAATGATGCCGAGCGCATACTTCAAGCGCCAGTGCTACATCGCGCTCGATGTCGACGAGGAGCCGGCGGTCGACGTGGTCAACAAGATGGGCGCCGAATATTTTGTCGTGTCGAGCGACTACCCGCATTCGGACGGCGCCTTCCCGGAGGCGATCGAACAATTCCTTAGCCTGCCGCTATCGGACGCGCAGCGCCGCCACATCCTGTGGGACAACTGCGCCAGGCTCTACGCCATTCCCGCTCCCGCGGCGCCGCTGACCCGCGAAGTCAACACCGTCTCGGCGGCCGAGTAAGCGCTTCGTCCAAGCTCGGCGTACTCCCGGTCGGGACCGGATCAGCGATCCCGCCCGGGTGAATTGCCGTTCGTCGCGCGTCGAATAGTTTCCGTCAGAGAGCGATGACCGGGGTTGGCGCTCGTGCAGGTGTCGCGAGCGTACCCCGGCGAACGCCTGATTTTCGAAGGGGGAATTGCCGTGGGACGCACTGATCCGGCCGCCGTGGCGGCCCGCATGGATCGCATCCCGAACACCGGCTGGAGCTGGATGGTCGTACTTCTGGTTTCCGGCGCGCTGATCGTCGAGGCGCTCGATATCGGCACCTTGGGAACGATCCTGCCGGTCATCAGGAAGGTGATGGTCTTGACCCCGTCCGAGGTCGGGCTCCTGGCCGCGTCATCGGCGCTGGGGATCGTCATCGGCATGATCCCCGCGGGCCATCTGGCCGATCGTTACGGCCGCAAGCCGCTGCTGATGGCCGGCACCTTGTGGTTCGCCGGCGGCACGGTGCTGGCCGCATTCAGCCCGAATTTCGTAGTGCTGCTGATCATCCGCGGCCTTTCCGGGCTGGGCATGGCGGCGACCTTCATCATGCCGTTCTCGATCGTCTCGGAATTCGTGTCGCGGACCAGCCGCGGCGCCTTCGCCGGCGTCCTCGATACCGCGCTCGGCGTGGGCTATCTGTTGCCGCCGTTGCTCGGGCTGCTGATCGTACCGCGATTTGCGCCGGGTGTGGCGTGGCGGGTTTTGCTAGTCGCGGCGGGCGTTCCGGTCGTTTATGTCTGGGTAATCCGGCGATGGCTTCCGGAGTTGCCGCGCTGGCTGAGCCGGGTGGGACGCTACGAGGAAGCGGAGCGAATTCTTGCCGCGATGGAGCGGCGGGCCGAGCGGAGCCTCGGCAGGCCGTTACCGCCGCCGCAGATCGATCGCGAAATCGCCCAGGCGATCGCGCCGACGCGATCGACCCCGAATTGGCAGAGCTTGGCCATCGTCTGGCGCCGTCCTTATCTGGTGCGCACGGTGGCGATGATCTGCGGTTCGGTGGGAACCTCCTCGATTTTCTATCTGGGCGTCAATTATATTCCGTCTTTATTCGTCGAGCGCCACATTGTCCTGACAAGCGCTTATATGCTCACCTTGATTATCACCGGGGCGCAGATCCCCGGAAAGCTGCTGAACGGAATCCTCGGAGAATTCGTCGGCCGCAAGCTGATCTATTTGATCTACATGGCGGTGGCCGTGGTGGCGGCCTATGGCTTTGGGCATTCGGCGACGGCGCTGGCGATGGTGGCGTGGGGCGCCGTGATGTGGTTCAGCGCGCCCGGCTCGGCGCCATCCTACAAGATGTGGTATGCTGAACAATATCCCACGCCGATCCGGGCCACTGGCCAATCGACCGTCGAATTGATCGGCGGCCGGCTGCTCGGCGGCGTGATCTGGACCTATCTGTTCCCGCTGCTGCTGGCCCGGTTCGGGATCGCCACGACGATGACCATTACCGCCGTCATGGGGGTGATCGCCGTCGCGGTGGTCACCGCGTTTGCCCCGGAGACGTACCGGCAGACCGTCGAACAGCTCGAAGTCCACCTCGGCTGACAATCGCAGGGCGTCCTTGTCGAGGCTTGCAAAAATCGGAGCAAACCGGCACCGGATTTCGGTTGAAAGCGGCAGGTGATTTCGGCGGAAAGCGGCACCTGATTTCGCTCCAATCCGGCACCTGATTTCGGCGTTTTCGGCACCCTGACCGGCTTTGGCATCGCTGCTGAGCGGCAAGTAATGGCGGCTACCGTCGCCCCTTTTGGGGGACGGGGAGATGCCAAGACCGAGGGTGGCGATGCGGCGGATCAAGGAAGTGCTTCGGCTCAAGGCGCTGGGGCTGAGCGATACGGCGGTGTCGCGCAGCGTGCGGGTCGCGCGTTCGACCGTGAAGGAATATCTCGACCGCGCCGCGGCGGCGGGGCTGGGCTGGGAGATCGCGGCGGAGCTGAGCGAGGAGGAGCTCGATCGTCGCCTGTTCGCCGCCGCCGATACGCGCCATCCGGATCGTCCGGTGCCGGATTGGGAGGCGGTCGAGAAGGAGCTGCGCGGCCGCGGCGTGACGCTGCGGCTGCTGTGGCTGGAATATCTGAGCCAGCATCCGGAAGGCTACCGCTACACCCAGTTCTGCGCGCATTTCCACGCCTGGCAGCGACGCTCTCGGCCGCCGACGATGCGCCGCCAGCATCGCGCCGGCGAAGCCCTTGAAGTCGATTACGCCGGCATGACGCTGAGCGTCATCGACAAGGGCGTCGTCCGCGAGGCGCAGGTCTTCGTCGCTTGCCTGCCCTGCTCCGACCTGACCTATGCCGAAGCGAGCTGGACCCAGGGTCATGAGGACTGGCTCGGCGCTCATGTCCGCGCCTTCGCCTATATCGGCGGCTGCCCGCGCAAGGTGATCCCCGACAACCTCAAGACCGGGGTGACCGACGCCAACTACTGGGACCCGGTGCTGAACCGCAGCTACCATGCGCTCGGCCGGCATTACAATGTCGCCATTGTCCCGGCACGGGTGAGGCGGCCCCGGGATAAACCAACCGCGGAAAATGCGGTCAGACTGGTCGAGATGTGGGTGCTGGCGCCGCTGCGGCACCGGCAGTTCTTCTCGCTCGCCGAGGCCAACGCCGCGCTCGCCGAGAAGATCGAGGAATGGAACAACCGACCGTTTGCGCCGCCGCGCGAGGGCAGCCGGCGCTCGCTGTTCGAGGCGATCGAGCGCGACAAGCTCAAACCGTTGCCGGCGACGCCTTTTGTCGTCGGCCAGTGGCTCGCGGCGCGCGTCAACATCGACTACCACGTCACTGTCGACGGCCACTTCTATTCCGTGCCGTACCGGCTGGTGCATCAACGGCTCGACGTCTTCCTGACCGCAACCGCGGTGGCGATCTTCCACCACGGCGAACGGGTCGCCAGTCATCCGCGCAGCGCCGCCAAGGCGCACCACACGACCGCCAGCGAGCACATGCCGCCGGCACACCAGGCGATGGCCAGGCGTACTCCCGACAAGCTGCGCGCTGAGGCCGCCGCCCTTGGGCCCGCCATCGGCACCTATGTCGACCGCCTGATCGTCGCGCGCGAGCATCCCGAGCAAGGGGTGCGCGCCTGTCTCGGCGTGCTGCGGCTGGCCGCTGCCTACGGCAAGGCCCGGCTCGAACTCGCCTGTGAACGCGCGCTGGCCGCCGGCGTCGCTTCTTCGCGCTATGTCGAGCGGCTGCTCAAGGCCGATCGGCGACAGCCTTTCCTTGATGCCCAGGCCGAGGACGGCTTGGGCGAACACGGCAATCTGCGGGGCCCGGCCTACTACAACTGAGCCGGCCACGCCGATCGACACCAATCCCTGCAGGAGGCAATGATCATGATCCATCCGACGATCGAGACGCTGCGCCGCTTGCGCCTGACCGGCATGGCCAAGGCGCTCGAGGAGCAGCAAAGCCTGCCCGATTGCGAGCGCCTCAGTTTCGACGAGCGCCTGGCCATGCTGGTCGATCGCGAGGCCGTCGAACGCGACAACGCGGCGCTCGCCCAACGCTTGCGTCAGGCCCGCCTGCGCCAGGCCGCCTGCTTCGAAGATATCGACTACCGCACGCCGCGCGGGCTCGATCGAAGCCTGATCCACACCCTTGCCAGCGGCCGCTGGCTGCGCGAGCACAACAACGTTCTGATCCTGGGCCCGACCGGCACCGGCAAGAGTTTTGTCGCCTGCGCCCTCGGCAACCAGGCGGCGCGTGATGGGTTCTCGGTGCGCTATCAGCGGCTCACCAGGCTGCTCGACGAACTCGCCCTCGCCCGCGTCGACGGCAAGGCCACCCGGCTGCTCGCCCAGTTCGCCAGGATCCAATTGCTGATAATCGACGACTGGGCCATGGCCCGGCTGACCGCCGAGCAGCGCCGCGACCTGATGGAGGTCGTCGACGATCGCCACCAGCGTGCCTCCACGATCCTGGCGACGCAAATCCCGGTGGAGCGCTGGCATGACTCGATCGGCGACCCGACCTACGCCGACCGCGCGGCCGGTCATGAACCGCGCCCTAGCGGGTGTCTTCCCCTTGCCAGATGTGGCGACGTTAGGATCGACTAATCGCTCTTTAATATGCCGCCGTTTGGACAGCCCGAGAGCGGGGCGCCGCTGTCTGGCGGGATAGGCGCGGTTTCGGCCTGTAGATTCCCTGCAAAAAAACAGGAGAACTGGCGCCCTGACCGCCTCGGCCGGCGCTCCGAGACCCCGGTCGAGCGAACTGCAAAAACACCTCTGGCGGGTGGCCGGGCAGGACCTCGCCGACGGTTTCGTAGTGTGGGTCGCGCGATTGGATTTGCTGGGAGACGCTGTGGATGTCGCGGAAGCGCCGCTCGATCGGGCCGGGCCCGATCATGCAGCGCCCGATCTTGCCGGCCGCTGCGGGTTCGCGAGCACGCCGTCGGGCGTCGCGCGGCGCATGGCGGCGGCGTCCCACATCAGGCGGGGGTCAAAGGTTTCGGCGGCGAACATGGTCAGCACTACGACGGCGCAGAAGGCGAGCGCGCCGACCCCGGGCTGGATCGTGATCACCGCGCCGAAGGTGACGAGCGCGCCCAGCAGCGACTCCATGAAGATATCGATCATCGACCAGCGGCCGATAAAGCGCACGATGTGGTAGAGCCGGGTGCGGTCGCGCAGCCAGCCGGCGCGCCCGGTCTGGGTGGCGATCAGCATAAAGGAGAGACCGCAGAGCTTCAGCACCGGCACCAGGATGCTGGCGAAGAAGACCAGCGCCGCCAGCGGGTATTCGCGGGTTTGCACCAGTTCCTCGACCCCGCCCAAAATCGTGCTCGGCTGGCCCGCGCCGAGCTGCACCACGGTCAGCACCGGATAGTAATTGGCCGGGATGTAGAGGATTGCGGCGGCGATCACCAAGGCCCAGGTTCGCTCGATGCTGTTGCGCCGGCGCGGATGCAGCCGGCCGCCGCAGCGCGGGCATCGCCCGCGAGCCGGGTCGCCGGGGCTGACCAGGCCGCAAGTTTCGCAGCCGATCGGGTCCGTGCTTCCCCCGCAACGTAGCGCGTCGGGACGGTCGCCATGGTCGTCGAGCCGCTCCCACACTTTCTCGCGGTCGAGGGCGGCATCGACCCAGACCAGCACGATGGTCAAGGCCAGCAAGGCATAGACGCCGGTCCGCAGCCCGATCTCGACCAGCCCGCCGAGCTTGACATAGGCGACAAAGACGCCGAGCACGAAGACCTCGATCATCGACCATGGGCGCAGCCGTTCCGAGAGCGCGAACACTTGGCGCAGATGGCGCGGCGGCTGCCGCTCATGGGCGCGGATCAGCACATAGAGCGTGCCCAGGAGCCGCGCGAACGGCGCCAGCACGGTCACGAACAGCACCACCGCGGCAAGCGGCGCCATGTCCTGCCGCACCAACTCTTCAGGGCCGGAGAACAGGTCGGCGACATGGCGGATGCCGGCGCTCTCGACGCTCATCAGCGCGAACGTGCACATCAGCGTCAGCAGCACCAAGGCCGTCGCGGTCAAGGCGATGATGTGCTCGAGCCGATGCGTGCTGGCGCGGCGCAGGATCGTCGGACAGCGGGCGCATTGCGCGCTGGCGCCGGGGGTGAGCGCCGGCGCCATCTGTAAGAGCCCGCAGCCGGGGCACTCGCGCAATTGCGGCAGGGTCGCCGGCGGCGGCTCGACCGCGGAAAAGCGGCGGCTCACCCGCAAACGGTTCACCGTGGCGTCGCCGCGCCAAGCGTGACGCTGGTCAGCATCGGCGCGATGCCGTCGGCGAGCCGGCCGACCGCGGCGCTGATCGCCGCGACCTCGCCGGGGACGCCGGGCGCCGGCGGCGGCGCCACAAAGCGGAAGCTCTGCAATGTCGGCCGCTCGCTGCCATGGCGGCGCACCGCCACTTGCGCCTCGAGGACGAGTTTGCCTGCGGCGTCCTCGTCGAGCCGCTGGATATTCAGCTCGATCGTGGCGTCGGGCTCGGCCGACACCGCGCCATTGTCGGCGATCACCACGCTGTTCGGCAGGCGCTGGCCCAATTCCTCGACCAGCACCCGGCTCAGCATCGCCGACAGCGGTTCGCCCCACCAATCGTTCTCCAGCACCGCCAGCCGGTAATTTTCCGACGAGCGGACGATCTGCGAGCGTTCGAGGTAGTGGGCGATCGCGATCTGGTGCAGCAGCACCACCCGCGGGCCGCCGCGATAGACCGCACCCCTCACCGGGGCCAGGGTAAAGAGCACCGGGTCGGGCGAGGAGCAGCCGGCGAGCGCCAGCGCGGCGGCGAGCGTCAATACAGCAAGGCGCGCCAGCGGCGGTGTCCGGCTCATTCGGTGCCCCCGCCGGGCCGGCCCTTGATCAGCGCCTCGGGATGGCGGGCCAGCAGATCGGCCAGCGCCCGGATCGAGGCGACCGCGTCGTTGGCCTGGGTCAACAGCCGCTCCATGTCGCGGTTGAACCGGGTGTTGTTGCCATAGCCGCTGTCGAGCGAGACCAGCAGCTTGTTGGCGCTGCTCACGGTCTGCTGCAACTGCGCGGCCATCTGCGGCAATTGCTTGAGGGCCGGGGCGGCGCCGCTGTTGAGGTTATGGGTAAAGGTGTCGGCGGTGGCCAGGGTCGCCGCGAGCTTGGTCAGGGCCTCGCGCATCTGCGGGCCGCTGGCGAGTTCGTTGACCGATTTCAGAATGGCGTCGAGGTTTTTGCCGATCTGGTCGAACGGGATCGTGTTGACCTTGTCGAGCAAGCCGTTGGCCGAGGCCTGCAGCCCGGCAAACCCGCCGCCGGGTGCGGTCGGCAGCACAAAATACCCGCCCTCCATGGCGAGCTTGGCGGGCGGCGCGTCGGGCAGGAAATCGAGCGCCACCTGCTGCTGCCCGGTGATCAGGCTGGCGCTCTGCACCGTCGCCCGCAAGCCCTTCTGCAGCAGCGCCGCGACTGCCTCGGCCTGGTTCTTGAAGACTTTGACGCCGACGCCGAGCACCCGCTCGGGCTCGACCTCGAAGCGGACCGGGGCTAGCACCGCGTCCGTCTTCCTGTCGTAAACGAGGCGCACATCGGTGACGTGGCCGACGACGAGGCCGTGGATGGTGACCGCAGAGCCCGGCCCGAGCCCGCTGACCGAGCCCGGAAAGTATGAAACGACCGGGATCTTGGTGGTATAGGAGGCGGCGTCCGCGGTTTCCTGGTCGGCGAACAGCGGAAAGACGTGGTCTTCGCCGCTGGCCGCCGCGATTTGGGTCTCGGTGCTCGGGGTGGCGAAGGCGATGCCGCCGAGCAACAGCGCGCGCAATGACTCGACCTCGACTTTGACCCCGGTCCCGGCGAGCTTGACCGACAGCCCGGAAGCGTTCCAGAACCGGGTGTTGTCGTGCACATAAGTATCATAGGGGGCGCGCACAAACGCGTGGATCGTCACATATTCGGCCATGTCGGCGATGTCCCAGCCGAGCACCTCGCCGACTCCGAGGCCGCGGTAGAAGATCGGCGAGCCGAGCGAGATTGAGCCGAGGCGCCGCGCTTTCAGGTAAAAGATCCGCCCCGGCACATGAGTTTCGAGGATCGGCGGGTCCTCGCGCCCGGTGAAATCCTGCTGCGCCTTGCCCGGCTTGGCGCCGGGCAACATGCCGACATAGCTCCCTGAAAAAAGGGTTTGCAGGCCGGAGATGGCGCCGGCGAAGAGCCGCGGCTTGACCACCCAGAACACGGTGTTGCTGGTCAACAGCGGCTCCGCCTCCCGGGTCGTGGCGATGGTCACGATCACATGATTGTGGTCAGGGGACAGATCGAGGCGCTTGACCGTGCCGAACACGATATCCTTGAACTTGAGCTGCGACTGCCCGGCCTGCAGCCCCTCGGCGGTGTCGAAGGTGACCCGGATCGTCGGCCCTTGTTTCGACAAGGTGTCCCATACCAGCCAGGCGCCGATCGCCACCGCCACCAGCGGCAGAATCCAGATCACCGACACGCGGCGCCGGCGTCGCGCCACGGCCTGCACGACTACCGGCGGCTCCGAAAGATTGCTCATAACAGGTCCCCCCTCGGAGCGCGAACGGCGAATTTATTCCCGATTCAGTCTTGGGGCCATACTCCGCGACGCCGGCATCGATGCGAAAAGTCGGAAAGCATTGCTGGACCGACCTCTGAGGCGTCTCATGGATAACGGTTGGCTCCTCATTTCTGAACTCAAAGATCGCCCGCCGGTTGGGCTGAGCGAGGGCGGGGTCCAGCCCAATCGTGATCACAGTCAGCGTCGCGGCGCGGCTCGCCAGCACCGAGCGGAAAGGAATTTCTGATTGCCGCAACGTCGCTTTCACGCGCAAGATTGATTGGGTCTTTCAAATGTTCGCGCTCACGGATCGGATCTGACGTTTAGCACCCATCCCCCTGCTTTTTCGTCATTCCCGCGAAAGCCGGCGAAAGCGGGAACCCAGGGCCCGCGGTCACCGAGCGCTTAGCCTGGACCTCCCGCCCGCGCGGCGGCGACGCGTCGGAGGCGGTGGGGTCATTTGTTAGGTTGGCGCCGCTAGCGCAGGTCGAGCGGCGCCAGCAGGCGATGCTTGAGGGTGCGCGGCAGGATGCCGTGCAGCCGCGGGTCCTCGAAGCTCACCGGGCGGCGGGCGTAGACGCTGAACCCGGCGCGCTGATAGACCCGCAAAGCGTGCGGGTGATCGTAGGTCGAGGTGTGCAGCCAGAACCGGTTGATCGGCCGCGCGGTCCAGGCCCGGTCGATCGCCGCCTGCAGCATGTAGGCGCCATAACCGCGGCCGATGAAGTCGGGGACAAGACCGAAATAGCATAATTTCGTTTCGCGCGGCTCGGCGGCATCGAGCTCGAAAAAGCCGGCGGGCACCCCGCCGACATAGAGCACAAAGATCTCGATCGTCGGCTTGGCGATCAGCTGGAGCAGCGCCGCATCGCCGAACAGCCGGCGTTCGAACCACAGCCAGGGTTCGCCGACCGCGTCGTAAATATAGCGGTAAAACCCGACGGTGCAGTTTTCGAGCCGCATCAGCGCGAGCTTGCCAGCCGGGATCGGGGCGCGGGCGCCTGCCGGCCGCGCCAGCATTTCGAGATAGGTGATGGTGTCGTGCAGCAGCACCGGACCGGCAGTTTTCATCGCGGCTTCGGGGCCGCCGGCCCGGTCTCGACCGGAGTGTCGCCGGGCAGTCCCCATTCCGACCACGAGCCGTCATAGACCGCCACCTCGGGATGACCGATCAGGTGCAAGGCAAAGGAGAGCGCGCAGGCAGTGACGCCCGAGCCGCAGCTGGCCACAACCGGCCGGTCGAGGTCGACCCCAGACTGCTCGAACAGCCGGGTCAGCTCCTCGGCGCTGCACAGTCGATGCGTCCTGGGGTCGGTCACCCGCTCATAGGGGAGGCTGCGGCTGCCCGGAATATGGCCGCTGCGCAGGCCCGGCCGGACCTCCGCCGCGCTGCCCTCAAAGCGGCCGGCGGCGCGGGCGTCGATCACCTGCTCACGGCGGGTCGCGAGGTTGCCGAGCAATGCGGCCTTGTCGCGCACCAGCGCCGGATCGAACCGCGCGGTGAAATGGCGCGGCGCCGGCGTGGGGATCGCGGTGTCGAGCGGCCGCCCCTCGGCCTTCCACTTTGGCAATCCGCCGTCGAGCAGCGTCACATCATGGTGGCCGAACAGCCGCAGCATCCACCACGCCCGCCCGGCCGAGGACAGGCCGTTGGCGTCATACACCACGACCCGGTCACCGTCGCCGATGCCGAGCGCACTGATCTTCTGCGCGAACAGATCGGCTGACGGGATCATATGCGGCAGGCTGGCGCCGGGGGCGCAGACATCGTCGATGTCGAAGAACACCGCGCCCGGGATGTGGCCGCGCTGGTAATCCTCTCGCGCCGTCGGGGCGATCCCCGGCAATTTGAACGAGCAGTCGACGACGCGCACATGCGGGTCGTCGAGATGGGTGGCGAGCCAATCGGTGTCGACCAGCGCCTCGGGGTGGGCATAAGGCATCGGGCTCTTCTCCTCGCTCATTCGGCGAAAGCGATGATGACGCGGCGGTTCTGCCGGCCCTTGTTTTCGATCTTGGTTACCAGGACCGGGCCGATCTCGGCGGTGTTGCCGACATGGGTCCCGCCGCAGGGCTGCAGATCGACGCCGACGACCTCGATCAGGCGCACCCGGCCGGTCCCCGTAGGCGGCTTGACCGACATGGTGCGCACCAGGCTAGGCTCGGCGGCGAGCTCGTCGTCGCTGATCCAGCGCCGGCCGACGGGATGACCCGCGGCGATCAGCGCGTTGAGCCGGGCGGCGAGATCCGCCTTGTCGAGGCTCGATCCCGGCACATCGAAATCGAGCCGGCCCCTGCCGTCGCCGACCTGACCGCCGGTG
>CAWFER010000030.1:0-35534 GCA_963814805.1 uncultured Alphaproteobacteria bacterium | reverse complement strand
TACCTTATGTCGAGGTTGACCAAGCGGACGGTCGACGCGCTTGCCAAGCCGGCACAAGGCCAGGACTTTCTCTGGGATGGTGAAATCGGCGGCTTCGGAGTCCGTGTCGTCCCGTCCGGGCTAAAGACGTTCGTCCTTCAATACACGCAACGCCAAAGATTGAGCCGTCGGATGAAGATCGGGCGCTTCGGTATCATCACCGTCGAGGAGGCGCGCGAGCTTGCCAAGGTGAAGCTCGGCCGCGTTGCGGATGGCATTGACCCTGCCGAGGAGCCGGGGGCGGGGAAAGATGACATCGCCGTCGAGGCATTGTGCGACTGGTATCTAACGGAGGCTGAGGCTATGACGCCTATAGCCGTCGCCGCATGAACCGCCCAGACGATCGGGGATTGGCCCGCGCCAGACGACTTGGCGCCCGCTTCGGACTACCGTTTTCTCCAATGGATCGCTGAGTTTGTCGACGCGCAACTTCATTGCGCGTAGGCCTCATCCTTGCGTGTAGGCTTGATTATTGCGCAAATCTGGCCGATCCTTTGCGCGTGGATTCTACACGCAAGGAAGACAGGAATGACCATCCCCGACAACGCATTGGAGGCCATCGAAGGAGCCGTGCGCCGCCACCCGCACGGCGCCTCGGCGCAGGAGATCCTGCGAGCGCTCGCTGTCCCGATCCCTCTTCGAACTCTCCAGTACCGCTTGAAGTCGCTTGTCACCCGAAACCGCCTGCTCATGGACGGCGAAGGGCGCTGGGCGAAATACCGAATATCTGATTCCGCCGCCCGTGTCCCGCTGGCCGAGTCCACCGCGCTCACCGAAGTCGAAGAACCCGCAATCCCCTTGTCTGAGGCAGGGATATCGATCCGCGACTATGTGCGGCAAGTGCCGGAAAACCGCAGGCCTGTCGGCTATGACCGCAAATTCCTCGACGAATATCGTCCGAACGTCTCCTTCTATCTGACTGAACGCGACCGCGCGCACTTGGCCGCTGTGGGACGGCCGCAGATCGCTGAACAGCCTGCCGGCACCTACGCAAGACAGATACTCAACAGGCTTCTCATAGATCTCGCCTGGAATTCGAGTCGGCTCGAAGGCAACACCTACTCGCTTCTCGATACCAAGCGCCTGATCGAACTGGGCGAGGAGGCCGAGGGGCGCGCGCACCTCGAAGCTCAAATGATCCTGAACCACAAGGATGCCATCGAGTTTCTGGTCAGCGCCGCCGACGAGATCGGTTTCAATCGCTATACCATCCTCAATCTCCATGCACTCCTGGCAAACAACCTCCTCGCCGATCCAACTGCGGCCGGCAGGCTCCGCTATATCGCAGTCGGCATCGAGCGCTCCATCTTTCATCCGCTCGAGGTCCCACAGCTTATCGAGGAGTGCTTCGACCAGGTCCTCGCGACCGCCGCGGCGATTACCGATCCCTTCGAGCAAGCATTCTTTATCATGGTGCAGCTTCCCTACCTGCAGCCCTTCGACGATGTTAACAAACGTGTGTCGCGTCTCGCCGCGAACATACCGCTGATCAAGGGCAACCTTTCGCCGCTCTCCTTCTCTGACGTGCCACGGCGGACCTATACGGAGGCCGTGCTTGGCATCTACGAGCTGCGCCAGATTGACCTACTAAAGGATGTTTTCATCTGGGCCTACGAGCGCTCGGCCGACCGCTATGCCGCCGTTCGGCAGTCACTCGGCGAGCCCGATCCTTTTCGGCTGCGCTACCGGGTGCAGTTGCGCGAGATCGTCGGCGATCTCATCCGCACGCGGCAGCGCCGCAAGGACGTGGCAACGCGAATAGCAGCCTGGGCGGCAAAAGAAATTCCACCCGACGATCGCCAGCGCTTTGCCGAGGTCGTCGAAGCCGAACTTACCAGCCTGCATGAAGGTAATTTCGCGCGCTACCAAATCCGGCCCTCGGAGTTCGCGGCCTGGCGGCAAGCGTGGGAAGTAAAATGACCGGCACGGGTTATCTGGTAGTCGCCGCAGATGACTTCGCCCGTCGCTTCTCGATGCGCGCGGGCAACCTCATGTGGCTGCTCGGCGCCGGCGCATCGGCGGCGGCCGGGGTCCCGACGGCCTCGGACGAGCAGCGTATGGCCTGCAAAGTCGACCATGCCGTCGGCGACGCCCCGGAAATTTGAAATCTTGAGCCGCCTGACCCGCACGGAACCCTCCCCAATCTTGGCTGCCTTCTGCCGGAGGGCAACGATCGCCAAGCCGGAACGACTTCAGCGGTACGAAAATATCCGAAAAGGGAGGGAAGTCCTTCCCCCTGGCCGGCGCTAAAATCGCCGGCGCACCCCCTTCTGCGGGGAAATGCCCCCAGGCTGTGCAAAAGCCGCCGGATCGGTCACATCATCGGGTCGGCTCGTTTAGATCCGGTGAGCGGACCTTCCGAACTTCGGTTCGGGGTGGGTTGCGGTCATTCCACCCGCTCTGCCCACAAAGAGCAGGGACGCATCTTAGGAGTTCGCGGCGTCACGCTCGGCGCTTGGCCAGCACTCCGGCGACCGTATCCCGCGCGTGGAGCAGGACAGATCGGTGCTCCTCTGCCAAGACCTCGACAAAGCCCAATCCTCGGAGCAGGAAAATTCCTTCAACAGCCAGCAGGGCGTTGCGGACCTCGTGGGCCTCGCCATTCCGACAGGAGCGGGTCGAGCAGTGCGCGGTAATAGCGCCGCACTGGCTCCATCATATCGGGGGCGTGCACCAACGCGGTTACGAGGAAAGCCGCCTTTCGCGTCGCGGCATCGTCCTCGTCCAGCGCTTCCTCGATATGGGCCAGGACCAGTTCGATCGGCCCAACCGGCTCGCTTCCGAGCCGGCGGTCCACTGCCTCCTGAAAGCGCGTAACTTCTCGCTCCAGAGCCGCGCGAACCAATCCATCCTTAGTCGCGAAGCTGTAAACAAGGCCGCCCTTGCTGATCCCGGCACGCTCGGCAACGGCATCAAGCGTGAAATTTCGGCCTCTGGATTCGAGGATCACGGCCTCGGCAGCATCTAAAATCCTATCCCGATCGATCTCTTTTTTCCGCGCCAAAATCAATCTCTTGCTTTTCCGACTGGTCAGTCGCATATTGTTCCCGACCGGACAGTCGGATTAACATGGCGATAGGCGCCGTGCAAGATTGTTTCCGAGCGAGGAGGCGCGATTATGCTGGCCTGTCTCTCCCCCAATGGAATGAACCGCTATGACGGCGCGAGCGCGCCGCACCGGTTGCTGGTCGCCACTTCGAGCGGCGTCACAACGCTGGCGCGCGAATCGTCCGGCGCGTGGGGTAAGGCCGGCACCGCGCTCGCCGGGCTGCACGCGACGACCTTGACGACCTTGCCGGGCCGGCCCGGCATTTTCGCGGGCACCCATGGCGATGGCGTGCTCTTCAGCGAAGACGGCGCGCGCTGGGAAGAGCGCAATTCCGGCCTCGCCATCAAGGATGTTTATACCGTGGCGTCGGTCGCCGAAGCGGGCGGCATCGCGCTCTATGCCGGGACGCAGCCCGCCGCGCTCTTCAAGAGCCGCGATCTCGGCCAAAGCTGGAGCGAGCTTCCGGCGCTGCGCCAGGTGCCGGGCGCCGAATACTGGACCTTCCCGGAGCCGCCGCGCATCGCCCACACCAAGATGATGGCGTTCGATCCGCGCACGCCGCAGCGCATCTACGCCGCGATCGAGCAGGGCGCGCTGCTCAAGACCGAGGATGGCGGCCAGTCCTGGCGCGAGCTCGCCGACTATTCCAAGCCCGACGACGGCGCCTATCGCGACGTCCACCAGGTGGTGCTGCTGCCGTCGCGGCCCGACACCGTGTTCATGACGACAGGCGTCGGCCTCTATCGGAGCAGCGATGGTGGCGATCACTGGGAGCGGCTGACCGGCGAGGAGTTCCGCCTAGCCTATCCCGACCACCTGATGCTGTCGCCCGACGAGAAGGTTCTGTTCATGTCGGGCGCGAAGTTCCATCCCGGCTTCTGGATGGGCACGCATGTCGCCGACACCACGATCGGGCGCAGCCGCGATCACGGGCGCAGCTGGGACACCGAGCCGAAGGGCTTCGCCGTGGCGCCCCGCGCCAATGTCGAGGCGCTGACCATGGCGTGCTGGCCCGGCGGCTACGAGCTCTTCGTCGGTGACACCGAGGGCACCGTGCATATGAGCGAGAATGGCGGCGACAGCTGGACCCGCATCGCCGACGAGGTCGGCTGCGTCACCAAGGGCAACCACGCCGCAGCCCTCCGCGGCGAGATCCGGCCCCGCGCCGCTGCGGCGGCGGCGCATTAAGGTCGTCGAAAACCCTCTCCACCCTTCAGGGGGGAGAGAAAGGGTGAGGTGGGCGCCTGCGCGCTCCCCCCACCTCTCCCCGGCCCTCTCCGCCCCCGACGGCGGAGAGGGAGTTAAGCCTCGCGGAGAACGACGTCGGTGCCGGCAACGGCGAGCACGATCTCGCGCCGGCCTTCGGTGGTGACCGCCACGGCGATTATCGCCGCGACTGAGGTGTTTGAGCCGTTTTACAGAATTTGCAGCGCTCGTAACCCGGACACGGGAGGGGTCGGTCTCAGTCTGTCCGTCACCCGTTCGATCGTCTGGGAGCATGGTGGGCACATCAGCCTTGCCACTCGCAAGGGTGGAGGCTTGATCGTCCGTGTGGAGCTGCCCGTCATCACAGGCGCAAGTTCCTGGGAACACGAGGCGATGAGCTCCAAAGGGTAGACTTAAAAGCGGATAACCACTGAAGCCGAGGGTCCGCCCGGCTCGTGACTCAAAGGAGAGCGCATCAGCCCATCTGCCGGAAAGGAGCCCGCGCTGAGCGACACCGCCGACACTAGCAATGTGCCTGCGTGCAAGCCTGTTTCGGCCAAGATCGCCCCGCATCGCTAAAGGATATGAGGCGTGGCCAGTCCTCAGGCAGATAGCCGCAAGTCCGCCCGCATATCCTATTATTCGCTTTCAGGTGCTTACAAGGAGCTTACAAAATGAGCAATCTCGCTCAGAGTAAGCAGAAACGGCCCCGAAGGGTCGCTCTTATCTCTCTGGTTTTCCTATGAAAATCTGGAGCGGGCGAAGGGATTCGAACCCTCGACCCCAACCTTGGCAACGTCTTTCGCCAGTTTACGCCAGAGCATCTGTTTCTATCCCGGAGACCTCTAACCCATTATAGTATAAGGCTTTCTATTGCTAACTGTCTACTCCATCGTATCCCATTCATAGCCGCTGATTTTCCTTCTCGTGCTTCCCCCCTGCTTCCCCGGCCTCCGCCACGCAATCCGGGGAAGCAGAATTGGAACAATCGCAGAACTATGGAGTGGGAGCCGACTATGGCAAAGATTATGAAACGAACGGTTGATGCGCTGCGGCCGGAAGCTGGCCGCGACGTGTTCGCCTGGGACACCGAGTTGAGGGGCTTTGGCGTCCGGGTGAAGTCCTCGAGAGTGAAGACCTTCTTGATCCAGAATCGAAACTTCGAGGGCCGGACGCGACGTCTGGTGCTCGGCCAGTATGGTGCGCTAACTCCCGAGACTGCGCGCGACCTGGCGCGCAAGAAGCTGACTGCCGTCGCCGAGGGCGAAGACCCGTCGGCTGACCGTCATGCCGCCCGCGCCGGCATGACAATGAGCGAGGTGTGTGATTGGTATCTCGAG
This sequence comes from uncultured Alphaproteobacteria bacterium, assembly GCA_963814805.1. GTDB lineage: Bacteria > Pseudomonadota > Alphaproteobacteria > ATCC43930 > CGMCC-115725 > AP-15. Next base: position 29,900 of record CAWFER010000030.1, on the reverse strand, counting down.
CAGGCACAGGCCGGCCGAATTCTCGGTCGCAATCGTCGGCCAATCAAAGTGTCGACGCTTCATATGGACCGTAACCGGATCGAGACCCACATCAAACCGCTGTTGGGATCGCGCATGGTGAGTGGCCTCACACTACGCGACATCGAGGGAATGCAAGCCGACATCGCGGCCGGCAAATCCGCGCGGGTGCGGAAGGGTCGAGGCGGCAGGACGACCGGCGGTGCCGGGGTCGCGAGCCGCACGGTCGGCACACTGAGAAGTCTTCTCGGCCACGCCGCCCGCCTGAAGATTGTCTCCGGAAATCCGGCCGAAGGCGTTCGACGGCTAGCCGGGGAGAGGCGGCAACGTCGGCTCAACGACGACGAACTAGTCACTTGGGCAAGGTGATGCGAGAGATGGCAGTGGATGGAGAACACCCGACGGGCCTGGCAGCAATTCGCCTGATGCTACTAACGGGATTTCGGCGGATGGAAGCCCTGGGGTTCAAGCGGTGCTGGTTTAGCCGGAAGGAGCACTGCATCCGCTTCCCGGATACAAAGAGCGGCGCGCAGGTCCGCGTGCTTGGAGAAGCCACGATGGATTTGCGTCGCCGCGCAACAGGCCCGCGAAGGCTCTCCCTTCGTCTTTCCCCGCGGATTGGGGAGCCGGACATTTCATTGGGGTCGTTCGGGTCCTAGACCGCGTCTGCGCCAGGGCAAAGCTAGAGGATGTGACGCCCCATGTCCTTCGACATACGTTCGCGAGCGTTGCCGGTGACCTTAGTTTTTCGGAACTGACCATCGCCGGCTTGCTCGGACATGCAGCGCGCGGCGTCACGCAAGGTTATGTGCATTTGGACGCAGCTTTGGTCGTGGCCGCAGACGCGGTAGCCGCCGAGATTGTCCGGCTGCTCGACAGCGCGCGCGCCGTACGCCGCGCGCAAGCACCGGAGTCCAAGAAGGGGCAGCCTCGGCTGGCGGCATAGCGAAGACAAACGAGTATGCTTTTGCCCGTTGATATGCGCGACAAGGGCACCGGTCACGCGGTCTACTCCGAGGCGGTCGTAGCCCTGCGTAGTTTCGCGAAGGCGCGGTCCGTCGCCATGAAACGCGCCAGCATCGGCCCGACCAGCTTTGCGGGCTCAACGGCGCCCTAGCCGGTCTCGCGCGCAAGCACCTGGCCATAGGCGATAAGATCGCGATGAAGGGCTGCAGACAGCTCGACGGTCAGCTTGACCGGCCTGTCGTCCGCGATCGCTCCGAGCTTCAGCTTCGCCACGGCAGCCTCCTCACGTACGATAGGGTTCGAGGACCAAATCGTGGGTGACCAGCACCCGGACCGGGAACCCGGGACGGATCGTCAGGGTGGGCTGAACATTCAACGACCGCCCGACCACCTGCTCCCCAGTCTGGTTGAAGCTCTGCGAGGCGCCTTGGCGGATCGCCTGCACGAGCGAGTTCTCGTTGTTGGTCGTCCCTGCTTCCGACCCGACGCTCAGGAGCGTCGAGAGGATCGCGGCCTTGAACAGCATGCCCCAGTGGTTGTCGACCGCGTCCTCGAGGCCGGCATAGCCTTCCGCGTCGGCGGCCGGCTGGCGCTCCAGCACGACCGAGCGGCCGTTGGGCATGATCAGCCGCGTCCAGACAAGGAGTACGCGCGACTGGCCGAACGTGACCTGCGCGTCGTACTGGCCGACCAGGCGCGCCCCCTGCGGGATCAGCAGGACCTTGCCGGTCGGGCTGTCGTAAACGTCCTCGGTGACCTGGGCGGTGACCTCGCCCGGCAGGTCGGACCGGATGCCCGGTGATCGAGTGCCGCGGCGATCACCGAGCCCGCCTGCAGGACATACGGACCAGCCGGCGGCTAGACGTGGTCGGGACTGACGGTGCGGCGGTCGACGGGGCCATCGAGAAAAGCGAGCTTGTGATCCTTCGATGCAGAGTTCGCGGCGCCTGCAACTGAGGCGGATGAGTTTGAGGCTGATGCGGCCGGCGCGACCACCCCCTCCAATTGCCGGTAATTCGTCTCGATAAAGAGCTGGCTCTTGAGCGCGGCCTCCTGCTCTTGCGCGAGCGGATTGGGCGAGACCGGCGGTGCCGGCGCCCCGGCGTTGACGATCGGCTTGCCGAGATCGCCAGGGAGCGGCGGCCCGAGGTTCGGCACGTGGCGGGGCAGACCCGAATAGTCGCGCGGCAGGCTCGCAAGGCCTTCGGGGGGGAGCGTTGCTCAGGTTGTAGAGTTCCGCGCCGGTTGTTCCGCGATGCGGCTCCAGTGCGAAAAATAGCGCGGCGGCGAAAGCGGCCGCGGCAACGATGCCGAGCCCGAGCAGTACCTTGTGGGACAGCCGCGTCACGGGCAGCTGGCAGCCGCAGGCGCATTTCGGTTTCAAGCCGCCCGGCCCCTCCTCCTGGGTCGCTCACGATTACGGCCTCCCATCGGTGCGGACGATCCGCACGACCTGCTGTTCTTTGCCGCCGAGCCGTAACTCGGCTACGGCAAACAGGCGATCGACGATCATGTGGTTACCTTGGACGCGGTAGTTGACGAGCTCGCCGCCGCCGGCAGGGCCGATCACCCAGAGCGGCGGCATCTCGCCCTGGCCGATGCCGCGCGGGAACTCGATGAACACCTGCCGCCCGTCGTCGAAGGCGCGCAGCGGCCGCCACGGCGGATTGTCGCCTTCGATGTTGTAGCGAAAATTGAGCGCGCCGATATCGACGCCGGTCGCGATCGGCGTCGTCAGCTCGGCCTCGGCGTTCCGACCGCGCAATGCGATCAGCTGGTCCTCGGCATAGGCCCAGGACACCGACGCCATGTAGGTCTTCTGGTCCGAGATCCTTGGACCAGTTAAGGGCGCGGACGTAAAGGCCGAGGGGGTTCTTCTTCAGCCGATCGGCGTCGGTCGGCGTCTTGACGACGATCGTCAGGATCGCGGTCCAGTGCTCGGTCGCGGTCAGAGCGTCGTCGGCGTAGTGGCGCTCGATCCAGGCGACGCAGAAGCTGTCGTCGGAGGCGCGAATCACGCTCGACACCTCGACCGCGACCTGGGTCTTGCCGATCTGGGCGAAGGGGTCGGCGCGCCGGGCGTAATCGTCGAGGGCGAGCGCGCCCTTGCTGTTGACGTAATCGTAGGCGTCGCGCCAGTTCTGGCGCAGCACGACCGGATCGGCGGGAATGCTGCGCACCTCCTCGATGAAGCGCGCGAGATGCCAGGCAATCTGCGGGTCGGTCGGCCGGTAATCGGCGACGGCAGGCGCGACCGCCAGCGCCCGCCCCAGCTTGTCGACCTCGACCACCCAGGGCACGACCGTGCCCCGCGCGGATTGCCAGACGAGGCCGCCGGCAAGACCGCCGCTCAAGAGGAGCATGCCGAAGAAGGCGAGCCGCCAGTTTTTCGCCTGCACGCGGGCCGAGCCGCTCCTGTCGTCCCAAACCTGGCCGGCGCGCTGATAAGGCGTCTCCGGCTCGGGGGTTGCGCCGTAGCGCACGGAAGGCCTTTTGAACATGCTTCTATTCCTCGGAAAGATCGACGGAGGCGCCGCCGCTCGGATGGTCGCCGGAGCGCAGCGCATGGCTCGCAACAGAAGCGCCGTGCGAAGCGGTCTGCCGGCGGCGCATGCGGGTCGCCCAGGCCGGCTCCGATGTTGGTGCGGACGAAGCGTCTGTCGGGGAGCCGGCGCCGCCGCCGCTGACCCCCCCTCGAAACGCTCCTTCACGGACGCCGCGGCGCGGTGCAGCGGGCTCATTGCCGCCAGCGCACCTTCCTTGGCGACATTGCCTGCGCCGGCCGCGACGCCGCTGGCCATCCCCTTCTCGGCCGCGCCCGCGCGATACGCGCCGACCGTGCCGCCGGCGACGGAAGCGCCGCCGCGCACCCCCGCCGCGGCGACGCCTCCCGCCGCGCCGAGCCCGACGGCACCGGCGGCCCCCAAACCTGTTACGGCAAGGCCGGTCCCACCACGGCGCCGGCGCCGAGCTGCGGGCCGCCGGCGATCAGGCCGTTGGCGATGCCGGGACCGAAGATCGAGAGGCCGAGCAATGACAGCGCGGCGAGGATCAAGGTCAGGGCGTCGCTGATCGTCGGCGGGTTGTTGAAGCCACTGGTGAACTGCCCGAAGATCGTCGAGCCAATGCCGACGATGACGGCGAGCACCAGGATCTTGACGCCGGAGGAAACGACGTTGCCGAGCACCTTCTCGGCGAGAAAGGCGGTCCTGCCGAAGAGGCCGAACAGCACGAACGAGGCCTCGGTCCTCTTGGACAGCGACGCCGCCAACAAGGCGCAGGACGCCGACGCGGCATTGCAGGAGCTCGGCTCCGATCTCGTCGGCGAGGCCTACGTCACCGCGACTGTGACCGTCTGGGATGAAGATTCGCGCGTCGCGGACGAGCGGCTGCTTCTCGTCGAGAAGACGATCCAGGGCCGCGACTTCCATTGGGAGAAGACCAGCCATTCGCTGCTGGTCGGAACGATCCTGCATGTGCTCTACGCCGAGCCCGACAAAACGCTCGCTGGTGTCGCCAACTTCCTCTCATCGCCGTCGACAGCACGCCGGAGCGCTCGTTCTCGAGACGTCGCTCAAGGCCGAGCTTCTTCCACCCCAACACAAACCGGCGCATGTAAATGTTCGCCAGCAGCGGTGAGAGCGGCGAAGCGCCCGGCGCGCCAATCGAGTTTCGCGTGCTCGACCCGGTCGCGAGAGCTCGACAAGAAATTCCACCACAGATGCCGGGGGCCGTCGAGCGGTGCGCCGCCGAGCAGCAGCAGTCGGCTTTGGGCGCTTGCGGCAATGGGGACCGTTTGACCGGGACGCAAGACCAGCAAACGACCGTTCTCGAACCCGGCGCCGCCGATCGTGATCCGCCCTTCGGCCACATAGATCGTCCGTTCTTCGTGTTCCGCCGGAACATCCAGCCTGGCCCCGGCATCGAGCGCGGCATCGGCGAAGAACATCGGCGAAAACACGGCGAGCGGCGATTGCCGCCCACCAAGCGTACCGGCGATCAGACGCACCCGAACGCCGTCGTCTTCGATCTCCGGCAGAGTTTCGGCTTCGTGATGCGCGAACTCCGGCGCTGCTTCTTCGGCAGGCTTCGGCAGCGCAACCCAAGTTTGCACCCCGAACAGGCTCGCCTCCGGCCGCCGTCGTGCGTCGGCCGGTGTCCGCTCGGAATGGACAATGCCGCGCCCAGCGGTCATCCAGTTAACCGCGCCGGGCGGGATCGTTTGAACAGTGCCGAGACTGTCGCGGTGTAGGATCTCCCCGTCAAATAGGCAGGGTCACCGTAGCGAGGCTAAGCCATCGGCCTGTTGCCTCCTCTGCCATAAAGATAGCGTCAGCCCACGCGGAGCGACCCTTGCTCAGATATGCGAGCCGATGCGCTCCTCATCGCCGCCCGAGAGTCGGGGCCTCTGGAACCTGAGTGCCTGCCGGCCCTTGTGGGCGCGCGCGCCCCAAACCGGGATGTTCCGGTAATTTCGTGAGCGTTCGGGGAACGATATCTTTCGCCGGGTTGAACGAGCAGCCGACCCGCTTGCCCAATTCCGTCGGGGAGGCGTTGTCGGGCGTGGAGACCGCGACGGCCGTTTCCACCGACATGCCCCGGACGAGCCAGCGCGGCATTGGCATCGCGCCGATTGAACCGGATGCGCACGGTGAAGCGGCGCACGATCTTCGTAAAATTGCCCGTGGCGTTGTCCGGGGGAATCAGCGCGAATTCCGACCCCGCGGCTGGCAAGATTGCTTCGACGTAGCCGCAGATCGGCTTGCCGGATAAGTATCGACATCGATGCGGACCGGATCGCCGGCTCTCATGCGGCCGATCTGCGTCTCACGATAATTAGCCTCCACCGTAAGCGCGCGGTGAAGGACGCCTGCCGCTGATCGTCGCTTGGCGCGATGATCAGGCATGGCGGGGACAGCAACACGAGTGTCCACTACCGGCGTGGTGGACACCAAGCGGAGTGCGGGTGGCGGCAAGCGTCGGCAATGGTCCGAGGCGTTGAAGCGTGGGATCGTGGCCGAGACACTGGAGCCGGGCTCGTCGGTTTCGATCGTGGCGCGGCGCCATGACGTGAACGCCAACCAGCTGTTCAAATGGCGGCGGGAGATGGTGCCGCAGGAGACGCCGGCCGCGAGTGGGGGCGTCACCATGCTGCCGGTCGAGATTGTGCCGGAGCGTGGCGAGCCTCGACGCCAGGCGCGGGCGCGACGAAGCGGCGTGATCGAGATCACCTTGGGCTGCGGCGCGCGGGTGTGCGTTCGCGGCGAGGTCTCGCCCGAGACGCTGCGGCAGGTGATCGAGCTGCTGCGATGATCGGTCTGCCGGCGGGCACTCGGGTCTGGCTCGCGGCGGGCGCGACCGACATGCGCAAGGGGTTCGACAGTCTGGCGGCGCAGGCCCAGACGGTGCTGGGCAAGGATCCGTTCTCGGGCCACGTTTTCTGCTTTCGCGGGCGTCGCGGCGATCTGATCAAATTGTTGTGGTGGGACGGCGACGGGTTGTGCCTGTTCGCCAAGCGGCTGGAGCGGGGACGGTTCGTGTGGCCGCGCGCCGAAGCGGGCGGATTCCGACGATTTCGGCCGGGCATTCCGATTGATGTCGGCCACCTGTTCCGATTGAAGTCGGCCGGCCGTTCCGATTGAAGTCGGCCGGGGTGGCGCGTCGCCCGCTGGTCAGGTTTGGTCTCTCCAATCGGTTGTGCCGGGTCAAGTCGCGCGGAGATTTTCGAGCCTTTCGGCGCAGGCTGTCGCCCTTGAGCTTGGAGGCGATGGGCGTTGTGGATGATCGCGGTCGAGGATGGCGTCGGCGAGCGTTGGATCGCCGATGAGGTCGTGCCAGCGGTCGACCGGGATCTGGCTGGTGATCATGGTGGCGCCGCGGCCGTAGCGCTCCTCGACGATCTCGAGGATGTCGTGTCGCTGCTCGGGCCCGAGCGGCTCGAGCCCCCAATCGTCGAGGATCAGGAGCTTGACGCCGCCCAAGGCCCGCATCAGCCGGGGATAGCGGCCGTCGCCGCGGGCGAGCGCCAGATCGGCGAACAGGCGCGGAACGCGCTGATAAAGCACCGAGCGGTTGTCGCGGCATGCCTTGTGGCCGAGCGCGCAAGCGAGCCAACTCTTGCCGACGCCGGTCGGCCCTTCGATGATCAGGTTCTGCGGCACGTCGATCCAGTCGCCTGGCGTCGAGCTCCTGGAAGAGTGCGCGGTCGAGGCCGCGCGGCGCGCGATAGTCGACATCCTCGATGGTCGCCTGATGGCGCAGCCGGGCATAGCGCAGCCTCGCCCTGAGTCGCCGGTCGCGACGCTCGGTGGCTTCGCGGTCGAGCAGCAGCGCAAGCCATTCGGCGTGCGCGAGTTCCGCGCTCTGCGGGTTGGCCTGCAACTCGGCGAAGGCGCTTGCCATGCCGGCGAGGCCGAGCTGGTGGAGCTGGTCGAGGGTCGGATGGGTCAGCACGGATGCTCTCCTCAATGGTAGTAGCGGGAGCCGCGGATGTTTGGGTGGTCGAGCGGCAGCTCGGGGCCGGCCGCCGCCGGCTTCGGGCGGCGTGTCGAGGCCGTGTTGCAGGATCGACTTGATCGAGCCGTAGGAACGGGCGCCGATCTCCAGGCCGCGGGTGCAAGCCGCTTCCAGCCGATCGGGTCCGTAGTGGCGCGCCAGCCGCAGGATGCCGAGGCACGCCCGGAAGCCTTGCTCCGGATGCGGCCGGCTTTCCAGGATGAGCGTCGTCGAGCATGGCGGTGTCGGGCCGATCGCTGCGGCGTCGCGGTTGATGCGCTCGATCGTCCAGCTCGGCATGACGGCGGTGGGAGCTGGGCATGTGCTCGGCGAGCGTGGTGTGCCGGCCGCGGACCGGCGCCGCGGACATGACAGGCGACACGCTCGCCCTTGTGGAACAGCTCGATGGTGCGGTGCGGTGATGCGCGCCTCGACCTGCTCCTTCAGCAGGTGATGCGGCACGGAGTAGTAATGGCCGTCGATGTCGACGTGATAGTCGAGCCCGACCCGGCGCAGCCGCCATTCGGCGTAGACATAGGGCTCGCCCGGCAGCGGGCTCGAGCGCCGGGCGGTCGAGTTCCTCGAACAGCCGCCGCCGGCTGATGCCGAGATGGCGCATCGGCCGGTCGTTGAGGTCGGCGAGCAGGGCGGCGATGGCCGCATTGAACTCGGCGAGCGAGAAGAAGCGGTGATGGCGCAGACGCGCCAGGATCCAGCGCTCGACCACCAGCACGCCGGCCTCGACCTTGGCCTTGTCGCGTGGCTTGCGCGGCCGCGCCGGCAGGATCGCGGTGCCGTAATGCGAGGCCAGGTCCTGATAGGTCGGATTGATGCCCGGCTCGTACCAGTTGGCCTTGTGCACGCCGGCCTTGAGGTTGTCCGGCACGATCTGGCGCGGCACGCCGCCGATGAAGGCGAGCGCGCGGACATGGGCGCCGATCCAGTCCGGCAGCGTCTGGGTCCAGCTCGCCTCGGCATAGGTGTAGCTGGAGGCGCCGAGCACGGCGACGAAGACCTGCGCCTGCCGCATCTCGCCGGTCGTGCCGTCGATCAGTTCGACCGTCTGGCCGGCATAGTCGACGAACAGCCGCTCGCCGGCCGGATGGACCTGGCGCATGGTCGGCGACAGCCGGTGTTCCCATTCGCCGTAGATCTCGCAGAAGCGCGATGTAGCCGTAGCCCTCGGGTGCCGCCTGCCGGTACTCCTGCCACAGCAGCATCAGCGTGACGCCGGCGCGGCGCAGCTCGCGATGGATCGTGCGGCCAATCCGGCTCGGCCTTGCGCCGCATGCCGCGCTGGGTGCCCGGGCCGGCATAGAGCATCGCCTCGAGCGCCGCGTCGGTGAGCGTTGCTGGCAGCGGCCAGCCGAAGCCCCGCCGCCGCGAGCCGCGACAGGAATCACCCACCGTGCTGCGCGCCATCCCCGGCGCTGCGCGCTATCGCCCGGTCGCTGGCGCCGCGCTCATGCTTCAGGCGAAGGATCTCTCGTACACAACGCATCGACGCTCTCTCGGCTGGCATCAGGCTTCCCCCGCCCTCAGGTCTGACAAGCACAGGGACCTATGCGGCGCCCAGCGGTAGAGCGCGCACCACCCAGGGGTGGCCGACTTCAAATCGGAATGGCCGAGATCAAATCGGAATCGGTGGCCGACTTCATTCCGGAATCAGTGGCCGACTTGCTCCGGAATCCGCAGCGCAAGCTCGACGGAACCCGGTTCCGCGTCGAGAACTATCGCGGCTTCGGCTATGCGCTGCGCACCGCCGCGCCGCCGGCGCCGGCAGGCCGCATCGCCAATCTCGAACGCGCCTTGCGGGGAGGGTCCGCGCCATGAGCGGCGCGCTGATCGCGGCGGCTGCCGTGGTGGTGGCGTCCGCCGCGACCGTGCCGAACCAGCGGTTGACACCAGGCGCGACCACCACCAGCGATCCAGCCGTCATCTGTCACCGCGGCTACAGCCGGAGCCAGCGACTGTACCGGCATGACCGCGCCGCCTATGACGCGCTCCGGCGAGCAGCCTTCGCGGCGTACGGCGTGCCGTGGAGCGAGCGCGCCGAGTTCGAGCTCGACGACCGAATCCCGCTTTGTCTCGGCGGGGTGCAGGTGCTGGCCAACGTCTGGCCGGAGCCGCGGTTTGGGCCAGATAACGCGGGCGACAAGGACCAGGTCGAACGCGACGCCTGTCGCGCCGCCTGCGCCGCTGGCACGCGCGCCGCGGTCGAGATATGGCATGATCGATTCCGGCGCGACTGGCAACGAGCGCGACCCTGAGCGAGCGTCGCGGCAGAGGGAGCCCCGCTGCGGCGGGGCTTTTTCTTGTCGGGACGCGCCGATCCTTGCCGCCCGATTTTGCCGCCCGGACGCCACGAAACAGGGCGGATTAAAACGGATGGACGAGACGCACTGAACCAAACACCGAGGGAAACTGCGGGCATTGCGAGAACGCCATGGCAAGCCGGACCAGCATTCCCTGATTTCAAGACCGGTGCCTTAAACCGCTCGGCCACCCATCCTCATGACCAAATTCGTGCAGCGACAAAGTTGGAAGAGGCGATCGGGACCCACCTGGCACCCGACGGGCGCCGATTTCAACCCTGTCGTTTCGGGCTGCGCGCGCAACGCCCATCGATCGAGCCCAGTTGACCGACATCTTGGCTGATCCCTGATAAGCTCCGATAACAGAGCCGGCGCCGTTTGCCTTGCTGCAGTTTTGTTGAAGCCGATCGCGCGGCGGGAGAAGCTGCGGAGGGCGCCGGGCTCGCAGCGATGCGAACGCCCTTCGGCGGAAGCCGTTTCCGTCGAGGCTCGGGCAAAGCGAGAGGGACGTCAGCTTGACGAACAGAGAGGGGTTGATCGGACGCCTGCGCACCGCCGCCGCCGCGGTGGTCGGCCCTCGTCTGGCGGTGCCCGGCTGGTTGCGCCGGGCGCTGCCGCTCGGCGCCACCGATGGGCTCGAACCGAAAATCTATGGGTTCATCCTGCGCTACAGTTGGCGCGAGCAGATCTATGTCGTCGCTATGACCCTGCTCTCGTTCCCGTTTCTTTACTATTCGCTTGATCTTCCCAAAATCATCATCAACCGCGCGATATCCGGCAAGCACTTCCCGCAGCATTTTTTGTGGTTGAGGCTCCAGCAGATCCCTTATCTGCTGGTGCTGTGCGGGATTTTTCTGGCGCTGATCCTGGTCAACGGCTGGTTCAAGCTGCATGTCAACGTCAAGAAGGGGCAATTGGGCGAACGCATGCTGCGCCGCCTGCGCTACGAGCTGTTCGAGCGCCTGCTGCGCTTCCCCTTGCACCATTTCGACCGGACCGCGACCGGGCAGATCGTCGCCATGGTCACCGCCGAGCTGGAGCCGGTCGGCGGGTTTGTCGGCGAGGCGTTTGCCGTGCCGATTTCGCAGGCTGGGACCCTGCTGACGATCCTCTTCTTCATGTTTGTGCAGAACCCGGTGCTGGGCGCTGCGGCGTTGGCCTTTTACCCGCTGCAAGGCTATCTGATCCCAAAGATGCAGCGGATCATCCGCGCCCTCGGCCGCACCCGGATCCGCAAGATCCGCGGCCTGTCCGACCGGATCGGCGAGGCGATCGCCGCGCGGGTCGAGATCCGCGTCAATCACGCGGCACCCTATCAGCTGGCGGAGATCGCTCACCGCCTGGGTGAGATTTACGACATCCGACTGGAAATTTATAATCGGAAATATTTCGTCAAATTTCTGAACAATCTGATCGGCAATATGACCCCGTTCTTTTTCTTCGCCATCGGCGGCTATTTCGTCATCAGCGGAAAGTTGTCGTTCGGCGCGCTGGTCGCCGTTCTCGCCGCCTACAAAGACATGTCGTCGCCGTGGAAGGAATTGCTCGATTATTACCAGAACCAGCAGGATGTGGCGATCAAATACGAGCAGGTCGTCGAACAGTTCCATGTCGCCGACATGGTCGATAAGCGCCTGCTGCTCGAAGAACCAGCCGAGATCGAACCTTTCGCCGGCGAGCTCGCCGCGGCCAATGTCGACGTTGTCGACAGCGACGGCATCCATTTGCTTGAAGGCATCAGCTTCGCCTTTCCGTTGGGCACCGATATCGGGATCGTCGGGCACAGCAACAGCGGCCGCAACATGCTGCCGCAGCTGATCGCGCGCCTGGTCAGCCCAACCAGCGGCCGCCTGACGATCGGCGGCGCCGATCTCAATACGATGCCGTTTGCGGTCTCCGGCCGCCGCATCGGCTATGTCGGAGCGGCAAGCTACCTGCTGTCGGCGAGCGTGCGCGACAATTTGTTGATCGGGCTTCGGCATCGCCCGCGGGAGGCGTCCGATTACGATGCGGCAGCCAGGGCCGAGCGCGAACGCCTGGTCGCCGAGGCGCGGCTCTCCGGGAACAGCCCGTTGGACATCGCCGGCGACTGGATCGATTATGAACAGGCCGGCGTGGCCGACGCGGCGGGGCTCGAGACCCGGATCATCGACGTGCTGCGGCTCGTCGATCTCGACGGGGATGTCTATCTGTTCGGCCTGCGCGGCCGGCTCGACCCCGAGCAACAGCCCGAAATCGCCGAGCGCCTGGTCGAGGCGCGCCGTTTGCTGGCGGATCGGCTCGCCGAAAACGGTCTCGCCCATCTCGTCGAGCGCTTTGCTCCCGATCGCTACAACGCCAACTCGGCGGTCGGCGCCAATCTGTTGTTCGGCACCGCGATCGGGCCGGTATTCGAGGGCGACGAGCTGGCCCACAACCGCTACATGCTGAGCGTGCTCGACAATCTCGGGCTGCCCGCCGATCTGATCCGGATCGGGGTGCAGCTGGCGCGCATCAGCGTCGAATTGTTTGCCGGCGTGCGGCCGGAGCAGCAGCTGTTCGAGGAGTTCAGCTTTCTTGGAGCCGATGATCTGCCGGCGTTCGAGCGGATTCTCGCCCGCGTCGACAAAGCCGGCATCGCGGCGCTGCTGCCGGGCGAGCGGGCGCGGCTGTTGGCGCTGGGATTAAAGGTGATCGCGGCGCGCGACCGGCTCGGCCTCGTCGACGAGGCGATGCAGCGGCGCATCCTCGAAGCCCGCCACGCTTTCGCCGCCGGGCTGCCCGAGGATCTGCGCGGCTCGGTCGAGTTCTTCGATTCCGAGCATTACAACGCCGCCGCTTCGATCCAGGAGAACGTCCTCTTTGGGACCATCATCCGCGGCGAGGCCGGCAGCCGCGAGCGCATCCATGCCGCGATCGGCGAAGTTCTCGACGCGCTCGGGCTGCATGAGACGATCGTCGCGGTCGGTCTCGACTATCCGGTCGGGACCGGCGGCTTGCGGCTGTCGGAGACCCAGCGCCAGAAGCTGGCGATCGCGATCGCCATCCTGAAGCGCCCGGATCTGGTCGCGTTCAACGATGCGACCGCGGTGCTCGACGGCGCCACCGAGGCGGCGATCATCGAACGGCTCAAGCACGAGCTCGACAGCCGCAGCCTCGTTTGCAGCCTGAACCGCCCGCGCCTGGCCCAGGCTTTCGACCGCATCCTGATCATGGAGCAGGGCCGCCTGGTCGAGCAGGGGCGCTTTGACGAGCTGCAAAAGCCGGGCAGTCCGCTGGCCCCGCTGATGGCGGCGGAGTAACCCCCAGCTTCTAGACTAATCCGCCAGCCGGACCAGCTCCTCGCGCCCGGCCAGCATGTCGTCGAGCGAGCCGAAGGCGTTGATGTAATGCCCGGTAAAGCCCTTGCCTTCGATCCGGCGGAACAGGTCGGCAAAATCGAGATCCCCCGCGCCCGGCGGCAGATGCACCTCGTCGCCGTTGCGCCAGCAATCGGCGAGCCGCACCTCTTCGACCCGCGCCATGTCGAGCGCGTCGACAAACCCCGCCACACCTTCGGGAACGAGATGGGCGTGGTTGACCGTGAACGCCAGCCCGAGCGCCGGCGATCGGATCGCCTGGTAATAATATTGCCACTCGGCGAGCGTGTGCGCGAGATAATGGATTTCGGCCGCCGGCGGCTCCTTGTTCAGGTTTTCCAGCAGGATGAGCGCGCCGTGCCGCTCCGCGTGGGCGGCGATGCGCGCCAGCCGCTCGCGCCCGGCAATCATCCGCATCTCCTTGTCCGACGTAAAATGATAGCCGGCGTGGACGACGATCGATCGAGCGCCGAGCCGCGGCGCCATTTCGACATAGGCTTCGAGATAGCGGTCGACGGCGTCGCCGACATAGGGCGCATATTCGGCGACGTTGACCGAGGAGGCGGTGTGCAGGCCGAGATGGACCCGGTGCCGCTCGCTGGCCCTGCGAACCCCGGCCGCGCGCGCGTCGTCGAAGCTGGTCAATGCATTGGCGCCGGTGTCGAGCTCGATGTCGATCGCAGCACAGCTCGTGCCGGGCCGCCCATTCGATCGCATCCTCGAGCTTCAACTTGCGCCCGACATCGACGCCGATCCGATCCCGCAACGTCGTCATCGCATCTCTTTCCAGATTTGGTTGGCGCAATTGGGCTAAGCTCACCCGCCGAAATTCGTTTCCGCGAGGGAGCCGCCATGTCGCTGAGCCGGGAATTTGCCGCCTTCGTCGCCAATCTCAAATACCAAGATCTGCCGGCGGCGGTGGTCGACCGGGCCAAGGGCGTCACCTTGGAGGCGCTCGCTTCGGCCTTGGTGGCGCACCGGATGCCGGCAACCCACCAGGCATTGGCCTTGATGCAGGAAGAGGAAGCCGGCGGCGGCGGGGCGGCGACGGTGCTGGGCAACGGCGCCAAGCTCAGCAAGGCCGGCGCCGCCTTTGTCAATGCCGAGACGATCTTTGCCGGCGGCAAGTGGGACACCTTTCGCATGCTGACCCATCCCGGCACGGCGATCCTGCCGGCGGCGCTGACCGCGGCCGAGGCGGCCGGCGCCTCGGGCCAGGCATTCCTGACCGCGGTCGCCGCCGGCTACGAGGTCATGGAGCGGATGGCCGCCGAGTTCATCCCGACGGTCATGTCGCGCGGCTTCCACGCCGGGCCGGTGTTCGGCATCTTCGGCGCGGCGATCGCCGCGGCCAAGCTCGGCGGCCTCGACGAAAACCAGATCAACGGCGCCATCGCCCAATGCGTCAACCTCGCCTCCGGCAATCTCGAAGGCGCCCGCAGCGGCGGGCGCTCGTTGCGCGAAGGCGGTGCCGTGCGCAACGCGTTCTTGGCGGTGGCCTTGGCCAGGCACGGGATTCCCGGCGGCGAGACCGACATTGGAGGGCGAGGCCGGGTTTTATCATGCCTATGCCGGCAACAGCCGCGGCGAATTGCGCTACAGTTTTACCGGCTCGAACCGCACCGACATGGCCGCGATCACCCAGGGCCTCGGGCGCGACTGGATCTTTCTCGAAACGCTCTACCGGATCTATTCGACCGCCGGCTACAACATCGCCCATATCGATGTCACCGCGGCGCTGTGCGCGGAACACGATATCCGCCATCAGGACATCGAGCGCATCGAGGCCCTGGTCAACTGGTTCGAGACCGAATATCCGAGCCCGGCCTTCCCCAGCCGCGGCATCGAAAGCCCGCCGCAAATCGGCAGCACGCAGTATTTCACCGCCTATGGCGCGGTCGAGCGCGGCTACCCGCTGCTGCGCGGCGATCGGCCAGGCCCGGGCGAGAGCGACCCGCCGGCGGTGCTCGACCTGATGCGGCGCGTGACCCTGATCCCGACCGTGCGGCGCACCTTGTTCGGCCCGCGGATCACGGTGTTTTTGAAGGACGGCCGCAGCTTTACCAAGGAAGGAACCGGCCGCGAATTCATCTGGGATTTCGAGGAGGAAGCCCGACGCATCAACCCGATCGCCCCCGGGCTCGCCATCGCGCGAAGCGCAATTCGCCGAGCTGATCGACACCTGCCGCCGCCTCGACCGCACCGAGCGCGCCGCCGAAAAGCTGATCGCGCTGACCATTCCTCACGACCGATAAAAACGGCGCAGTCAGAGGAGCATCGTCTTTACGCCCAGCGCCGAACCTGCCTCGCCAAGCCGCTGGTCGAGCGTACACAACGTCGCGCCCTGTTCGGCGCAGATGGCGAGATGCAGGGCATCTCCGGCGCGCATGCCCAGCGCATACTGATCCGCAAACCGCGCGGCCATGCGAAATTGTGCCCGCGATACCGGCAGGACAGTGACACTGCCGTTGCACAAACGGGCGAACATCGCCAGGGCCTCGGCCCGGTGACGGACCTCGATCTGCCCGGTCCGCAATTTGATCGAAAGAGCCGAGGAGAATTCGGCCGCTACCCAGTCGCTGACCGCGAGACGAGCGGGACTTTGATCGCCGAGCCAATCCTGCATGCGCCCGGTTTCCGCCTCGTTGGTCAAGGCTGCGACGAGCAGCGAGGTGTCGAGATAAATCATCAATAGCGATTGTCGTCGCGCATTCGGCGAACGAAGTCGCGGGCGGCCTCCGGTTGCACCGGCATCGCGTCAGTGATTGCCCGCAACGCCAGCGGGTCGATGCGCTTGGGCCCGACCTCGATAGCGGTCAGTTGCGCGACCGGCTTGCCGCGACGCATGATGCATACCGGTTCGCCGGCAGCAGCCTGCTCGACGAGCGCGCTCAGATGCGCCTTGGCGTCAGCGAGATTGACACTCTTCATCGGAAACCTCATGACCATAATCTTGGTCACTTATAGTGTCGAGATGGCAGCCGGCCAAGGGGGTGTGCCAGTCGATCGAAGCTGCCCCATACCCCGGTGACGGCTGGAGCAGAATCAACACAGGAACCCGGACGATGGCGCTTTCGGATGTCAAGGCTCTCACTTTCGATGTGTTCGGCACCGTAGTGAACTGGCGCGACAGCATCGCTCGCGAGGCCGAGGCGGTTCTCGGGCCGAAGGGATACGACAAGGATTGGCACGATTTCGCCGACCGCTGGCGGGCGCGCTACCAGCCGGCAATGGCCAAGGTGCGCAGCGGCGAGCGCCCGTGGGCGCGGCTCGACGACCTGCACCGGGAGAATTTGGTTGCGCTGTTGCCCGAGTTCGGCATTTCAGGGCTGAGCGAGGCGGAGGTCGATCATCTGAACCGCGCCTGGCACCGGCTCGACGGCTGGCCCGACACGGTCGAAGGATTGACCCGACTGAAGCGCAAATTCATCCTCGCCACCCTGTCGAACGGCAATGTGGCGCTGATGGTCAACATGGCCAAATACGCCGGGCTGCCTTGGGACGCGATCCTCGGCGCCGAAGTCGCGCACGCCTACAAGCCGCAGCCCGAGGCCTACGACCGCACCGCCGCCTTTCTCGACCTGAAGCCCGAAGAATGCCTGATGGTGGCGGCGCATAATGGCGACCTCGTCGCCGCCCGCGGCCGCGGCTTTCGCACCGCCTTTGTCAGCCGGCCGCTGGAGCACGGCCCCCACAAGAGCCGCGATATCAAGGCCGAGCACGATTTCGACGTGGTCGCCGACAGCTTTATCGACCTCGCCGGCAAGCTCGGCTGCTGACCCGGCCGGCGGCGGGAGAAAGAGGTCTCAGCCGACGGTAATGGGCTTGATCTCCTTTAGACGCGGCAACACCTCGCGGGCGAACAGCCTGATGCCTTTTACCGATTCCTCGTGCGTCATGAAGCCGGAGCGGCCGATCATCGCCAGGTGCCCGAACCCGCCGACCTTGTCGTAGAATTCCATGATCTGCCGATACGAGCTGTCCGGCGTGCCGCAGAACAGAATGCCCTGCGCCATCGCCTCCTCGGCGTCGAGCGACATCAGCCGGCGGCATTCTGGCTGGCGCGGCGCGACGCCCTTCTCCGCGTTCACCATGTCGGGCCGCGGCGGCCGGACGCGGCGCGGTGCGATAGACCTGCGGCGCGAATTCCGGCGGCGTCATGCCGGGCAGGAATTTCGAAAGTTGCGGCGCCGATTTGAGGCTGGTGTTGAGGAACCACAGCAGCTTGCTGCCGACCGGCGCGGCCTTCCTCCTCGGTCTCGCCGACATAGACGATCGCGGCGTAGGCGAAATTATCGGTGGTGACCTTCGGCAATCCGGCCTCGGCGCGCGCGCGGCGATGCGCCTGGTAGGCGCGCTTCGTGCCGTCGGGGCCGCGCAGCACCAGCACGTGCACCATGCCGCGGCGGCCGACCTCGGCAGCGGTGTCCGGATCGCCGGTCGCCGACCACAGCCGCGGATGCGGCTGCTGCCACGGCCGCGGCCAGATGTTGACGTGGCGATGGGTGAAGTACTTGCCCTCCCAGGAGAACGGCCCGTCGTGCTGCGACAGCGTCTTCGGATCAGGTCGATCGCTTCCCAATAGCGTTCGAGATTGCCGACCGGGTTGGTGTGGTTCGACGCCATCTCGGTGCCGCCCGATTTCACAAAGCCGATCTCCAGCCGGCCGCGCGACATCACGTCGGCGGTGGCGTATTCCTCGGCGATGCGCACCGGGTCCTGGCGCAGCGACACCAGCGTGCCGAGGCTGAGGATGCGCACCTTGCGGGTCTGCCGCGCCAGGATGCCGACGAACATCGGGTTGGCGCCCATCAGCGAGTTGATGCCGGCATGATGCTCGATCGCCAGCACGTTCATGCCTTCGTCGTCGCACAGCAGGAACTCGTCGAGCACTTCCTCGTACAGATCGGCGGCGACCTTCGGGTCGCACCATTTGTTCGGCAGGCTGCCGCGCACGGAATTCGGCCGCGTCCAGCACATCCTGCGGCACGTAGGGATAGGGGATTTCGCACTGCCACCAGGCGTCCATCGGTTCTTCCTTGTTCGTTCCGCGTCAGCTGTCGACTTCGATCAACGCCTTGTTCGCCAGAGTCGACCTCGCCGGCTTTCTCCAGATGCGGCAGGTGCCCAGCCTGGTCAAGACCGCCGCCACCCCGCCGCAGCCGATCAAGCGGCGGCAATTTCGGTCTGTGGAAAATCGCCTCCTTTGTACAAGAGCGGCAAATCGAGTGCTCGCGCACAGGCATAGGCAAAACAGTCGCCCATGTTTAGCGCAGCGCGGTGTCGCCCCCTGCCGTATCGTTCGAATGCCGAGACCGCAGCGCGGCCCATTTCGGGGTGATCGGCACGACCTGTACCGCGGCTTACTCGAGGAAGCGGTCGAGTATGGCTACGGCGGCGGAGATTGGGACATTGCACATCCGCGCTACTCCGAGTGCGGCCTCGAACATTGCGAGCGGCGAGGTGAAGGCCTCAACGGCCTGCTCCAGTCGTTTTGTCAGGGCGGCCGCATCATCTTCTTCGAACGAGAATCGCTATCATTGCCGAAGCGTCGAGGAACATCAGCCATCGCCCGACAGCTCATCGAAAAACGCCTTGTCTGCGGGTAGTCCTCCTGGCTTCGACAACGACCTGAGCTCGTCCTGGATCGGCCTCAGACGTTCGATCAGCGGGATGGCGGATCGGGCTTGCTGATATTCGTGCTCGACCGCCTCGCGGATCGTCTCGGTCAACGTCTTGCCTTTGAGTTTCGCCAATCGACGGACCGCAATGTCGGTCGCCCGATCCTTGACATGAAAGGCCATCGTTTCGACCTGAACGTCTAGACGAATAGAATGAACTGTCTAGATCGCTCGACCAAGCGCGCTCAGCCAAGGCGGCGCGCCGGAACGGCGAGGCTCTGGCGAAAGCGCTGCGGCGCCTGGCCGAACTGATGTAAAAGCACTTCACATGAGCTGGTCGCGATCGATGAGCGGATGGGGCCGAGGGCCGGACGGGCGCCGCGGCTATCACCATGGCAATCTGCGCGAGGCGCTGATCCAGGCCGCACTCGACCTGATCGCCAAGAAAGGGCCGGCCGGGTTCACTTTTGCCGATGCCGCGCGCTCGGCGGGGGTCAGCTCGGCGGCGCCCTACCGGCATTTCCGCGACCGCGACGCGCTGATCGCCGATGTCGCTCGCCGCGGCTTCGAGCTGTTTGCGGCGCATCTCGACCGCGCCTGGAACGACGGCCGACCCGAACCCTTTGCGCGCTTTCGAGAATATCGGCCGGGCCTACCTCGCCTTTGCCCGTGACGAACCCGCCTATTACTCGGCGATGTTCGAGGCCGGCGCTATCGCTTTGACGGCGATCCCGACGTTGCGCCAGGCCGCCGACCGCAGTTTCGCCGTGCTGCGCCATGCCTCGGAGACACTGTGCGCGCGTCTGCCGCCGGAAAAGCGTCCGCCGGCGCTGATGATGAGCCTGCATGTCTGGGCATTGTCGCACGGCATCGCCTCGCTGTTCGCCCGCGGCGACGGCGGACGGCGGCGGCTGCCGATGACCCCCGAAGATCTGCTCGAGGCGGCAATGCTGATCTATCTGCGCGGCCTCGGCATTATCGCCGAAGCGGCCGAGCCGGAGGCGCTGACGCCGGCGCCTTGACAGCGCTCCGCCTCAGCTATGTGAATGTTAGATACATTTACATGGTGCGGCCATGCATCACCTCACGGCGTATTTGGACGATATCGGCAAGCCGGCATGGATCGGCCTGACGGTGCTGAGCTTCATTCTGTGGTGGCCGCTTGGGCTGGTTGTTCTCGGTTTCTTGATAGGGAGTGGACGAATGGCATGCTGGGCGCAAGGCGGCGGTACCCGCTGGCAGCGGCGCATGGAGCGGATGCAGCAGCGCATGGGGCGGATGCAGGCGGCGGCCGAGCGCTGGGGCTGCGGCGCAAGCGGCGGCGGCGCAGGCCCGCTCGGCGCACCGGCAATCGCGCCTTTGACGAATACCGCATGCGAAACCCTGCGCCGGCTCGAGGACGAGCAGCGCGAATTCATGGAATTTCTCGACCGGCTGCGGCACGCCAAGGACAAGGTTGAATTCGACGAGTTCATGGCCGAGCGCCGCCGCCGCTCGGAGGGACCGACGCCGCAGGCGCAGGACGCGTAAGCGACGGCGCCGGGAAACCCGGCTCTCGGCCAACGGTGCGGAGGCGTGGTCCGCCCCGCTCGCCGTGAGCGGGGCTCGGCAAGGCCGGGGCTCGGCGAGGCCCACCGGTAGCGCGGCGGCGATTCTCGTAACCGAGCGAAATAGAAAAACATTTAGACAAAATTTCAACGCATACGTTTAATCTACCGGCCAACGCGATTCCGGAGCAAAAATCGACAACCACGTTCTTTGCGTTCCTGTCATTGTTCTTTAACGCTCGCATTCCACTCTGTCGGCAACGGCCAATCAATGGGGGGTATGGGTCGGATTCCGTAGAGGATGCCGAGCATGCTGCGCTTTGCTCTGTTTTCTGTCGCCGCGGGACTTTTAATTGTTTCGACGGCGAGCCATGCAGCGACTTCACCCGCTCCAGGCGTTACCAACTCGATCACGCTGAGCAACGCGAGCGGTGGTGCGATCAGCAACTATCCGTTTCAGTTTGGCCGGCCGTTTATCGACGGGGCGATCGCCGCGGCGCCGCAGGTGCTGATCGACGGCACGCCGCTCACCACCCAGGCCGACGTCAAAAACCGCTATCCCGATGGCTCGGTCGAATTCGCGGTCATTGCCGTGGTGATCCCGAGCATCCCCTCCGGCGGCTCGCTGACCCTGACCTTTCAGAACCAGACCGCCAACAGCAACGCGCCCTTGACCCAGGCGCAGATGCTGATGATGCAATACATGTTCGACGCAAAAATGAAGCTGACGCCGACCACCGGAGGAGAGACCCAGATGGTGGACGCGCGCACCATGCTGCAGAACGGCGACTATACGCTGTTCACCTCGGGCCCGGTGGCGCAGACCATCATGCTCGGCGACGACACCGCCACGCGCAAATACGATATCGGCTTTGGCGACGGCTATCACCCGTTTCGGCCGCACTTTTACGCGACCTTCTGGCCGGCGACACATCAGGTCTTTGTCCGCGCCGTCGGCGACAACGACAATACCGAGGAGCTCGAGGACCTGACCTACAACCTGACCCTGACCGCCGCCAACGCCGTCGCCTACACCCGATCGGGCCTGACCGATTACGCCCTGACCCGCTGGACGCGCACCTTCTGGCTCGGCGGCACGCCGAGCCCGCAGATCGATATCGACAACAACCTCGCTTATCTGGAATCGACCCGCTTCATCCCCAATTACGACCCCGCGATCGCGGTGCCGGCGAGCGCCATCGCCAGCGAATATGCCGAGTGGACCGGGCTGCCGCACGACCTCTACGACGGCAGCTGGGATGGCGGGCTGTGGCGAATCGGGGATGGGCGACACCGGGGCGCGCCAGGAGATCGGCCCGTACCCGACCTGGGACGTGCTGTGGCTCTATAGCGGCGACTGGCGGATGCGGCAGATGGCGCTGGGCATGGCCGATCTGGCCGGCGCCTTCCCGGCCAACCTGCGCGAGGGCGACCCGTCGAAGCGCCTCAGCCGCGCCGATCCGCCGGGCTCGGGCACCGGGCTCGGCCATACCGTCTCGATCACCGACCGCCAGACCCTGATTGCCCGTGTGGGCCTGCTGACCTACGAGTACACCAAACCCGCCGATGCGGTCATAATCGTCGGCCCGCTCAATCTCCTCCAGCCCTGGTCCTTCGACACCGCGCACGAGCCGGCGCCGTTCTTCGTGCCATACCTGCTGACCGGCGATCCTTACTACCTCGACGAGATGTATATGTGGGCCGGGATCAGCGCGGCGTATTATGATCCCGGCAACCCCGACGGCCGCGGCCCGAGCGGCGATTACGGCGGCATCGCCGACCAGCTGCGCGGCGCCGGCTGGGTCGGCGTCGACCGCGCCGAGGCCGCCTTCATCGCCCCCGACAACGCCCCGGAAAAAGCCTATTTCACCTATCTGATGAACGACGCGCTGGCCCGCTGGGAAGGCGGCTTCGGGATCCTCGGCACCGCCTATGACGGCGCCCCGGAAAAGATCTGGGGTCAACAGGAGGGCAATTTCTACACCGACAATGGCGGCCCGGAGAGCCTCAAAGCCCCGCCGCTCGGCAATTGGGAGAGCAATGGCGACCCGGCGGACGGCGATCCCGGGAATGTCGCAAACGGCTGGTACGTCGCCGGGGCGGTCGGCTCGATCACCGCGCCGTGGATGCAGTGGTATGTGCAATACGCGCTCGGCCGCGAGGCCGAGCTGGGCTTTGCCGCCAAGCCGCTGCAGCTCTATAGCGGGGCCTATCCGCTCGGGATCATCAATAATTCCGGGCAGCCTTGGGCGATCAATGTCTACGAGATGCCGGTCGAGCAGCTGGGCGGCGGCTTTCTCGCCACCTGGCCGGCGCTGTTCGCCACCCTGACCCCGCAATACCTGTCGCCCACCGGGGTGCCGTTCGACCCGGCCACCGGCCAGCCCAGCGGCCTGGCCAACGGCCCGACCGCCTTTGCCGACGATCTCGGCGTCGAGGGCTATCCGCTCTACCTCTTGGGCGGCGTCGCGATGCTCGACGACGCCGCAGCACCAGGTGCGGCGCAGGCGTGGGCGTGGATGCAGGCCAATGTCGAGAACGGCGCCGGCCCCGCCCTCTTCGCCGCGCCCAAATGGGCGATCGTGCCGCGCACCGATGCCAACCCATTGCCGCCCCAGCCGACCGCCACCCCGCCCGGCTGAACCACACGCCCCACCCCTGTGCCCCCGTCCCCAATGCCCCGCCACATCCTCAGCTCGGCCACAGGCCCGTGGCGGTTGCTGCTTGGCGGGCGGCAGCGCCGCGATAATGGCGGTCGGCAACGCCGTCAGCGGGGCGGGCTGCGCTTCGGGTGGTTTGCCGAATTGCAATCCGCGGCGGGATTGCGATCGGTCGGCCTGCACGGTATGGTCGCGGCCAATCGCCGGGGCGGCGCCGCCCCGGCAGGCACGCGGTGGCGAAAGATGACCCGCTTGCGTCGCGCGCCCGTGCCGTCCGGCGGGTCATCCTCACAGCGCCGGGTTCGGCGGCGATTTCGGTCGAGGTCAGCCGCATCGATAGGCAACATCCTGCGCCGGCGCGCCGCGGCGACCCGGCGATACGCAGCTTCTCCGCCAACCGCCGCCCCTGCCCGCCGCGATCGGCTGTGGCGGCGTGCCCGCCCGACACGGCCCAATAATGCCCGAGCGCCCCAACAATGGAGGAAATTCATGAAGCTGAGGCATGTCGCGATCCTAACCGCCCTGCTCGCCGCCGGCAGCCCGTTGTCGATCGCCGCGGCTTCGGCCGCCACCGCGGCCAAACCGTCGATCAGTCCCGAAGCGAGCGCGGCGCTGACCCGCATGGGCCAGGCCCTGGAGGCCAAAGAATTCTCGTTTCAGGCGCGTACGATCCGGGTCTACGCCGATCCGGCCGGCCAGCTCCTGCACATCTTTCATACCCTGAAGGTGACGGTGCGCCGTCCGGACCGCCTGCTGGTCGACAGAACCGGCGACGACGGCTCGGGAAAGCTCGTCTATGACGGCAAGACTGTCATCGTCTACATGGCCAACGGCAACAAATATGCGAGCATCCCGGTGCCCGGCACGATCGCCGGAATGATGAAGGTGGCGATGGGGCGGTTGGGCGTCGACTTTCCGCTCGCCGATTTTCTGACCGACGCGCCGAATAAGGCGTTTCTGAGCGGTGTGACCTCGGGACGGGTGATCAACACGGTGATGATCGACGGCGTCCCCTATCTTCATTTGTTCTTCTCGCAGCCGCCGCAGATCGACCTCGAACTGTGGCTCGACAAGAATCAGTCGTTGCCGCGCCGGCTGATCGTGACCTACCGTTCGCTGCCCGGTCAGCCCGACTTTGTCGCCGAATTCTCCAATTGGAATTTCGCGATCCACCCGACCGACGCCGATTTTGTCTTCCAGCCGCCCGCGGGAGCGACGCAGATCGCATTGAAGCCGCCGGCCGCGGCGGCGGCGCCCGCTAAAGCAACCGGGAGCAAACCATGAACCGGGCAGCCCTTTTCTGTCTCGGCGCGTTCTTTGCCGCGGCGGCGGCGCCGCATGCCTTCGGCTGGGGAGCGGTGCGCGGCCCTAATGGCGGGGCGGCCTATCGCGGACCGATGGGCGGCGGCGCGGTGCGCGGCCCCAATGGCGGCGCCGCGGTGCGCGGCCCTTACGGCGGCGGCGCGGTGCGCGGACCCTATGGCAACACCGCGGTGCGCGGCGGCTATTACGGCGGCGGTCTATCGCGGCGGCGCCTATTATGGCGGCGGCTATTATGGCGGCGCCGGTGGCGGCCGGGGTGGCGGCCGGCGTCGCCGTCGGCGCGGCGGCGGGCGCGGCGACGGCGTCCTATCCGCCGGCCTACTACTATCCGCCGCCATACTATTATCCGCCGCCCTATTAGGATCGGGCCTGCCCCGGCAGTGCACGGCTTGCGATCGCCTTGATCCGCTTCCCGTGTCAAGAAGGCGCATGAAAGCGATCCCGATCGTCGCGGCGCTGGCCGGGCTCGCCGCGATCGCAGCACTGATCGCGGTGTTCGGCGCCGGCGCGGTGCTGCGCTCGTTGACCGCCATCGGATGGCGCGGGTTCGCCGCGATCTGCCTGATCCACCTCGGCCTGATCGCGGTCATGGGGCTGGCCTGGTGGGGGCTGGCGCCGGGGCGGCCGATCTGGCCCTTTTTGTCGGCGCGCCTGCTGCGCGAGGCCGGCTCCGAGGTATTGCCGCTGTCGCCGGTCGGCGGCTGCGTGATCGGCGCGAGGGCACTGATGCTGGCCGGCGTGCCGGGCTCGACCGCGGCGGCCAGCACGATCGTCGACCTCACCCTCGAATTCCTCGCCAAGCTCGCCTATACGGCACTCGGCCTGGTTCTGCTGGTCGGGCTGCGGCCGGGGTCGGAGATGACCCTGCCGGTCACCATCGGCCTCGCCGCCGCGAGCCTTGGGGCGATCGGTTTCGTCGCGGCGCAGCGGCACGGTTTCCGGCTGTTCGAGCGGCTTGCCGGCAGGCTCGGCCGCGGCTGGGCCGAGCGGACCGCGGCGGGCGCCGCCGCATTGCAGGACGCGCTGCGCCAGACCTATCAGCGCACCATCGGCCTGTGGGCCGGATTTGCGCTGCACCTGGCCTGCTGGATCGCCGGCGCGCTCGAAGCCTGGCTCGCCCTGCGGCTCGGCGGCGCGGGATTGCCGTTCAAGACCGTGCTGGTGATCGAGAGCCTGCTCTACGCGATCCGCACCCTGGCTTTTGCGGTGCCGAATGCGGTCGGCGTGCAGGAAGGCGCCTATGTGCTGATCGGGGCCAGCTTTGGCCTGGCGCCGGACATGGCCCTCGCGCTCTCCTTGGTCAAGCGGGCGCGCGATCTAGCGATCGGGCTGCCGGCGCTGGGCGTTTGGCAACTCGTCGAAAGCCGGCGGCTGTGGCGTGGGCGCCTCGCCACCGCCAGGCGCCGGGATCTGGGAGCGCCGGCGGATCGCGGCCGGTCGGCCGGTATCGCGGACAGGAGCAAGTCATGAGCGCACCGCTTCCCCTCGTCTACCTCGGCGCGGCACGGCGAGACCGCCTGGAGCCTGTCGGGCCAGCACACCGGCCGCACCGACCTGCCGCTGACCGAGCACGGCGAGGACCAGGCGCGCGCCCTCTGCGCGGCGGCTGCACGGCGTGGTCTTCGCCAAGGTGCTGACCAGCCCCTCGCAGCGCGCGGTGCGGACCTGCGCGCTCGCCGGCTTCGGCGCGGCCGCCGAGACCGATCCCGACCTGGCCGAATGGGATTACGGCGACTACGAGGGCCGCCGCACCGCCGAGATCCTGGCCGAACGTCCGGATTGGCAATTGTTCCGCGACGGCGCTCCGGGCGGCGAAACCCCCGAAGAGATCGGCGCCCGCGCCGATCGGGCCATCGCCCGGATTCGCGCGGTTGGCGGCGACGTGCTGCTGGTCTCGAGCGCGCACATCTCGCGCGTGCTGGCCGCCCGCTGGCTCGGGCTCTCGGCCTCGGGCGGGCGCTATCTGCTGCTCGGCACCGCGAGCCTCAGCTTGTTGGGCTACGAGCACAATTTGAGCGAGCCGGCGATCCGGCTGTGGAACGACACCGGCCATCTCAAAGGCTGATCTTCGTTTACGATTTTGGACTAAGATTCCCGAACCGATTGCGCGGGCTCGGGAGCGGCGGGATGACCGGGGCTACTGCCCATCCGAAGACGGCGGAGGCGAGGCGGCTCGACGAGGAGCGCCGCCTTCTCGTGCCATGGAAGGAATGGGGACCGTACCTCAGCGAGCGCCAATGGGGGACGGTGCGCGAGGATTACAGCGCCGACGGCAACGCCTGGGGCGACTTCACCCACGATCACGCCCGCTCGCGCGCCTATCACTGGGGCGAGGACGGCCTCGCCGGTCTGAGCGACGACAAGCAGCTGCTGTGCTTTGCCCTGGCCTTGTGGAACGGCGCCGACCCGATCCTGAAGGAGCGGCTGTTCGGCCTGACCAACAGTGAAGGCAATCATGGCGAAGATGTGAAAGAATATTATTACTATCTGGATAATACACCAACCCATTCGTATATGAAGTTTCTTTATAAGTATCCGCAGCAGCAATATCCCTATCCCGGCCTCGTTGACGTCAATAGCCGCCGCGGGCGCGACGAGCCGGAATACGAGCTGATCGACACCGGGGTATTCGACGGCGACCGCTATTTCGACGTGCTGGTGGAGTATGCAAAGGCGGCCCCGCGCGACATTCTGGTCGAGATCAGCATCGCCAATCGCGGCCCCGAGCCGGCGACGATCCACGTGCTGCCCACGCTGTGGTTCCGCAATACCTGGGCATGGTGGCCGGGCCCGGCGAAACCCGTGCTGCGGCAGATGGCGGCGGCAAACGGCACCCCTACGATCGCCGTCGCGCATCCTGAGCTCGGCGACTGGTATCTTCAATTCGAAGGCGCCGCGCCGCTGCTGTTCACCGAGAACGAGACCAACAACAAGCGAATATTCGGGACACCCAACGCCACCCGCTACGTCAAGGATGGGATCGGCGAGCGGGTCGTCGCCGGCCGCCCCGATACCGTCAACCCCGAGCTCGCCGGCACCAAGGCGGCGGCGCATTATCGCCTGGAGATTGCCGGCGGGGAGATCGCGACGATCCGCTTGCGGCTCGCCGACGCCATCGCCGATCCGCCATTCGGCAGCGGGTTCGGGCAGATCATCGAGGCGCGCCGGCGCGAGGCCGAAGAATTTTATCGATCGCTGACCCCGGCCGGAATCGGCGATGACGACGCCCGGATCATGCGCCAGGCCTTGTCCGGGATGCTGTGGAGCAAGCAGTTCTATCTCTTCGATGCCCACCAATGGCTCCAAGAGCACGGCGCCGACCCGATGCAGCCGACATCCCGCCAGGTCCGCAACCGCGAATGGTTCCATATGCTGGCCGGCCATGTCATCTCGATGCCGGACAAATGGGAATATCCGTGGTTTGCCGCGTGGGACCTGGCCTTCCATTCGATTGCGCTGGCCGCGGTCGACATCGCCTTCGCCAAGCAGCAGCTCTGCCTGCTGCTCGACAGCGCCTACCTGCATCCGACCGGACAGATCCCGGCTTATGAATGGAATTTCAGCGACGTCAACCCGCCGGTGCAGGCCTGGGCCGCGATCTTTCTCTATCGGATCGAGCAGGAGGTCCACGGCAACACCGATCTCGATTTTTTGAAACGGGTGTTCGGCAAGCTCTCGGCGAATTTCAGCTGGTGGATCAATCGCAAGGACCGCCTCGGCAAGAATGTCTTCGAGGGCGGGTTTCTCGGGCTCGACAATATCGGCGTCTTCGATCGCAGCGCGCCGTTGCCGACCGGCGGCTATCTCGAGCAGGCCGACGGCACCGCATGGATGGCGCTCTACTGCCAGAACATGCTCGAAATCGCCTTCGAGCTGGCGGCGCACGACCCGACCTATGAGGAGCTGGCGTCGAGCTTTGCGGTGCAGTTCGTGCTGATCGGCCGCGCCATGCACGGCATCGGACCCGACGGCATGTGGGACGAGGAGGACGGCTTCTTTTACGACGTGCTGCGGCTTCCGGACGGCAGCGCCACCCGGCTTAAGATTCGCTCGATCGTCGGGCTGCTGCCGCTGTGCGCCGCCACCGCGATCGAGAAATGGCAGCGCGAGCGCGTCCCGCGGCTGGCGGCGCGGATGGCCGAGATGGTGCGGCGCATGCCGCTACTGGGCGAAAGCGTCCATGCCACGGGCCGCGGCCATTTCGGCGTCGCCGAGCGCGGACTGATCGGGCTCGTCAGCAGCGATCGGCTGCGCCGGCTCTTGACCCGGATGCTCGACGAGAACGAGTTCCTCAGCCCCTATGGAATTCGCGCCCTGTCGCGCTGGCATGCCCAGAACCCCTATGTCTTTTCGGTCGACGGGCGGGAATATCGGGTCGGTTACCAACCGGCCGAGTCGGAAAGCGGCAGCTTTGGCGGCAACTCCAACTGGCGCGGGCCGATCTGGATGCCGATGAACGCGCTGATCATTCGCGCGCTGCTGCATTATTACTCGTATTACGGCGATAACTTTAAGATCGAATGCCCGACCGGGTCGGGGAAGCTGTTGAACCTGTTCGAGGTCGCGCGCGAGATCAGCGATCGGCTGATTCAGATCTTTCTACGCGATCCGACCGGCCGGCGGCCGGTGTTTGGCGGGAACGAGAAGTTTCAGACCGATCCATTGTGGCGCGACCATCTGTTGTTTTATGAATACTTTCACGGCGACAACGGCGCCGGCATCGGGGCCAGCCATCAGACCGGGTGGACCGGCGCGGTGGCGAGCCTGATCCAGCTGTTCGGCGAGTTCGACGCAAAGAGCTATCTCGAGCGCGGCGCCGCGGCGGCTTTTGTCCGCGAACCTGGGCGATAAGGTCGGGGGCGCTGGTCTCGGGCGGCGCGGCGCGCCTATCGCGGCTGGGCGCCGGATCAGTCGGCGGCGGCGACCGGCTGCAGCACCCCACCCTTTTTGCGCGCCTTGCGGGCTTCGTCAAAGCGCTGCAGCACCACGAAGAACGAAGGCACGAACAGCACCGCCAGGCAGGTCGAGGCGATGATCCCGCTGAACACGCTGATCCCGAGCGATTTGCGCGAATTGGCGCCGGCCCCGGTCGCCAGCACCAATGGCAGGACGCCCAGCCCGAAGGCGAACGAGGTCATCAGGATCGGCCGAAACCGCGTGCGCGAGGCTTCCACCGCCGCTTCGAGGATCGGCTTGCCCTGGACCATGCGGCCCTCGCGCGCCACCTCGACGATCAGGATGCCGTTCTTGGCCGACAGCGCGATCATCAGAATGAGGCCGATCTGGGTGTAGAGATTGTTGGCGACCCCGAGGCTGGTCAGCGCCACCACCGGCCCCAGCAACGCCAGCGGCACCGCCGACAGCACCGCCAACGGCAAAATCCAGCTCTCGTACTGGCCGGCGAGGCACAAATAGACCAGCAGCACCGACAGCCCGAACAAGTAATACAATTGGTTGCCGGTCAGCTTTTCCTGATACGACATCGCCGACCATTCGTAGGAAACCCCGGCCGGCAGCGTTTTCTTGGCGATTTTTTCCATCGTCGTCAGCGCCTGGCCCGAGCTGTAGCCGCGCGCCGCATCGCCGACGATCGTCGCCGACGGGAAGAGGTTGTAGA
>CAWFER010000029.1:0-38324 GCA_963814805.1 uncultured Alphaproteobacteria bacterium | reverse complement strand
AAGACGACGGGGGAAACGAAAGCCCAGGTCTCGATGAAGGTGCTGCGGTCGGGCTTGCGGCCGAGCTTCCATGGCGCCCAGCAGGCAGAACCAGTTCAGCACCTCGTGCTGGCCGCTCCTCGATCTGGTCGGTCTGTGTAACCATGCCAGGTCGCGTAGTCGCCGGCTTCCAGCGCGTCATAGAGGCGGCGGTCCGCGGGCACGTCGGGCCACAACTGCCAGTTCTTCTCGGTCAGGAACGAGTGCGACCAGCTCGACGACGCCATCAGCGCGACCCGCCACGGGCTGTCGGCCATGATGCGCGCGGTCGCGGCGCCGACTGCATGCACGGTGCGGGTTCGGCGAGGCGGGTCGAGTTCGCGGATGCGGTCGCGCATCGCCAACGGCAGTCGCAGCCCGCGCGCGGCGTTGACCCGGCGGCCGTAGCAATTGACGCTGAACGCACCAGCGGATAGTCGAAGCCGCGCCGTCGTCGTCGAGCAGCAGCACCGTGTTCTCGAACGCGTGGCCCAGCGCATGGTGCGGCGGCGTAGGCATAGGCGATGTCGATGCCGGCCTCGATCAGCCCGGTCGCGAGGTATTTGCCCGCCTCGCGTGCCCGCGCAGCGCGAAACATTAGTCGGCGGGCTCGCCCGAGGGGTTGTCCGGCGTGCCGCGGTGGGCGCTACGGTGGATGTCCTGGTCCTCATAGGCAGCACCGCGAACGGCGGGATGATGTCTTCCTTAAAGTTCTCGTACTGGTCGTCGCCCCACATGACGACCACGTCCGGCCGGAACGCATCGAGCGCCGGCGCGCCTCGGCAAAATGACGGCGGTAAATTTCGCGCGCCCGGCCGGCCGCCGCCGGCGCCCCAGTCGTTGCCGAGCTCCCCGCGCAATTCTGATGGCGGCCAGTAGGCCGGATCCTTCTCGTCGCCGGCATGTCCGGGTCGTCGAGGGCGGTGACCTTCATCATAAAGGTCCAGTCCTCGTCCCGGCGCAGCATCAGCGGCCGGTGCGTGCAGCCGATCCCCAGGATTTCTGCCATCTCTTCCTTCCCAGCGAGAATTTTACCCTTGCTCCGCCGCTCCCGCCGAGGCTAGCGGCTCAGCCGCGTTTGGCGATCGCCACGTAATCGCGCGGCTCCGAGCCGGTATAGAGCTGGCGCGGACGGCCGATCTTGTGGTCGGGTCCTCGATCATCTCGTTCCACTGCGCGATCCAGCCGACGGTGCGGGCCACCGCGAACAGCACGGTGAACATGGAGGTCGGGAAGCCCATCGCCTGCAGGATGATGCCCGAATAGAAATCGACGTTCGGGTAGAGCTTGCTGCTCGACGAAATATTCGTCCTCGAGCGCGATCCGCTCCAGCTCCATGGCCAGCTCGAGCAGCGGGTCGTCGCTTGATGCCGAGCTCGCCGAGCACCTCGTGGCAGGTCTTCGCGCATCACCTTGGCGCGCGGATCGTAGTTCTTGTAGACGCGGTGGCCGAAGCCCATCAGAGCGGAAGTCGTCGTCCTTGTCCTTGGCGCGCTTGATGAACTCCGGGATGCGGTCCTTGTCGCCGATCTCCATCAGCATCTTCAGCACCGCCTCGTTGGCGCCGCCGTGCGCCGGACCCCACAGCGAGGCGATGCCGGCGGCGATGCAGGCGAACGGGATTGGCGCCCGACGAGCCGGCGAGCCGCACCGTCGAGGTCGAGGCGTTCTGCTCGTGGTCGGCGTGGAGGATCAGGATCCGGTCCATCGCCTTGCGCCAGGATCGGGTTGATCTTGTAGTCCTCGCACGGCACCGAGAACATCATGTGCAGGAAGTTGTCGGCGTAGGCCAGCTCGTTCTGCGGATACACGAACGGCTGGCCGATCGAATATTTGTATGCCATCGCCGCGATCGTCGGCATCTTGGCGATCAGGCGGTAGCGAGGCGATCTCGCGCTGCCGCGGATCGATGATGTCGATCGAGTCGTGATAGAAGGCCGACAGCGCGCCGACCACGCCGCACATGATCGCCATCGGATGCGCGTCGCGGCGGAAGCCGCGGAAGAAGCGCTCAGCTGCTCGTGCACCATGGTGTGGTAGGTGATGTCGTGACGAACTGCCTTCTTCTGCTCGCGGTCGGCAGCTCGCCGTTGAGCAGCAGATAGGCAGACTTCCAGGTAGTCGCTCTTCTCGGCCAGCTCCTCGATGGGATAGCCGCGATGGAGCAGGACGCCCTTGTCGCCGTCGATGTAGGTGATCTTGGATTCGCACGACCCGGTCGAGGTGATAGCCGGGGTCGTAGGTGAAATGGTCGGTCTCGTCGTAAAGCTTGCGGATGTCGATGACCTCCGGGCCCGAGCGTGCCCTGACAGCACCGGAAATTCGAGCTTTGCCGGTCTGCGTTGTCGGTCAGAGTCATGGCTTCGGCGGTCATATTGTTGCCGTCATCGATGTCCTCAGATCGGCCATGGCACGCAGACCTTGCTCGGCAGTGCAGCAAAATAGCGCGCCCTGAGGCAGTATTAGCAGACCCGTTCGCATGTGCTAGATACGCAACGTGTCAAGCCGCTTCAGGCGATCCGCGATGCGGCCCAGCGTTTCGTCGCGGCCGAGCACGGCCATGACCTCGAAAATCGGCGGCGAGACGGTGCGATCCGGTCAGCGCCGCCCGCAGCGGCTGCGCCAACTTCGCCGAGCTTCACGCCGCGCCTTCGGCGAACGTCGCGCCGCTCGCTTCGAGCGCGTCGGCCGCCATTCGGCGCCGGTGCGAGGACGCGTCAACCCAGGCCGCCGAGCAGCGTCGCGCGCCGCCAGGGTCAAGCATCGGCGCCGCTTTCGCGTCGGGCTCCATCGGCCGCGCCGCGACGTAGAAACGCGGCGTTGGCGGCCAGCTCGATCAGCGTTTTGGCGCGCGCCTTCAACCCGGGCATCGCGCGGCCGCGAGGCGCGATCGCTGGCCTCGGTCAGCGGCCGGCCGAGCGCCGCCTCGAGCGCGCGGCGTACCAGCGCGGCGAGGCGCAGCCGTCGTCGGCCGCGCGGATATAGTGGCCGTTCAGATTGTCGAGCTTGGCGAAATCGAAGCGCGAGGGCGAGCGGCCGATGCCGTCGAGATCGAACCATTCGATCGCCTGCTCGGTCGAGATGATCTCGTCGTCGCCATGGCCCCAGCCGAGCCGCAGCAGGTAATTGCGCAGCGCCTCGGGCAGATAGCCCATGTCGCGATAGGCGTCGACGCCGAGCGCGCCGTGGCGCTTGGACAGCTTCGCGCCGTCCGGCCCGTGGATCAGCGGGATATGGGCGAATTCGGCGACCGGCCAGCCCAGCGCCCGGTAGATCTGGGTCTGGCGGAAGGTGTTGGTCAGATGGTCGTCGCCGCGGATGACATGGGTGATGCCCATGTCGTGATCGTCGACCACCACCGAGAGCTTGTAGGTCGGCGTGCCGTCGGCGCGCAGCAGCACCATGTCGTCGAGCTGCTGCGTTGGCGACCGTGACCTCGCCCTGCACCCGGTCGTCGACCATCGTCTCGCCGGTCTGCGGCGCCTTCAGGCGGATGACCGGCGGCACGCCCGGCGGCGCCTCGGCCGGGTCGCGGTCGCGCCAGGTGCCGTCATAGCGCACCGGCGCTTTTCGGCCGCGCGCTGTCTCGCGCATCGCCTCGAGCTCGGCCGGCGTGGAATAGCAGTGATAGGCGCGGCCGGCGGCGAGCAGTTGCCGCGCGACTTCGGCATGCCGCTCGGCGCGGGCCGAATTGGGGGACGACCTCGCCGTCCCAGTCGAGGCCGAGCCAGTCGAGCCCGTCGATGATCGCCGCCGACCGCCTCCTCGGTCGAGCGCACGCCGGTCGGTGTCCTCGATGCGCAGCAGGAACTTGCCGCCGTGATGGCGCGCGAACAGCCAGTTGAACAGCGCGGTGCGCGCGCCGCCGATATGCAGAAAGCCGGTCGGCGAGGGGGCGAAACGGACGGTGGGGGTCATCCCCGGAGGATGGGGAATACGAGAGCCGATATCAACGAGCCGATGCGGGCGGATGTCTCAGACCCCGGTGCCGTTACCGCCCGGCGCCTGTCGCGGGCTCCGATCCCGCCGCCTGCCCACCTCCTGTTTTGCAACAAAAATACAAACAGGTCAGCTCTACGTATTGCTTGATCAGCATTGCTCTTAGCACATAAGTACGATTTTGTCAATCCACCCCTGGTATGGCGGGCGAAGCGCAGCGAAACTGTCATCGAGTGCTACGCATTGCGCCGGCAGAACAGCTCGCGCAGGCGGGTTTTCATGATCTTGCCGGTGGCGGTGTGCGGCATCTCGTCGATGGCGACGACTTCGCCGGGCAGCATCCATTTCGGGAATTGCTCAGCGAGGAGTGCGATCAGCGCCTCGCGCTCGGGCCGGCATGCCGGGGCGCGGCATCACGATGAGCAGCGGCCGCTCGCCCCAGCGCGGATCGGGAATCGCGATAACCGCGGCCTCGGCCACATCGCAATGCGCCATCGCGGCGTTTTCGAGATCGATCGAGCTGATCCATTCGCCGCCCGATTTGATCACGTCCTTCTTGCGGTCGGTGATCTGCATATAGCCGTCGGGGTCGATCGCCGCCATATCGCCGGTGTGGAACCAGCCGTCGGGCTCGACCGCGGCGGCGCTCGCCTCCTCGTCCGCGAAATAGCCGCTGACGATCCACGGCCCGCGCACCAGTAATTCGCCCATCGATTTGCCGTCATGCGGCTGGCGCTGCCCTCGTCGTCGACGATCTTCATCTCGACGCCGAACACCGGCCGCCCTGCTTGGTCCGGACCGCCAGCAGCGCCGGCTCGTCGAGGCCGCGGTGCTTTGTCTTCAACGCCGCGGCGGTGCCAAGCGGGCTCATCTCGGTCATCCCCCAGCCCTGGCGCAGTTCGATCCCATGCCGGGCGAAGGCTTCGACCATCGAGGGCGGCACCGCCGAACCGCCGGATAATATTCGGCGCAGGGTCGCGCAGCGCGCGCCGCTGTTCGCCAGATATGCCTCGAACCCGAGCCACACGGTCGGCACGCCGAGCGCGTAGGTGACACCTTCGGCTTCGAACAGCTCGTAGAGGCTCTGGCCGTCGAGCTCGCGGCCCGGGCAGCACCAGCTTCGCCCCGTTCATCGGCGCGGCGTAGGGGATGCCCCAGCCGCAGGCGTGAAACAGCGGCACCACCGGGCAGACCACGTCGTCGGCCGAGATCGAGATCGCGTCGGGCAGCGAAATGCCGAACGCGTGCAGCACGGTCGAGCGATGGCTGTAGAGCGCGCCCTTCGGATTGCCCGTGGTGCCGGAAGTGTAGCAGAGCGCTGCGGCGGTGCGCTCGTCGAACTCGGGCCAGTCGAAGTCGGCGTCCTCGGCCGCCACCAGCTCTTCGTAGCACGCCGGCGCCGGCAATCCGGTTGCGGGCGCCGTCTCGGCGTCGGTCATCGGCACGATCCGGCAGTCGCGCGGGAGACGCGGGGCGAGGCGCTCGACCAATGGCAGAAAGGTCGCGTCGACGAACAGCAGCCGGTCGGCGGCGTGGTTGACGATGTAGACGATCTGCTCGTCGAACAGCCGCGGGTTGATGGTGTGGCACACCGCGCCGATGCCGGAGATCGCGTAATAAAGCTCGACATGGCGATAGGTGTTCCAGGCGAGCGTCCCGATCCGGTCGCCGGGCTCGATCCCGAGCCGCAACAGCGCGCGGGCCAGCTGTTGCGCGCGCCGCTCGGCATCGCGATAGGTGTAGCGGTGGATCGGGCCTTCGACGGTGCGCGAGACGATCTCTGCGTCGCCGTGATAGGTCGCCGCATGGGCGATGATCGTCGAGATCAGCAGCGGTCGCTCCGACATCAATCCCAGCATCGCTTCCTCCCGGCAGCAAGGCAATTCGGCTTTTGCGTGACTTGGTATGGCAAATTCGCTCCGGGGTAAACGGCCGGGCCGTCTGCGCTATGCCGCGCTGCATGGACGCGGTGCGCGCGGGCGACTATATCGGCTTCGTTCCGTTTGTGTTTTAGTTTCAGCCATGCACGACATCAGGTGGATCCGCGAGCACCCGGCGGAATTCGATCGTGGCCTCACTCGGCGCGGTCTGCCGCCTCGCGCTGACGAGCTGCTGGCACTAGACAGCGAGTGGCGCACGGCCGAGACCTTAGCTCAACGCGCGCAGGCGCGGCGAAATGAATACTCGAAGCAAATCGCAGAGGAAAGGAAACGAGGAAGACCAATCGGCGAGATTCTCCAGAGCATAAAGATACAGCAAGGACTTGAGGCTAAAGAGGCAGCAGACGCGGCACGGCTGCGCGCCAAAACTGATGAGATCCTCGTCGCGTTACCGAACCTGCCGGCCGAGGACGTGCCGGACGGCGCTGACGAGACCGCGAATCTGCTGGTGCGATGCGTCGGCGAGCCGCCACGCTTTGATTTTGCGCCACGCTCGCACGAGGCGATCGGCGAGCGGCTCGGGCTGATGGATTTCGAGGCGCGCCGGCAAGCTCTCGGGCGCGCGGTTCGTGGTATTGCGGCGGGACCTGGCGCGGCTGGAGCGCGCGCTCGGCCAGTTCATGCTCGACCTGCAGACGCGCGAGCACGGCTACACCGAGATCTCGCCGCCGCTGCTGGTGCGCGACGAGGCGGTGTTCGGCACCGGCCAGCTGCCGAAATTCGCCGAGGACCTGTTCCGCACCACCGACGGCCGCTGGCTGATCCCGACCGCCGAAGTGCCGCTGACCAATCTCGTGCGCGAGCAGATCATCGACGAGGCGCCGCTGCCGCTGCGCTTCACCGCCTGCACGCCCTGCTTTCCGCTCCGAGGCCGGGCGCCGCCGGCAAGGACACCCGCGGCATGATCCGCCAGCACCAGTTCTACAAGGTCGAGCTGGTCTCGATCGACCACGCCCGACCAGTCCGAGGCCGAGCACGAGCGCATGGTCGCCTGCGCCGAGGAGGTGCTGAAGCGGCTCGGCCTGCCTTTCGCACCATGCTGCTGTGCGCCGGCGACATGGGCTTCGCGGCGCGCAAGACCTACGACATCGAGGTCTGGCTGCCGGGGCAGGAGGCCTATCGCGAGATCTCCGCTGCTCCAACTGCGGCGAGTTCCAGGCGCGGCGGATGGACGCGCGCTATCGCCCGGCGGAGGGCAAGGGGCACGCGCTTCGTGCATACGCTGAACGGCTCGGGCCTGGCGGTCGGCCGCACGCTGGTCGCGATCATGGAAAACTATCAGGACGAGGACGGCCGGTCGCGATCCGCAGGCGCTGCAGCCCTATATGGGCGGGCAGACGGCGATCACGCGAGCCGGCTCGAGCGGCTGATGCCCGAGCGGCCGACGCGGTGCCGCCGATGACCGCGCCCGGCGCCGAACCCGGCCTGCTGCAGAAAAGGCTGCGGCTCCTGATGGAGCTTCGGCGCGCCGGGATCGGCGACGCGCGGGTATTGGGGGCGATCGAAAAGACCCCGCGCGAGCAATTCGTCCCGGCGGCCTTTGCCGACCGCGCCTATGAGAATGTGGCCGCTGCCGATCGATGACGGGCAGACGATCAGCCAGCCTTATGTGGTGGCGCTGATGACCGAGGCGTTGCTGGTCGGCGATCGGCACAACGTCATCGAGATCGGCACCGGCTCGGGCTATCAGACCGCGATTTTGGCGCGCCTCGCGCCGCCGGGTGTTTTCGATTGAGCGCCATCGCGAATTGCTGCGCGCGGCCGAGCGCCGCCTCGACCAATTGCGGTTGCGCAACATCGTGTGCCGATTCGGCGACGGCACCAAGGGCTGGCCCGAGCAGCTGCCCTATGATCGGGTCATCGTGACCGCCGCGGCGCCGGAAATTGCCGCCGGCACTGGTCGACGGTTTGGCCCCGGGCGGGGTGCTGGTGGCGCCGATCGGGGCCGATCATCGCGACCAGCAGCTGTTGCGCGTCCGCCGCGGCGACGATGGGTTTGCCACCGAGGAATTGGGCCTGGTGCGGTTTGTGCCGCTGGTCAGCGGGCTGCCGCGGCAGCGCACGGCGCCGCAGGGTTGACATGTTCTGACCATCGAGTACCAAGGACCGGCATGGCTTGCGCGTCGACAGGCGGGCAAGGGGGGAAGATGGCGACAGGCAACATCGCACGGCGCGGCGGGGGCGGCGCGCGCTCGATCGTGCTGCTGGCTCTCCTGCTGCTGGCCGGGTGCGGGTCCCGCTTCGGCGGCCCGGCGCCGGTGGTTAATGGCGGATCGCCGCCGGCGCCGACGGCCGGGCAAATGGTCATCCAGCCCGGCCAGACCCTGTCCGGGATCGCGCAGCACTATCACGTGCCGATGGAGGCGATCGCCGAGGCGAACCATCTCTCGCCGCCCTACCGCATCCTCGCCGGCGGAACTTTGATCATTCCGGGCGCGGGCGGCGGGTTGGCCGGGGCGCCCGAGGGGCCGGTGGCGATGGCGCCCGCAGCTCCGGTGGCGATGGCGCCGCTCGCCGCCGCGCGCCGAACCAGATGCCGCCGCCATCTTCGCCGCCGCCGTTTCGCCGTCGCCGGTTCGTCGCCGCCAATCGGCGCCGCTGTCGCCGCAAGCAGCCAATCCCCCGCGCGTCGCCCGACCGCGCCGCCGATCGCGCCATCCCGCCCGACCATCCGGCGCCGGCAGCACCCGCCACGACTTTGACGCCGTCGCCCGCCCCGCCAACGCGCAGCGCGGCCATCGCGCCGCCGACCCCAGCCGCCGGCTGCCCCGGCGCGGTGGCCGCAGCCGAGCCGCCGCCCGCCGTTGGCGCCGCGCCGCGAAATCGGCAGCCGCCCCGCGGCGGCACGCTTTCTCTGGCCGGTTCGCGGCCACGTCCTGGAGGGCTACGGCGCCGGGCCGGACGGCACCCACAATGACGGCATCAACATCGCGCGCCGCGCGGCACGCCGGTCGGCGGCCGACGCGGGGACGTCGCCTATGCCGGCAACGAGTTGCGCGGCTATGGCAATCTGGTGCTGATCAAGCACCCGGACGGCTGGATCTCGGCCTATGCCCATTTGCGAGTGATGCTGGTTCAAGCCGGGCGAGAAGGTGGCCCGCGGCCAGGTCATCGCCAGCGTCGGCACGACCGGCAGCGGTCAGCGCGCCGCAATTGCATTTCGAGCTGCGCCGCGGCAAGCAGCCGGTCGATCCGCGCGACTTTCTGGCGCCGCTGCCGAGCGCCGAAGTCCGGCCGGCGCATCGCGCCGGCCGAAGGGCTGAGCTCGTTCAGGCGAGCGTCTTGCCGAGGCGGCCGGCGAGGTCCTGGATGAACTGCCAGGCGACGCGGCCCGAGCGCGCGCCGCGGGTGATCGACCATTCGCTGGCCTCGGCCGTCAGCTGGTCGGTCGGCAGCGTCGAGCCCGTAATGCTCGGCATAGCCGCGCACCATCGCGAGATATTCGTCCTGGCCGCAATTGTGGAAGCCGAGCCACAGGCCGAAGCGGTCCGACAGCGAGACTTTCTCCTCGACCGCCTCGCCGGGATTGATCGCGGTCGAGCGCTCGTTCTCCATCATGTCGCGCGGCATCAGATGGCGGCGGTTGGAGGTGGCGTAGAACACCACATTGGCGGGCCGGCCCTCGATGCCGCCTTCCAGCGCCGCCTTCAGCGATTTGTAGCTGGTGTCGTCCTTGTCGAAGGAAAGATCGTCGCAGAACAGCAGGAAGCGGCGCGCGCTGGGCGCGCAGCAGCGACAGCAGGTGCGGCAGGCTCGGGATGTCCTCGCGGTGGATTTCGACCAGCACCAGCGCGTGCGGCGCGCTCGGCGTTGACCGCGGCATGCACCGCCTTGACCAGCGAGCTCTTGCCCATGCCGCGCGCGCCCCACAGCAGCGCGTTGTTGGCGGGCAGCCCGTCGGCGAAGCGCCGCGTGTTGGCGAGCAGGATGTCGCGCACCCGGTCGATCCCGCGCAGCAGCCCGATCTCGACGCGGCTGACCTGCGCCGACCGGCTCGAGCCAGCCGCCGTCGGCATGCCAGACAAAGGCGTCGGCGGCGTCGAGATCGATCGGCGGCGGCCGCTGGCGGGGCGAGGCGCTCGAGCGCCTCGGCGATGCGGCGCAGCAGGGCAGCGATTCGGGATCGGTCATCGGGCTCGGCAACGGGATGGCTGGGGAAAGGGCGCGGACGCTATCACGTCGCCTGCGTCGCGGGGAATGCGCGCAATCCCCGCCATTGCTCTTTAACCAGGCATCGCGTACCACTCCCGCTGCCGCGCGGCCGATCAGTTCGCCGCCGCCGGCGGGCGCGCCTCCTCGCAACGGCGCGGCGCATGATCTCGAGGCTCGATGCCGATGCTGATCTCCACCGCCTATGCCCAGGGAACCGGCTTGTCGGGCTGTTGGGCAATCAGAGCACCTTGATCCAGTTCCTGCCGCTGGTGCTGATCTTTGTCGTGTTCTACTTCCTGCTGATCCGCCCGCAGCAGCGCAAGGCCAAGGACCATCGGGCGACGCTCGACGCGCTGCGGCGCGGCGACCGGGTGGTGACCGGCGGCGGCATCATCGGCACCGTAGTGCGCGCCGACAGCCCGGACGAGGTCGGTTGTCGACATCGCCGAGGGCGTGCGGGTGCGCGTCGTGCGCAGCACGATCAACAGCGTGCTCGCCAAGCCCGATCCGGCTGCTGCGCGCGAGGCGGCCAAGCAAAAGGAACAGGCGCGGGCCAAGGTCGAAACCAAGGAGTAAGCGGCGGCGCGCGAGGGACCCCAGTTGTTGGTCGAGCACAATCAGGCTGGCTGGCAGACCGACGGGCGTCTCCGGCTCGATCGCGGGCCGCCGGCTGCTAAACGGCGCAAAACCGCCGAAAACGGAGTATTGCAGTGCAGCAACGAAGAGCAATATTGGTGGCCGCGCTGGCCGCGCTCGTCTATCCGCTCGGTCGGGCCTTAGGCCAGCCGGCGCCCTCGGGAGCTCCACCGGTTTCGCAACCGACTGGTCCGTCGCCCTCGGCGGGGCCGGCTTCGCCGCCGTCAGGTCCGCCGCCGCCTCATCCTGGCCGCCGCCATCTGGTCCGCCCCCGTCTGGCCCGGCCCCCTCCGCTCCGCCGCCATCCGGCCCGCCGCCGTCAGGACGGCCCTCGCACCATCGACCCGCCGCACCATCGCCCGCCGGAGCCGCCGCCGCGCCATGAGGTCCGACCGCCCCATCCGCGCGGGCATTATCACTGGCATTGGCTGCCGGGGCATTGGCGGTGGAACGGCCATCGCTGGGTCTGGATGTCGGGCAGATGGCGGCGTTGAGTTGCCGCGCACCGCATCGGTGCGGCAGCGGGCTCGGCCGGTAACCCTGGAAGCGGCGGCATGCTGTATTTCGCCAATTGGAAGATCCTGCTGATCTGCGCGATCTGCGCGCTTGGCGTGCTGCTGTCGGCGCCAAACCTGTTCAGCCGGTCCTTGCTGGCCGGGTGCCGGATGTGGTGCCGCACAAGCAGGTGGCGCTCGGGCTCGATTTGCGCGGCGGCTCCTATCTGCTGCTCGGGTCGATGTCGCGGCGGCGCAGCGCGAGCGCCTCGAATTCGATCATCGACAATGTCCGCAATGCGCTGCTCGACGCCAATATCGGCTATACCGGCCTCGCGGTCAAAGGCGATGCGATCGTGTTCACGGTCCGCGAACCGGGCCGGATCGACGATGCCCGGCAGGCGCTGGCCAAGATCGATCCCGGACCTGACCGTAGCGATCGACGCCCGCCGGCGCGGGCAGGTCGATTCAGCGCGGCCGCGACCGAGACGAAGCGGCAGCCAGGCCGTCGATCAGTCGATCGAGATCATCCGCCGCCGCATCGACGAGACCGGCACCAAGGAGCCGACGATCGAGCGGCAGGGCGCAGGACCGGATCGCTGGTCGAGCTGCCCGGCGTCGAGCGACCCCGAGCACGTCAAGGACGCTGATCGGCCGCACCGCCAAGCTGACCTTCCAGATGGTCGACGAGCGTGTCACGCTCGACGAGGCGCGCAGCGGCCGTCTGCCGCCGGCGACGAGATGCTGCCGGCACGAGCGAGCAGCAACAGCCGCGGCCCGACGCCTATGTCGTGCGCCGGCGGGTCATGGTCGGCGGCGACATGCTGACCGACGCCCAGCCGACGTTCGAGCAGCAACGAGCCGGTCGTCAGCTTCCGCTTCGACGGCGAGGCGCGCAGCGCTTCGGCGACGCGACCACGCGAGAATGTCGGCAAGCCGTTCGCGATCGTGCTCGACAACAAGGTGATCAGCGCGCCGGTCATCAGCGAGCCGATCATCGGCGGCAGGGCATGATCACCGGCAGCTTCACCGTGCAGTCGGCGAGCGACCTGGCGCTGCTGCTGCGCGCCGGCGCGCTGCCGGCGCCGATCGACGATCCTCGAGGAGCGCACGGTCGGCGCCGAGCCTCGGCGCCGATTCGGTCCACGCCGGCGCCCTGGCCTGCATCGTCGGGGTCGGCGCTGGTCGTCGTCTTCATGGTCCTGTTCTACGGCCTGTTCGGCGTGTTCGCCGACATCGCGCTGTTCTTCAATCTGTGCCTGATGCTCGGCGCCTGTCGCTGCTCGGCGCCACGCTGACCCTGCCGGGCATCGCCGGCATCGCCTTGACCATGGGCATGGCGGTCGACGCCAATGTGCTGATCTACGAGCGCATCCGCGAAGAGGTCGCGCCGGGCGGCCGCTCGATGCTTCGTCGCTCGACGCCGGCTTCAAGCGCGCCTTTGGCACGATCGTCGACGCCATGTGACGACCCTGGTCGCCGGCGCTGCTGCATGTTCTGGCTCGGCTCGGGGCCGGTCAAGGGCTTTGCCGTGACGCTCAGCATCGGGGTTTTGACCTCGCTGTTCTCCGCGATCCTGGTCACCCGGCTGCTGATCGTGACCTGGGCGCGGCGGTGGAAGCCCGAAGGTGATTCCGATCTGAGCCAGGAGCATTTGACCGGTCGGGGCGCGTTGCCGGTCGTAACCGATATCTTTGATAGGCCGCTACATCTTGTTCAGACCGCTGATCGTCATCCGGCATACGCCGAAGATCGACTTTATGAAATGGCACATTTTCGGCTTTGCCTTTTCGGCGCTGCTGATGCTGTCGTCGATCGTCCTGTTCTTGACCGTCGGGCTGAATTACGGGATCGATTTTGTCGGCGGCACGCAGATGCAGGTGCGTTCGACGACCGGGCCGGCCAACCTCGCCCTGATGCGGCAAAAGCTCGACGCGCTGCATATTGGCGATGTCTCGTTGCAGGGTTTCGGGCCGCCGACCGACGTCCTGATCCGCCTGCCGCGCCAGCCCGGCGGCGACGCCGCCCAGGAGCAGGCGGTCGAGCTGGCCCGCAAGGCGCTGGGGCCCGGGATCGACTATCGCGGGATCGAGGTGGTCGGGCCGACGGTCGGCGGCGAGCTGATCCGCGCCGGCGTCACCGCGACGATCCTCGCCCTCTTGGCGATCGCCGTTTATATCGGCTTTCGCTTCGAATGGCAGTTCGGCGTCGGCGGGATGATCTCGACCCTGCACGACGTGATCACCACGGTCGGGCTGTTCGCGCTGTTCCACCTCGAATTCAACCTGACGACCTTGGCGGCGATCCTCACCGTCGCCGGCTACTCGGTCAACGACACCGTGGTAATTTACGACCGCATCCGCGAATCGATGCGCAAATACCGCACGATGCCGTTTCGCGATCTGATCAACCTCGCCCTGAACGAGACCCTGTCGCGCACGATCCTGACGGTCAGCACCGTGGCGCTCGCAGTGCTGTCGCTGCTGTTTCTCGGCGGCGAGGTGCTGCGCGGGTTCAGCATCGCGATGCTGTGGGGGGTGGTGATCGGCACCTATTCCTCGCTGTTCATCGCCGCCCCGATCCTCTGCCTATGTGCGGCCCAATCGCGCGGCCGTCGCCCGCGCCGGGCGAGGCGGCCAAGGCTCCGGTTTCGCGGACGCGATAGATCCCGGCGCCGATGGATCTGACCCAGATCGTCCCGGCCGGGCGGCAGATCATCGAACGCTACGCAGCGAGCGGGTTCCGCGTCAGCGGTGCCATTTGGCTCGGGCCGGTGCTGGTGTTCCCGGACCTGACCCTGCCGTGGACCGCCGCCGAAGCTGCCGCGGTCGATTGGCAAAGCCTGGCGCCGGTGGTCGAGCACGGCGGCGTGCAGATCCTGCTGCTTGGCCTCGGCAAGCGGGGAGGGCTCGTCGCCGGCGAACTGCGCGCCCGGCTGCGCGCGGTCGGGATCACGCCCGAGCCGATGGACACCGGTGCCGCCTGCCGCACCTATAACGTGCTCGCCGCCGAGGACCGCCGGGTCGCGGCAGCGCTGATCCCGCCACTCTGACCGCGCGCCGGACCTGGCCGGATCAGCGGCCCAGTAGGGAACCACTTCGCCGGCTCGGGGGTTTTCCCAACGACAGTCACTACCGAATCGAGCAAAGATCATGCATACGCGTGTCTTGACCGCCGCCGCGGTTGCTATGGCTCTTGCACTAGCGCCCGCTGCGTACGCAGCCGACTGGCACCATGGCGGGGGTGGGCACTACCGGGGCGGGGGGAATTATAATCATGGCGGCGGCGGGGGCGCGGTGGGCGCCGGGATTCTCGGCGGGATCGTCGGCCTTGGAGTAGGTGCGGCGATCGCGTCGAACGGCTATTACGCGGCGCCGCCGCCGGCGGTCTATTACGGTGCGCCCGCGCCCTCGTACTACGCCCCGCCGCCGCCGGTCTATTACGGCTACTGAGCGCGGCGCGCTTCCGCCAAGCGGGCGCGCCGTCCGATAATGTGTTCGCACCCGCGGACCAGGTTCAACCGAGGAACGATCTGATGAAGACTATCCGTTCGAGCCATCTTGCTTCTGCCGCTGCCATAATCGCGCTGGTGGCGCTGCCCGGCGCCGCGCTGGCGCAGTCCGCCGCCGCGACGACGACCGCGGCGCCGGCGGCCGCAGCTTCGCCGATGACGCCGCCCGATACTGCTGCGGGCAAATCAATGGAGCAGCGGGTCGAAAGCCATATCACGCAACTTCACGCGCAATTGCAGATTACCCCGGCCGAGCAGTCGCAATGGGAGCAGTTCGCCCAGGTCATGCGCGCCA
Organism: uncultured Alphaproteobacteria bacterium; assembly: GCA_963814805.1. Classification (GTDB taxonomy): domain Bacteria; phylum Pseudomonadota; class Alphaproteobacteria; order ATCC43930; family CGMCC-115725; genus AP-15. The sequence goes on along the minus strand of CAWFER010000029.1, from coordinate 23,339 downwards.
ACGCCCGTGACATGGATCAGGCTTTCATGCAGCGCGCCCAGCAGTACCCAACGATGAACGCAGTGCAGAATATGCAATCCTACGAGCAGATTGCCCAAGCGCACGCGGAGCATCTGCAAAAGCTGGTCCCGGCTTTCGACACACTCTACAATGCGATGCCCGTGCAGCAGCAGAAGCTGACGGACCAGGTGTTCCGCGCCAATGCGCAGACCAACGCGCAAAAAAAGATGCAATCCGGCCACAGCGGATAACCGCCAGCCGTTCTTAAACGCAGATACAGTACTCACCAAACTCGTCATGGCCGGGCTGGTCCTCACGGCTGCCCGGTCAGCGAATCCGGGCGCGGATCAAATCATTGGAACAACCTCGAGCCGCTTTGGCCGGCCCGGCCATCCACGTGCCCCGGTTGGGGCCGAACAAAGGCGTGGATCACCGGGAAGAGCCCGTGATGACGGCTGAGGGCAGAGGCCTCGGGCTATCGTGCGATCGGCTCCGCGATCCCGGACGGCCGTGATGCGAGCCCGCGCAAGGGAAGCGGGAGCGGGTCGCGGAGCCTGTCGCGAACGCGACCGACACTTAAAGCTGCTCCCATAGGCGCGGGTCGAGCAGCCCGTGCACCAAATCGGTCAGGATGTTGACGACCGTATAGATGAGGCCGACCAGGAGGGTGACGGCCAGCATGACCTTGTAGTCGGCGGCGAGGATCGCCTCTACCATGTAATCGCCGACCCCCGGCCAGTCGAAAATTGCCTCAACGACGACGGCCCCGGCGATCAGCGCGCCGAACAGAGCCCGATCTGGGTTACCGCAGCGACTACTGAATTGCGCAATACATAAATCCAGATCAGCAGCCGGCGGCGCGGGTAGCCCAGCGCGCGCTCGTACAGCACGAAATCCTTCTGCAGGGTTTCGAGCATGCCGGCCCGGGTAAAGCGGGCGATCGTCGCCAGGCCGCCGAACGGCGGGCAGGATCAGATGGCGCAGCGCGTCCAGAACGCGTCGAGGCGTCCGCCGAGCAGGCTGTCGATCAAGAGGAAGCCGATTGTCCTCGTATCGCTAAAGATTGTCGTAGGCATTGAGGAAATAATCGGTATCGAGACGTCGAGCACCTGATGCGGGTCGAGATTGAGCGGCAGATTATAGCCGCGAAGGAATATGTTGGCCGATTCGGCACGCGCCAGCAGCGGCCGCGCCAGCACGGCCGAACCCGTCATGGTCGCAAATTCCCGTCGTTATCCGCATCGCGATCTCTCCTTGGGCAGCCCCGGCGGCGCCCTGCCGCAATGCGCGGCAAATCCTGTGCCGCCTGCCCAGTCCAATCGTCGCCGCGCAAATCGCACGTTGCCGATCGGGCCGTCGATACCCGACAGCACGGGACCTGCGCAGGTTCGTTTGCCGCCGGCAAACGATGAAATCCCACGCCGAGGCCGATGGCATAAATCCTGCTTGAGATTATCGTGACGTCCTCTCGAACCCGCGCGAGGAGCGGCCGAGATGAACCGAATAGCGATAGAAGAGCCTACGTCAGAGGCGTTTGCGCCGTTTGGCGAACTGGGCATGCCGGTCGACTACACGGTCTGCCGGCTGGACGCGCCGGTGGCGTTCGCGACGTGAAGCGCACGGTCGAGATCGCCGGCGGCGGCATTGCCGGGCTGACTGCCGCTCTGGCCTTTGCGCAGAAAGGCTGGTCGGTCCGCGTCCATGAGCAGGGTGGTGCGCTGCGCCGCCTTGGCGAGGGGATCTACATCTGGGACAACGGGCTGCGGGTTCTCAAAGCGCTCGGCGTGCTGCCGGCGATGATCGACGGCCAGATCCGCGCCACCGGCCACGAGCGGCGCCACCCCGACGGCAAAACGTTTTCGAGCAGCCGTTTCGGCCGCGATATCCGCCTTTATTCGCCGTTGCGCGCGGATCTGCTGACGGTGCTGCATGACGCGTTGCTCGAGACCGGGGGCGAAATCGTGCTCAACTCGCGCGCGCTCGCGGCCGATCCCGACGGGCGGCTCGACTTCGCCGACGGAAACTCGCGGCGCGCCGACCTCGTCATCGGCGCCGACGGCGTCGGTTCGGGGGTCCGCGACAGCCTCGGCCTGTTGAAGTGGCGGCGCCCGGCCGGCCAGTTCGGCTATCGGGCGGTGGTCGCGCGCGAGCCCGGCGAGCCTGCGGCAGCGGCCGATTGCACGCATTGCGAATACTGGAACGGGTCGCGCCGCCTGCTCTATGCGCCGTGCGCCGCCCGGCTCGCCTATGTCCAGCTGACCTCGCTGGCAGGCGACGATTTGGGCAATGCGGTGCCGATCGCGCGCGATTTCTGGCGCGCACTGTTTCCGAATTTGAGCTGGATTATCGACCGGATTCCCGACAATGGCCGCGGCGAGTGGTTCGAGATGGTGCGGCTGCGGCATTGGTCGAGCGGCCGGGTGGCGATCGTCGGCGACGCCGCCACGGCGCAGCCGCCGTTCCTCGGCCACGGGGTCGGTTGCGGGATGATGGCGGCGTTCGCACTGGCGCAAACGATCGATTGCGCGGGCGACGTCCTCGAAGGGCTGGTGGCGTGGGAGGTGCGCGAGCGCCCCTTTATCGAATGGGTGCAGCGGGTGGCTTATTGGTATGGGCAGGTGGCGTTGCTGCCGGCGGCGGCCCGCGAGCCGGTATTCAGGGCGCTCGACGCGAGCCAATGGGTCAAGCGACGAGCCTTGCTCGCCGCGGCCCGCCGGGACGTGACGGCGATGCCGCGTTATGCGCCGGAAGCGGCCTCGGAGGCTCCGTTCTACCCGATCATGCACTGAGCCTCGGGCGATGCCCTATCCCGACGACGACAGCTTTGCCGACGGGGATGTTCATCTGAGCTTGCGGCCGCGCGCGACCGCCGATACCGACGCAGCGCGGCTCGGCGAGCGCGCTCGGCGGCACCTGGCGGGCTGGCCCATCCGGCGGGTGAGCGGGTCCGTCCGGTTTGCGACCCCCTCGGGGCGGCATGTCAAAATATCGGCAACTCAGTTCGCGCCGAGCATCGCGTCGGCGATCTTTTCGGCGGTCATCAGGGTCGGGAAATTGGTGTTGGCGCATGGCACGACGGGGAACAGCGAGGCGTCGACGACGCGCAGGCCCCCGACCCCGCGCACCCGGCCCTGATTGTCGGTCACCGCCATCGGGTCGTCCTCGGCACCCATGCGGCAGGTGCAGGTGGCGTGCCACACCCCGATCGCGGCCTTGCGGATGAACGTCTTCGAGCGCCTCGTCGTCCCGCATCAGCTGGTCGAAGCGATAGCCCTCGACGATGACCTTTTCGATCACATAGCGGCGCAGCCAGGCCGGGCCGTCGAGCAATCTGGCGATGATGTCGGTGATCCGCTTGTTCCGGGCATTGACGACGCCGATCTTGCGCACCTTTTCGGTGTAGCTCGCCGGGAACGGGTTGCTGGTCGCCTCGCCGAGCGCGGCGCTCACCTGCATCGCGCCGAGCCGGCGGAACGCGTCCATCAGCCGTTCGAGGTCGCGCCGGTCGGATAGGAGGTTGAACTCGACGATCGGCTCGGCCCGCCAGTCGCGCGAGGCGAGCTTGACCTGGCCGGTCTCGGAAAAGGTCTTGTAAACGGCCGCCAGCAACGAGCCGATCTGCTCGCCGACCGCGTGCCAGGCCGATTTCGAAACGCTGGCGACGAACATGTCGCCCGCCGGCGCGCCGCCGATCCCCGACGAATAGCGCAGCGCCAGCAGGATGTGCCGCCGGGTCAGGTCGTTGAGCCGCGCCTCGGGCTTGATGAACGACGACACCGAGATCGACGGGTGGTCCATCAGCCGCTGGCCGACCCCCGGCACGTTGGCGACGCACCTCGATGCCGAGATCGCGCAGATCGCCGGCCGGACCGATCCCGGCGCGCAACAGATGCGCCGGCGAATGGATCGCGCCCGACGAGACGATGACCTCGCCGCGGGACTCGCCGACGCGGAACTCCGTCTCCTTGCCTTCGACCAGCGCCTTGACGCCGACGCAGCGCGCGCCCTCGAACAGCAGCCCCTCGACCTGGGTCTCGGCCGAGATCGTCAGATTGTCGCGCAGCCGCGTTCCCGGATCGAGATAGCCGATCGCCGCCGAGACCCGGCGATCGTACAGATTCGAGATGGTGATCGGAAAATAGCCGTCCTCGAACGCGCCGTTCTGGTCCTGGATGTACGGAAAGCCGGCCTCCTCGAACGCCTTGGCGACCGCCTTGGCGTGGCCGTTCCACAGATCGGGAAAGATGCGGCGCACCGGGATGCGGCCTTCCTTGCCGTGCCACGGCCCGTCGAAATCCATGTCGCGCTCGACCTTTTTGAAATAGGGCAGCACGGCGTTCCAGTTCCACCCGGCGGCGCCGCGCGCCTCCCATTCGTCGTAATCGGAGGGCGCGCCGCGGTTGGCGAGCTGGCCATTGATCGACGAGCCGCCGCCCAAGCACCCGCGCCTGCTCGTATTTGCGCAATGGCGGGCGGTCTTCCTGCGGGCCGGTTGTGCGAGACGACTTCGGTGTGGACCTTGAGTTCGGTCCAGTGAAAGCGCGGGTCGAAATAGGCGGTGCCGGGATAGCTGTCGAGGATCTCCGGCGGCACCTTGCCGTGCGGCGTATCCTGCCCCGCTTCGCACAGCAGCACCTTGTTGGCGCTTTTGGCCGACAGCCGGTTGGCCATGACCGACCCGGCCGAGCCGCCGCCGACGATGATGTAGTCGAAGATCATTCTCCCTCCCTTTCGGGCGCATCCGTCATGCGGGCGCGGGCTCACCCCCGCTGATCCACGACTTTTTCCGAGGTTGATGTAATGCAGTCGCAGCCGGCCGGGTCAAGCCCGGCCATCGTGTTGTGACGAGGCGCCTTTGAGCCCGCCCGATTTCGCCGTGCCGATCGAAGACCGCTATTTCGAGGATTACCTCGCCCGGCGCCGTCTACGAATTCGGCAGCACCGAGGTCAGCGAGGCCGAGATCATCGATTTTGCCCGGCGCTGGGATCCGCAGCCGATGCATGTCGACGCCGAAGCCGCGGCGCAGGGCCGGTTCGGCGGGTTGATCGCCAGCGGCTGGCAGACCGCGGCGATCGATGATGCGGCTGTTCGTCGATCACTTCCTGTCGGCGACCGCGAGCCTCGCCTCGCCCGGCATCGATGAGTTGCGCTGGACCCGGCCGGTCCGGCCCGGCGATGTGCTGCGGATCCGGGTCACGGTGCTCGAAGCGACGCGATCGCGCTCGCGCCCCGACCGCGGCATGGTGCGCAGCCTGGTCGAGGTGCTGAACCAGAACGGCGAAATCGTCATGACCCTGAAGCCGATGAACCTGCTGCGCTGCCGCAGCTCGCTGCCTCCCCTCCCCCCCTGTGGCGTCGTGGGCGAGTCTTGAAGATCGGCATCGTCTCCGATCTGCACTGCAACCATCGGGGTCTGCTGCGGGCATTGGAGATCATCGGCGATGTCGACGAGCTCGTCTGCCTCGGCGACAGCATCTACGAATACCGCTTTTCGAACGAGGTCGTGCAGCAGCTCAAAGACCGCGGGGCGCATACGATCCTCGGCAACCATGAGGAGGGGTTTCTCGGGCCGCACGGGCCGCGCGCGCGCCGCCCGGTTGGATCGACCGCGCTCTGCTCGACTGGCTCGCCGACCGGCCGCATCGGATCGAGTTCTCGGTCGCCGGGAAAAAGCTGCTCGCGGTGCACTCGACGCCGTGGGAGCCGCGCGGCGTCTATGTCTATCCGCACAGCTCGCTGTTGGCGCGGTTCGGCGAGGCCGACGCCGATTTCGTGCTCTACGGCCACACCCACCATCAGCTGGTGCGCCGGGTCGGCCGGGTGCTGGTGATCAACCCGGGCTCGGCCGGCGAGGCCCGCGACAGCGGCAACGGCCGGCAGTTGAGCTGCGCCGTGCTCGACAGCGAAACCGAAGAGGTGGCGCTGACCGACTTCCCGGATGTTCGGGAGTAGTCCGCAGTCGCCGGTCAGTTCGCCGGCCCCTTGCGGCTCAGGAAGTCCTTGAAGCCGTCGCGCGGATGGCCGGCCTCGAGCCACGTGGCGCGCGCATCCTCCTCGCTGGCGTAGCGGTCGCGCCAGCCGGTGCCGATCTGCTCGTGCAGCAGCCGCTTGATGCCCTGGACCATGCGCGCGTCGTTCTTTGCGATCATCTGGCCCGATCTCGACCGCGGTTTCGATCAGCTTCCCCACCGGCACGACCTGGTTCAACAGCCCGATGCGCAGCGCCTCGTCGGCGGCGACGACGCGGCCGGTGTACAGCAGCTCCTTGGCTTTTGGCAGACCGACCAGCAGCGGCAGCGACCAGGTCGAGTTGACCCGTCCATAGCTCGCCGCCAGAAAACGGAACTGGGTGCGCTCGCAGCCGATCCGCAGATCGAGGGTCGAGGACAACAGTGCCGCGCCGCCATAGGCGAGCCCGTTGATCGCGCCGATCAGCGGCTTTGGCAAAACTCGCGACATGCCAGGTCGGCCTCGCTGCGAAACGCCTGGCGCTGAGCCAATTCCTCGGCCGGTGAGGCCGGCCATCTCGTGGATGTCGGCGCCGGCCGAAAACGCCCGCTCGCCGGCCCCGGTCAGGATCACCGCCTTGACCGCGTCGTCCTTCTCGTACTCGCTCAACGCCTCGTCGAGCTCGCGCACCAGGCCAAAGCTCAGCGCATTGAATTTTTCCGGCCGGTTCAAGGTGATCAGGGCAACGCCGTCGAGGCGCTCGGTCAAAATGAATTCGTAGGCCATGGCCCGCCCTCCTTTGCGCGGCTCCGGTAGTTTGACACTACGCAGCGAGCGGGTGTTAGCTCAACCTCGGCGAGGCGGCGCAATAGCATGGAGGCGGCGATGAGCGGAGCCCTCGACGGGATCCGGGTGCTGGAACTGGCGCGCTACCAGGCCGGGCCGCGCGGCGGCATGATCCTGTCCGACCTCGGCGCCGAGGTGATCAAGATCGAGAAGCTGGGCGGCGAGGAAACCCGCAAGTAGCCGCCCATGGTGCGCGGCCAGAGCGTCTATTTCACCGTCTACAACCGCGGCAAGAAGAGCATCTGCCTCGACCTGCGCACCGAGCGCGGCAAGGAGATCTTCGCCGCGCTGGTCAAGACCGCCGACATCGTGCTGGAGAATTTCCGCCCGGGGATCATGGACAAGATGGGCTTCGGCTATGAGCGGCTGCGCGAGCTGAAGCCGGACATCATTCTGGTTTCGGTTTCGGGCTTCGGCCAGTACGGCCCCTATCGCGACCGCCCGGCCTTCGATCCGCTCGGCCAGGCGATGAGCGGCCTGATGCACCTGACCGGGACGCCGGTCGGCCAGCCGCTCGGCACCGCCTCGTCGATCGTCGACCGCTATACCGCGCTGCACGCGACGATCGGCGATGCTGGCCGCGCTGCGTCATCGCGACCGCACCGGCGAGGGCCAGGTGGTCGATGTCTGCCTGCTCGATTCGGCGCTGACCATGGTCGAGATCCCGACCTCGTACTATCTCGCCACCGGCGAGGAAGGCGGCGAAGGCGGCCGTCCGCCGTACCAGGCCAAGGACGGCCATGTGGTGATCTCCGCCTCGGGCCGCGAGATGGGCTCGCGGCTGATGCAGCATCGCCACCGGCAATGCCGACGCGGTCGCCAATACCGGCGCCTTCACCGGGCGCATGAGCCTCGGCGATTCGCCGCGCAAGGCGGTCGAGGCCTGGTGCCTGGCGCATACGGTCGAGGAGATCTGCACCACGCTGGTCGAGGCCGACATCCCGGTCGCGCCGGTCAAGACCATCCCGCAGGTCGCCGAGGACCCGCATCTGTGGGAGCGCGAGATGCTGGTCAAGATGGAGGACCCGGTGGCCGGCGAGATGTACCTGCCCGGCGCGACGATCAAGATGTCGAAGACCCCGGCCGGGTCGGCCCGGTGCCGACCCCCGGCCAGCACACCGACGAGGTGCTCTCCGGCATCCTCGGCTACGACCGCGCCACCCTCGACGAGTTACGGCAAGCGAAGGTCATCGCCTAATAGCGGTTCAGTTGCCGATGGCGCTCTGCGCGCCAATCTAAGAGGGGCGGAGGCGCCAGAAAATGGCCGTGATGCTGTCAAAGACCTACGACGCGCTTGTTTCCGCGGGCGCGCCGGAGGAGAAGGCGCGTGCTGCGGCCGAAGAACTAGCCGGCTATGAGACCCGGTTTGCAAAGATCGAAACCGACCTCGCGGTCATCAAATGGATGCTGGGCGTCGTGATCGCCGGTGTTGCATCGCTGATCATCAAAGCGTTCGCCTGAAGCCGGTTAGGCCGGCAGCGGCCAGCCGAGCCAGTCGCAGATGGCGCGGCCCATTACCCATTCCTGGTCGGCCGGCTCGAGCCACGGCAATTTCTCGGTGAACAAGGTGATCGCCTGGCGGTAGGTGCACGGCAGCCGGGTCAGGTCGGTGCCCCAGAACATCCGGCGCGGACCAAACGTGTCGAACACCCGGCGCAGATACGGGTGCAAATTGTAATAGGGATAATCCTGGCTCGAATAGGCCGGCAGGGCCGAGGCCTTGACCGCGACATTGGGCAGCCTCGCCAGACGCAACAGGTATGGCAGGTCGTCGAAGGCGGCGTTGTCCTTGGCCCGCCGCAGCGCCAGGTGATCGACGACCAGCTTGAGGCCCGGATGCGCCTCGGCAATGCGGTCGACCTGGGGGATAAATCCCGACGGCGAGACCATGACCGGCAGCCCGGCGCGCTCAGCCTCGCCCCATACCCAGCCGGCCGGATCGTCGAGCAAGGCTCGCGCCTCCGCCGTGTTCGCCGTCACCCGCAGCCCCAGCATGCCCGGCTGATCGCGCCAGTCGTCGAGCGGGCGCGGCTCGGCCGGCGGGCGGCCCATCACCGCGAAGCGGTCGGGGTGCGGGCGGGCTGCTTCCAAGGCCAGATCGTTGCGGTCGCCTTCCCATGAGGGCGGCACGATCACCACCCGCGCCACCCCCGCCGCGTCCATCTCCTGCAGTAGATCGCCCTGGGAAAAAGGCTCCGCCCGGTGCGGCGCGCCGCGCCCCTTGGGCCACGGCCGCTGCGGTGTGTCGGCCCCCCAGATGTGAACCTGAGCATCGATGATCAGCATCAGCGCGCCCTCCATCGTCCGCATGCCGCTTTGGCCGAATGCCGCTACGGCTCGACTGTCTGGATGACTTCGAAGCCTTCGAATTCGGGGTGGCCGAGATAGAGCGGCCGGTTCGAGCCGGCGTCGCGATGGGCGAGGCGGAACGCCTCGGACCGGGTCCAGGCTTCGAAATCTTCCCGGCTGCGCCACAAGGTATGTGAGGAATAGAGCACGTGGTCGTCGCGCTCGGGCCCGCGCAGCAGATGGAAGGCGATAAAGCCGGGGACCTCGTGCAGGCGGCTGTCACGGCTCGTCCACACCTGCTCGAAATCCGCCTGCGATCCGGGGACGACCTTGAAGCGGTTCATCGCGATGAACATAGCTAACCTCACAAAACCACGAGACCCAAAGCCGTGGCGGCGGCTCGCAGATCCCGGTCGAGCGAGGCGAGCGGCAGATTGCGGCGTTGCGCGAGTTCGAGATAGGCGGCGTCATAGCTGGAAAGATTGAACCGTTCGGCGAGATCGGCGGTGGCGGTCCATGCCTGGCTCGCTGTTTCATCATCGAGCTTGATCGGCAGCGCGCTGAGGAAACCAGTCAGAGTATGCCGTTGGGCGGCATCGAGACGGCCGCGCCGCTCGGCGACGAGAAGCCCGTTCAGGGCTTCGAGCGGCCACAGCATCGGCGCCACTGCGCCCAGTTCGCCGATTTGTTCGAGCAGGGCCATTGTAGCCGGTGACCGTTCATCCTCGAAGCACCAAGTCAGCGCCACCGAGTTGTCGAAGACAAAGCTCACGAGCGCCCCTCGTTGATCAAATCTCTGATCTTCAGGCCGCCGAGAGTGATGCCGCGACTGGCGTCGATCAAGCCGGCAATAGCCCGGCGAGCCCTTTCACGATCGAAATCCGGTCCCGCCGGCACCAGCCGGGCCACGGGCCTGCCACGCCGGGTGATCACGATCTCTTCCCCGTGCTCCACGCGATCGAGCAGGGCGCCGAGCCGGTTCTTGGCTTCGAACGCTCCGATTTCACGCATTACTCGGCCTCCCAGCTGGTCTTCAGTCCAGCTTACAGGTTTTCATATCCAAATGGTAAACCGCTTGCGTACTGCCGCTTCCCGTCCTCCCGTCGCCTGCACTACGATCGGCGGCAACGGCCAACGAGAAGCGGGTATCGGGATGAGCGACAGCACCGACAATATCATCGTCGATACCGCGACCCGCATCTTTCAGGATCTGTGCCCGCCCGCCACGGTCAACGATGCCGAGAAGGGGGTGTGGCCGAAGGCGCTATGGGATGCGCTCGAAGAGTCGGGGCTGACCCTGGCCTGGGTTCCGGACGATCTCGGCGGCGCCGGCGCGGCGATGGCCGACGGCTTCGCGGTGCTGCGCGCGGCCGGCCGCTTCGCCGTCCCGGTGCCGCTCGCCGAGACCTTGATGGCCGGCTGGCTGCTGGCGCGCGCCGGCATCGCGGTGCCGGGCGGGCCGCTGACCATCGCCCCGGTGCATGCCGACGGCCAGATCGCGCTCGGCGCCGACGGCCGGCTCGCCGGGCGCGCCCGACGGGTGCCGTTCGCCCGCAACGCCGGCCATATCGCGGTCCTCGTCCATCGGATGGGCGGGGCGGCGACGCGTGTGCGGTAGCGCTGGTCGCGGCCGCCGGGCCTGCCGATCAGCCATGACCAGCAGCCTCGCCGGCGAGCCGCGCGACACCGTTTCGTTCGACGGGGCAACCCCTGAAACGTCGAACGGCCGATGTCGACCAAGACGCGCTGCAGCGTCTCGGCGCCGCGGTGCGGCTCGCAGCAGATCGCCGGCGCGCTCGAAAAGATCCTCGAGCAGTCGGTGCAATATGCGCTCGACCGCTCGCAATTCGGCCGGCCGATCGCCAAATTCCAGGCGGTTCAGCACAATCTCGCCACGCTCGCCGGCGAAGTCGCCGCCGCGGGTGCGGCCGCCGACCTCGCCGCCGAAGCCTGCGCCGGCCCCGAACCCGGCATCGCCGAGGTCGCGATCGCCAAGGTGCGCGCCGGCGAGGCCGCCGGCACCGGCGCCGCGATCGCCCATCAGGTGCATGGCGCGATGGGCTTCACCTACGAGCACTCGCTGCATCACGCGACGCGGCGGCTGTGGGCGTGGCGCGAGGAGTTCGGCAACGAGGCGGTATGGGCGACCCGGCTCGGCCAGATGGTCGCCGCCGAGGGCGCCGACCGGCTCTGGCCGTTCGTCACCCAACACACATAAGAGCCGAGAACAACGTGTCCGGTCCTGATACAGGTACTTGGTCATTCCCGCGACAGCGGGAACCCAGGCGCCGCAGGTTCCAGCCCTTGATCCTGGACCCCCGCTTACGCGGGGGCGACGACAACCAATGAGGCCCCGATGACCACCAGCTTTCGTTTCGATCCGGTCGAACTGCCGCCGCGAAGCCAGGGAATTGCGCCAGGAGGTTCGCGCCTTTCTGCGCCAGGAGGCCGAGGCCGGCACGTTCTCGCCGCATGGCGGCAAGGGCGGGTTCTCGCGCGAGTTCAGCCGCAAGCTCGGGGCCCAGCGGCTGGATCGGCATGACCTGGCCGAAGAAATATGGCGGCCATGAGCGCTCGCAGCTCGAACGCTATGTCGTGACCGAGGAGTTGCTCGCGGCGCACGCGCCGACCCGCGCCCATTCGACCGCCGACCGCCAGAGCGGCCCGGTGATTCTGCGCTACGGCCAGGAGGAGATCCGGCAACAGATCCTGCCGCGGATCGCCGCCGGCGAATTGTGCTTCTGCATCGGCCTTTCGCGAGCCCAATTCGGGGTCCGACGTGTTCGCCGCCTCGACCCGGGCGACCAAGACCGATGGCGGCTGGCTGGTCAACGGGCGCAAGATCTGGACCTCGAACGCGCACGAAGCCGATTACATGATCGCCCTGCTGCGCACCTCGCCCTCGACCAAGGAAAACCGCCGGCACGGGCTGACCCAGTTCCTGGTCGAGATGAAGACCCAAGGCATCGCCACCCGCCCGATCGTCAACCTGACCGGCGGCCATGATTTCAACGAGGTCGTGTTCGACGACGCGTTTCTGCCCGACTCGCACCTGATCGGCGAAGTCGACATGGCGTGGAAACAGGCGACCGACGAGCTCGCCTATGAGCGCAGCGGCCCCGACCGCTGGATCGAAACGCTCTCGTCGCTGGTCGAGCTGGTCCGGGTCGTCGGCGACGAGCCGGCGAGCGCCTGGCCGAGGGCATCGGCCGCCAGATCGCCCACCTCGCCACCCTGCGCCGCATGTCGCTGTCGGTCGCCGGCATGCTGCAGAAGGGCCTGACCCCGGCGGTCGAATCGGCGGTGGTCAAGGACCTCGGCACCAATTTCGAGCAGGCGCTGCCCGACAAGGTGCGCCTGTTGGCGCCGCCGCCGAGCGATGCGCAGCCCGAGGCCAACGACGACCGGTTCGAGGAGGCGCTGCGCTACACCACCCTGATCGCCCCTAAGCTGACGATCCAGGGCGGCACCCGCGAGGTGTTGCGCGGCATCATCGCCCGCGGCCTCGGCCTGCGCTGAGATGTGGACGAGAGCGAGGGCATCGGCCGCGCGCTCCCTCTCCGCCCGCTTGCGGGGGGAGAGGGTTGGGGTGAGGTGGGTGTTCATGCCACGCGGCGGAGCAGCCCACCTCACCCTCCCCGCCGCTGCGCGTCGGGTCCCCTCCCTCTCCCCCCTAAGGGGGCGGAGAGGGCAAAGATAGGCTGCTCAATGCCTGACCTTCGCCCCCTGCTCTCGCCCGCCAGCATCGCCGTGATCGGCGCCTCGGCCGATGACCACACCTTGCGCGGCCGGCTGACCCATGCGCTGATCGGCCATGGCTATGCCGGGCGCATCTATCCGGTGACCCGCAGCCAGCGGCGAGGTTTTGGGCCTGCGCGCCTATCCCTCGGTCGCCGATCTGCCCGAGGCCGCCGATCTCGCGGTCATCATCGTGCCGGCGGCGGTGGTGCCGCGCACCTTGGACGAATGCGGCCGGCGCGGGCATCCGCGCCGCGGTCGTGATCAGCTCGGGCTTTGCCGAGGAGAGCGGCGCGGCCGCGCACGCCCGCGACGTCGAATTGCGCCGCATCGCCAACGAGCACGGTATGCTCGATCTGCGGCCCCAATTCGGAGGGCCTGGTCAACCCTTTGCAGCGCGCTCGTCGCGACCTTCAGCCCGGTGTTTCACGATCCCGGCGCGCAGCCTATTGCCGGCGACCCCGCACGGCCGCCCGATCGCGGTCAGCTGCCAGAGCGGCGCGTTGACCTTCGCCTTTCTGAACCGCGGCCGCGACCGGCAGTTGCGTTTTACGTATCAGGTCAGCGCCGGCAATCAGACGATCCTCGAGGCGCACGACTATGTCGACTGGGCGCTCGATGCACGGCGGCGCCGACATCTTCCTGCTCTACCTCGAAGCGATCGGCCGCCCCGACCGTTTCCGCGCCGTCGCCGACAAGGCGGCCGCCGCCGGCAAGCCGCTGATCATCGCCAAGGTCGGCCGCTCCGATGCAGGCCGCCGCGCCGCCGCCTCGCATACCGGTTCGCTCGCGCATGCCGGGATCGTCGACGACGCGATCTTCCGCCATCACGGGATCATCCGCGGCGAAGACCTCGACCATATGCTCGACGTCGCCGCCGCGTTTTCGTTCTGCAAATTGCCGCAGGGCAACCGGGTCGCGGTGATCACCGGCTCGGGCGGCAGTGCGGTGTGGATGGCCGACATCCTCTCGGCGCACGGGCTCGAATTGCCGGTGCTGGAAGACGACATCCAGCGGCGCATCATGGCGCTGCTGCCGTCCTACGCCTCGGCGCAGAACCCGGTCGACGCGACCGCCCAGGCGATCCACGAGGTCGGCTATGCGCGCGCTCGTCGAGATCGTGCGCAAGTCGCGCGCATCGACACGATCCTGCTGATCGGCTCGCTCGCCAATGAGGCCACCGCGCGCCGAACGCGCCGAGCGAATTGGCCGGCGATCGTCGGCCCGACGCGACAAGCCGATCCTGCTGTGCGACCTACACCGGCGCGTCGCCGGCGGGCGATGGCCGCCTTCGCCGAGGCCGGCATCCCCTGCTACACCTCGATGCCGAGCTGCGCCCGCGCGATCCGGGCACTGGTCGATTACGCCCGCTTCCAGGCGCGGCGGCACCGCGCCGCCGCCGCCGGCGACCCCGCCATCGATCCGCGACGGGCGACCGCCGCGCGCTGGCCGCCGCCGGCCCGGTGCTTACCGAGAACGAAGCCAAGGCGTTGCTCGCCGGCTACGGCATCCCGCGCCCGCCCGAGGAGCTGGCGATTTCGGCAAACGACGCCGTCGCGGCTGCCATTCGCATCGGCGGCGCGGTGGCGCTCAAGGTGCAGTCGCCGGACATCACCCACAAGACCGAAGCCGGCGCCGTGGCGCTCGGCCTCGCCGGCGAGGCCGCGGTGCGCGAGGCCTATGCGCGGGTTCTGGCCAATGCCAATGCGGCCCATCCCGCCGCCCGCGATCGATGGCGTGCTGGTGCAGCGGATGGCGCCGCCCGGCGTCGAGATCATCCTCGGCATTACCCGCGACCCGGATTTCGGCCCGATGCTGATGGTCGGGCTCGGCGGCATCCATGTCGAGGTGTTGCGCGACGTCGCCTTCGCGCCGGTGCCGATCGGGACCGACGAGGCGCTGTCGCTGCTCGGCGAGCTGAAGGGTGCCGCCCTGCTCGACGGCGTGCGCGGCGCCCCGCCCGCCGACCGCGCCGCGCTGGCCGAGCTGATCGCGGCCCTGTCGCGCTTTGCCGCCGATCATGCCGAGCAAATCGACGAAATCGACCTGAACCCGGTCATCGTCCATCCGCAGGGCCAGGGCCTGACCGTCGTCGACGCATTGATCGTCAAACGCCGGGAGCAATAGAACCTCGTCGCCCCCGCGCAAGCGGGGGTCCAGGGAAAGCGACGGTAGCCCGCCGCCCCCTGTTCAAGCCAGGGACAGGCTCTGGGTTCCCGCTTTCGCGGGAACGACGACTACGGAGGAAAAAGTCAAATGAGCGAAACCCACTCCTACCGCGAAATCGGCGTCAGCCGCGACGGCCATGTGGCGACGGTCGAGATGCGCCGGCCGCCGCACAATTTCTTCGACAGCGCGCTGGTGGCCGAGATCGGCGAGGCCTTCGAGCGGCTCGACGCCGATCCCGATTGCCGCGCGATCGTCTTCGCCGCCGAGGGGCGCTCGTTCTGCGCCGGCGCCGATTTCTCGAAGCGCATGGATACCGGCACGGTCATCGGAGGGCAGCCGCAGCGGCGCCGGCAAGCATCTCTACAAGGAAGCGGCACGACTGTTCCGCACCGAGAAGCCGATCGTCGCCGCGATCCAGGCGCCTGCGGTCGGCGGCGGGCTCGGCCTCGCCCTCGTCGCCGATTTTCGCGTGACCTGCCCCGAGGCGCGGTTCAGCGCCAATTTCAATCGCCTCGGCTTTCACCCGGGCTTTGGCCTCACCGTGACCCTGCCGCGGCTGGTCGGCGCCCAGCAGGCCGCACTCTTGTTCTATACCGGCCGGCGCATTCCCGGCGACGAGGCGGTGCGCATCGGGCTCGCCGATTTGTTGGCCCCGCAGGCCGAGGTGCGCGCGGCGGCCGAGAAGCTCGCGCTCGAAATCGCGCAGTCGGCCCCGCTCGCGGTCGTCTCGACGCGCGAGACCATGCGCCGCGGGCTGCTCGACGCGATCGAGGCCGCGACCGAACGCGAGCTGGTCGAGCAGGACTGGCTGCGCCGCACCGAGGATTTCGCCGAGGGTATCAAGGCGATGGCCGACCGCCGCCTCCCCGATTTCCGCGGCCGCTGATCCAATCCCTTGATACTGATTTCGCGGGTGGCAACGCTTGGGCATCGCAGCACGTACGAAATGACAGCGCTAAATTCCGCGGCGGCGCAGCCGGAGGCGCACCGCGGCGGCGGCCAGACGCCAGCTCTGCACCGGGTCGGGTCGGGCCAGCGCCGGGTCGAAGGGGTCGTATCCAGCGCGCTTCAGCCGGCGCAGAGAATGCGCGGCGATAACGGCCGGCAGCAATGCTGGAAGCGCCGCCGGGTCGATCGCGCAGCGTCGCGCGCGGGCGTCGCGCAGATGGCCCGATGCCGCGGCGGCGATTTCGGCGACGGCCGCCGGCAATCCGCTGCTGCCTCGCGCGGCCGAGCAATCGCGCGGGTCGAGGCCGAGGCGGGCGGCAATGTCGAGCGGGACGATCGGCCGGCCCGTTGCCATCAGGTATGGCCATGCCCGCAGCAACCCCGCGAGCGAATAGGCGATCCCGATGTGACGTCCAGCCTCGGCGGCTTCCGGATCACGCGCCCGCAGCACCTCGAGCGCGAGCGCGACCAAGGTGGATGAGGTGGCCTCGGCATAGTCCTCGAGCGCGGCCAGACTGGCCGGCGGCTCGTCGGCGAAATCGGCCGCGCGCGCATCGATCAGCCGGTCGAGATAGGCCCGCGTCAGGCCGCGCCCGCGGATCGCGGCGGTCAGCGGCTCGACGACGACATGGCGGCGCACCGGCCCGCCGTCAAACGCGGCGGCAATGTTTTCGCGCCACCATTCGAGCCGGATCTGGCCCAGCACCGGCTGGGTTACGGCCTCGCGCACCCTTGCAATCTCGTAATTGAAGGCGTAAAGCGCGAACAGCGCCTCGCGGCGCGCGGCCGGCGCAAACAGCGCGGTCTGAAACCGGTCGCGGTCGTGGCGGCGGATCATCGCCGCCGCCGGCGACAGGTGCTGCGGAGCGCTGGAACGGTGATTGCGAACGGACGTTTCTCCACAAGGCCCTTTTGTCAACATAACCCGGGATGGTCGCCATGGCTTTCGAACTGCCGCCCCTGCCTTATGCGAAGAACGCGCTCGAGCCGCATATGTCGGCAAATACCCTCGATTTCCATCACGGCAAGCATCATCAAGCCTATGTCACGAACCTCAACAACCTGATCAAAGGCTCGCCGATGGAGAGCCAGTCGCTCGAGGAGATCATCAAGGGCAGCTACAAGGATACGGCAAAGACCGGCGTGTTCAACAACGCCGCCCAGGTGTGGAACCACACCTTCTTCTGGAATTCGATGAAGCCGCATGGCGGCGGCGCGCCCAGCGGCAACCTCGCCGCGGCGATCACCCGCGATTGCGGCGGGCTCGACAAGTTCAAGGAGCAGTTCAAGGCGACCGCGGTCGGCCAGTTCGGCAGCGGCTGGGCCTGGCTCGTCGCCGACAAGGGGCAGCTCAAGATCATCGGCACGCCGAACGCGGTCGACCCGCTGGCCGAGGGCCAGACCGCGCTCCTCACCTGCGACGTGTGGGAGCACGCCTACTATCTCGATTATCAGAACCGCCGGCCCGATTTCGTCCAGACCTTTCTCGACCATCTGGTCAATTGGGATTTCGCCGCCCAGAACCTCGCCAAGGCGGGCTGAGCCCAAAGGGGCCGCACCAAGAATGCGACCGTCCTCCGCTTCCCGGCTCTCGGGGAGAGGAGGACATGTCGCTGATCATCAGATTTAGGCGGCTTGAAGCGACGGCATCATCATATGCTCGACGCGGCGGCGGCCTTGCCGGGCATCAAGGGGCTGATGCTGTCCTTCGACGATTTCCTGGTCGGCATGGAGCGGTTCGGAGAGCGCATTCAGCCGCTGATGAAGAGCCGCTAGGCAGAGCCCGTCCGCGCAGCCTGACTGCACCTGCCCCGGTTTCGCCAGGCTGCGGCCCACTCCCGGGCTAGAATGATTACGCGCCGGTGGCGCGCGCCATGGCGGCGGCGCTCGACTACATCGATTGTTTTGCGACCGCCCATTCGCTGGCGAGCCTCGCCGCGCTCGAAGACGAATTTGCCCGACTGTGACGGCCACCGCGACGGCCACTGCCGCGAAAGATCTAATCCCCGGAATAAATCTGGTTTCTTTCCGGCGCCGAGCGGGTATCCTCGCGCGCGGGGGTCGTTCGACGTGGCGGCAATGATATTGCCTGGTGCAGCGGCGGCGTGGCGCGCACCCGGTTCGCCGGCGGCATCAGGCTCGCGTGTCCGGGTGGCCCGGGCGATTTGGCGCCCTCGCTCCTCGGCGGGCGGCTCGGCGCCACGGCCTTGGGGGTGCACGTGTTCTAAGCGTGGCCGCGCACCATGCCGCCTTCGGCGGCCGGGTCCGCGGGCAAGTGTTCCTGGAACCTCTCGATCGGGTGTCGAACCCATGTTCAGCCGCAAGCGAAGCGAGACAGAGGATCGTAAAATGGCAGATGCGTCCGACGATCTGGGCATTCCGATGAAGCCCACGCGCCCGGCCGGAGCCCCGGCGACCGCCCCGGCGCGACCGCCGGCGATGCCGCCGCGCGCCCCGGAACTGGCGCGGGCCGCCGATCCGCTGCGTCCGGCCGAGGCGCTGCGCCGCCCGGCCGATTTCAGCAACCAGCCCCGACCCGACGGCGAGATGCGCCGGCTCAGCGTCGGCCGCGAGATCACCCTCTCGGGCGAAATCAATTCCTGCGACAAGCTGTTTATCGAGGGCAGCGTCGAGGCCAATCTGAGCAACTGCCGCGACGTCGACATCGCCGAGAGCGGGTTGTTCAAGGGCTCCGCTTCGATCGACGAAGCCGAGGTGCGCGGCCGCTTCGAAGGCAACCTCACGGTGCGCAAGCGGCTGTTGATCAAGGCGACCGGCCGGGTCTCGGGGACGATCCGCTACGGCCAGATCGAGATCGAATGCGGCGGCCAGATATCGGGCGACATCCAGGCCGAGCCGGCCGGCGAAACCCGCGAGCTCAGCGCCGACGCGCTGCCCGTGCGCGCCGCGGGCTGAGCCCGCTGCGGCCCCGCACCGGCGGCGGATCGGTCATCGGCGGGTCGGTCAGGGCCTCGGCCTGGGGCGACGAGGCGCGCGCCGCGATCAATTCGGCCGGTCCGGTCTTGGCCAGGTAATGGCACAGCTCGGCGACGGCGCAGGCCGGGCACTCGGGCTTGCGCGCCTTGCACACATAGCGCCCGTGCAGGATCAGCCAATGATGGGCGTAGGCCTTGTATTGGGTCGGCGTCCGCTTTTCGAGCGCGAGTTCGACCGCGAGCGGGGTCTTGCCGGCCGCCAGCCCGGTGCGGTTGGCGACCCGGAAGATGTGGGTATCGACCGCGATCGTCGGCTCGCCAAAGGCGACGTTCATGACCACGCTCGCGGTCTTGCGGCCGACCCCGGGCAGCGCTTCGAGCGCCTCGCGCTGGCGCGGCACCGCACTCGCGTGGCGTTCGACCAGGATCCGGCTCAACGCGATCAGGTTCTTCGCCTTGGTGCGAAAGAGGCCGATCGTGCGGATCAGCTGGGTCACCCGCTCCTCGCCCAGCACCAGCATCTTGTCGGGCGTGTCGGCCAGCGCGAACAGCGCCGGGGTCGCCTTGTTGACCCCGGCATCGGTCGCCTGCGCCGACAGCACCACCGCCACCAAGAGGGTGAACGGGTTGATGAATTCGAGCTCGGTCTGCGGGATCGGCCGGGTTTCAGCCAGAAGCCGGTAGAACTCTGCGATCTCGCGTTTCGACATGGCGCGCATCGCCGGCGAATGTAGCGGCAGCACTGCCCGCCGGCAAAGGATGGACGACGCTCGCCGCGGCTTTACCGCCTCGGGCAGCGCCGCTATCTTCGCGTTGGCATGATCCCCAGCCCTGCCTTTGCCGATCTGCCGGCGCCGCTCGGCCTCTTCTTCGAGCGGGTGCTGCTGCCGCATCGCAGCCTGCCGCCGCGGGGCTTTCATCTTCTGATGCTGATCCTCGGCCTCGCCAGCATCGCCGTCGGCATCGGCTTTGTCTCGATCGGGGCGTGGCCGGTCTTCGGCTTTTTCGGCCTCGATGTGGGCCTTGTCTATGTCGCCTTCCGCCTCAACTACCGCAGCGCCCGGCGGCGCGAGATATTGCGGCTGGCCGGCGACGCATTCACCGTCGAGCGGGTCGGGGTGCGCGGCAAGCGGCGGGTCTGGCGGTTTCAGCCCTATTGGCTGCGCGTCGTGCTCGAGGAACGGGTCGACGAATCGAACCGCCTCTACGTCGCCTCGCACGGGCGTCGCCTGGCGATCGGCGAGTTTCTGCCGCCCGCGGCGCGGCGCGAGCTCGCGGCGACGATCGGCGAGGCGCTGCGGCGCTGGCGCAACTCGTTCACCCCGGCTGCGGCCTCGGAGCGCTCGGCCGAGTAAGGCTGTAGCCGCCGAAATAGCCAAACGCCGTCATTCCGGGGCGCGGGTGCCGCCCGCGAACCTGGAACCCATGCACACGGACCGCCGACATATTGGAAATGCAGGTGTTCCTGGGTTCCGGGCTCGGCCCTTCGGACCGCCCCGGAATGACGGGTCTCAGCAAATGCAATTCTTCACTCACTCCTGCGCCGGCTATAGTCCCAGCACGTCCCTGAGGCCGTAGAGCCCCGGCGGGCGGCCCGCCACCCAGCATGCGGCGCGCACCGCACCCGTGGCGAACACCGCCCGGTTGGTGGTGCGGTGGATGAATTCGAGGCGCTCGCCGTTGGCCGCAAAGATCACGTGATGGTCGCCGACCGCGTCGCCGCCGCGCAATGCGGCAAACCCGATGTCGCCCGCCTGGCGCGGCCCGGTGATCCCGTCGCGGGCGCGCTGCTCGACCTCGTCGAGCGCCACCTCGCGGCCGGCCGCGGCGGCGCGCCCGAGCGCCAACGCGGTGCCCGAGGGGGCATCGACCTTGGCGCGATGGTGCATTTCCAGGATTTCGATGTCCCAATCGGGGCCGAGCCGGCGCGCCGCCTCCTCGACGACGCTCAGCAGCACGTTGATCCCGAGGCTCATATTGGGCGCCCAGACGATCGGGATGTCGCGCGCCGCCTGGCGGATCGCGTCGCCCTGCTGCGGCGACAGGCCGGTGGTGCCGATCACCATCGCCTTGCCGAGCCCGGCGGCCAGTGCCGCATGCTCGGCGGTGGCGGCGGGCGAGGTGAATTCGAGCACCACGTCGCTGTCGCGGATCAGCTTGTCGACCGCCTCGCCGACCGGGATGCCGATGCGCCCGATCCCAGCCAATTCGCCGATGTCCTGGTTGACATAGCTGCTGCCGGTTGCCTCGCTGCCGCCGGCCACGGTGCATCCCTCGGTGGCGGCGATTTCGGCGACCAGCATTCGTCCCATCCGGCCGCCGCAGCCGACGACGCCCATCCTGGTCTTGGCCATGCTTCGCCTCCCGAAACTTGTGGGAAGCGAACGGTTACCGATCGCCCGGCAAAAGACAAGTGCGGCAGGCGGCGAGCTGCCGCATCCCCCCGCCAGGGTCGACCGGCTGTCGGTGACGACCTGGCCGGACACCAGCACCGAGACCCTGTCCTACGACGCCGACGGCAATGTGCTGACCCGCCAGACGCGCAAGGGCGACACCCTGACCTTCACTTACGACACGCTCAACCGGCTCGTCACCAAGGCGGCGCCGGGCGAGGCCACGGTGACCTACGGCTACGACCTCGCCGGCCACCCGACCAGCATCAGCGACACCAGCGCGGCGATCACCATTCCTGCGACCAGCGCCAGCTACCCCGCCAATACCAGCTACGACGCGATGAACCGGCCGCTGGCGGTGAGCTGGAGCCCGGCCCCGGCGCAGACGATGCCTGACCGCCAGCAGCGCCGGCTTTGCCTATGGCTACGACCCGACCAACCGGCGGACCAGCCAGAGCGCCACCGACAACAGCTGGTGGTCCTACCCGGCGGCGGCGGGCACGGTCGGCTATACCGCCAACCGCCTGAACCAGTACAGCGCGGTCGGCTCGGTCACCCCGACTTACGACGGCAACGGTAACCTCACCTATGACGGAGTGTTCACCTACGGCTATGATGCCGAGAGCCGGCTGCTTTCGATCAAGCAAGGGAGCACCGCGGTCGCGAGCTATGCCTATGACGCGCAGGGCAGGCGCAAGTCGAAGACGGTCGGATCGACGACGACCGATTACGTCACCGACGCCGACAACCGCGAGGTCCTGGAATATGACGGCGCCTCGGGCGCGCTCGAGCGCTGGTACGCCTTCGGCCGCGGCCCCGACGCGGTGCTGGGGCAGATGAACGTCGCCCCCGGCACCCGCGAGACGATGATCCCCGACATCCAGGGCTCGATCATCGGCGCCCTCGATTCCGGCACCGGCGCTTTATCCAAGAGCGGCTACCAGCCCTTCGGCGAGAACCCCTCGTCATCACCGGCACCTACCGCTACACCGCCCGCCGCTTCGACCCCGAGACCGCCGGCAGCGCCGCCCAGCCCTCCGGTCTCTACTACTACCGCGCCCGCACCTACTCGCCGACCTGGGGACGGTTCCTCCAGCCCGATCCGATCGGCTACGTCGGCGGCGCGAATCTCTATGCCTATGTCAACAATGACCCGCTCGATCTGACAGATCCGTCGGGGCTTTGGGGGTTTGGGCTGCAAGGCTCCGCTTCCGTTGAAGGCGGCGCAATCGTTGCTGGAGCAGGAGCCACGGGATCGATTGGAGGCGGCGTTTTTGGGGGTGGTCCGCAAGGGTTAAATGTCGGCGGATTCGCGAGTGGTGGAGCGGTTGCCGGCGGGCCAGGCTACGGCGCAAGTTATCCTGCTGTTCAACCCGGTGGAACGACGGCAGTAGCTGGCGCTGCCGCCGGAGCCGGCGGGGGTATCTTTGTTACCAACGCGACGAGTGCGGCAGGACTCTCTGGGCCATTCAGCACATATTCGATCAATACGCCGATAGGCTCGGTGCAACTCGGCGTCAGTGCGAGCACCTGGATTTTCTCTGCTACCTGCGGCGTTCCCCCATGCGGAATCGGAACCCCTACCGGTGGGGTATCTACGTATCCTACGAATACGGCAGCCACTCCCTCAAAATGACCCCAGGAAACAACTTTTTCTTAGGGCTTACGTTGGCAGTCATCATTTTAAGTGCCGCCCAGGTTCTAGGGCCGCGCTGCTGGAAATACAGACTTACAAACGATTCCATTGAGTTCGTGATGTTCGGAAGATTCCGCGTTTGGAGGTCTTCTTTCAAAGACATCACGGACATCAAACATGTCCCGTTCATCCGATTGTTTACCATCTTCGCTCTTAGCTTGGTGAATAGACCTTTCTTCGCACGATGCGTACTGGTGCGGTTGCGCCGGGGCGTCTTTAGAGCTGTGGTGATGACCCCGGACCAGCCTGACGATCTCGTGAAAACCGTGAGGCAGAAAATAGGAAGCGCGCCAGATCCGACTGATTTTGGGTGATGGCAAGATAAAGCGAACGTGGTTCGCGCCGTCTCTCACCGGCTAAGCAAGCGTAGGGCG
>CAWFER010000028.1:0-59451 GCA_963814805.1 uncultured Alphaproteobacteria bacterium | reverse complement strand
TCGCGGTGCTGCAGGTCGCCGGCGGGCTCGCGGTATGGGCGGCGGCAGTGGTGGCGACGGTCGTGCTGCTGCGCTGGCCAAAGCTCCACCCGCTGGCATTGTTCGCCGCCAGCGGCGTGCTGTTCGGCCTCGCCGCCGCCTTCGGCCGGTAGGGGCGCGGACGATCGGGTGAGGGCTTGACGGAGATCGACCCCGAAGTTTCGACCGAATGGCGGCGCTTCGCGCAGCTGTCGGCGCAAGAGCTTTATGACTTCCTGCGCTTCCGCCAACAGGTCTTTGTGGTCGAGCAGGGATCGCCCTATCCCGACCTCGATGGTTTCGACCAGAGCGCGCGGCATCTGCTGCTGCGCGAGGGGAACGCGCTCGGCGGCTATCTTCGCCTGGCGCCGCTGTCGGGGCCGCCGGCGCTGGTCGGCATCGGCCGGGTGGCGCTCACTCCCCGGCTGCGCGGCCGGGGGCTCGGACGCAGGCTGATGATCGAGGCATTGCGCCTGTGCGGCGAGGACTACCCGGACCGGCCCGTGGTCTTGCGGGCGCAGCGCCGCCTGGCGCCGTTCTATCAGAGCTTCGGCTTCGCCGTGACCTCCGAGCCGTTCGACGATTTCGGCGTCGTGCACATCGAAATGGCGCTGCGGCCCGCGGGCTAGGCGGCGACCTCTTCGGCCAGCGGCACGCGCGCGACCTTGTGCGCCTGCAGCGCCGGCAGGACCTCGCGGGCGAAGCGGCGGATCTGCTCGATGAACATCTCGTGCGGCAACACCCCGCGGTTGAGGCTCACCTGCACATTATCGGCGCCGGCGCTGTCGGCGGCATCGATGATCCGCCGGGTGACTTCCTGCGCCGTGCCCCACGGCATCTCCTCGGCCTGGCGCTCGACATCGGCCATCGTCAGATTGCGGAAATCCTCGCGGGCAAACTCGGCGGCGCGCCGGTTTTCCGGGCGAACATAATCGGTCGACGCCGCACTCGAATAGCCGGTCTCGCGCTGGCGGCTGGTCTCGGTGAAGTTGCCGTGACTGAACAAGGTGCGGTTGAAATAGAGATGGTAGGGGCCCATTTCGCGCACCGCCTCGGCCTTGCTCGGCGCCACATAGGCGCTGATCCCGAGCGAGAGGTGGTCCGGGGTGATATGGTGGCCGGCGCGATCGAGGCAGCGCGCGTAGTAGCGGATGATGTCGTCGCGAAGCCCGCGCGAGCGGCCGAGGCCGGGGGTGATCGGCAGATCGTTCGCGCCGGCGAACTCGATCGACTCCTTGCTGCCGACGACCGGCATCCAGATCGGCGGGCGCGGCTGCTGCAACGGGCGCGGCCACAACGCCGCGTCCCGGTAGCTCCAATAGCGGCCCTCGTAGGAAAACACCTCCTCGCTCCAGGCGCGGGTGACGATCTCAAAGGCTTCGTCGAAACGGCTGCGGGATTCGGCGAGCGGCACGTTGTGCACCTGGTATTCGCGCGGGATGCCGCGGGCGAAGCCGCAGATCAGCCGGCCGTTCGACATGCAGTCGAGCATCGCCAGCTCTTCGGCCAGCCGCAACGGCTCGTGCAGCGGCAACAGATTGCCGTAGATCAGGAGCTTGAGGTTCTTGGTGCGCTGCGCCGCGGCCGCCGCCAGCAGATTCGGCGAGTTCATCAGCCCGTAGGGCGAGCAATGATGCTCGTTGAACCCGACCCCGTCATAGCCGAGCCGGTCGAGCTCCTCCCAGGCGTCGAGGTGCTCGGCATAGGTCCGCGCCGCGACCTCGGGCTTGAAGTGCTGCTTCGCCAGCGGATAGGGCAGCTCGTTGCCGATTTTCAGATGATCGAGCTGCTCGCCATAAGCCAGGAGATCGAAGACAAAGACTTTCATGCGCTCACCTCGCCGCGTGCGAGCCTATGGGCCACACCAAGTAGGTTCAACCGAAATCCGGTCTGCTCTATCGTGAAGCTGGGATTTCTGAAAGGAGTGACCAGCGATGGATGGCGTCGCCCCGAATTGTCTCGACGGCGTTCGCGTGCTCGACCTGACCCAGTTCGAGGCCGGGCCGTCCTGCACCGAGACCCTCGCCTGGCTCGGCGCCGAGGTGGTCAAGGTCGAAAACCCGAAGGCCGGCGAACCCGGCCGCACCCTCGGCAGCGGCCCGGCGCCGGGGGCCGATTCCTATTATTTCATGATCTACAACGCCAACAAGAAATCGGTCACGATCGATTTGAAATCCGAGCGCGGCCTCGCCCTGGTCAAGGAGATGGCCGGACATGCCGATGTCTTTGTCGAGAATTTCGCGCCGGGTGCGATCGAACGGCTCGGGCTCGGCTGGGAGGTGCTGCACGCGCTCAACCCGCGCCTCGATCTACGCCCAGGTCAAAGGCTTTGGCAATGGCAGCCCGTACGAGAAGAACCTCGCCTTCGACATGATCGCGCAAGCCTGCGGCGGGACCATGGCGATCACCGGCGAGCGCGACGGGCGGCCGTGCAAGCCGGGGCCGACCCTCGGCGACACCGGCACCGGCATGCTGCTGGCGATCGGCATTCTGGGCGCGCTGTTTCAACGCCAAAGGACGGGCGAGGGACGACGGGTGCAGGTGGCGATGCAGGACGCGCAAATGCAGTACAGCCGCAGCGCCTTCATCCAGCATGCGCGCACCGGCGAGCCGGCGATGCGCAACGGCGCCAAATCGCTCGCCGGCGGCATGGCCCCGGCCGGCATCTACCCGTGCAAGCCCGGCGGCCCGAATGATTACGTCTATCTGTTCGCCAGCCCGGCCAACCCGCAGCATTGGCGCCGGCTGCTCGAAGCGATCGGGCATGCCGAGCTTATCGAGGACCCGAGGTTCGCCACGCCGGCGGCGCGCAGTCAGCACGAAGCCGAGATCGAGGCGATGCTGACCCAATGGACGATGCGCCATGACAAGCACGAGGCGATGCGGCTCATTGGCGCCGCCGGGGTTCCCGCCGGTGCGGTGCTCGACACCGGCGACCTGTTGGCCGAGCCGAGCTTCGCCGAGCGCGGCATCATCCAGACGATGCAGCATCCCTCGGGCACGTTGCAGATGCCGGCCTTTCCGGTCCGCTTCGACGGCGCCCCCGCCCCGGTCAAGCCATCGCCGCTGCTGGGCCAGCACACGACGGAGGTTCTCGGCCAATGGCTCGGCATGAGCACAGGCGATGTCGACGGGTTGCGCAGTGAGGGCGTCGTCTGAGGCTGCGTTGGCGGCGAGGACCGCAGGAGAGAATTTGATGCCGCAGGCGATCGGCTCAGCAGATCGGAAGCTGCCGCTTTCGACGGCGATCTTGTCCAATATCGCCTTGGTATTACTGATGTGGAACCTGGCATTGCGGTTCGCCCTGTTGCTCGGCCGCTGGGTGACGCCCTGAGCGTCGGGAGCATCGGTCGGGGGCTGCGGCTCAGCGGCCTCCGGCATGCCGGGCGGCCAGCCGCATCGCCTGGTCGAGACGAGCGTGAAAGCCGCTGGCGCTGCCGAACTGGGATCGGGCCTCGCCACGGGCTGATGCCCAGACGCCGAGATCTGCGCAATCGTCAAACGACCCCGCCGCCCGCCGCGACGGCCCGGCCGGGCGGCCGGCGCAAATGCCGCTGTCGTGCAGAACCCGATCCAAATAGGCGACAACGCCTGCCGCCGCCCCGTAGGCTGGCCGCCCCGCCTTGAACCAGGCGTCGAGATTGCCGATGCCCCAATTATAGGCGGCGATGGCGTCGGGCCAATTTCCGTAGCGCCGGTAAAGGAGCGCCAGATAGGCGCGGCCGATCGCTCGATTTTGCCCGGTGTCGAAGCGATCGCCGCCGCCGACGTCGCTGGCCGCGGCGGCGCTGACTTGCATCGGCCCCTGCGGACCGCTCGGGTTGAGGCGCCACATCGCCTGGTCGGCCCCGTGGCTCGACTCGGCGCCGTCGACGGCAAAGGCGACCCGATCGAGCGGGCTAGCCGCCGCTGCCGGAGCGGCGACGTGCGGCTTGCGCCCGCCCGCCAGGGCCGAGGCGGCGACCGCCTGGCTCAGCAAAAAGACAATTGCCGCCGCTCGCGAACAACGCATTTTCTGGGGTCCGTAAAGGCTTGACGGCAGCCAGCATAGCCTGCGTTAACAAATCGTCAACGCAAGAAACGTCCTACCGCGGGCAATAAAGGGTTAATAAAATAAGGCTCAACAATCGGTAAAAATAGATCGTTGTTTGTTCGCGTATCGGGATGTAGTCGGAGGTGAGAAAACCGATGCCGCAAACCGCAGGCGGCTTGCCTACAGCACCTCGAACAGCCCGGCGGCGCCCGTGCCGGCGCCGACGCACATGGTGGCGGCGACAAAGCGCAACATAGCGCCTTTGCCGGTGCACCCGCGTTCCAAGCCCTCGGCCGTCCCGTCACGGATTCCGATCCGGGCGCGATCGTCGAGCGCAGCAGGAGCGCCAATGATCGAGCAGCACATCGCTTGACCTCGATGCGCCGGAGGCGCGAGAGTTGACGGCAGAACCAGGCGTTGCGCTCGTCATGGATTGTCCCCCAGGCCGCAGCGCCGCTGGCGGACGACCTCATACCAAGAAAGGGCCGCACTCGTGAGCATCGGAACCCTGCCGCTGTCGCATTTTACCGTCCTTGACCTGACCCACGCGCGGGCCGGCCCGACCGCGGTGCGCCAGCTCGCCGATTGGGGCGCCAACGTGATCAAGATCGAGCAGCGCGGCGATGACGGGCGTGACGTCACCGGCTCCAGGCGGGAGGGGTTCGATTTCCAGAATTTGCATCGCAACAAGCGTAGCCTGACCCTCAACTTGAAGACCAAGGAGGGGCTGGCGATCTTTATGAAATTGGCCGAGAAGGCCGATGTGATCGTCGAGAATTTCCGCTCGACGGTAAAACACCGGCTCGGCGTCGATTACGAGAGTGTCAAAAAGATCAATCCGCGCATCGTCTATGGCAGCATCTCGGGGTTTGGCCAGACCGGGCCCTATGCCAAGCGGCCAGGGGTCGACCAGATCGCCCAGGGGATGGGCGGGCTGATGTCGATCACCGGATTGCCGGGCCAGGGGCCGGTGCGGGTCGGCATCCCGATCGACGATCTGTGCGCGGGGCTGCTGCTCGCCCAGGCGATGCTGATGGCGCTGATCGAGCGCGAGAAATCGGGCGAGGGGCAGTGGGTGCACACCTCGCTGCTGGAGGCGCAGATCTTCATGCTCGATTTCCAGGCGTCGCGCTGGCTGATGGCCGGCGAGGTCGCCAAGCAAGCCGGCAACGACCATCCGACCGGGATCCCGACCGGGCTGTTCCCGACCGCCGACGGGCAGATCAACATCGCCGCCTCGGGCGACCACATGTTCCGCCGCTTCTGCGAGGCGGCCGAGGCGACCGCCCTGCTCGACGATCCCGATTACGCCACCGGCGCGGCGCGCTCGAAAAATCGGAAGGCGCTCAACGAGAAGATCGCCGAGATCACCAAAAAGCGCCCGAGCGCCTATTGGGTTGAATTGATGAACGAGGTCGGGGTGCCGTGCGGGCCGCTCTACACGATCGACCAGACCTTTGCCGACCCGCAGGTGCAGCACCTCGAAATGGCCCGGCCGATCGACCACCCCAAACTCGGCCCGTTGAAGGCGGTCGGCCAGGCGATCAACATGACGCGCACGCCCGAGCCGGAAAAACTGCGGCCGACCCCCGGGCTCGGGGAGCACACCCAAGAGGTGTTGCGCGAGATCGGCTATAGCGACGCCGCGATCGCCGAGCTGCGCGCCCGCGAGGTGGTGTGACCGAGGGTCATTGCGAGGAGGCGAAGGCGAGGAGGCGAAGGCGACGCGGCAATTCCGACGAGATTGCCTCGCCGCGCTCGCAATGACATAGCAAGAACAAGGAAGCCAAACCCATGCTCGACCAGCCTTTGACCAGCAAGATGATCGCCCGAAAGGATGGCGCGATTGGCCATCTGATCTTCAACAACCCGGCCCGGCACAATGCGGTCTCGCTCGAGATGTGGCAGGGGGTCAGCCAGATCATTGACGATTTCGAGCGCGACGACGCGGTCCGGGTAATCGTCGTCAGCGGCGCCGGCGGGCGGGCCTTTGTCTCTGGCGCTGACATTTCCGAATTCAAGGAACGGCGCGCCTCGGAAGAGGCGGCCGCCGCCTACGCCCGGATTTCCGAAGGAGCGCGCGTGCGGCTGCAGGAAACCCTGAAGCCGACGATCGCGATGATCCGCGGCTATTGCATCGGCGGCGGGGTCGGCACCGCCCTCGCCTGCGACATGCGGATCGCCGCCGAGGGCTCGAAATTCGGGGTTCCGGCGGCCAAGCTTGGGCTCGGCTACGCCTATGACGGGATCAAGAAGCTGGTCGATCTGGTCGGGCCCGGCCTATGCCCGCGAGATCTTCTTATACCGCGCGCCAGTTCACCGCCGAGGAGGCATTGCGCATGGGCCTCGTCAACCAGGTGGTGCCGGAGGGCGAGCTCGAAGGCTACGTCAAGAATTACTGCGCGATGATCGCGGCCAATGCGCCGTTGACCGTGCGCTCGGCCAAGGTCGCGATCCGCGAGGCGCTGAAGGACGAGAGCGCGCGCGACCTCGACTCTGTGCAAGCGGCTGGTCGACGAATGCTTTGCCAGCGCCGACTATGCCGAAGGCCGCACCGCCTTCATGGAAAAGCGCAGGCCCGCATTCACCGGGCGGTGAGGCCCCCGCCGCCCGGCTTGCGGGTCAGGCGGATCAGGTCCGGCTCAAGCGGCTCGCCACCTCGGCCTGCCATTGATCGAGCGGCATGAAGCCCGGAGTCTGAGCGGCAATGCTGCTCGGTCTCGGCCATGATCGCCTCGTTCGGCAAGGACAGGTCGATCGGCACGCCATGCGGCTGCGGCACGTACCAGGGCGTGTCCATATAGATTTCGATCTGGTTGCCCTCGGGGTCGGGGAAATAGCAGCTGAGCGCGTTGCCGTGGCTGGTCTGGCGGATGGTGTCGACGCCGGCCTCGCGGGCGCGGCCGTAGAGCGTTTTCAGCGCATCGAGATCGGGAACCTTGAACGACAGCTGGTTGACCGTGCTGACGCCTTCCGGAGCGCGGCCGGAGACGATGACGAATTGATGGTGATGGCCGGGGGCGGCGGTCATGAAGGCGAGTTCGCCGCCGCGGCTCGAAATGCCGCGGTCGGAGACGACGAGGCCGACGACCTTGGTGTAGAAATCGACCATCTTCGACACGTCGCGGGCATAAACGCCGCAATGCGAAAGCTGCGGGTGAATTGATGACGCCATATTGACCTCCGGCTGCTGAATCAAATCAAAGATGGGGCGCGCCGCTCAATCCGGCAAATCGAAAAACCGGCACCAGCCGGTGGGGCTGATTTGGCCGGCGACCACGGCGCAGGCGGCCGGCGGGCGGAACAGCGCGCAGGCGGCGCAGCTGAGGCCGGCTTGCGGCCGGTTCTGATACCGCGCCGCTTCCTGCGACACCTTCTGAGCCGCCGCGGCCGGCGGGAGTTTCACCGCGACCGCCGCGCCCGACAGCGCCGCGCACAGCAGCAATCGCCGCGAACAGCCCGGCGCGGCGGGCGATTGGCGGGGCGATCGCGGCGCCGGCGTCAACGGCCGGCCATCAGCGGCGGCTCGCGCAGACAGGATTGGGCGCGCTGCGGCAAGACGGCGAACTCCTCGGCAAAGCGGCGCGGATGGTCGCCGCCGGTCGCGCCGGAGGCGACATGGGTCAGATCGACGTCCTCCTCGGGAATATCGCGATCAAAATAGCCGCCATACCGAGCCTGCTCTACCTGTTAAATTCAGGAGATTTACAGGACGACCTACCTTGCGTTGTATCCTCGCTGCCGATGCGACTGTCCGGTCAGCCTCGGATACCGGTTTCCGCCTCGACTTCCAGCAGCATCGAACCGCCAAAAGTCGGCAATTTGATGGTCGCCCGATTTTCTGGGAAGATCGCAGCTAAGCCGCTGATGGCTGATCCAGGCGGCTGTTGCGGCGGCGCCTTTGAAAAGATTGCCGACGATCAGAGACATTTCGACTGGCGCGCCGACTTTTGATTTCAGTCCTATCAAGGATATTCTCGGTCACGAGACCAAGGCTCTCGCCCTCCTGTTTCCCTGATATCGCGTTGGGTCAGAACGGGTCGAGCTCGGTGTCCCAGTAGAGATAGTCGCGCCAGCTCTCATGCAGGTAGTTGGGCGGGAAGGCGCGCCCGTTCTGCTGCAGCATGTGGGTCGTCGGCTGGACCGGGCGGTGGCGCGGGTACATGCCGCTTTCGCGCGGCAGGCGGTTGCCCTTCAACAGATTGCAGCTGCCGCAGGCGGTGACGACGTTGGCCCAGGTGGTGCGCCCGCCGCGCGAGCGCGGCACCAGATGGTCGAAGGTCAGCTCGTGCGAGGGATACGGTTCGGCGCAATATTGGCAGGTAAAGCGGTCGCGCAGAAACACGTTGAACCGGGTGAACGCCGGATGGCGGGCCGCCGGCACGTATTCCTTCAGCGAGACCACGCTCGGCAGCTGGATTTCCAGAGACGGGCTGTGCACCCGCACATCGTAATGGTCGATGATGTTGACCCGGTCGAGAAACACCGCCTTGATCGCGTCCTGCCACGACCACAGGGACAGCGGGAAATAGCTCAACGGGCGAAAATCCGCATTGAGCACCAGAGCCGGGCAGTTATCCAAGCAGGCCGTCACCAACAACCGTTCCGCTCAGTCTCGTTTGCAGGCCCAAATAGCATGCGTTCGTGACAGCTTGATAACGGATCAGCCGGGCCGGGACAAGATTGCGCGGATTGGGCGGGCAAGATTTTGGGACGCGATTTTGCCGCTCAGCGGGTCGGCACCGGCTTGTCGCCATGATAATCGTAAAAGCCGCGGCCGGTCTTGCGGCCGAGCCAGCCGGCTTCGACGTATTTGACCAGCAGCGGGCACGGCCGGTACTTGCTGTCGGCCAGCCCCTCATAGAGCACCTGCATGACCGACAGGCAGGTGTCGAGCCCGATGAAATCGGCGAGCTCCAACGGGCCCATCGGGTGGTTGGCGCCGAGCTTCATCGCGGTGTCGATGGCCTCGACCGAGCCCACCCCCTCATAGAGCACGTAGACCGCCTCGTTGATCATCGGCAACAGGATGCGGTTGACGATGAAGGCCGGGAAATCCTCGGCGGCGACCGGCGTCTTGCCGAGCGTCAGCGCCAGATCGCGGGTCAGCGCAAAGGTCTCCTCGTCGGTGGCGATGCCGCGGATCAGCTCGACCAGGCTCATCACCGGCACCGGGTTCATGAAATGCATGCCGATGAACCGGCCGGGCCGGTCGGTCGAGGCGGCGAGCCGGGTGATCGAGATCGACGAGGTATTGGTGGCGATCAGCGCGTCGGGCCGCAGATGCGGGGTCAGCTTTTTGAAGATCTGGCGCTTGACCTCCTCTTTTTCGGTCGCCGCCTCGATCACCATGTCGCAATCGGCGAACAGCGCGTAATCGAGCCCGGCCGAAATGCGCGCCAAGGCCGCGTCCTTTTCCTCCTCGCCGATCCGGCCGCGGGCGACCTGGCGCGCCAGGTTGCGCTCGATCGCCGCCTGCCCGCGCTCCAACGCCTCGGCGTCGATATCCGTAATCACGACGTCGAACCCGGCGAGCGCGCAGACATGGGCGATGCCGCCGCCCATCTGCCCGGCGCCGATCACCCCGATCCGGCGCAGCCGGTCGAGGCTTGATGGCGTGGACGAGGCTTGCCGCGGAGGCCGGCGGGGCGGCGCTCACTGGCGGCGCTCGATCTCGTCGGCGAGCTCGGGCAGGATCTTGAACAGATCGCCAACGAGGCCGTAATCGGCAATCTGAAAGATCGGCGCTTCCTCATCCTTGTTGATGGCGACGATGACTTTCGAATCCTTCATTCCGGCGAGATGCTGAATGGCGCCGGAGATGCCGACCGCGATGTAGAGTTCGGGGGCGACGATCTTGCCGGTCTGCCCGACCTGGTAGTCATTGGGGACAAAACCGGCGTCGACCGCGGCGCGCGAGGCCCCGACCGCCGCCCCAAGCTTGTCGGCGACCTTCTCCAACAGGTGAAAATTGTCGCCCGACTGCATGCCGCGCCCACCCGAGATGATGACCCGCGCGCTAGTCAGCTCCGGCCGCTCGGATTTCGACAGTTCGGCCCGCACGAATTCGCGAGAGCCCGGCGTCGGCGGTTGGCGCCACCGCCTCGATCGGCGACGATCCGCCAGTGGCCGGACCCGGCGGAAACGCGGTGCCGCGCACGGTGATGATCTTGATCGGGTCTTTCGACTGCACCGTCTGCAGCGCATTGCCGGCGTAGATCGGGCGCACAAACGTGTCCGGCGAGACGACGGCGCTGATGTCGGAAATCTGCATTACGTCGAGCAGAGCCGCGACCCGCGGCATCAAATTCTTTCCCGCCGTCGTCGCCGGCGCCAACAGATGCGTGTAGTCCCGCGCCAGCCCGACCAGCAGCGGCGCCAAATTCTCAGCGAGGCCGTGCTCATAGGCGGCATCGTCGGCGAGCCGCACCCGCCTGACCCCGGGAATTTGCGCCGCCGCCTCGGCCACGGCGCGGCAATCCTTGCCCGCCACCAGGATGTCGACATCCTCGCCCGCGATCTCCTTGGCGGCGGCGAGCGCATTGAGGGTCGCGGGCTTCAGAGCCCGGTTGTCGTGTTCGGCGACGACGAGAGCAGCCATCAGATCACCCGCGCCTCGGTCTTGAGCTTGTCGACCAGCTCGGCGACCGAGCCGACCTTATGGCCGCCCTGGCGTTTCGCCGGCTCCTCGACCTTGAGCACGACGAGACGCGGGCTCACGTCGACGCCCAGCGCCTGCGGCGTCGTCGTCGCGATCGGCTTTTTCTTGGCCCGCATGATGTTGGGCAGCGAGGCGTAGCGCGGCTCGTTCAAGCGCAGATCGGTGGTGACCACCGCCGGCAGTTTGATCGCGATCGTCTCGAGCCCGCCATCGACCTCGCGGGTGACTTCGGCCCTGCCCTCGCCGATCGAGATCTTCGAGGCGAAGGTCGCCTGCGGCCAGCCGAGCAACGCCGACAGCATCTGCCCCGTCTGGTTGCAGTCGTCGTCGATCGCCTGCTTGCCGATGATCACGATCTCGGGCTTTTCTTCGAGGATCACCGCCTTCAATAGCTTGGCGACGGCGAGCGGCTGCAATTCGACGTCGGTCTGCACCAGGACGCCGCGATCGGCGCCCATCGCCAAGGCGGTGCGGATCGTCTCCTGGCACTGCGCCGCGCCGAGCGAGACGGCGATGACCTCGCTGACCGCGCCGGCCTCGCGCAGCCGCAAGGCTTCCTCGATCGCGATCTCGTCGAACGGGTTCATCGACATCTTGACGTTGGCGGTCTCGACCCCGCTCTTGTCGGCCTTGACCCGGATCTTGACGTTGTAGTCGATGACCCGCTTGACCGCGACCAGCGCTTTCATCTCATCCTCGCAATTGCGGCGGCGGCTCGGCGCGCCGCCCCCGAAAGGCGGCCGGATTGTGCACGCGCCCGCGGCGAAGGCAAGACCCTCATCCTCGACGCTTCAGACGCGCCGCCGGACTAACCCCAGACCAACCAAGGAGGAAGCAAGGATCGCCAGGGTGGTCGGTTCGGGAACCGTCGGGACCGGGACACCGCTGACGCCGGCCTCGGCAAATGAGGTGTCGGTCACGGCGAGCGAGGGGGTGCCATAGCCGAGCGCAAACGTGCCGAGCGGCAGCGGGGTCAAATCGAGATTGATCAGGTCGTTGCTGGCAAAGGGTGTAGTGGGGGTCAGCTGGATTTCGTACAGCGAGAAATTTGCGATCGGATTTGTCGTCGCGTTGTATGTGGCCGGAAACAGGGAATAGTCGGCCGCTTGCAGATCGTTGAAGGCGACGATGTCCCCCTCGAGCAGGCCGAGCGTGCCGTAGACATCGCCACGGGTCATCAGGGTTTCGGCGCCGAGACCGCCGACCGTTACCGGGGTCGAAGCCGAATTGGTCGCCGGCGCGTGCAGCTCGGCCCCGGTCACCGGGTTCGTGGTCAGCGCGTTCGCCGGATTGTTCGGCGCCGCCAGGATCAGCATCAGCTGGGACAGATCGACCGGTCCGATCGTCGATTGGTAAAGATCGAGCGAGTTCGGACCGATCGCGTTGACCGAGCCATTGAAGAGCGGACAGCCGCCGGTCGCGCAAGACGTGCCAAAGCCCGGCCCGACATTGATCCCGGCCATCGCGCCGGCGCTCCAAAGCGCCATTCCCAGCGCCGACGCCAGCGCCGCATAGGCTTTCACCATGGTCGATCCCCCGTTGGTCGACGCATCGACCGATCCCGCTGCCGTTGAAGCCGGCCGGCCACTCCCGGTCATGCTGAACGGTGCAGAGCGCGAAGGCAAGAGCCCGGCATGCTCGCCGTATTGGTCCGGCGACACCGCGCGCGCAACCGGCTCGGCCGAGATCTGAGACGAAACATCTCCTCGGTTGAAACCGGTTCCGCGATCGTCGTTAATGGCGGCAATATCGGGCAGGCCTCGAACTCGCCCGAACCTTGAACGGGAGGCGTGTCGTGACCCATAGCTACGATGCAGCGGGTGCGCCGGCCCATGATTATCGGCTGGCCAAGGTGCTGGGGGTGCTGGCGGTCACCGCCTCGGCGGTCGCCGCCGAATACGGCGCCGGGATCAATTTCGTCTCGACCCAGAGCCTCGGCGTCTATCCGGGCGTGCACGGCCTGGTGCCGTGGGCGATGTTCGTCACCGGCATCTTGATGCTGCCCAAGACCTATCTCTTCGTGATATTTTCGCGGGTCATGCCGCGCGCCGGCTCGAAATATGTGTGGATCGCGCGCAGCCTGGGCGTGCCGGCGGGGTTTCTCGTCACCTTTTTGTGGTGGGCGACCGGCCCGGCCGGAGCGGGTGTTCTGGCCTTTGCTTTCGGCACCTTTCTCGGCCAGGCGGTGCTCAA
The DNA here is from genome assembly GCA_963814805.1 of uncultured Alphaproteobacteria bacterium. Lineage (GTDB taxonomy): Bacteria > Pseudomonadota > Alphaproteobacteria > ATCC43930 > CGMCC-115725 > AP-15. The sequence continues at coordinate 46,546 of CAWFER010000028.1, read as the reverse complement.
CTTCAGCCCGGCGGCGGGCGCCGCATTGCTGTCGACGACCGGCCACCTGGTCTGCGGTCTCGCGGCGATCTGGATCACCTACGCGGTTAACGCCGCCGGGGTGCATCGCTACGGGCTGTTCGTCACCGTCCTCTTATTCGTGATCGTCGCCGTGGCGCTGGTGATCTGCGCGATCGGCTTCTCGACCTCGCCGGCGGCGTTCGTCGCGGCGGCGAGCAAGGTGGCGAAAGTCCCGCTCGCTGCGCCGGCGGTGGCGCCCGCCGACAATTATTTCGATTTTGTCGCGGTCTGCTCGCTGTTCGTTTTCGCTTATGCCGGCCTCGGCGCCGGCCCGGCCTTGGGCGGCGAGGTCGATGACGCCCGGCGCAAGCTGCCGCGCGGCATCGCCTATGGTTTTGTCGTAGCCCTGGTCCTGTTCACCGCGGTGGCCGCGGCCCTGTTCCACGCGGCGCCCTGGTGGGCGATCATCGGGCTGATCAAGGCTGGCAAGGCCAATTACGCCACCGCCCCCGGGCTGGTTGGGCTGGTCGCGCCGAATTGGCTGAGCGCGCTGTTGAACTTCGCCGTGGCGGTGATCGTCGGCAAGACTTTGGCGCCGGGATTCATGGTGTTCTCGCGTTTCGCCTTCGCCTATGGCCAGGACCGGATGCTGCCGGGCATCTTCGCCGAGACCTCGAAGCGCAAGGTCCCGCTCGCCGGGCTCATATTGCACGCGGTGCTCGGCTCGCTCTTCCTGGTGCAGGCGGTCTATGTCGGCTGGGCGATGGGAGTCGCGGTGCGCTCGATCGCCGTGCTTCTGGTGTGGCTGGCGATCGCCGCCGGCGTGCTCAATCTGAAATGGCGCCGGCGCTGGCGCGAGACCGCCTGGGCCGCGCCGATCCTCGGCCAGAGGCTGGCGACCTTTACCGCGATCGTGTCGATCGTGATCGCCGCGCCGCTGATCGTCTCGATCGCGATCGTGCCGCATACCGCGCTGATCTTTCAGCCATTGTTCCAGGGCGCGGTGGTGCTGGCGATCGGGGTCGTTTGCCTGGGCTTCGCCGGCCGCTACGCCAGAGCGCGCGGCGACAGCTTTGCCGCGATCGCGATGCGCGTGCCGCTCGAATGAAAGGGATCGAATGAAAGGATTTTCGCCACGGAGATCACCGATGTCAGCCTAAGGAGATAGGATTTTCCCGGTGTGAGAACCCGCTGAGGGCGGCGTCACCAGCCTCGTCAAGGCCGCGCATCTCGCCGAAGCCGTCCGGATGAATTTCGAAACCCATCACGGCGGCAATTCGTCGAACGATGTCGCCAATCTGCATGTGACGATGGCGATCGGCAGCACCGAGTTCTTTGAAGTTCTGTTGCCCGACGCGATGCAGAAATACGGCCTCGCCGAAGACATCGCCGTCGACCGCGACGGCTTGGCCCACGCCCCCACGGGACCCGGCCTTGGCGCCGACATCGATTTTGATTTGATCGAACGGAAGAAGGTCGGGGCGTTGAGCTGAGATCGCACTATATGGTTGGTAGCCTATGGTAACGCCCAAAGGGACCGGATGCCGTCCGCCGCCACCATCAGCCTGAAGCTTGATGCCGAGATCAGGGTCCGCCTACAGCGGCGCGCGCAGACGCGCCGAAATTCGCAACAAGATACCGATCCGCCGCCGATCTCCGTATCCGGCGCCGCTTGGACACGTCGAGAAATACCAGCCAAGCCGGGAGGCTGACCGCAGGGCGAGGGGAACCCGGACAGCGCGCGGCAGCCGGTTCCTATAGAGGCGTCGCCGATGCCATGGGTTTTCCTCGTCCTGGCCTTGTCGGCCGCGCTGGTCGAATTGCAGACCGGCACATTCTATCTTGCCGGCGTCGCCGCCGCCGCTCTGCTGACCACCGTGATCGGCTTCTGGATCCGGGGCGATCTGCTGATTTTCGCGTTCGTGCTCCTTTGTGCGATCTTGATGGCCGCAGTTACGCTGTATCGGCGGCGGCGGCCGAGCAGCCAGGATCTCGCGGATTTCGACATCGGCCAGACCGTGACGATACGCGGTGTTTCGCCGCACGGAAATTCTCTTATGGTCACCTATCGCGGCGCGGATTGGGAAGCGGTGATGGAAGACGGCTCCCTCCCGGCTCCCGGCTGCGCCGCCATCATCATGCGCAAGACCGACAAGCTGCTGCATCTCGCGTTGCCGCCCGAAGCGGCGCAGACAAAAGACGTTCGAGGAGGCGACGGGTGCTGACCGAGTTCCTCACCTCGTTCATACCGCTTATTCTTCTTCTGTTATTCGGATTTGCCATTCTGCGCTCGTCGCTGCGCATCGTCCCGCAGCAGCGGTCATGGGTGGTCGAACGCCTCGGCCGATTCCACCGCGTCCTGTCGCCGGGGTTGAACTTTCTCGTGCCCTTCATGGATCGCGTTGCTTACCGCTTCGATCTGCGCGAAGTGCCCTCTGAAGTCCCGGCGCAGGTTTGCATCTCGCTCGACAACACCACCCTCACCGTCGACGGTTTCCTCTATCTGCAGATCACCGATGCGGTGAAGGCCGCCTATGGTTCGAGCAATCCGATGAACGCGGCAATGCAATTGGCGCAGACCAGCATGCGCTCGGAGATCGGCAAGCTGCATCTCGATCAGGCCCTGTCGTCGCGGCAGCTACTGAACGCCGCGGTCGCTGCGGCGGTGGAAGAGGCCGCCGTCAACTGGGGAATCAAGGTCCTGCGCTACGAGATCAAGGACATCACGCCACCGGCGGAAATTCTGCGCGCGATGGAGTTGCAGATCACCGCGGAACGGGAAAAGCGGGCGATGATCTTCAAGTCCGAAGGCCAGCGCCAGCAGCAGATCAACACCTCCGAGGGCCAGCGTCAGCAGGAGATCAACCTCGCCGATGGGCGAAGGCAAGCCGAAATCCTGCGCGCCGAGGGCGAAGCCAAGGCCATCGAACTGGTCGCCTCGGCCACCGCCGACGCCATCCGCGCCATCGCCGCGGCGGCGATCGCCGAAGGCGGCATCGAAGCGCTGCAGATGCAGCTCGCCAAGGACTTCATCGACAAATGGGGCAATCTGGCCAAGCAGGGCACGACCATGATCATCCCGGCCGATCTCGGCAATATCGGCGCAGTGGTCGGAACCGCTCTGCAAATCGTCAAGAGAAGCTCGAACCCGCCGCCCGCGGCGCCGCCGCGGCCCAGCACATCGGTGCCGACGACGCGCTGATTCTGGGCAATCGCGCCTTCTGGGCAATCGCGCCTTCTGGGCAATCCCGCCCTCCGGGCAATCGCGCCGAACCATGGCGTGACCCAGCGTCGCGCCCAGCGCAAGGCGGGCATGACGAGTGCGGGTTAGCCTGCACCATCTGAATGCGCCGGAGCACTCGCTAGCGCCGGCCGAACAGGCGTTCGAGATCGGCGAGGTCGAGGGCGACGTAGGTCGGGCGTCCGTGATTGCATTGGCCGCTGTGTGGGGTCGCCTCCATCTGGCGCAGCAGCGCGTCCATCTCCGCGGGCGAGAGGTGGCGGCCGGCGCGCACGCTGGTGTGGCAGGCGAGCGTCCCGCAGACGCTCTCCACCCGCTCCTTCAACGACAGCGCGTCGCCCCATTCGGCGAGCTCGTCGGCAAGGTCGCGCACCAGGGCCGCGACATCGAGCCCCGGCAACAGGGCCGGGACCTCGCGCACCACGACCGCGCCCGGCCCGAAGGCTTCGACGACCAGACCGAATTCGGCGAGTTCGGCAGCGCGCGCGGCGAGCCGTGCGGCCGCGCCCTCGTCGAGCTCGACGATCTCGGGCAACAGCAGGGTCTGGCGGGCGACCCCGCGGCGGGCGAGATCGGCCTTGATGCGCTCATGCACCAGCCGCTCATGCGCGGCGTGCTGGTCGACCAGAACGATCCCGGTCGCGGTCTCGGCCAAGATGTAGGTGCCGTGCAGTTGCGCGCGCGCCGAGCCGAGCGGCGCCTCCGCGATTGATGGCGGCGGGTCGGGTGGCGGCGCGTCGGGTCGCGGCGGTTCGGGCGCCAGGAAGGCGGCGCCGGTCTCGGCCAGGCCGGAGGCCGGCAACGCGGGCGGGAAGGCGAAACGCGGCAGGCCGTGGCCGATGGGCCGCCGCCGCCGTTATGCAAGCCTCCCAGAAGCGGCTCGCCCGGCCGCGGGTCCCCGGGCCGGAACGCGCCGAGGGCGGCGGCGGCGACCGTGGTCGCGGCGCGGTGCCCGGCGGCGGCCAAGGCCGCACGCAAGGCGCCGACGATCAGCCCGCGCACCACGGCGGCATCGCGAAACCGCACCTCGGCTTTGGCCGGATGGACGTTGACGTCGATCTCGTCCTCGGGGCCGTCGAGGAACAGGGCCACGATCGGGTGGCGGTCGCGCGCCAACAGATCCTGATAGGCGCCGCGCACCGCGCCCGCGAGGAGCTTGTCGCGCACCGGGCGGCCGTTGACGACGAGGTACTGGTCGCGCGGCAGAGCCCGGTTCAGGGTCGGCAGGCCGGCGAGCCCGCGACAGGCGGAAACCGCCGCGCTCGGCCTCGATCGCCAGCGAATTCTCGGCGAAGTCGCGGCCGAGCAGGGCGGCGAGGCGCGAGCGCCGGTCGGCCGCGGCGGGCAGCCGCAGCAAGCAGCGCTGATCCTCGGCGGCGACGTTGAAGGCGATCTGCGGATAGGCCATCGCCAGCCGGCGCACCATGTCGACCGCCAACTCGCGCTCGGTGCGCGCGGTCTTCAGGAATTTGAGCCGGGCCGGGGTGGCGAAAAACAGGTCGCGCACCTCGACCCGCGTTCCCGGCGCCGCCGCCGCCGGCTCGGGCGGGCTCTTATGGCCGGCCTCGACCGCGATCGCCCAGGCATGGGCGGCGTCGGCCGGGCGCGAGACCAGGCGCAGCCGGCTGACTGCGCCGATCGACGGCAGGGCCTCGCCGCGAAAGCCCAGCGCCCTGATATGCGAGAGATTGTCGTCCGGCAGCTTCGAGGTGCAGTGGCGCTCGACCGCCAGCGCCAGCTCGTCCGCGGTCATGCCCGCCCCGTCATCGGCGACCGCGATCAACCCCTGGCCGCCGTCGTGCAGGGTCACCCAGATCTGCCGGGCCGCGGCGTCGATCGCGTTCTCGACCAGTTCCTTGACCGCGGCGGCCGGACGCTCGACCACCTCGCCGGCGGCGATGCGGTTGATCAGGACCGGCGGCAACAGGCGGATCGTCATTTGACTATTGTACACCGATTGCGCCGCCACCGCGCGATCTCCACACCGGTTCGCCGGTTGGCGGCCCGCCCGGCGCCGCGACCCGGGCGATCCGCCGCGGCCGAGGGTCGATCAGGGGTCGGCGCACCCGGATTGCCACGGCGGCGACCGCCCACCTTGACAGCGCCGGCGCTTGCCGCTGGAGTGAGCCGCTGTCGCCCCAGTCTCCGACAGCGCAACATCAACGACAGAGCGAGGAACGCCGTTGCCAAGCCCCGCCCCCCAATCCACCGGCGCCGGCTTCGAGCGCGTCGCGGCCGATCAGGCCACCGACTACCTCGCCCGGGCGCGCGCCTTGGCGCCGACGATCGCCGCCGCCGCGGGCGAAATCGAGGAGCGGCGCGAATTGCCGGAGGCGCTGCGCTCGGCCTTGATCGAGCGCGGATTTTTCCGTCTGCTGTTGCCGCGCTCGCTGGGCGGGGCCGAGCTGCCGCCGACGGTGTTCGTGCAGATCATCGAGACGGTCGCCAAGGCCGACGCCAGCGCCGCGTGGTGCCTAAACCAGACCGCCGGCTGCTCGATGATCGCGGCGTATCTCGAACCCGCAGCGGCGCGCGAGATTTTCGGTCACCCCCGCGGCATCCTCGCCTGGGGTCCCGGGCCGGGCGAGGCGCGGGTTGTCGCCGGCGGCTACCGGGTCACCGCCAGCTTCAGCTTTGCCAGCGGCAGCCACGAGGCGAGCTGGCTCGGCGCCCATGTCCCGATCGTCGAGGCGGATGGGACGCCGCGGCTCGACCCGGACGGCAACCCGGTCATCCGCGACATGCTGTTCCCGAAAGCGCAGGCCCGGATGACCGACATCTGGCATGTGATCGGCCTCAAAGGCACCGGCAGCGACCGGTACTCGGTGAGCGACCTGTTCGTGCCGGAGCGCCATTCGGTGTCGCGCCACGACGAGAGCGGGCGGCGCGAACCTGGGCTGCTCTACCGTTTCGGCAGCCTGCAGCTATATAGCGCGGGTTTCGCCGGGGTGGCGCTCGGCATCGCCCGCAGCACCTTCGACCACTTTGTCGCGCTCGCCCGCGACAAGGTCCCGCGCGGCGCCCGGCATGCCTTGCGCGACAACCAGGTCGTCCAGTCGCAGGCGGCGCAGTCCGAGGCGCGGCTTGGCGCGGCGCGCGCTCTGCTGTTGGGCTCGCTCGATCAAATCACCGCCGCCGTCGCCCGCTCGGGCTGCCTCACCCTCGACCAGCGGATGGCGATCCGGCTGGCGTCGAGCTTCGCCATCCATCAATCGATGGCGGTCGTCGACACGATCTACCACCTCGCCGGCGCCAGCGCGATCTTCGCCGCCAATCCGTTCGAGCGGCGGTTTCGCGACATCCACGCGGTGGCGCAGCAACTGCAGGGCCGTCAGCAGCATTACGAGACGGTCGGGCAGTTTCTGCTCGGGCTCGATCCCGACACCCTCGCCTGGCTGTGATTAGGGCCGCCCAATCCAGATCGCCCGCCGGCAAATCGCCGGCCCGTCGCCGCGCCGCTGCGGCCGGCGGCTATTGCGCCGCGCTCGCGGTCTTCTGCCGCATCAGATCGAGCAGGCCCTGGACCTGCCCGCCATGGCGCTGGATCACCGAGGCGAATTCGGAGCGCTGGGTCACCGCCATGCTGACCCCTTCGACGATCACGTCGCTGATCTTGTAGCCGCCATCGTCATTGACCAGCCGCCAGTCGACTTTGAGCGGTTGCGGCGCGCCGGGCGAGATCACGTCGGTCGAGACGATCACCGAATTCGGCATCGGGCCGGCTGCCATTGACCTTGAACTGCTCGCCGCCGAAATCGGAGAGCCGGGCGGTATAGACGAAGACGACGTAATCCTGGAACAGCTTGAGGAACTCTTTCTGCTCCTCGGGGCTGGCGCTGCGCCAATAGCGGCCGAGAACAAAGCGGGCAATGCCGGGGCAGTCGAAATCGCGTTGGAACAGCTCGCGAAATCGAGCCTGCCGTTCTGCGACCGGGGTCTTTTTGTTCAGAACCTCGAGCGCATGGTCCCACAGATGGTTCATGAAGGCGGTCGCCTGCGCATCGGGATCGCCGGGCGAGGCCGCCGGCGCCGCCGCTATCGTCAGCGGCAACAGCAAAATCAGCATCAAGCGTCGCATCAGCGGCCCGGCAGTCCGCCACCGATCCGTTCGTCCGGCAGGTTTGCGCCAGCTGGATATAGCCATGGTCACTATCCCCTTCGGCCTTGGCTCGCTGATCTCTAATAGCGCGGCGGCGTTCGCCTGGCAACATTCCTCGCGCCGCATGATCGCCGCCGCTCGTATACGAGGCAATCTTCAAAGGCCGGCGAGCGCCGACCAAGGCGCGACCAAGCGGCCTGCGCGATTTCTGTTCAATTCTTGACCTGCTCCCAGGCCCGTTCGGCCGCGGGCGGCAGTTTATCCATGTGCTTCAGAAAGAGTGCGAGCGTCCAGATCTGCTGGTTGGTCAGCGAGCCCTTCCATGAAGGCATTCCGGTCCAGCGAATGCCGTGGGTGATTTTCCAGAACGAATAGCCCTCAGGGTCGTCCTCGACCCCGTCCGTCGCCAGTTGCGGCGGCTTCGGATATTCGCCCTTCGCCACCGGCGAGGCCGAGGCGTCTCCCTGGGCGGTGCCGTGACAGATCGCGCAATGCTGGCCGTAGAGCTCGACCCCGGCAATCAGATTGTCGTCGCTCGTCGCCACCGGATTGGGACCCTTGGGGGCCTCGCGGGCGAGGGTCGCTCGCAGCGAGGTTTTTGCCGCCCAGATTTCCAGGCGGCCGGGCTGGGCGTCGGCGTTGGCCGGGATCAGACCGCTGCGCAGGATGATATATCCGCCGACCAGAGCGACGATGATTGCCGTCAAGACGCCCATTACGAAACCCTTCAGCATCGCGGTCCCCTCCAGCGTTGGCCGATGCGAACCTATCCCCCGCCAGCCGATTTGCCGGAGGCGATTGCTCAGCGGATCATATTACCGCCATTCGCGAGTTTGCGCGGCTGCGATCTCCCGCGATCGCCTCGGTGAAGGCCGGGCGCGCCGCCGAATGGCGCGGCGAGGCTTGGCGAAAGCGGGTTTGCTGCCTACATCGAGGCGGGGTTGGCCGAGCCGGCGCACCTTGCACGATAAAAGGGGAGCCCGATGTGGCGGTTCATGCGTGACAAGCTGACAGTGCCGCAGCCCGAGGATTGCCTGCCGGGCCGCGCCGAGCCAGTGAGCATCCCCGAGCGGCATTTCCTCAACGGCCACGCGCTGGCCGGGCCCTATCCCGCGGGCTTCGAGAAGGCGCTGTTCGGGCTCGGCTGCTTCTGGGGCGCCGAGCGGGTGTTCTGGCAGGCTCCAGGGGTGTGGGTCACCGCCGTCGGGTATGCCGGCGGCTCGACCCCGAACCCGACCTATGAGGAGGTGTGCAGCGGCCGCACCGGGCACACCGAGGCGGTGCTCGTCGTCTACGACCCGGCCATCACCAGCTATGACGCGCTGCTGAAGCTGTTCTGGGAAAGCCACGACCCGACCCAGGGCATGCGCCAGGGCAACGATGTCGGGACCCAATACCGCTCGGCGATCTACGCCTATTCGCCCGAGCAGCGGCGCAAGGCCGAGGCGACGCGCGCGGCCTACGAGCCGAGGCTGGAGTCCGCCCGCTATGGCGCGATCTCGACCGAGATCGCCGACGCGCCGCCATTCTATTTCGCCGAGGATTACCACCAGCAGTACCTCGCCAAGAACCCGCACGGCTATTGCGGGCTCGGCGGCACCGGGATCGCCTGCCCGATCCCGGCAAAAGACGCCGCCGCCTGAAGACGCGCGCCAATCCGCCCTCGCCATCGGATCGAAGACAGCTCGGCTTCACCGTCGCCAGAACGGCTCGGCCCGGTTCAGTCGGCGCAAGCGCCTGCCGAGCTTTGGTTCGCCATGCAGAAACGCCCGCTCATGCAGCTCGAGCAGCTGGCCGGCCGCCTCGGCGATGGGCTCGGCGGGTTCGGCCCGCTTTCCGAACTCGATGACCAGGCCATAGGCGACGCGGATGTCGTTGGCGTGCCCGAGCTCGTCCTGCACCGGCTTCAATGGTTTGAGATAGCGGCGCACGTCGCGCTGCGGATAGAGGTTGCGCAGGAGGTCGATCGTATAGCGCAGCTTTTTGACGGCGATGCGCAGCCGGTGCCGCTCCCTGGGCGTGAGCCGGGCAAAATGCCGGCTGCGCCGTCGCACCTCGCGCCGCCGGCGATCGAGCAGGTCCGAGGCGATCGCACCGATCGGCGCCATCAGCGCCGATGTTTCGGGCGCGTGCGGCGCACGCCAGCCGCTGGCGTCGAACCAGCGCAGCAGGCGGAGCACCGCCGCGGTATGCCGGGGCGACAGAATTTCCTTGGCGACCCGGTCATGGGCTTCCTCGCAGGCCCGCTCGGCCGCCGCCGAAAGCTCGTCCCAGCCGGGCTCGCCGGGGCGTGCGCAGCGCAGCGGCTGCAGCAGTTCGGCGCAAAAGACGTCGAGATTGCGCGCCGGCCCAAGCGGCGCCGCCAAACCGGCCAACCGTTCGGCGACCGCGCGGCGTTCCTCCTGCGGAAGCAGCTTCTTGATCGCGGAGAGGAGCGAGCGCAGGCGGCGCACCGCGACCCGCATCTGATGCACGCCCTCGGGCTGGCCATCGACGGCGGCGGGCTCGTTCTTCAGCAGTTGGGCAAGGCAGGAGCGGCCGATGCGTTGCAAAACCTGCTCGACCGACATGCCGGCATCGATCGCCAGGGCCTCGGTGTGGACCGACGACAGCCGCGGCTCGCCCTCGACGAGACGGTAGCCGCGCTCCGACTTGCTGCGCGCATCGATCCGCAACGGCGCGGTTTCGAGCAGTCTCAGCGCCAGATCATACAAGGCGGCCGGGTCGCCGGCCTTGAGTTCGAGCTCGATCTCGGCGAGCGGCTCGCTGCGGCCATTGTCGATCGCCCGGATCTCGCCGGTATCGATCGCCGCCTCGATCCGTGTCCCCAGGTTGGGCTCGATCTCGATGGTTTGCCGATCGACCTCGGTAACGAACAGCGGGCGCAGCTTGTCGGCTATTCCCTCGGGCAGAAGCGGCCCGCTCTGGGCGGCCCGCGGGTCGGGCCGGTTCTCGGCCACCTCGTCTTCCCATTCGCCGCGCGCCATCAGACTGTCCCCGCCGCGATCGGCGATCTTCAGGGTCTGGACCAGCCGGCCGTCCCCCTCGCGCACCCGCAAGCTTGCTCCCTGCCGCTTCAGAGCGAGGTCGGACGTATCGAAATAGGTGCTGACCAGATGATGGCGCTGCATGGCGGCGGCGCCGCTGGCCATCGCCGCCAGCGCGCAGGTCAGCCTCGCCAGATCGGCGGGATCGGCGGCGAGCTTTAATTCGATCTCGACCGAAATGAGCGGCCCCCTTAATCGCGGTTCCACGTCTGCGATTCTTCTGCAAACGCCTCTTCTGCAAACGCCGGACCGGGCCGGTCGACGCTCTTCCGGCCCACAGTTTCCGACCTGCGAGCGCCCGGAGTTTGCCGCAAAATCGCGCAAACGCCGAATTCTCTGCTAAGTCCTGGGCAAAGCCGCCGGGAGCCGGTCGGTCGCCGGCGGCGAGCGGAAAGGTCGGGACGCCGACTGGCGCGTCGCGCGGCCGCGCACTGGATGGAAACGGGTCGGAGGGCGGAAATGGGTTCGGTGCGGCGGCCGCGCGCGCGGCGGGATGCGCCCGGCGGCGCGCCGCGCGGTTATGCCGCGAGCCTCGCCATCGCGGCGCCGAGCGCTCGCAGCCTGCTGATCGGCGAGCCCGATTTCTGGCGGTTGTGGCTGGTCGGCTTGGTGGTCTTTGCGGTGCGCTGGCTCGAAATGCTGGCGGTTGCGGTGTTCGCCTATCAGCGCACCGGCTCGCCGTTTGTCGTGGCGCTGTTGACCATGCTGCGGATGCTGCCGATGGCGCTGTTCGGCGCGGTGATCGGGGCCATGGCCGAGCGGATCGAGCGGCGCACCGCGCTCGGCTTCGTCGTGCTGTCGATGGGTCTGACTTCGCTCACCTTGGCGGTGCTCGCCTTTAGCGGCGAGCTTGCGGTGTGGCAGCTCGCGGTGGCGAGCTTTTTGAACGGCATCGGCTGGACCACCGACAACCCGGTGCGGCGCACGATGATCGGCGAGGTCGTCGGCCCCGAGCGGATGAGCGCGGCGATGTCGATCGATGTCGGCGCCAACAATGCGAGCCAGATCCTCGGCCCCACTCTGGGCGGGGTGTTGCTTGCGACCTTTGGCATCGGCGGCGCCTTCACGGTCAGCGTCTTATGCTACCTGGTGGCGCTCGCCGCGGCCTGGCGGGTGCGCCACCGCAACCAGGCGGGCGCCTCGGGCGGCCAGAGCGTGCTGGCGCGGATCATCGAGGGGCTGGCCTTGGTGCGCCGCGATCGTCGCCTGGTCGCGGTTTTGACGATCACCGTCATCTACAACATGTTCGGCTGGCCGTTCACCAGCATGATCCCGGTGATCGGCCACGACGCGCTGCATCTGGGGCCGACCGGCGTCGGCCTCCTCGCCAGCATGGGCGGGGTCGGGGCCTTTTGCGGCGCGGTGACGATCGCGCTCATGGCGCGGCCGCCGCATTTTTCCCGGCTCTATCTCGGCGGCGTCGTGAGCTACCTGGTTCTGGCGCCGGTCTTCGCCCTCGTCCCCTCGGCCGCGGCCGCCGGCGCGGTGCTGCTGCTGACCGGGATCGCCAATGCCTGTTTCAGCATCATGCAGGCGACCCTCGTTTATCTGGCGGCGCCGCCGCAGATGCGCAGCCGGGTCTATGGCGTATTGTCGGTGTGCATCGGCGTCGGCATGCTGGGCTTTATGCATATCGGGTTGCTGGCCGGGCTGATCGGCGCGCCGTGGGCGACCGCGGCGATCGGCGGCGAGGGCATCCTCGCCCTGGCTCTGACCCGGCGCTGGTGGAGCCCGCTCGCCCGCCCCGCCTGACCCGTGTGCGGGTTCAACCGCCGCCGATCGAGATTTCCACCCGCCGACTCGCCAGGCCCGGCTCGCCGCCGGTCTGACCGCGCCCGATGCGCACCAGCCGGTTCGCGGCGACCCCGTCGGCGGCCAAGGCGTCCGCCACCGCTTGCGCCCGCTGTTTGGATAATAAGAAATCAGCAGGGGGGCTGCCGGCGCTGTCGGTGTAGCCGATGACCTGGACCGGTACGCCAGGCTCGACGTTGGCGCGCTTCGCCGCTTCCGCGATCAAACCGCGGGCCTGATCGTCGATCTGGGCCGAGCGCTCCTCAAAGTATACGTCGTAAGGGCCACTCGCTCCGAACAGGGAACAGGCCGACAGCGCCAGCATCAGCCCGCCAATGACCAGCAATCCCTTGGCGCGGCCGATCGCGCCATTGACGGTCAGCGCCATAACGAAACCAACGACTTGGCCGTCCGCCAGATCGCCGCCCACAGGCCGATCGACGAAACCGTGACGACCGCCAGCGCCGCAACTCGGGGCGCGCGGACGGCGCCGTGCGGGCGCCGGCTTGCTCGCTTCTGCCGATTGGCCCTGATATCCCTCCAGTTGTGATCCATAATACCCTCACGTCGCAGGCTTCTATTCAACCAACAGATTCCTTCACCGGTCGTCGCACTTCGACAGATGTCAGAAATGTGTCTTTGGCATCGCCCGACGGGGGATTGCTTGATTTTGGCGGGCGCTCGGACGCTGAAACCGATTTGATCGCCCGCAGCAATCCGCTCAGAGCGCAAGTGGTCGCTGAAATATTCCCGGCGAATTGAGACGGCGATGTATTCTCCGCCCGGCAGCCCCGGACGCGACCGTGCGCAGCCGGCAAAGGGAGAAAAAAATGGCCTCGATCGACCTCGATCTTGCTCGCGTCGAGACGCGCGGCGCCGATTATATCGAACGCGCGCGGGCGCTGGCGCCATTGCTCGAAGACGCCGCCGACGAGATCGAGGCGCAGCGCCAATTGCCGGAGCGGGTGGTCGACGCGCTGGTCGAGGGCGGCTTTTTCAAGCTGCTGCTGCCGCGCTCGTTGGGCGGGGCCGAACTGCACCCGCTCGTCTACGTCCAGGTGCTCGAAGAACTCGCCAAGGCCGAGCCGAGCGCCGCCTGGTCTTTGGGGCAGAATTCCGGTTGCTCGATGTCGGCGCCCTATCTCGACCCGGCGGTGGCGCGCGAGATCTTCGGGCCGGCGCGCGGCATTCTGGCCTGGGGGCCGGACACGCCCGGCGCCGGACGCGGCGTCGCGGTCGAGGGCGGCATCCGGGTTACCGGACGCTGGGGCTTCGCCACCGGCAGCCGGCACGCGACCTGGCTCGGCGCCCATGTGCCGATCTTCGAGGAGGACGGCAGCCCGCGGCTCAACCCGAATGGCCGCCCGTTCGTGCGCACCGTGCTGTTCCCCAAATCCAGCGCCACGATCATCGACAATTGGCAGGTCATCGGCCTGCGCGGCACCGGCAGCGACAGCTATACGGTCGAGGATCTGTTCGTGCCGCAGAAATATACCTGCTCGCGCGACAACGAGGCCGAGCGGCGCGAAGCGGGCCTCCTCTATCAATTCACCAGCGGCATGGTCTATGCGATGGGATTCTCGAACGTGTCGCTCGGCATCGCCCGCGGCGCGCTCGACGCGTTCATCGTGCTGGCCCGCGACAAAATCCCGCGCGGCGCCCGCAGTCCGCTGCGCCAGAACAACGTGATCCAGTCGCAGGTGGCGCAATGCGAGGCGCGGCTCCGGTCCTCGCGCGCCTGGATCCACGCGACGCTGCGCGAAATGTGGGACGAGGCCGAGCGCACCGGACAATTTTTGCCGGAGCAGCACGCCCGGCTGCGCCTCGCCTCGACCTGGGCGATCCAGCAGGCGCGCGAGGTCGTGGCGCAAGTCTACAGCGCCGCCGGCGCCACCGCGATCTTCACCGACAACCCGTTCGAGCGGCGGCTGCGCGACATCCACGCCGGGACCCAGCAGGGCCAGGGCCGCCCGGTCCATTTCGAGACCGTCGGCCAGATCCTGCTCGGCCTCCCGCCCGAAGGCCGCATGTTCCGCTAGCTAGCGGGTAGAGGGATACGACAGCTCGGCCATCGCGCTCGCCAGCTCGCCCATGTCGGCGATGACGAGGGCGGCGCCGCCGACCTTCAGCCGCTCAGCGTGCCCCGGCCGGCAGTGGCTGCCGCCGCAGAAGCCGATCGCGGTCATGCCGGCGGCGCGGGCGGCCTCGATCCCAGCCGGGCTGTCCTCGATGACGAGGCAGCGCTCGGGCGCCGCCCCCATCTGCCGGGCGGCATAGAGAAACAGGTCGGGGGCCGGCTTACCGCGCCGGACCATCGAGGCGCTGAACAGGCTCTCGCCAAAGCGCGCCAGGAGCCCGGTCAACTCGAGCTTTCGACGAAGCTGCCCGAAAGCGCTGCTCGACGCAACGCAGACCGGCGCGGGCAGCGAATTGAGCGCGTCGACTGCTCCCGGAATCGCTGTCAGAGAGCGCTGGAATCCCTGCTCGATTATAGCTCCAACCCGCTTGGCATAAGAGCCCGGCAATGCACAGCCCCGTTCGCGCTCGATGATGCCGAGCATCTCCGGATCGGACATCCCGCAGAAACGCTCGACGAGAGCCACTTCCGTTATCGGATAGCCGCAGGCGGCGAGCACCTGGGCATGAGCACGGTTGATGATCGGTTCGCTGTCGACCAATACCCCGTCGCAGTCGAAGATGACGAGATCGAAGCAGCTTGCGGTCATCGGAACCGCGGCGGCGCGACCCGTTTGCGGGTCGGAGGCCGAACCTCCGGCTCCACGGTCGCTGGCACGCGGGCGGCTTTGAGCGCCGCGGCTTGGCGCTTGGCGAGGGCGGCCTCGTCGAAATCCTCGATCAGCTCGTGGAACAGGCGGTGCCAGTTGATCTCGGCCTTCAGGTGCATGAACACCGAGCCGAGCCCGACCGCGGCCCGGTCCATGAACACGAACTCGCGCGGCGGACGCACCCCGCCGAGGCGGCGAATGTCGCGGTGCACGCTCTCGACCACGGCGGCGCCATCGGCCCCGTTGGCGGCCCCCTTTGCCTTTTCCTGGATCAGCCGGGCGCGATCGTCGAGCAACGGGCCGTAGACAAAGCGCGCCCAGCGGTTCAGCACCTCGATCATCTCGTTCGAGAGATCGCCAAAACCCCAGCTCTGATAGGCGTGCACGGCGAGGTCGCGATCGCCGCGCTCCAGCGCATGGTAGAGGTCGATGACCCCGCGCACGAACGAGGCGCGGAACACCCGCACGCAGCCGAAATCGAGGAGGTTGACGATGTCATCCGGCGCCACAGTGTAGTTGCCGAGATGCGGGTCGCCGTGGATCACGCCGTAATGGTAGAACGGCACGTACCAGACCCGGAACATCCGGAGCGCCACCTGGTTGCGCCGCTCGATCGGCGCCTTTGCGGTCTCCAGGATCGGCGCGCCGTCGAGCCAGGTCATCGTCAACAGCCGCCGGGTCGACAGCTCGGGCAACGGCGCCGGCACGCGGATGCCGGCCTCGCCCGCCAGGATCGCGCCGTAAAGCCGCATATGCGCGGCCTCGCGCTCGTAATCCAATTCCTCGCGCAGCCGGTCGGCGATCTCGGCATGGATCTCGGCGGTGGTGACGGCGCGGTCGTAGCGCTCGTAGAGGCCCATCGCTAATTTGAGTTGGCGCAGATCGGCCTCGACCGCCGAGGCCATGTCCGGGTACTGCAATTTGCAGGCGAGGGCAGCGCCGTCGAGCGCGGTCGCCCGATGCACCTGGCCGAGCGAGGCGGCGCGCGCCGCGTTCCTCTCGAAATCGCGAAACCGGCGCTGCCAATCCGGGCCGAGTTCGCCTGCCATGCGGCGGCGGACAAACGGCCAGCCCATCGCCGGCGCGTTCGCCTGCAATTGGACGAGCTCGTTGACATATTCCTTGGGCAGGGCGTCGGGGATCGTGGCGAGCAGCTGCGCCACCTTCATTAAGGGCCCCTTGATGCCGCCGAGCGCGGCCTTCAAATCGGCGGCGTGCCGGCCGCGATCGACCCTCAACCCCAGATAGCGCTCGCCGGCAAGCCTGGCGGCGAGCCCGCCCATCGCGCTCGACACCTGCGCATAACGCCGCACCCGGCCGGTGAAAGAGTTGTTGTCAGTCACCAATCCAACCTACACTTTGTCATAGTCCGTCTAGCTGCCACGAAGATTTCCAAGTCTAGGAAATATCCAGAGAGCGATCTGCGATCTTATAAATTGTCTCTTGTCGCTCCCGTTAAGACGCCGAGATACGTAGATTCGTCTTGCCCGGACTTGGTCCGGGCATCCACGGGACCGAGACGGGCGCTTCGGGTGAGGCAAAGACGTGGATGGCCGGGACAAGCCCGGCCATGACGATGAGAAAGCAGTTAGCGATCCATGGAACCGTATCACGCGAGCGCTTCCAGTTCGTCGATAAAGCCCGACACCACCGACAGCCCCTTCGACCAGAAGGCGGGGTCGGCGGCGTCGAGGCCGAACGGCGCCAATAGCTCCTTGTGGCGCAGCGAGCCGCCGGCGCGCAGCATATTGAGATAGCGCTCGGCAAATCCCTGATGGGCCTCCTGGTAGACCGCATAGAGCGAGTTCACCAGACAGTCGCCGAACGCATAGGCGTAAACATAAAACGGCGTGTGGATGAAATGCGGGATGTAGGACCAGTAATGGCGATAGACGCCGTCGAGACCATCGAGGCGGATCGCCGGGCCGAGGCTCTCGCGCTGCACCTCGAGCCAGATCTCGGCGATCCGGTCGGGGGTCAGCTCGGCCTCGCGGCGCTCGTCATGCACCCGGATCTCGAAGGTGGCGAAGGCGATCTGCCGCACCACCGTGTTCAGCATGTCCTCGACCTTGCCGGCGAGCATGATCCGGCGCCGGCGCGGGTCGGTCTCTCGCGCCAAGAGGGCGCGGAAGGTCAGCATCTCGCCAAACACCGAGGCGGTCTCGGCCAGGGTCAGCGGCGTGTCGGCCATCAGATAGCCTTGGGCGCCGGCCAACACCTGGTGCACCCCGTGGCCCAATTCATGCGCCAGGGTCATCACGTCGCGCACCCGGCCCTGGTAGTTCAGCAACAGATACGGATGCGCCGCCGGCACCGTCGGATGGGCGAAGGCCCCGGAGGCCTTGCCCGGCCGCACCGGCGCATCGATCCACGCGGCGGCGAAAAACCGCCCGCCGACCGCGGCCAGCTCCGGCGAAAACGCGCCATAGGCCGCGAGCACGGTTTCCTCGGCCTCACGCCACGGGATCAGCCGGTCGTCATCCTCGGGCAGGGGCGCGTTCCGATCCCAGAACGGCAACGCCTCGACCCCGAACCAGCGCGCCTTCAGCCGATAATACCGGTGCGACAGTTGGGGGTAGCTCTTGCGCACCGCGGCGATCAACGCATCGACCACCTCGTCCTCGACAAAATTGGAGAGATTGCGCGACGAGATCGGCCGGGCGAACCCGCGCCAGCGATCCTCGATCTCCTTGTCCTTGGCGAGCGTATTGGTGATCAGCGCAAAAGTCCGCGCGTTTTTTCCCAGCACCTCGCCGACCGTAAAGGCGGCCTCGCGGCGGATCTCCGGGTCGCGGTCGGATAGGAGGTCGAGCACCTCGGCCTCGGTCAGTTCTCGGCCGCGCAACGGGAAGCGCAGGTCAGCGATGGTTTCGTCGAAGAGGCGCGTCCAGGCGGCGCGACCGGCGACATATTTCTCGTGCAGCAGCTTCTCGACTTCGTCCGACAATTGGTATGGGCGAAAGGCGCGGGTGTCGCGCAGCCACGGCCGATAGCGGGAGAGCGCCGGATCGGCCTCCTTCGCGGTAATCTCAGCCTCATCGAGACGGTTCAGCTCGAGGGTGAAGAACAGCAAACGCGTCGAGATCGCGTTGGTGCGCTCCTGGATCGTCTGATAGAAGCGGCCGATCTCGGGGTCGGCGAGGTTGCCGGCGTGGACCAGCGAGGCATAGCTGATGATCCGGCCGCAGAGCTCCTGCATCCGCTCATAGGCCTCGACCCCGGCGCCCAGCTCGGCGCCCGAGAGCCGGCCGAGCCGGCCCTCGTAACGCGCGTGGAAGGCGTCGGCGTCCGCGGCGAGCAGCACCAGGTCCCGGTTCAATTCCGCGCTGTCCGGACCGGGATAAAGATCGGAAAGATCCCATTGCGGCAGGGCGCCGAGCGCCGCCTTTTTATCGGTTGCCGCCGTCGCTTCCGCCGCCGCTTCGACTCGCATGGCCCAGTCCCTCGATCGTGCTGTTCCCATATGGGGCGCAGCCTCGAAGCCGCCAACCGCGCGCCACGGCGCCCGACGCGGCTATTCCGCCGCGGCCCCGAAACCCGTACAAAGCACGGCAGGGTTCGCGCGCGGCAGGGTTGAGGGAAGAATGGATTACGACAATTGCCGCAGCCTGCCGGCGATGTTCTTCGAGCAGGCCGACCGGCTCGGCGACAAGCCTTTCTTATGGGCCAAGCACCAGCGCCGCTACCAGCCGCTGAGCTGGGCGGCGGCGGCGCGCGATGTCCGCCGGCTGGCGCAGGGGCTGCGCGCGCTCGGCATCGGCGCGGGCGAGCGCGTCGCCCTCGTCGCCGAAAACCGGCCGGAATGGGTCGTCGCCGACCTCGCCATCATGAGCGCCGGCGCGATTACGGTCCCCGCCTATGTGACGAATACAGTCGAAGACCACCGCCATGTCTTCGCCAGCGAGCGGCGCCCGCGCAGCGATCGTCTCCAGGGCCTCGCTGTCGGCGCGGGTGTTGGCGGCGGCCAATCAGGTCGACAGCATGCGCTGGGTGATCGCGATCGAGCCGACGGCGGGGCAGGCGAGCGCGGTCGACATCCTCGCCTGGGACGAAGTGCTGGCGAAGGGCGACGAGGAGCCGGACGACATCGCCGAGCGGGTCGCCGGATTGCTGCCCGACGACCTCGCCTGCCTGATCTTCACCTCCGGCACCGGCGGTCTGCCCAAGGGGGTCATGACCACCCATCGCAACATTCTCGCCAATTGCCGCGGCGCCTATCGCGTACTCGAGCAGCTCGGCCTCGGCGACGAGGTGTTTCTGAGCTTCCTGCCATTGTCGCACGCCTACGAGCACACCGCCGGGCTGATGTTCCCGATCTCGATCGGGGCCCAGATCTATTTTGCCGAAAGCGCCGAGACCTTGGCCGCCAACCTGATCGAAGCTCGCCCGACGATCATGACCGCCGTGCCGCGGCTCTACGAGACCCTGCATCGCCGCATCCTGCTCGGGGTCGAGCGCAAAGGCGCAATGGCCCGCAAGATGTTCGACAAGGCGGTGGCGATCGGGCGCAAGCGCGCGGCGCTCGCGGTCCCGAGCCTCGGCGAACGGCTGATCGACCCGGCGCTCGACCGCCTGGTGCGAGCCGGGCTGCGCCGGCGCTTTGGCGGTCGGCTGAAGGCGATGGTTTCGGGTGGGGCGCCGTTGAACCCGGAAATCGGCAGCTTCTTCGTGGCGCTCGGGGTCAGATTGTTGCAAGGCTACGGCCAGACCGAGGCCGGACCGGTGATCAGCTGCAACCTGCCGGCGCGGATCAAGATCGACACCGTCGGGCCGCCGCTCGACCGGGTGCGGGTGCGGGTCGCCGATGACGGCGAGATCCTGGTCGCCGGCGACAATGTGATGAAAGGGTACTGGAACGACCCGCAGGCGAGCGCGCAGACCCTGGTCGATGGCTGGCTCAAGACCGGCGACGTCGGTCAAATCGACGAGGACGGCTATATCCGGATCACCGACCGCAAGCGCGACTTTATCAAGAATTCGGGCGGCGAGATGGTGTCGCCGGCTCGCATCGAAGGCTATCTGACCCTGGAGCCCGAAATCGCCCAGGCGATGGTGTTCGGCGATCGCCGGCCCTATCTGGTCGCGATTATCGTCCCCGATCCCGAATTCGCCGCCGAATTCGCCGCGAAGGACGGGGCTGCGCGGGAAGGCGCGGCGCTCGCCGCCGACCCTCACTTTGTCAAGGCGATTGGCGCGGCGGTGGCGCGGGTCAATCGCGGCCTGACTCCGGTCGAGCGAGTGCGGCGCTTTGCCATTGCCGCGGAACCCTTCACCATCGCCAACGGCCAGATGACCCCGACCCTGAAGGTCAAGCGGCACGCGATCCGCGAAACTTACGGCGTCGCGCTCGCGGCGCTTTATGACGGCAAGGGCATCGCGGCCTGAGCCCGGGGACGGCGGCCAATCTCATAGCGAACCACGGTTCGCCGCCCCGCATCGCGGCGAAATCCGCGGGCGGGTTATATCCCGAATTCTGCGGCTACCGGCGTGCGCCGCGTCGCCAGGACGATTATCATGCCCCGCTTTCCTGAAAGGGGATCCTCGCATGGTGGATTTTGCGGGCAGCCATATCGTCGTCACCGGCGGCACCGGCGCGCTGGGCCGCGCGGTGATCGCGACGCTGCTGGCGGCCGGGGCGGTTTGCCATGTGCCAAACCTGGTGGCCGCCGAGCTTGCCGACTTCGAGTTTGCCGATGATCCGGCGGTGCATATCCGGCGTGAGGTCGATGTCGCGGATGAGGCCTCGGTTCACGGCTTTTACCAAAGCCTGCCGCCGCTCTGGGCCTCGATCCACCTCGCCGGCGGTTTTGCCATGGCGCCGGTCGGCGAGACCTCGGCGGCCGATTTCATCGCGCAATTCCGGATGAACGCGCTGTCGGCGTTCCTATGTTCGGCGGCGGCGATCGCGGCGTTCCGGGCTCGCCTTGAACCCGGACCCGGCGGCGCGCGCGGCGGGCGGATCGTCAACGTCGCCGCCCGGCCGGCGCTGGAGCCGCGGCTCGGCGCCGGCATGACCGCCTACACCGCGTCCAAATCGGCGGTGGCGGCGCTGACCGAGGCGCTGGCGCAAGAAACCGTCGCGGAGGAGATCTGGATCAACGCCGTCGCGCCCTCGATCCTCGACACCCCGGCGAACCGGGCGGCGCTGCCGCAGGCCGACCATGGCCGCTGGGTCCAGCCCGCCGATATTGCGCAAATCATCGCGTTTCTAGCGGCGCCCGACAACCGCGCGACCCGCGGCGCGGTGATCCCGGTGTACGGCGGCTCCTGAGCGCCCGCCGACCGTCCGCAGCCGGACCGACTCGCAAATGCGCATCCTCGTCCCGATCGATGGCTCGGCGCCGGCCAACCGCGCGGTCGCCCACGCGATCTCCCTCGCCCGCGGCCGTGACCCGGCGCTGATCATCCTTCTCAATGTCCAGGGTCCGGAAACCATCGAGGTTTCCGACATCTCCGCGGTCATGTCGGTCGACGCCGACCGTCGGCTCGCCATCCGGCGCTCGAAAAGCGCGCTGCGCAAGGCGGCTCGGCTATGCACCGAGGCGCAGGTCAAATTCGAGACGCATGCCGAATTCGGCCCGATCGCCGAGACCATCGAGCGCGTGGCGGACCGGCTCCAGGTCGACCAGATCGTGATCGGCAGCCGCGGTCTGGGCGCCATCGGCCGGCTCTTCCTCGGCTCGGTCGCGACCAAGGTCGCGCGGCTCGCCCGGGTGCCGGTGACCTTGATCAAGTGACCGGTCAATTCCGCTCGCATTACGAGCTTCCTACGCAGGAAATATAACTTTAACAATACCTTACGATAGGTTATAAGAGGGTTTCCAAAATTGCATGTTGCATCGCAGCAAACGCGGCGATAGGCTGCGTCTCAGCTGTTATCGAGCGAATTACGAGGTTGCAATGAAACAGAGTTTGGTCCGTCTCGACCGCATTGCCAGTGAAATGAATGCATGGCTGCTCGCGATAGCGATCGGGCTTGGCATGCTCGACATGACGGTTTTGGTCGCAAAATGCCTGCCGGTGCTGCCGCCCTTGCCCGTCGCCTCGAGCGACGCGCCGGCCGGCCAGCCGTCCGCCCACGCCCCGCCCGCTCCATCCGCCGCGCATAGCTGAGCGCCGGCGCTCCGCCCGGATTTTTAAGGCGGGCCAAATTTCGGGATGGCGCTGCCGGAACTGAGAAAATCATCCAGCCCGCATGACGGGACGGTCTGTCTCAGGATTGGGACGCCCCGATGCGCGATCGCGCGCATCCGTGGATTTATTCGGTTTTGCAGCGGTCGCGGCTGACCAGCCTGCGCGGCCGCGCGCCACCGGCGAATTGGAGAGACCGGCAGGCCGCGCGTCGCCGCTGCAACGGCCGCGGCGGCGCGGTTCTGAACAAAAACGGCGCGGAAATCAGGTCGATCTGCCTAGTAAATAATCAGCTGTGACAATGCGCATCGTGCGCATTGACAACGGCGGAGCACCGCGAGCAAGAGGTGATATGGCGGATTTCCGTGCAACCAGTCAGT
Organism: uncultured Alphaproteobacteria bacterium; assembly: GCA_963814805.1. Lineage (GTDB taxonomy): Bacteria > Pseudomonadota > Alphaproteobacteria > ATCC43930 > CGMCC-115725 > AP-15. The sequence continues at coordinate 24,071 of CAWFER010000028.1, read as the reverse complement.
TCACCTCACGGTTCGTTTCGGATGCCTGGGGCTTTGGTATGGCGTTTGCGTCGCCGCCCTCCGGAAAGCGGGGGTTGTGGGCCCGAGATTGCCTGCCGTGGTCAGATCCGCCCGCCCACAGTGGAACGATCATTCGAAAGGCTCTGTGCAGATGAACAATACCAAGAAAAGCGCCATCTCCGGTGTCGCCATGGCCGTGCTCGGCCTCGGCCCGGCTTGCGCATGGGCTGACGAGCTCGCCCAGTTGCCCTCCGCCCCGCCGGCGACCGCAACGCCGCCGGCGGCGCCGCCGGCCGGCGCGCCGCCTGGCGCCGCGGCGGCTCCGGCTGCAGCCCCGGCCGCACCCACCTCGCCGCTGATCGCGCCGTCGATCACCGGCCCGCTGACGATCCAGTTGCCGCCGCCCAAATACACGCTCGGACCGCTCGGCGATATTTATGTGGACGGGATCGGCAGCGGCCTCGGCCAATGGCAGAGCAACCCGTTCCCCGGCAACCGTTCGTGGCAGCCGGACCTGTCGAACGGCCAGCTGTTTGTTCAGAAAACCGACGGCATCTTCCAATTTTATGCGCAGGCCGGCGCCTATTCGGTTTCGTCATTGGGGGCGCCCTATATCTCGGCCGCCGAGGGGACATTTGGCTACCAGGTGCCCGCCTATCAGACCGGCACCGGGAATTTGTGGGGCTGGTTTCCGCAGGGGTTCGTCAAAATCGCGCCGACCAGCAATTTCTCGATCGAGGGCGGCAAGCTGCCCACCCTGATCGGCGCCGAATATACGTTTTCGTTTGAAAACATAAATATCGAGCGCGGGCTGTTGTGGAACCAGGAGCCTGCGGTCAGCAAAGGCGCGCAGGCCAACTACACGATCGGCCCGGTCGCGTTGTCGCTGTCGTTCACCGACGGCTTCGATTTGGGGGTCTACAACTGGGTCACCGGCTCCGCCACCTATACCTTGAACAGCGCCAACTCGTTCGAGTTCGCCGCCGGCGGCAACGCCGGAAGCAGCAATGTCGCAACCTTGCGCACCCCGCTGCTGCAAAACAATTCGCAGATCTACAATTTGATCTACACCTACAATGCCGACCCGTGGATCATTCAGCCCTATTTCCAAGCGACCCACGTTCCCGTGAACAACGGCATCGGGATATCGTCGAGCGCCTCGACCTTTGGCGGCGCGATCCTGGCCAATTACGATCTCGGTTCGGGGTTCAACCTCGGCGGCCGGCTCGAGTATATCGGCTCGACCGGCGGCAACAGCCTGCTCTACGGCCCGGGCAGCGGCGCCTTTTCAGCGACGATCACCCCGACCTTCCAATGGCAATACTATTTCGCCCGCGCCGAAGTTTCGTTTGTCAAGGCGAACGGCGTCACCTCCGGCTTCGGCCTGGGTCCCAACTTCAACGGCAATTCGCAAACCCGGGTGATGGTCGAAACCGGCATCCTGTTCTGAGCTGAGCGGCGGGTGCGGGTGGGGCTGGGCGAAAAGCCTAGCCGCCGCCTGCCGCGGCAGCGGCGACAGCCGGCCTTCTGTCCACCGCGCTGACTGGACGCTCGGTCAGACCGGCGGCGCGCGCCGCCGGCGGTGGCTGTTCAGAAAGGGGCGGACCGCCCATTATAGGGGTCGGGCCGACTGCCGGGCGGGCGGCGCGATTGAGGGTTCCGTGTGTCCGATCTGGTCATCTTCGATTGCGACGGCGTTCTCGTCGACAGCGAGGTCATCTTTGCCCGCATCCTCGGCGAGTGCCTGAGCGCCGCCAATTTCCCGGCGACGCCCGCGGAGGCGCTGGCGCTGGGCTTCGGGCGCAACCGCGACACGCTGAGCGCCGCGGTCGCGGCCCGCTTCGGGCGCGCGCTGCCCGATGGCTTCTTCGAGGCGATGCGCGCGCAGACCGCACTCGCCCTCGAACGCGAGCTCGCGCCAGTGCCCGGGATCGAGGCGCTGCTGACCGCACTGCCGGCGAAGCGCTGCGTCGCCTCGAACGGTCATCTCGACCGGGTGCGCGAACGGCTCCTGTTGACCGGCCTGCTGCATTTTTTCGAGCCCCATGTCTTCAGCGCCATCCAGGTCGCCCGCGGCAAGCCCGCTCCCGATCTCTTCCTGATGGCCGCAGGACGCCTCGGGGTCGAGCCCGCCCGGTGCACCGTCGTCGAGGACAGCGTGATCGGGGTCGCCGCGGCGATCGCCGCCGGCATCTCGGTCGTCGGGTTCTGCGGCGGCAGCCACTGCCCCGGCGACCACGCCCAACAGTTGCTTGCCGCCGGATGTTCCGCGGTCTTCGCCCGGATGAGCGAGCTGGCGGCTTATTTATGCGAGGGCCGATGCGGATAATCCAGATCACCGATACCCATCTGAGCCGGGGCAAGCCGCATTTCGCCGACAACTGGCCGCCGCTCGCGCAATGGATCGCCGCGGAGCGCCCGGATCTGGTTATTCACACCGGCGACGTCACCGTCGACGGCGCCGGGGTCGAGGACGATCTGGCCCATGCCGCCGGGCTGCTGGGCGGGCTCGGGGTGCGCTGCCTATCGGTCCCCGGCAACCACGATGTCGGCGACGCCGCCCACCCGCGCCAGCCGGTCAACCGCGAGCGCCTGGCCCGCTGGCAGGCCCATTTTGGCCCCGATCGCTGGGTCGAGGACATCGCCGATTGGCGCCTGATCGGGCTCGACGCCATGCTGCTCGGCGGCGGCGAGCCCGAAGAGGCGGCGCAGGACGCCTGGCTCGACCGGGTCATGGCCGAGGCCAACGGCCGACCGGTCGCCTGGTTTCTGCACAAGCCGCTCTATCTCGACCGCCCGGACGAGGCCGATGCCGGCTTGTCGGTCAAGCCGCAACCGCGCGCCCGGCTGCTGGCGCTGGTGCGGCATTACCGGGTGCGGCTGGTCGCCAGCGGCCATCTGCACAAGGCGCATGAGGTGCAAAGCGAACAAACGCGGTTCGTCTGGGCCCCGGCGTCGAGCTTTCTGATCGGCGAGATCCAGCCGGCGATGCCGGGCGAGAAGCGGCTCGGCGCGGTTCTATACGAACTCGATCGGACGGCGCTCACAATACAAATCGCCGACGTGCCGGGTCTCGCCCGACACTGGCTCGACGACGTGATCGGCGAGGTCTACCCCCGCCCGACCAAGGACCAGCCGCCCAATCGATAGCCGACGGCGATATCGGTCTACCTGCCGCGCGTCAGGGATTGGCGCGAGCGGCTTGATTTCACTGCCCCGGCCGCGGATCAGTGAGGCGATGCGCCCGGCCCGGTCAATGGCCCGGCCCGGCCCACCGGCAAAGGGACGGCGCCCGCGATGAACAGACTGCGCAGGTCCGAGCCCGGCGGGGGTGCGCGGCCGGATGCCGGCCTCCCGGCTGCGCCGCGCCGCCTCGCGCGGTCGGACTGGCTGTTGCTCGGCGGCGCCTTTACCGCCTTTACCGTCGGCGCCGGGCTGATGCAGTCCTATGCAATTTTTCTGGTGGCGTTTATCCAGGATTTCGGCTGGGGCCGGGCCGAGACCTCGATCCCCTATTCGGTCTCCCAGCTGGTCGCCGGCGGCAGCTCGCCGCTGGTCGGGGCGCTGGTCGATCGGCTGGGGCCATTGCGCCTGCTGCTGCTCGGCGGCGGCCTGTTGATCCTCGGCCTGCTGGCCTGCGCCAAGATCTCGGCCTTGTGGCAGCTCATCGCCTCGTACGGGGTGATCATGACCGTCGGCGCCAATTGCCTAGGGCTGGTGGTGTTTGTGCCGCTGCTGTCGCGGCGGTTCGTGCGCCGGCGCGGGATGGCGATCGCGCTCGTTCAATCGGCCAACGGCTTTGCCCGGGCGTGGTCGGCGCCGATCGTGCAGCTGCTGATCTCATCCTTCGGGTGGCGGGCGACCTTTCTGATCCAGGCCGGCTTCATGGCGGCGATGATCGCGCCATTGGCGGCGCTGTTTCGCCGCACGGCGCCGTCACCCTACCCGAGCCAGCCGATGGCGGCCCCGAGCCAGGCCGCGCCGGCCAGGGACCCAAGCCGGGGGCGCCGGGGGCGCTGCCGCCACCCGGCTGGAGCTTGGCCGAGGCGGTGCGCACGCCGCATTTCTGGCTGTTGTTCGCGGTCTATCTGTTCACCGGGCTCGGCAGCTTTCTGGTGTCATTGCACCAGCTGGCCTTCGCCGTCGATCGCGGCTTCGACAAGCTCTATGCCGCCTGGGTGCTGGGGATGGGCAGCTTTCTGGCGATCGCCGGCACGATCATCACCGGCACATTGTCCGACTATATCGGGCGCGAACGGTCGGCGATTCTCGCCTACGGCGTCTCGATCCTCGGCGTCGTCTGCGCCATGTTCATCACCCACGCGCATCAGGGCTGGCTCTTATGGCTGTTCGCCTGCCTATTCGGGCTGACCTGGGGCGCGCGCGGCCCGGCGATCACCGCCAAGACCGCCGACCTCTTCCCGGGCCGCCAGCTCGGCACGATCCTCGGCGTGATCACGATCGGCAGCGGCATCGGCGCGGCCACGGGCTCGTGGGCGGCCGGCTGGATCTTCGACCTGTCCGGCAGCTACGAATTGGCCTTCGCGCTCTCGATCGCCTCCTATCTCTGCGGCGGCATCGCCTTCTGGTCGTTGCGCCGGCCGCCGGCGCGGCGCCAGCAACGGGTGGCGGTCGCGGAGAACGTCGCCGGGGAATAGCCGGATCGGCTGGCTCTCGTGGTCCGCGGGCGATCGAGGCGGCGGCCTCGTCGATCGAATATGGCGGGCTGCATTTGGTTGCGCAGAACGCGATGGCGCATCTGTACATCTGGCAGGGGCAGGCGATACGGTTAACAGCGTGGCTCCGAGACGCCAGCGCGCTTATCGCGGCTTCTGCGAGGCTGCACCTGACAAGCGATCCGGTCCGGGTCGTCGTCCAGCATTTTGAGGATCAAAGCCAAACATGCCAAACTCCAACATCGAGAGCTATATCGCGGCGCTGAATTACGATCCGCGGGTGTTGCTGAGCGTGGTGCCCGATGGGACCACCTCCGCGGTCCCAGTCAAAGATCGTCAATTGACCAGCAACGGCGTCATCATCTGCACGAAGATCCAGCACAAGCTCAACAAGAACCTGGATGCGGTCGCAATTCTGAGCCCGACGGCCGGCGTGGTCTATCCGGGTGCGCTGGTTCGCGCGGATCAGAACCTGAGCGAAGGGCATCCTACCCCGATTGCCTTGCCCCGCGGCCCGGCGACCTTGTCGATCGATTTGCCGGGGCTGGCCAATCCCAGTGAGACCTTGCTTCCCAGCAATTCCGGCATCCAGAAGTTCGTCAACGCCAAGCTGGAGGAGTGGAGCAAGCAGGCGGGCAGCGAAGGCTACGTCAACGCCGCCCGATCTTTTTTGCAAACCACCCAGGCGTATTCCTCTCAACAGGTGGCATTGGATCTTGGCTTCAACGCGAAATGGGCCTCAGGCAACGCGTCGTCCCAAATAAATACCAGCAGCTCGACGGAAAAATCGGTCATCGTCGCCTACTATCAGCAGGTGTTCTACACGATCGCGATGGATACGCCGACGACGGCTTCCAGCGTATTCGACGGTGCAGTGGATCTCGAACAAGCACGACGAGCATTCTCGGAACGCAATCCGCCGGCCTATGTGCGCAGCGTGGATTACGGTCGCCTGCTGATGGTCAAGATGGAGACCTCGTCGGTCGATACATCGCTCAATCTAAAGGGGGCATTCGAGCAGGCGACCCAGGGCGGGGTGTCGGTCGGCGGCGATCTCAAGGCGAAATACGAAGATATCATCCGCAACGCATCCTTTTCGGCGCTGGCCATCGGCGGCGGCGCGGAAACCCCGGTGCAAATTTTCAGCGGCGGATCGGAGGCCGGGCTCAAGGGCCTCAAGGACTATCTTGCCAAGGACGCCCGCTATCGGCGGGACAACCCCGGCCTGCCCATTGCTTATACGGTTGCCTTTCTCAAAGACAACGAGTTCGCGCGCATGGGGTTCACCACCGACTACACCGAAACCCAATGCATCAGATACCCGAACGCTTTCGTCAAATTCGCCCACGCCGGCGCCTATGTTGCGAAATTTCAGGTGACCTGGGTCGAGGCGGACGGTCAAGGCAACTATACTCAGAACAAGAATTGGGAATCCGGCAATCAGACCGCGGGTTATACCCGCCAGGTCGATCTGCCCGGCGATGCCCAGAATGTCAGGCTCCAGGCTTGGGCGGCGACCGGTCTGGTTTGGGACCCTTGGGGCGAGATTCTGAACGTCAGTCTCAATGGCCCCGACAATAAATGCTACCGCGCGACCGGTACGACCCTCAATCGAAGCTGGGACAACAACTGTTGAACCCGCATCGTTTGAAGGCGCCGGGGTAGCATGGCGTCGTCTTTAGACGGCGAAATCGATCAGCTGACGCACCGGGGCGCCCGATTTGAGCGCGGCGAAGCCGTCATTGATCTCGCCAAGCTTGATCCGGCCCGAGATCAGGTGGTCGAGCTTGAGCCGGCCCTGGCGCCACAACGATAGGAGCCGCGGCATGTCGACCCGGAACCGGTTGCCGCCCATCGAAGTGCCCTGCAATTTGCGGTCGCGCAGAAAATCATAGCCGTGCAACTCGATCTTCACCCCGAGCGGCACCATGCCGATGATAGTCGCGGTGCCGCCGCCGCGCAGCATCTGGAAAGCCTGCTCGGCCGTGGTCTTAGCGCCGAGCGCCTCGAACGAGTAATTGACGCCGCCGCCGGTCATTTCCCGTACCGCTTTGACCGGATCGACGTTGCTGGCGTTGAGCGTGTCGGTGGCGCCGAGGGTTTTGGCGAGTTCGAGCTTTGACGGCACGATGTCGATGGCGATGATCCGCTCGGCCCCGGCCAAGGCGGCGCCGTTGACCGCCGACAACCCGACCCCGCCGCAGCCGATCACCGCCACCGTCGAGCCGGGCTCGACCTTGGCGGCGTTGAACACGGCGCCCACTCCGGTCATCACCCCGCAGCCAACCAGCGCCGCGCGGTCGAGCGGGATGTCGGGGTCGATCTTTACGATCGCGTTCTCGTGCACCAGCATCTGTTCGGCGAAGGACGACAGGTTGAGGAACTGGTTCATCAGCTCCCCGCCTTTCCACGACAGGCGGCGCGACACGCCCGGCGGCAATTTGACCTCGGTGTTCTCGCACAGGTTGGGATGCCCGGTGACGCATTGCGGGCAGGTGCCGCAGAACACCGAGAGACAGGTGATGACGTGGTCGCCCGGCTTGACGTAAGTCACCGCGTCGCCGACCGCCTCGACGATCCCGGCCGATTCGTGGCCGAGCACGCACGGCGTCGGATGCGGATAGAGGCCCTCGATAAAATGCAGATCGCTGTGGCACAGCCCGGCAAAGGCGGTGCGGATCAGCACATCGCGACTGCCGGGCCGGGCGAGCGCCACCTCCTCGATCGTCAGCGGCTGGTTGGCGGCATGCAGCACGGCGGCTTTCATCGGATTTTCTCCCATCCACTCCCGTCATTCCCGCGAAAGCGGGAACCCCGGGATGTAAGGTCTCGAACCGCTGCCCTGGACTCCCGCCGGCGCGGGGGTGACGGCACTGTAATCATTCAGAACCAATTTTCGGGCCGCTCAGGCCATGAAATTGAGGCGCAATCCGGGCTCGGGCCAGTCCATCTGGGCCAGCTGACCAGTCCCGGAAAGGGTGATGTAGGCGGTTTTCATGTCGGCCCCGCCAAAACAGATGTTGGTCGGGTAGACATCGGGCATCTTGACCTGGCGCACGACCCGCCCGTTGGGGGCGATGACGGTGATATGGCCGGTGATCAGGGTGGCGACGCAGATGTCGCCTGAGGCTTCGAGGGCGAGGCTGTCGAAGCGCTGGAACCCGGGCAGCCCGCAGACCAGCCGGCCGCCATAGGGCGCCGGGAACGGTTCGGCGCGGAGCACACCCGGCGAAACGATGTCGAAGGCGAACAGCCGCGAGGATTCGGTGTCGGCGACGTAGACGGTCTTTTCGTCGGGCGACAGGCCGACCCCGTTCGGGCTCAGCATCGGGTACGCCAGCTCGACGATCTTCGACCCGTCGGGCAGCGCGTAATAGAGCCCGCCATGGTCGCGGTGATGGGCATATCGCTTGCCGAGATCGGTGAAGTAAAACCCGCCCTCGCGGTCGAACACGATGTCGTTCGGCGCCGACAGTTTGTGGCTGTTGCACTCGCTATAGAGCACGCGGGCGGCGCCGCTGTTCGGATCGATCCGCTGGATATACCCGTTGCGGTAGTCCTTGGCCGGCCCGGTCGAGAGGAACCCGCCCTGCGCGTATTCGTTGCCGCCGTTGTTGCACACATAGAGCGCCCCATCGGGGCCGGTCGCGAGCCCGTTGGGACCGCCGCCGGCATTGCCGATCGGCGATTTGGCGCCGCGGGCGATGCGGGTGACGGCGCTGCCGGCAATCTCGCCGAGGATGACCGAGCCGTCCGCCATCGCCACCGGCCCTTCGGGAAACCGCAACCCGTCGGCGATCACGCGTATCTCCGCCATCTCCGTTCCTCCCCTGCCTCGATCCGGTGGATCCGGCGGATTGTGTCGCCGGCCGTCGCTCGGCGTCAAGGCGACCGAGCTTTGGGCATTGACAGCGCCGCCGGCGGGCCGTTATCTGCGGCCGGGCGATGGGGTTCGCCCTGTAACCGCCCCAATGGCTGATGACCCCTGACATGATCTCCTATGGATCGGGAGGGGTCGGTGGCGGCATCCGGGCATTTCTCTGGCCATAAGCCGGGCGGCGGCGCCCGATGAGCGGGCGCGATATTCTGCTGCAAATCGCGCAGGTGCTCTCGGTGCTGGCTTTCGCGCCGCTGCTGCAGGGCGCCATCGTGCAATTCGAGGAGCGGGTGCAGCGGGCGCAGGGTCCGGGCCTGCTCCAGCCCTACCGCGATCTGTGGAAGCTGTTTCATAAGCAGCTGGTGGCGCCGCAGACGGCGTCGTGGATCTATTGGGCGGCGCCGGTCACAGCCTTCAGCGCGATGCTGACGGTGCCGATCCTGATCCCGGTGCTGACCGATTTTCCGCTGCCCCTGTCGGATATGGGCGACATCCTCGGCGGCGGGCTGATCCTGACCCTGGGATCGTTCATGGTTCTGCTCGCTGGGCTCGACAGCGGCAGCGCCTATGGCGGCGTCGGCTCGAGCCGTGCGGTCATGGTGGCGATCCTGGCCGAGCCGACGCTCATTCTGGTGTTCGTCGGCATCAGCTTGCTGGCCAAGTCGATGCTGCCGTTTGTCGTCAATCACCTGCTGGTCGCCAGCCCGGCCGTCTATTGGAGTCCGGCGCATCTGTTCGTGGTCGCCGCCTTTTTCATTCTGCTGTTGGTCGAAACCGACCGGCTGCCGATCCATTCGAGCACCCACATCGAGGTCTACATGATCGAGGAGGGCCGCATTCTCGAATATTCTGGCCCGCTGCTGGCGCTGCTCAAATGGGCGTCGATGATGAAGCAGTTCATCCTCTACACGATCTTCTGCAATGTGCTGGTATTGCCGTGGGGGCTGTCGCATCGCGGCAGCGCGCTCGGCGCCGCGGCGTCGCTCGCCGCCGTTCTGGCCAAGTTTCTGCTGGTGGCGCTGGTTGTTGTCATGGTCGAGACCGCACAGTCGCGGCTGCGCTTTTACCGCTATCAGGAGCCCCTCGCCGCCTCGTTTCTGCTCGCCGTACTGGCGATCATCGCGACCCAGCTCTAGCCATGCTGTCAACCGGGCTCGATCCTCTCGGCGCCTCGCTGGTCAGCCTGATGGCGATCGCGAGCCTGTTGCTGGCCTTTGTCATGCTGGGCTCGCGCTGGCTCGACAATTATCTTTACGCCTTTGCCGCGCAATCCTGGACGATGGCCGGTCTCGGGGTCGCGGTCGGCTGGTTCGCGCATTCCCCCGAGCTTTACGTGATCGCGGCTTTGAGCGCAGCGTTCCGCGGGCTGCTGCTGCCTTACCTGCTGTGGCGGATGATCCGGCGCCTCGCGGTCGCGCGCGAGCTGCACGAGATCGTCCGCCCGGCCTCAGCCCTGGTCATCGGCGCGCTCGGGGTCATCTTTGCGCTCGCCGTGTCGTCGAGGATCGCCCGCCCCCTCGGCCTCGGCGGCACGGTCGCGATCCTGGCGCTGACCGTCATGCTGGCGACGATGCTGATCGGCTTTCTGATGCTGGCCATCCGGCGTGAGGCGATCAGCCAGATCATCGGCCTCTTGGTGCTCGAAAACGGCATCCGGCTCGGCGCCCAGATCCTGATCCCCGGCATGCCGTTGTTGATCGAGCTGATGATCCTTGCCGACGTGCTCGCCGCGGTGGCCTGCCTCGGCATCCTGGTGCGCTATCTGTTGAGCCGGTTCGGCACTGCCAGCACCGTCGAGCTGAGGCGGCTGGTGGGCTAGCCGTGATCGGCGCGCTCCTCGTTGTGCTGGTCGCGGCGCCGGCGCTGGCTGTCCTCGGCTGCGTGGCGGCGCGACCAGATCAGGCCGCATGGCTCAATCTTGCCGCCAGCTGCATCGTATTCGCCGCCGCCGTGCCGCTGACGGCGCTGAGCCGCGGCGGGCCCTACCGCTATTGGGGAGGCTACATCGTTTTCGACACGATCGGCGCCTGGGTGGCGCTGTGCGCCGCGAGCGTCTATCTGCTGTCGTCGATCTATGCGGTCGGCTATATGCCGCTACTCGGCGAGGATCAGCGGCTGCCCTCGTTTTACGCGCTCTATGCCGGGTTCGCGCTGGCGATCCTGGTCAGTCCGCTGATGAACAATGCCGCGCTCTATTGGATCGCGATCGAGCTGACGACTTTGGTCAGCACCTTTCTGGTCGCTTTCGAGCGCGCGCCCGAAAGCATCGAAGCCGCCTGGAAATACATCGTCATCGTGTCGACCGGGATCAGCCTCGCCTTGCTCGGCACCGTGCTGTTTTATTGGAACGCGAGCTTCGTGCTCGGGCCGACCTACAACATGACCTGGGATGCGCTGGGCCAGGCCGCGCCGAGCATGAACCCGACCCTGACGGTGCTGGCGTTTCTCTTAGTGCTGGTCGGCTACGGCGCCAAGGTAGGCTTGGCGCCGATGCACACCTGGCTGCCCGACGCGCACAGCGAGAGCCCGGCGCCGATTTCGGCAATGCTGTCGGGAGCGCTGCTCAATGCGGCGATGCTCGGCATCGTGCGCTATCTGGCGATCGCCGAGCGGGCGCCTTCGGGGGCGTTGCCCCGGCTCGCCCTGGTGGCGCTGGGTGCGCTGTCCCTTTTGGTCGCGGCCTTGTTCATCGTGCGCCAGCGCGGCATCAAGCGGCTGATGGCCTATTCGAGCGTCGAGCATATGGGGGTCATTGCGCTCGGCTTTGGCTTTGGCGGCCCGTTCGGCGTCGCCGGCGCGCTCTATCACATGCTCAACCACTCCTTGAACAAATCGCTGATGTTCTTTGGCGCCGGCAACATGATGCGCGCCTACGGCGCCAAGGAGATCGGCCAAATCCGTGCGGTCGGGCGCCGCTTTCCGGTGCAGGCGGCGTTGTGGCTGGCCGGCGCCGTGGCGATCACCGGGGCGCCGCCGTTCGGGCTGTTTCTCAGCGAACTCGTGGTGCTGCGCGCCGGGTTTCAGCGCTCCTTCGCCTGGGCGGCCGGTCTGATGGCGGCGCTGCTGATCGTCATCTTCATCGGCTTTCTCGAGCATTTCCGGGCGATGTATTTCGCGCCGCCGCAGGATGCCGCGGCGGGCGCGGCCGAGCTGCGATCGCCGAGCCCCTGGTGCATCGCGCCGATGTGGCTGGCGCTCGCCCCGCTCGTCGTTCTCGGGCTGTGGTGGCCGCAGCCATTGTGGAATTTCTTCGCGCACACAGCCCGGCTGCTGTCGAGCGCCGCGCCATGATCGGCGTCGGCGAAATGAAGCTGTTGCGCCCGCAGGAACTGCCCGACGCCTGCGCCGGCGCGCTGGCCGAAGGCTGGCGGATGCACATGGCCTATGCCTGGTGGCCCGACCCGAAATCGCTCGAGCTGCGCTACCTCCTCAGCCGGGCGGCGCTGCACGCCTTTGCCGTCTGGCGCTGCCGGCCGGCCGGCCCGGCGCCGAGCCTCGCGCCGATTTGTCCATTGCTCGGCTGGTACGAGCGCGAGATCGCCGATTTGTTCGGCGTCGAATTTGTCGGCCACCCCGAGCCCCACCGGCTGGTATTGCGCGAGGGCGCGCAACCAGTGCTGCCGCCGTTCGACCCGGACTATCCGCCGGACCTCGCGGTGCCGGTCGACCAGGCCCGGCGCTTCATCCCGGAGATCGCCGGCGCCGTCGCCGACGTGCAGGAATTGCCGTTCGGCCCGATCCGCGCCGATGTCACCGAGTCGGCGGAGTTCCTGTTTTACTACATCGGCGAGGCCATCCTCTATTATCAGCCGCGCCTGTTCTTCAAGCATCGCGGCATGGAAAAACGGTTCGAGGGGTCTGCCGCCGGCACGGCCGTGGTGCTGGCCGAGCGCGTCTCCGGCGTCGGCAGCCTGGCCCACGGGCTGGCCTATTGCCAGGCCGTCGAGGCCGCTTCCGGCTGCGCCGCGCCGCCGCGCGCCCAATCGCTTGCGGGTGCTGCTGGCCGAGCTGGAGCGGCTCTACAACCATCTGCACTACCTCGGCCATCTGGCGCACACGACGACCCTCAAGGTCGGCGAGGCCGAGGGCAAGCTCATCGAGGAGCGGGCTGAAACAGCTGAACGCGCGCCTGACCGGCAGCCGGTTGCTGCGCAGCATCCTGACGCCGGGCGGGCTGCGCCGCGATCTTGAGCCGCAAGGCTGGCTCGGCGACGCGCTCGACGCGCTGCGCCCGCAGATCGAGGCCTATTGCCGCCGTCTCGCCGGCACCGACAGCCATCTCGACCGGCTGCTGACCACCGGCGTCCTCGACCCCGAGACCGCATTCGATCAGGGCGCCACCGGCCCGATCGAGCGCGCCTGCGGCCTCGATCGCGATCTGCGCCGCGACCACCCTTACGCCGCCTATGAGGCGCTCGAGGTTGCGGTTCCGATCCGCGAGGCCGGCGACGCCCATGCCCGCTTTGAGGTGCGCATCGCCGAAATCGTCGCCAGCCTCGAGCTGATTCGCCAGGTGCTGCAACGGCTGCCCGACGGCCCGGTGCGCAGCGAATGCCAGCCGCCGCCGGGCGCCGAAGGGCTCGGCTGGAGCGAGTCGCCGCGCGGCGCCCTGTTCTACGCAATCCACCTCGATGGCGCGGGCCGGCTGGCGCGGGTCAAGATCAAATCCCCGTCCTTCTCCAACTGGCGGGTGTTCCCGTCGACCGTGCATGGAACCAACATGATGGATTACGCCATCAACGAGGCGAGCTTCGGCCTGACCATCGCCGGCTGCGACCGCTAGGAGTAGGCAATGCGGCTGTGGACGCTGTTTGGATTGCGCGCAGGCCGGGCGACGACGCCCTGGCCCTTGGGCGAGGGCGGCGATGGCCAAGAGGGCGTCCTCGGCATGCCGCGCTACCGGCCCGAGCTGTGTCGCGAGGGCTGCGCCCAATGCGCCGACATCTGCCCGACCCGGGCGATAACCATCGGCGACGACGCCGGCTCGGTTACGATCGGTGACGACGCCGGCTCGGGCCTCCCGCTCGAAATCGATTACGGCCGCTGCGTCGTCTGCCAATTGTGCACCGAGGCGTGCCCGACCGGGGCCTTGACGCCATCGGCGGATTGGGCCTTCGGGGTGCGCCGGCGCGAGGACCTGGCGTGGCGGCGCGAGGCCGCGGCGCCGCAGCCCGCGCAGCGCGCACCCGGCGGGTTCCGCCGCAGCTTGCATATCCGCCACGTCGATGCGGGCTCGTGCAACGGTTGCGAATCCGAGCTTCAGGCGCTGAACAACCCGTTCTACAATCTGCACCGCCTCGGCATATTCTTCACCGCCTCGCCGCGCTTCGCCGATCTGTTGCTGGTGACCGGCCCGGTCACCCACGCGATGGCGGCGCCGCTACGCGCCGCCTGGGAGGCGATGCCCGAACCGCGCTGGGTCATGGCGACCGGAACCTGCGCGGTATCGGGCGGCGTCGCCGGCGGCGGCTATGCCAGCGGCCACGGCCTCGACGGAGTGGTCCCGGTCGATCTCTATCTGCCCGGTTGCCCGCCCAACCCGGCGGCGATGATCGAGGCATTGCTGATGTTTCTGGGGCGCATGCCACAGCGCGTCGTCGGAGGCCGGCTTGGCGAATAACCTGTTGGCCGCGGCCCTCTTATTGTGGCTCGCCGGCGGCGCGGCGGCGCTGTGCAACCACCTGCTGACCGGCCGCCTGCTGCTCACGGCGCGCCCGTTGCTGGCGGCGGGGGCGCTAGCCGGGGTCGCCGCGGCGCTGCTGGCCCTGCCCGGCGGGACCGCGGCGGTAGCCTTGCCGACGCGATTGGCCGGCGAGGCGGTGGCGTTCCGCCTGCGCCCGGAAGCGGCGTGGCTGATGGGCTTCGGGCTGGTCCCGGCGGCGTTCGCCTGCGCGCTCGGCGGCCCGGCGACGCCAGGGCGCAGCCTGTGGCTGTTCGGCGCCGCATCGAGCCTGATCGGCGCGCTCGGCGTCTTTGGGCTCGACAACGGCGCCGGCCTCTTGATCGCCTGGGCGGTGATGAGCTTCGGCGGCGCTGCAATGCTGCTCGCCGAGCGTCCGCCGGCGGCGACCGGCCGTTCGGTCCTGTTCATGCTGGCTTTGCTCGAAGTCGGCGCGGTGGCGCTCTTGGTCGCGATCGTGCTGCTCGCCGGGCCGGCTGGGAGCTTGTCGTTCGCCGATTTTCCCAGCGCCGCGGCGGCGCTCTCCGGCCCGGCGCAGATCGCCGTCGGCGTCCTCTTGGTGATCGGCTTCGGGGCAAAGCTCGGCCTGTTGCCGTTCTACGAATGGTTCCCCCTCGCCTACGGCGCCGGCAGCGGCGCCACCGGGGCGCTCCTTTCCGGGGTGGTCCTGAATGCGGCCTTTTTCGGCCTCGGCCGAGGTCTGCTCGACTGGGTCCCCGGCGGCCAGGCGATCGCCGCCGGCGGGCTCGGCGAATTCGTCGTCGTGGTGGGCGTGCTGAGCGCCGTTCTGAGCGCGCTCTACGCCTTCCAGCAGGACGACTGGCGCGCGTTGCTGAGCCTCTCTTCGGCCGAGAACGCGGCGATCGCGGTCACCGCCCTCGGCGCGGCGTTGATGTTCCGCGGCGACCGACTGCCCGAGCTGGCCAGCCTCGCCTGGGTGGTGGCGCTGCTCCAGCTCGCCGGCCATACGCTGGCCAAGGGCTGCCTGTTCCTGGCGGCCGACGGCGTATCGGGCGCGACCGGCAGCTATGCGATCGCCCAGAACGGCCTGTTGCGGCGGGCCCCGGCGGTCTTCGGCATCGGCGCGCTGTTCGCAGCGATGAGCCTCGCGGCGATGCCGCCGCAGGCCGGTTTTGTCAGCGAGTGGTATGTCTTCGAGACCGTTTTTCAGGGCTTTCATCTGGCCGCCATGGGCGGCCGGCTGGTCCTGGCGCTGGCCGGCGCGGGTCTGGCTTTGACCGTCGCCGTGGCGCTCGCCGCCTTTGTCAAGCTGATCGGCATCGGGCTGTTGGGGCGTAGCGCCGCGCCGCCGGGAAAGCTGCCGGCGGCGACCGCCGCCGCGGTCGGAGCGCTCGGGTTCGGCGTCCTGGCGCTCGCGATCGGCATGCCCTGGTGGCTGCCGGCGCTCGATCTCGCGGCATCGCAGCAGTTCGCCACCGCGGTGGTGGGCGCGATGCATGTCGGCCCGATCCTGGTGCCGGGCACCGGGCGGCCGATCCGGCTCGCCGGGACTTTCGCCTTCATCTCGCCGAGCCTGCTGATCATCGTCATGCCGCTGCTGGCGATCCTGCCGCTGGCGCTGCTGTCGGCCGGACGGCGGCTGCCGGTTCGCCGGGTCCCGGTGTGGTATGGCGGTCGCGACCACGATCCGGGGAGCGTGTCGACAACCGCGTTGAGCTTTGCCAATGCGCTGCGCACCTTTTACAGCTTCGTCTACCGGCCGCGCGAGCAAACTGCGCGCGAAACCAGCGGGCGCAGCTATTTCGTCAGGCGATTGACCTTCACCCACCAGGTGGCGCCGCTGTTCGGGCCCTGGCTGTTCCAGCCGGCGACGCGGATCGTGCGCTTGCTCGCCGAGCGGCTCGCCAATTTCCAGTCCGGCAATCTTAATTTCTACCTGGCGACGATCGGCATTCTGCTGGTGTTCATTCTGGCGGTCATAGCCTAAACGATCATCGCCAGCGCCGCTCGAAAGATTGACAGCTTGCAGCCTCGGGGCGATCATCCGCTCCGGAGGAGCTATTGCAAGATCGGCTACGGGGTTGATTGGGGGATCTTGGCGACCGGACCCGCCGCATCGGCGCGCCGGCCGGCAGGCTGCCCCGGCAAGCAAACCGGCTTGGCCCGAACTGATGCGCGTGCCGTGGGGGGCTAGCGCCGCGTGGTTGCGGCGCCGGACAGATCAAATGGTAACGGAGAGGATAGGAGATCGCGATGCCGTTCGATGGTACGTATTTCCCTGCGCCGACACCATATGACACTGGGCTTTTCCCGATCTGGAGCCGCCACGGTTGCCGGCTGTGGTTCGAAGCCCGGTTGCGCCGCACCAAGAATACCGGGCCGAGCGCCTTGCGCGCACCCTCCCCGAGCGACCGTGACCTTGCCGTCGCCGAACTGCTGCGCGATGCAAAAGAGCTGATCGTCGACCCGAAGAATTGGACGCGGCGCACCTATCGCTCGTTCGGCGGCCAACGTTGCGCGGTCGGGGCCTTGCGGGCGGCCGCCAAGCGGCTCAATGATCCCGGTCTCGGCTGGTCGGCGCATGCGTTGCTGATCAATGTCGCCCGCTCGCGCGGCTTTACGAACGTCGAGACGATGAACGATCGTTCGCCGCAAGCCGCGGTGCTGTCCGCCTTTGACCAGGCGATTGCGATGGCCGAGCGCGGCGCTCCCGGCCGCTAGAAGCGGGTTCGCCACCGGCTACGGGTCGCGGGGCGGGTCGCGGGCGGGCTGATCCGCGGCACGGATATCGCGCTCGGGTCGGCGGGTTTCCCCTCGCGGGCGATTTCCCTTGCGCCGGCCTTTTCCTATGGTGGCGCGCCAGTTACGCCGGGAGGCCAGAGGTGACGCCCGAGGAGAAAATCCGCGACCGCGAACCGCGCCCGTTCACCGGGGCCGAATATATCGACAGCCTGCGCGACGGCCGCGAAGTCTATATCGACGGCGAGCGGGTCAAGGACGTCGCTAGCCATCCGGCATTTCGCAATTCGGTGCGTTCGCTGGCGCGTCTCTACGATGCGCTGCACGACCCGAAAACCAAGGAGGCGCTGACCTCGCCGACCGATACCGGCTCGGGCGGCTTCACCCATAAATATTTCCGCGTCGCCCGCTCGCGCGACGAATTGATCGCCCAGCAGCGCGCGATCGCCGAATGGTCGCGGTTAAGCTACGGCTGGATGGGGCGAACCCCGGACTACAAAGCATCGCTGATGAACACGCTCGGCGCCAACGCCGAGTATTACGGGGAGTTCGCCGCCAATGCGCGGGCCTGGTACCGCCGCGCCCAAGAGGCGGTGCTGTTCATGAACCACGCGATCGTCAACCCGCCGGTCGACCGCGGCCGGCCGACCAGCGAGGTCAAGGACGTCTACGTCACGATCCAGCGCGAGAGCGACGCCGGCGTCGTCGTCTCGGGCGCCAAGGTGGTGGCGACCGCGGCGGCGATCACCCATTACAATTTCCTCGGCCAGAATGCGGCGACCGCGACCGCGGACCCCGATCTGGCGATCATGTTCATCCTGCCGATGGATGCGCCGGGGGTGAAGCTCGTCTGCCGCAATTCCTACGAGCTGATCGCGCCAGAAGCTCGGCTCGCCGTTCGATTATCCGCTGTCCTCCCGCTTCGACGAGAACGACGCGATCTTCATCCTCGACAATGTGCTGATCCCTTGGGAGAACATTCTGGTCCACCGCGACCCGGAAAAGATCCTCAGCTTCTATCCGCGCTCGGGGTTTCTGAACGGCTTCTGCTTTCAGGGCTGCACCCGGTTCGCGGTCAAGCTCGACTTCATCTGCGGGCTGGTGGCGCGCGCCCTGCACGCGACCGGCGGCGACGAGTTCCGCGGCAACCAGGCGATGCTCGGCGAGATCGTCTCCTGGCGCAATCTATTCTGGTCGCTGTCCGATTGCATGGCGGCCAACCCGCAGCCTTGGGTCGGCGACGCGCTGTTGCCGAATTTGCAGGCCGGGCTGTCCTATCGCGTCTTCGCTCCCGACGCCTATTCGAAGATCAAGGAGATCATCGAGAAGATCGTCGCCTCGGCGCTGATCTATCTGCCGTCCTCGGTCAAGGACTTCCACAACCCGGCGATCGACCCGTATCTGAAGCGCTATGTGCGCGGCTCGAACGGCATCGATTACAAGGAGCGGATCAAGGTTATGAAGCTGCTATGGGACGCGATCGGCACCGAGTTCGGCGGCCGGCACGAGCTCTACGAGCGCAACTACGCCGGCAACCACGAGGACATCCGCATCCAGGCGCTGACCGGCGCGCGACGCGACGGCGCAATGGACCGGATGACCGCGCTCGTCGACCGCTGCATGGCCGAATATGACGAGCACGGCTGGACCGGCGACACCTGGCTCAACCCCGCAGATTGAGCGGCGAGTAGCGTCTCGCCGCCAGCGCCGGCCTCGTGCGCCTGTCGATCGGCCTCGAAACACCGCGCCGACCTGATCCGCGATCGACCAGGCCCGGGCCGTGTCTGGCGCCCAGCGCCGCAGGTTCAGCCGAAGAACTTGGCGGCGAGCAATATGCCCGTGGCGATGACGATCATGCTGCCGAGCCGGATCGTCAGGTCGCGGCGCAGAATTTCGAGCTTCGCGTCGATTTCTTTGCGAAGCGCCTCGAACTCGGCGTGGAGCCTGTCGCTATCCGCCTTGGTCGCCTCGCGCAGCGCGTTCAGATCCGCCTTGGTCGCCTCGCGCAGCGCGTTCAGATCCGCCTTGGTCGCCTCGCGCAGCGCGTTCAGATCCGCCTTGGTCGCCTCGCGCAGCGCGTTCAGATCCGCCTTGGTCGCCTCGCGCAGCGCGTTCAGATCCGCCTTGGTCGAGAGCAGCGAGAAATCGGCTTCGCGCGCGTCGCGCAGCGCCGTCGTGACCGCCTCGGCCTGCGGCTCGGTGAAGCCGCCTCTTTCAGGCGCTTGGAGATCTGCAACGTGTCGAGCGCGGGAGGCATGGCGGCTCACACTCTGCGGCCGCGCGGCGCCGCCGGCAAGACGCTCCGCAGCCACCGCGCGCCGATGCGTCGGCTCAGCCGCTGGTGTGCTTGCGGATGAAGGCTTTCATGCGGTCGAGGGCGCGAGCGGCGTAGGGCGCGTCGGGCTTGCCGGTCATGAAGCCGTGATTGGCCCCTTCATAGAGCTGCAATTCGACCTCGCCGCCGGCTTTCCGGTAATCGGCGGCGAATTTGCGCATCAGCTCGACCGGGACCCATTCGTCCTTGTCGCCGCCAAAGACCAAGGCCGGCGGGAGATGCACCTTCTCGCCGCGATCGAGCATGCGCGGCGGGTTGCCCTCTTCCATCGCCGCCGCGTCGCCCCAGAAATTGTGGTGGTTTTCGAGGAGTTCGGCGTTGCCGGCTTTCTTGGCCAGCTCGTAGCGCAGGAGCGGGTCGAGCACGCCCCAGCCCGAGATCACAAAGGCGAGCCGGGCGTCGACCGCCGGGGCATCGGCCAGCCACAATGCGCTATAGCGCGGATCGTCGGGCCGCATCGCCGCCAGCAATACCTGGTGCCCGCCGCTCGAAGTGCCGAAGCTCCCGACCCAGTCGGGGCGGCTCCGATATTCCTTGGCATTGGCCTTGAGCCAGCGCGCGCCGAGATTGATGTCGGCGAGGGAGGCCGGGTACGGCGCCTCGGGCGGCATGCGGAAATCGAGCGAGGCGACGAGAATGCCGCTCTCGGCCAAGGCCTTGGCGATGAAATCGTTGTCGGTGCGGTCCTTGTTGACCCAGGCGCCGCCATGCACCTGCACCACCGCCGGGAACGGGCCGGCGCCGCTCGGCCGGTACAGCCGGGCCAGCATCGGGCGGCCGCCCTGGCGCTGGTATTCGACGTCTTCGACCCGGACATCGTGGCGGGCGTCGGCGGCGGTCATCGACATTTGCGGGTTCCTCGCATTGGTGGTCCGGGCGATATCCTAGCCCAGGCCGAAGCGGCAAACCACCGGGCAGCGCCGCCGGCCCGCGAATGCCGGCCGCGTCGAGCGCAGTGCTGGAAAGAACAGGATCGCGGCCCTCAGCGCATCGTCGGCATTACATATTCGGCGCCGGCGCGGATGCCGGTCGGCCAGCGCGCGGTGGTCGTCTTGAGGCGGGTGTAAAAGCGCACGCCCTCGGGGCCGTACACCGCCATGTCGCCGAATAGCGATCGCTTCCAGCCGCCAAAACTGTGAAACGCCATCGGCACCGGGATCGGCACGTTGATCCCGATCATGCCGATCTGGACGCGGCTGGCGAATTCGCGGGCGGCGTCGCCGTCACGGGTGAAGATCGCCGCGCCATTGCCGTATTCGTGCTCGCTGACGAGCCTGGCGGCGGCGTCGAAATCGGGGCTGCGCACGACCGACAGCACCGGCCCGAAAATCTCCTCCTTGTAGATCCGCATCTCGGGCTTGACGTCGTCGAACAGGCAGCCGCCGACAAAAAAGCCGTTCTCATAGCCCTGCAATTTGAGGCCCCGGCCATCGACGACGAGCTTGGCGCCTTCCTTGACGCCGAGGTCGACATAAGAGCTGACCCGGTCGAGGTGCTGGCGGGTGACGAGCGGCCCCATCTCAGCTTCGGGATCGGTGCCGGGCCCAATCTTCAGCGCGCGCACCCGCGGCGCCAGCTTGTCGAGGAGCTTGTCGCCGATCCCGCCGACCGCGACCGCAACCGACGCCGCCATGCAGCGCTCGCCCGCGGCGCCATAGGCCGCACCCATCAGAGCGTCGGTCGCCTGATCGAGATCGGCGTCGGGCATCACCACCATATGGTTCTTGGCGCCGCCCAAGGCCTGCACCCGCTTGCCCGCGGCGGCGGCGGTCGCATAGATGTGTTCGGCGATCGCGGTCGAACCGACAAAGCTGACCGCGGCGATCCCGGGATGAGCGAGGATCGCGTCGACCGCCGCCTTGTCGCCGTTGACGACGTTGAAGACGCCCGGCGGCAGCCCGGCCTCGGTCAACAACTCGGCGATCTTGAGGCCGGCCGAAGGGTCTCGCTCCGACGGCTTCAGGATGAAGCTGTTGCCGCAGGCGAGCGCCATCGGAAACATCCACATCGGCACCATCGCCGGAAAGTTGAAGGGCGTGATGCCGGCGCACACCCCCAACGGCTGGCGGACCGACCAGCTGTCGATGCCGCGGCCGACCTGCTCGGTAAACTCGCCCTTGAGCAGATGCGGGATGCCGCAGGCGAACTCGACGACCTCGACGCCGCGGTCGATCTCGCCCTGGGCGTCGGAGAAAATCTTGCCATGCTCTTCCGAGATCGCGCGGGCCAGCGCGTCGCGATCGCGGTGCAGCAATTCGAGGAACTTGAACAGGATTTGCGCGCGGCTGAGCGGCGTTGTCGCGGCCCAGCCCGGAAACGCGGCCGTCGCGGCCTGCACCGCCCGGTCGACCTCGGCGGCGCTGGCGAAGGCGACCCGGCGGATCTTCTCGCCGGCGGCCGGGTTGAAGACGTCGCCCCAGCGGCCGCTCGACCCATCGACCGGCTTGCCGCCGACGTAATGCTGGATGTCGCTCATCAGGATGCACCCGCGCGCTGATTTCCCGGATGCGCCATCATAGGCCAGGCGCCGGGGCGGCGGCAGCGGATTTTTGTCCGGCCTCTTCCTCCCGGGCGTCACATCCCGGGCGTCACATCCCGTGCAATGCGTTGTAGGCGGAGAACACGGTCCAGACGACCGTCAGAGTAACCCCGCTCCAATAGAACCATGGATACATCGCAGATCTCTGCCCCCCGCCGAAGATGTGTGGACCCCAGTTCGATCTTGGCGTGATCTGGGGTCATAGGCGGCGCCGGGGCATCTCCTCCCCGCTGCCGGGGATGCTATCTCTGGGCCGAGAACTTGATCACAATGCGGTCGGGCGAAGGCGCAATGCGGTCATCCGAAGGCGAAGTCGTGGAATTGGCGGTCGAGCGGCTCGGCGCCGGCGGCGACGGGGTGGCGCCGTGGCGGGGCGAACCGGTCTTTGTGCCGTTCACGGCGCCGGGCGACCAGGTCCGCGCCCGACTCGGCCGGCGCCGCGGCGCCGGATACGAAGGCCGGGTGATCGAGCTTATCGCCCCCGGAAGCGGGCGCGCCGCGCCGCCCTGCCGCCATTTCGGGCATTGCGGCGGATGCGCCCTGCAACATCTCGATCGCGATCTCTACCAAAGGACGAAGCTCGCCGGACTCACCAACGCGCTCGATCGCGTGGGCATAGACGGCAGCGCAATCGAGAAACTGCGGGCGGCGCCGCCGGCCCGGCGCCGGGCGCGTCTCGGTCTCATCCGCCCGCGCGACCCCAGGCAGCCGGCGCGGGTCGGGTATCGCGCGCGGTTCCGTCACGATCTCGTCGATCTGCGCGAATGCGTGGTGCTGGAGCCGCCGCTGTTCGCGCTGGTCGGCCCGTTGCGGCGGCTCATTCCCGATCTGTTGCCGCCGGGCGGCGCCGCCGAGGCGACCCTGACCCGCACCGACAGCGGCGTCGATCTGCTGCTCGATAGCGATGCGTCGCCCGGCCTCGGCGCGCTCGAAGCGCTGGCGCGGCTCGGCGATGAATGCAATCTCGCCCGCATCGTGTGGCGGTCGCGACAGCGTGAGAATTTGGTCGTCGAGCGACGCCCGGTGCGGGTGATGAACTCGGGCGTGGCGGTGCCGTTGCCGCCCGGCGCCTTTGTCCAGGCGAGCGAAGCCGCCGAGCGCGTCCTTGTCGAGGAGGTCGTGAACGGCGTCGGCCCCGGCCGACCGGCGCTCGATCTCTATGCCGGGCTCGGCAGCTTCGCCCTGGCCCTCGCCCGCGGCGGGAGCGTGCACGCGGTCGAGGGCGGCGAGCGCGCGGCGGCGGCGCTCGCCGGCGCCGCCTCAGCGGCGCCCGGCCTCACCGTCGAGCGCCGCGATCTCGCCCGCGACCCGCTCCCGCCCGAGGCGCTCGCCCGCTATCGGGCTGCGGTGTTCGACCCGCCGCGCGCCGGCGCGGCGCGCCAGGCGGCGGCGCTCGCCGCGGCGGCGATCGAGACCGTCGTCGCGGTCTCCTGCAACCCGGCGACGTTCGCCCGCGACGCCGCCCGCCTGGTCGCCGGCGGCTTCCGCCTCGAACGGGTGGCGCCGGTCGACCAGTTTGTGTGGACCCCGCATCTCGAGCTCGTCGCGCTGTTTCGGCGGTGAGCACGTTCCCCGGGACCGCTGCATATGACCGCCGTATACAGGTGCATCCGGCGCAACGCGTCTGCGGGTCGTCCGGCGTGATCTCGGCCAGAAGCCTGTCACCACGCGGCGGCAATTCGCGCGCGAAAGATCGAGCGGCGAAAATCCGGGCGAGGGCGGATCGAAGAATGCTTGAACGTCAAGGCGGTTTGGATCAAGACCGCTGAGGCGGGGCCGCGGGACGGCCGGCGGTGGCCGGCGCGCGGTCGCCGCCGGGCGAGCCGGAGGCGCCATGTCGAGGTTGACCTTACGCATCGATTTCGACCAGGGCCGCGCCATCGGCCCGGGCAAGATCAAGCTGTTGGAGCTGATCGACGCCTTGGGCTCGATCGCCGCCGCCGGCCGGCGGATGGGCATGTCCTATCGCCGCGCCTGGCTCCTGGTCGACAGCGTCAACCGCTGCTTCCGGCAGCCGGTGGTGGCCTCGCAGGCCGGCGGCCAGCATGGCGGCGGCGCCGCGCTGACCGGGTTCGGCCGCGCGGTCGTGGGTCACTACCGGGCGGTCGAGAGCGCGGCGCAGTCCGCCGCCGCCGCCGATCTCGAAGCGTTGTCGAAGGCGCTCGCCGAGCCCGGTCCGCAACCGGCCCAAGCCGCCGGCAGAAAAACCCACCGGCTGGCCCTGAGCGTGACCTAGCGCAGACTACGCGACCCTCGCGGTCGAC
>CAWFER010000027.1:2500-21093 GCA_963814805.1 uncultured Alphaproteobacteria bacterium | reverse complement strand
GGGGTTATCCAGCAATGCTCACCATCCCAGTATTCGGGAATTCCTGTTTTGGGTGTGCCGCCATTCACGACCTCGCACACCTCGCCAAGTGTTTTTCGTCTGCCACCCGCTCTTCATAGCAGCGCCCGGATATTCTCCAGCACCTTTGCACTTTCGGCGTCCAGCGCGGCGATTTCGGCGAGGATGTCGTGCGGGCTCTGGTGGGCGATGGTGTCGCCGTTGTTCGGGTTCTTGACCGAGAGGTCGCAGGTGGTCTTGTCGATGCTCTGGACGTCGATGCTCCAGCTTTTGGGCGAGTCGGCGAAAGTTTTTTGCAACTTCATGAACTCGGCGAGGTCGGCGTCGTTGAGCGGGTTGGTCTTGCCGAGGTTGCGGCCGGGGTCGAGCTGGTAGAACCAGATGTTGCGGGTCGGCGCGCCCTTGTCGAAGAACAGCACCACGGTCTTGACGCCCGCCCCCTGGAACGTGCCGCCGGGGCAGTCGAGCACGGTATGCAGGTTGCAGCTTTCCAGCAATAATTTGCGCAGGCTGACCGAGGCGTTGTCGGTATTGGAGAGGAAGGTGTTCTTGATCACGATGCCGCCGCGCCCGCCGGCCTTGAGCATGCGGATGAAGTGCTGCAGGAACAGGAACGCGGTCTCGCCGGTGCGGATCGGGAAATTCTGCTGGACTTCGCGCGCGCTCCTTGCCGCCGAACGGCGGATTAGCCAGCACGATGTCGTAGCGGTCTTTTTCCTGAATGTCGGCGAGGTTTTCGGTGAGGCTGTTGGTGTGGATGATGTTGGGCGCCTCGATGCCGTGCAGGATCATGTTCATGATCGCGATGACATAGGCGAGCGACTTCTTTTCCTTGCCGTAGAAGGTGCGGGTCTGCAGCGTGGTCAGGTTCCTGGTGGTCAGGTTGCCGTTGCGATTTCAGGTAATCGAAGGATTCGCACAGGAAGCCGGCCGAGCCGCAGGCCGCGTCATAGATGCGCTCGCCGATCTTGAGGCCGGGTGACCTGGACGATGGCGCGGATCAGCGGGCGCGGCGTGTAATACTCGCCGCCATTGCGCCCGGCATTGCCCATGCGCTTGATTTTTTCCTCATAGAGCGCCGACAGCTCGTGCTTTTCGGTCTGCGAGCGGAAGCGCAATTCGTCGATGTGGTCGATGATTTCGCGAAGATTATAGCCGCTGGAGATCTTGTTCCGGATCTCGCCGAAGATCTGGCCGATCTTGTATTCGATCGTGTTCGGCCCGCTGGCCTTTTGCGTGAAGCCGTGCAGATAGGGGAAAAGCTTTTGATTGACGAAGTCGCAGAGATCGTCGCCGGTCACGGCCTTGTTGTGGTCGAGCTTGCCGTCCTTGCCCTTGGGCGCGGCCCAGCTTTCCCAGCGATAGGGTTCATCGAGGATGAAGGCGTATTGTCTTGCCGTCGAGCCCGGCCTCCATCGCTCTATCCTGTTCCAGGCCGTCGAGGTATTTGAGGAACAGGAGCCACGAGGTCTGCTCGGTATAGTCCAGTTCGGTGGTGCAGCCGGCCTCTTTGCGGAGCACGTCGTCGATGTTCTTGAAGGCCTGTTCGAACATGGGTCCCCGCTCTATCCACGGTCGAGTGGTCGGCTAAGCAAGGAAACGGTTTAGCCCAATCTGCGAGCGCGCGCGCGTCAAATCATCGGCAAGCGTGTCCCGAGCGCAGTCCGCATCGGGAGGAGCGGCGGAGGGGGTGGGGTGGTCAGGGTGGCGACGGCGGGATAGGCTGGGGCTTCCGAATTTCGAACGCGGCAGGTCCCCGATGCTCGATGTTTCGCCTGATGTGGCGCGCCGCCGCAGCCGGTGCGGCTTGAGGATTACCGAGCGCCGGAGTTTTTGATCGATACGGTCGAACTGGTGTTCGCGCTCGAGGACGGGGCGACGCGGGTCAAGTCGCGGCTCGGCATCCGGCGCAACCCGGAGGGGGCGGACCCGAAGGCGGCGCTGGCGCTCGACGGCGAGGAATTGGCGCTGGTGTCGGTGGCGCTCGACGGCGAGGCGCTCGGGTCCGAACCGCTACCGGCTGCCGGCGGAGGGCGGGCTCGTCATCGACGAGGTGCCGGATGCGTTCACGCTCGAGATCGAGACCCGTATCGCGCCCGACAAAAATACCGCGCTGTCCGGGCTCTACATGTCGGGCGGCAATTTCTGCACCCAGTGCGAGCCCGAGGGGTTTCGCCGCATCACCTATTTCATCGACCGGCCGGATGTGATGGCGCGCTATACGGTGACGATCGTCGCCGACCAGGCGCGGTTCCCGGTGCTGCTGTCGAACGGCAACCCGGCCGGCGCGGGCGAGGCCGAGGGCGGCCGGCATTGGGCGAAATGGGTCGATCCGCACCCCAAGCCCTCTTATCTGTTCGCGCTGGTCGCCGGCGATCTGGTCGCGGTGCGCGACCGCTTCACGACCCGCTCGGGCCGCGAGGTGGCGCTGGCGATCTGGGTCAGGCGCGGCGACGAGGACAAATGCGGCCACGCCATGGCGTCGCTGAAAAAGGCGATGCGCTGGGACGAAGAGGTGTTCGGCCTCGAATATGATCTCGATGTGTTCAACATCGTCGCGGTCAGCGATTTCAACATGGGGGCGATGGAGAACAAGGGGCTCAATATCTTCAACACGCGCTATGTATTGGCCAAGCCCGAGACCGCGACCGACGCCGATTACCAGGACGATCGAGTCGGTGATCGCCCACGAATACTTTCACAATTGGACCGGCAACCGGGTGACCTGCCGCGACTGGTTCCAATTGTCGCTGAAGGAAGGGCTGACCGTGTTCCGCGACCAGGAATTCTCGGCCGACCAGGGGAGCCGCGCGGTCAAGCGCATCGGCGAGGTGCGCACCCTGCGGGCGATCCAATTTCCCGAGGATGACGGGCCGCTGGCCCATCCGGTGCGGCCCGCAGAGCTATCTGCGGATCGATAATTTCTATACGCCGACGGTCTACAACAAGGGTGCGGAGCTGGTGCGGATGATCCACACCCTGGTCGGGCGGGACGGGTTCCGCCGCGGCATGGACCTCTATATCGCCGCGGCACGACAACCATGCGGCGACGATCGAGGATTTCGTCGCGGCGATGCAGGAGGCGGGCGGGGTCGATCTCGGCCGGTTCAAGCTGTGGTACGAGCAGGCCGGTACGCCCGAGCTCACGGTCGAAGACCGCTGGGACGCGGCGGCGGGCGCCTACGAGCTGACCGTGGCGCAGACAGGTGCCGCCGACGCCGGGGCAGCCCGACAAATTGCCGATGCTGATCCCGCTGGCGATCGGGCTGCTCGGCGCCGACGGGCGGCGAGATTGCCGACCCGGCTCGACAGGCGAAAGCGCAGGTGCCGGCCGGGACGCGGGTGCTGGCGCTGACCGAGGCGCGGCAGAGCTTTCCGCTTTGTCGGTTTGCCGGCGCGCGCCGGTGCCGTCGCTGCTGCGCGGCTTTTCCGCCCCGGTCAAGCTGAAGGGCATCGCGCTCGACCGGCTGAAATTCCTGGCGGTGCACGATCCCGAGCCGTTCGCCCGCTGGGAAGCGGGGCAGGAGGTCGCGACCCGCGCGCTGCTCGACCGGGTCGAGCGTGCTGCGCCAGGGCGGCGCGCAGCCGGCGCCGCTCGACCCCGATCTGGTGAGGCGATGCGGCGCACCCTAGCCGATGCCGGGCCGGACCCGGCCTTTGCCGCCGAGGCGTTGGCCTTGCCGAGCGAGTCGTTTCTCGCCGACCAGATCGCGGTGGTCGATGTCGACGCGGTGCATCGCCGCGCGGAGACCGCCCGCGCCGAGATCGGCCGGGCGTTGCAGCGCCGAATTCGCCGCGGCCTACGCGGCGCTGGCCGATCCCGGGCCCTACCGGATCGACGGCGCGGCGATCGGCCGGCGGGCGTTGCGCAACGCCTGCCTCGCCTATCTCGCCGCCGCCGATCCCGATCATGGCGCGGCGCTGGCCAAGGCGCAGTTCGACGCCGCCGCCAACATGACCGACGTATTGGCGGCGCTGGCGGTACTGGCCGATCTCGACCGCCCCGAGCGGGCGGCGGCATTGGCGGATTTTTTCGCCGACTGGGAGCACGACCCGCTGGTCATCGACAAATGGTTCGCCTGCAGGCGCGCTCGTCATTGCCGGGAACCGTGGAGCGGGTGCGCGAACTGGCAGCGCACCCGGCCTATGACCGCGGCAACCCGAACCGGGTGCGCGCCCTGGTCGGCGCCTTTCGCCCAGGGCAACCCGGTGCGCTTTCACGACCCGAGCGGCGCCGGCTATGGCTTTCTCGCCGACGAGGTCATCGCCATCGACCCGAGCAACCCGACGACGGCGGCGCGGCTGGTCCAGCCGCTCGGGATCCGTGGCGCCGGCACGACATGGCGCGCCAGGCGTCTGATGCGGGGCCAGCTCGAACGCGTGCTCGCCACCCCGGCCTCAGCAAGAACACCTACGAGATGGTGTCGAAGAGCCTCGCCTAGCGGCGCGAATTTGACGCTTGGTACCATCCATTTTTTCGTCATGCCCGCGAAAGCGGGCACCCAGGGTCGCAAGCACCGTGCACTTGGCACCTGGACCCCCGCTTTCGCGGGGGCGACGAGGGAAGAGACTGGGAACCATCTGTCTGGTTCGTACGACTAACGGCGCTCAGCAACTGGCATCGGCGGCGGCGAAAGGAAAACGGATGGATAGCGGGCTCGAAGGAGTGGTCGCGGCGCAGACCGTGCTGAGCCACAGCGACGGCGGGCGCGGGATCTTGTGGGTGCGCGGCCATACGCTCGACGAGCTGGTCGCCGATTACGGTTACGAAGGTGCCGTCGCTCTGTTGTGGGAGGGATTTGCCGGCGACGGGCTGAGCCGGCGCCGGGATCGGCGCCGCGCTCGGCGCAGGGCCGGGCGGCGGCCTTCGCCCGGATCGGCGAATGGCTCGACCTCGCCGCCCGCCGGCCGCTGCTCGAGGGGGTCCGGCTGGCACTGGCCCTCCTGCCCGAGGACAGCCCGCCTACGGCGATCCTGGCATCGTTGCCGGTGGCGATCGCGGCGCTGCTGCGGCGCCGACGGGGCGAGGCACCGGTCGCGCCCGACCCCGGCCCTCGGCACCGCCGCCGATCTGTTGCGCATGCTCCATGGCGGTCCGGCGGGGAGGGCGATGGCCGTCGCGCTCGACACCTATTGGACGGCGGTGATCGATAACGGGCTCAATGCCTCGGCATTTACCGCGCGGGTCATCGCTTCGACCGGCGCCTCGCTGACCGCGGCTGCGCTTGGCGCTTACTGCGCCTTTACCGGGCCGTTGCACGGCGGCGCGCCGGGCCCGACCCTGGACCTGCTCGACGCGGTCGCGGCGAGCGGCGACATCGACGGCTGGATCGAAGCAAAGCTTACCGCCGGCGAGCGGCTGATGGGTTTTGGCCACCGCGTCTTTCGCAATGGCGATCCGCGCGCCCTGGCGCTGCGCGGCGCATTGCGGCGATTGGGTCCCGGCGCCGGGCGCCTTGCCTTTGCCGCCGAGGTCGAAGCCCGCGTCGCCGCGGTTTTCGCGCGGTTGAAGCCGGGCCGGCCGGCATTGCAGCCCAATGTCGAGATCAACGCGGCCCTGCTGCTCGACGCCGTCGGCATCCCGCGCGAGGCCTTCACCCCGGTCTTCGCCGCCGGCCGCGCGCCCGGCTGGCTCGCCCATGCGATGGAGCAGCAAAAGCACGGCCGCCTGATCCGCCCGTCCTCCGCCTATATCGGCCCGGTGCCGGCGGGCGCGGCCGACCCAGGGATAGTTCCCTCTTTGCCCGGACCTGATCCGGGCTCCCGTCAAGCGCATGCCCGAGCCGGGGTAAAGCTGGCCGGGAAATTCGCAACGGTGTATTGCGAGGCGCCGTTAGGGTCGCCGCGGCGATCCGGCGACCAGATTGCTTCGCTGCGCTCGCAATGACCCTCATACAATGGTGCTTACAGAACGGCGGCCGCGCGCGGATCTTGCATTTCCATGCACGTCGCGCGACGCTGCGCGCCAGCCGAATATTTTATCGGGCGATCAGGAGATAGAGCCGTGAACGATATCGCACCGTCGCGCTACAAATGGGTGGGAACCCGGCCGATCCGTCCGGATGGCGTGCCCAAGGTCACCGGCCGCGCGCTCTACGGCGCCGATCTGGCGATGGCCGGCGCGCTCTACGGCAAAATCATCCGTTCGCCGCACGCGCATGCCCGGATCCGCTCGATCGACGCGTCGAAGGCGCTGGCCTTGCCCGGCGTCAAGGCCGTGGTGACGGCGGCCGATTTTCCCGACCACAAATTCGAATATGTCGGGCCCGAGCGGGTGGCGCAGAATTTCTGGCACATCACCCGCAACGTGATGGCCCGCGAAAAGGCGCTCTATGAGGGCCATGCGGTCGCCGCCGTCGCCGCGGCCAGCCGGTCCGTCGCCGAAGAAGCGGCGGCACTGATCGAGATCGATTACGAGGTATTGCCGCATGTCATCGATGTCGACGAGGCGATGGCGCCCGACGCGCCGCTGCTGTTCGAGGACATGATCACCCGCGGGGTCGAGCCGACGCCGACCAAGCCGTCCAATGTTGCAAAGCGGCTCGAATTCGCGCTCGGCGATCTCGACAAGGGTTTTGCCGAGGCCGATTTCATCGTCGAGAAGGAATTCAAGACCGCGGCGGTGCACCAGGCCTATATCGAGCCGCACGCCACGATCGCCAAGGTCGAGGCCGACGGCCAGGCCGAGATCTGGGCGTCGAGCCAGGGGCATTTCGTGGTCCGCGCGCTGACCGCGAAGCTGCTCGGCATGCCGGTCGGCGATGTGCGGGTCAACCCGGCCGAGATCGGCGGCGGGTTCGGCGGCAAGACCGTGGTCTATCTCGAACCGGTGGCGGCCGCGCTGTCGAAGAAGGCCGGGCGACCGGTCAAGATCGTGATGAGCCGCGACGAGGTGTTCAAAGCCTCGGGGCCGACCTCGGGCGCCTCGATGTGGGTCAAGATCGGGCATCAAAAAGGACGGCACGCTCACCGCCGCCGACGGCATCTTCAAATTCCAGGCCGGCGCCTTCCCCGGCTCGCCGGTGATGAATGCGTGCCTGTGCGCCTTCGCCCCCTACAACATCCCCAACGCGCGCTCGGTCGGCTATGATGTGGTGTGCAACCGGCCGAAAGCCGCCGCCTACCGCGCGCCGGGCTCGCCGATCTCGGCCTTTGCGGTCGAAAGCGTGCTCGACATACTGGCCAAGAAGATCGGCATGGACCCGCTGCAATTGCGCCTCAAAAATGCGGCGCGGCCGGGGACGACGATGATCTATGGGCCGAAGATGGCCCATGGCGGCTGTGTCGAAACGCTCGAGGCGTTGATCAACCACCCGCAATACCAGACGAAGCTGGGGCCAGAACCAGGGCCGCGGCGTCGCCTCGGGCTATTGGTTCAACGGCGGCGGCGAATCGAGCGCCACGGTGCAGATCAACGAAGACGGCACCGTCATCGTCGCCACCGGCAGCCCCGATATCGGCGGCTCGCGCGCCTCGATGGCATTGATGGCGGCCGAGACCCTCGGGGTCGATTATAGCCAAGTGCGGGCGATCGTCGCCGACACCGCCTCGATCGGCTACACCCATGTGACGGGCGGCTCGCGCGTCACCTTTGCCACCGGCATGGCGGTGGTCGACGCCAGCAAGAAGGTGGTCGATGAATTGCGCCAGCGGGCGGCGGTGATCTGGGATGTCGATGTCGAGGGCGTCGTCTGGGAGGATGGCCACGCCAAACCCGCCAGCACCAATGTCGGCGATTTCGCGCCGTTGTCGCTGAAGGAACTCGCCGCCAAGAAGGCGCTGACCGGCGGCCCGATCGGCGCCCAGGCCTCGGTCAATGCCGGCGGCCAGGCGCCCGGTTTCGCGACCCATTTCTGCGATGTCGAGGTCGATCCCGAGACCGGCAAGGTGACGGTGCTGCGCTTTATCGCGGCGCAGGATGTCGGCAAGGCGATCCATCCCTCCTATGTCGAAGGGCAGATCCAGGGCGGCGTCACCCAGGGCATCGGCTGGGCGTTGAACGAGGAATACATCTACGACCGCAAGGCCGGCCGGCTCGATAATGCCGGCTTCCTCGATTACCGCTGTCCGGTCGCCTCCGACGTGCCGATGATCGAGGCGGTGCTGGTCGAGGTGCCGAACCCGGCCCATCCCTTTGGCGCCAAAGGGGTCGGCGAGGTCAATATCTGCCCGCCGATGGCGGCGATCGCCAACGCGATCGACAATGCGATCGGCCGGCGGCTGACCGAATTGCCGATGTCGCCGCCCAAGGTGCGCGCCGCCCTGGACGCCGGCGCCGGGGACTAGTTACGAGGCCCCTATTATCCGGCTCTGTCGTTGCGAGGAGCGGAGCGACGAAGCAATCTCGATGCCACGAACGACCGCGCGAGAACGGCATGAGATTGCTTCGCTGCGCTCGCAATGACATCTGATGCGAGGAGTGGGAGCATGGCCGGGACCACTGCGCGGGTGGTTTTGTCCGGCGGGTTCAGCCGCCGCTACACCGGCGGCGTGCGCGAATTCCAGTCGAGGCGAAAAGCCTGCGCGGCGTGATCAAGGAACTGGACCGGCTCTATCCCGGGCTCGGCGAGCATCTGGAGGAGGAAACCACGGTCGCGATCGATGGCGAGATCCACGAGGTCGGCTATCTCCAGCCGTTGCAGCCAGGGCAGCGAAGTCTTCTTCATCCCCAAGCTCGAAGGCGGATAGCAGTCCGCTCGAACCGCCGTTCCTGCGCCGTGATTAAGAAGAAAAATACCTCGCGGCCCTCCGAGCTTCTCCCTTGTATCAACCGGGGCTGGCTGGCCTGATCGGCTCCGAATCACCTCCAGGGACTGGCGGAAATCGAAAGGAAGCCACAATGGATATTTCGCGCGCCGCTGTGGCCGCTGGCATGGTTGCTGCCGCATATGCGCTGTCGATCGTCGGGTCGGATTTCGCGCATGCTCTTGCCCTCTGGACTCCGCTATCTGTCCTGGAGAAATGTGCGCCAGTTGCGGAAAAAGAATACCAAGCCTGCTTCGATCACGGGATGGCAAAATTGCCGGAGAGCGAGAGAAATGAGTTTGATGCACAGAAAAAACTCGGCGCAGACGAAACTAAAAAAGAAAAGAGTGAGACCAAAAATCCGCTCTACCAACCGCCGGATTTGTTTCAGAATGAACCAGATGGCTTTCGAGGGATCAAATGGGGCGCGCCATTCTCGACGGTGCAGGACCAGATGACATTGGTCGAACACGGGCTGCCGGGGGAATTGTTCTACGAGCGCTCTGGTGACCACATGGTACTAGGCGGCGTTCCTCTAGATCAAGTTCAATATGAATTCTACCGTGGTATCTTCTATGGCGCATATATTACGTCAAACAGGGGCGTTGACATTCCGCCTGCCATGAAGGCTGTCTTCTCGGCGCAGTTCGGTGAAGCAAAGAAATTTCAACAACCGAAGGGCTCATATAATTGGAACGGACCGGTTTCAGGGGTATCTTTGAGCTGCGATCTTAGCAAAAATGAATGTACCGCCCTTCTGGAATCGACACGAGTTAACGCTAAGCACGACGCGGACCTTATGCTTGCCACCGCACGTAAAAAGGCTGCCACTTTGCCCTTAAAGCCCGCATTAGCAGACTGCCTCAACAAGTCCGCGAGCTGCGGCTTCTGATACCTCTACATCCTCATTGTGGAGATATTAGGTGGGTTCGCGCAATACCCGTTGCGGCGGTTGCAGTCCCGCGCGCCGGCTGTGTCGCCTCCTCGTAACACGGATGCGCGCTCAGTTCAATTCAACCGGCGCATTCTAAAAGTACCTTCGTCAGCTGCTCGAACAGCCCTTGCTCCCACGGCAGATCCTATGGATTTCCATACCATTCCGGCAGCTTCCCTATTATTCTTGTTCCCGATTGCTTGTCCTAGGCCCGTGAACGGCTGCCATTTCCACGAGGTAACGATAACATTCGATGCTCATAACTCATCGGCTTCGACTTGTGGGACCGAGCCGGTCACGCCTGGGAGCGCGCAGTGAACGCTGCGGATTCTCACCGGGAATCCATTCCCAATTTAGCTCGACTTGTGTCTCAAACAACGGTTCAATCGAGCCGCTGAGCGTCCAGGCGAGGCAGTTGCTGACCATCGTCCCGTCGATACGCCGCAAAGTCAAACGGATTGGTTCTGCCCCTTCCAGGTCCATTGCATCGATCGCATATTGGAACACGATCCGCTCTTCAGTGCGAACTCCGGGGTTCGGGCTCGCATTTGCCAACTTCAAGATTCTGGAGGAGTTTCAGTTTGGCTTTGCTCACGTCCAGCGATCCTTGCTGGCCCACCTGCGCTCTTAGATCTGACCGCCATTGCTTGATGCGCGCCTGAGCTTGGGCCCCTACGTCAGCTAAAAACTCTCGCGTCGCTCCCTTCGCGACTTTGATAATGTCATCGAAAACGAGGTTCGGTGAAACCCTAGGGGTCACCATTGCTTGCCTCCCTGCCAGCAAAATGATTAAAAGCGTGTCACAATATGGTAACGAGGGGAGAGAAGTTGAAGTCGATTTGGGGCGCGCCATCCCAGCGTATGCCAGACTTGGTTCGTCCGATCGCGGGGCGATAGTCGGCTACCTCCGCCCGCTGCGCCAGGGTGCCGAAGTCTTCTTTATTCCGAAGCTCGAAGGGAGTAGCATGTCGCTATTGGCGACCCCCGCAGGCCGATGATTAGCGCCCTCGATACGCATGAGACGGTCAAAAGCCTGACGGCGGCCGGGTTTACCGATGCCCAGGCCGAAGCGCTGACCGCAGCGGTCAAACAAGCGGTTGATATCGATCTGTCGAATATCGCGACCAAGATCGACATCGCCGATTTGCGGCGCGAGATGGTCGATATCAAGGCCGAGCTGGTCAAGTGGGTGGTCGGGTCGGGTTCGCCCAGGTGGCGATGATCCTGGCGGTGCTGAAGCTCTTCCCGGCCGCCCACCTGTGAGCGCTGGTGCACCCCGCTAGCCGTGGCGCCCATGGCAGCGAAGTCTCCTTCATCCCCAGTTCGAAGGCGGATAGCGTGATCCGACCGCGGAGAAAACCGGGGGCGGCTGGTCGAGGATGGTTTGCAGCGGCGCTGCTGGTGCTCGGGCTCGGCGGATGCGGGCTCGGCGGACCCGCGCACGGACCGCCGCCGTCGAGCGCGCAGGCCATCGTCGACCTGGGGTTCGAGAGCTTCAGTCCACAGACGATCGCCATCCGGCCAGGTAATACCGTCGAATGGCGCAATACCTCGTTGATCACTCACACCGTCACCGACGACCCGAAGCTGGCGCAGAAGCCGCAGAGACTCGATGCTGCCGGCGGGCGCCCCGGCGTTCAATTCCGGCGACATCCCGGCCGGCCAAATCTATACGCGCACCTTCGAGATCCCCGGCACCTATCATTACTTCTGCATTCATCACGAGGGCGATGGGATGCTGGGGACGGTGATCGTCGGATCCCCGTCTTAGTTCAGCCGCCCGGATGCCCTGGTGCGAAATCCTCGGGCTGGAGCGCGATCGGCGCGCCGTGCGGGGTGCGCCCGGCGGCGCGGTCCCAGGCGTCGCGGTAGCGCGCCAGGGCGGCGGGATCGGCGAGGCCCTTTTCGGCGACGAGGCGTTCGAGCGCGGCGAGCCAGTGACGGTAATAGGTGTCGCCGGTGTCGGGGTCGCCCGCTGCCTGGGCGCGCTTGATCTCGTCGGCGAGGGTCGCCGCCCATTCGGCCCAGGTGAACAGGCCGCGCTCGTGCAAGGCCAGGGCCATGGCGAAGGCGTGCGCCTCCCACGGCTCGCGGAACACCGGCCCGTCGGGGCCGCGCGGCAGGCCCGGGACCGCCGCGGCGAGCCGGTCGACAGCGCTCATGCCGGGGCGCTCATGCCGGGTATCGCAGATAGGGCTCGAAGGCCTCGATCGAGACGGTGATCGCCGGGTCGGCCGCCTCGCCCCACAATTCGCGCGCCGGGAAGACCACCGCGTAGAGCCATTGCGGGTCGTCGCCGGCGCCGATCGCGGCGGTGTCGGGAAAGACGTGACAGCCGCGGACCGCCTCGACCGTGCCGGTCTTGCCGCGGGCATAGCGCGGCAGGCGGGTATGGGTCGCGGGATTGAGGTTCCGGGTGCGCACCCGGTCGCCCGGCTCGAAGCGCGCCCGGCTGTTGGTCGGCCGGGCGAAGTCGCCGCGGGTCAGGGTTTTCTCGACATCGGCCTGGGTCAGGGTGCGCGGCAGCGTGGCGCCCGGGCGCAGCGAATGGCCGGCCGCGATCTCGTCCGCGCCGACGAGGCCGCGCTGCAGCAGCGCGGTTCTCGAGGCCGAGAAACCAGCGCCGGTAATAGGACGAGCCGAGATAGTCGAGCGGCGGCAGGGCTTCGAGCGAGGCGCGGCCGCCGTCGATCGTCCACAGCCCGGTGAAGCCGATCGCCCGCTGCATCGCCAGCACGCGGCCTTCCCAGCGCTGGTGAAACGGCGGCTCGTTCGGCTCGGGCTCGACCGCGCCCGAAGCCGTGCATGCCGCCCATGTCGTGGATCGAATTGGTCATGCCGGGGCGGTCTCGTGCGGCGCGCCGGCGAGGCCGGTGCCGATCATGCTGTCGCGGGTGACGAGCGCGGCGAGCCGCTCCTCGCTCCAGCCCTCGGTGCCGGCGGGGCCGCATCGGCACCACCAGAAAGCGCGTCTCGGCGGTCGAATCCCAGACGCGGATCCGCGGTCTCGGGCGGCAGGGTCACGCCGAAATCGGCGAGCACGCCCTTGGGGTCGATCACCGCGCGCGAGCGGTAGGCCGCCGATTTGTACCAGACCGGCGGCAGCCCCAGCACCTCCCACGGATAGCACGAGCACAGCGTGCAGACGACGATGTTATGGGTCTGCGGGGTGTTCTCGACCGCGATCAGATGGCTGCCGACCGGGCTCGCATGGCCAGCCGAATTGACCGCCTCGGTCGCGTCGGCGAGAGCCGGCGCTTGAATTCCGGGTCGGCCCAGGCGCGCGCGACGATGCGGGCGCCGATATGCGGGCCGATCCTGGTCTCGAACGCCTCGACGATGCGGTCGAGCGCGGCCGGATCGACATAGCCCTTCTCGGTCAGAATGGTCTCGAGCGCCCGCACCCGCACCTGCATCTCGGACAATGCCGAGCCGGGCGTATCGGTGTGGGAATGAGCATGGTCGTCGGGCATCGCCGCTGCCTCCGCGATTGGCGCTCGATGCTATGGTGGGCATCATTATAAGTCGAGACCCCGGAGAGGCGCACAGCGCGGCGGCCTTGCGTGCCTGATCTCTGCAATTCGCAATCTGCTCGTCTCGCTCACTTCTGATTCAGTTGCAAAATACGCGTACTCCGCGACTTTCGACCCGCCCGGAGCGTGGGGCCGTCAAAGGCGCGCGCCCTGGCGGTTCATGAAAATTGCCGCGACGGGCTCATGTTCCTGCGAATTTCAACCAGGCGCATCCATGCGAGCTTTAAGGGCTTCAATCCTCCTTTTTCTAGCAGGGTGCTGAAAAAGGGTTGCCGGATTTGGGCGTTGTGCTCCGTTCGGGTGGGGATCGGGGTGGCGATGCGCGGCGACGGGATTTGCGGCAGTCTTTGCAGCGATCCTGCGCGATCGGTTGCCGGCTGCAATCGGAAACGCGGCATCGAGTGCGGCGAGGCTCGGCGCCAGATCGGCGCCGCGGGACAGCGGCCGAGGGCGATAGCTTGCGCACCCGGCCAACCCGACGAGGGCTGCAAGGACAGCGATCAGAGCGGGAATACGAAGCATCGGCAGGGACGGCGCCTCCGACGTGCCGGGGCGCCAGAGGCTGACGCGCGGGTTGATCGGCCACTGGCGGCCGGCAATTGGCATGATCGGCCGGCGATGCCGGCTTGTCGGCGGAGAATTGGGCGTCGGTGAGGCGCGCGGGAGCGCACCGGGCGGATCCCGGCGATCGCCATGACCACGGCCGGCAACCTTGCGGGGTGGCTTGGTGGCTTGGGGCGGAGTTTGGGGTTTGGTTGCGGGGGCAGGATTTGAACCTGCGACCTTCAGGTTATGAGCCTGACGAGCTACCGGGCTGCTCCACCCCGCGGTGGGTTTGGTGTGTGGGGGCCCGCGGATCGTCCGCGGCGTTGATCCGGGGACCGGGGGCGTGGTTCGACCGGCGGGGCGCCGGGCGCGCCGGGTCTGGCGACGGTCGGGGTTGGGGTTGATTGGGTTGGGGGTTTGGCGAGCCTGGCGGCGACCTGCTCTTCCGCCGCTTGAGCGGCAGTACCATCGGCGCTGAGGGTTTTCACGGCCGAGTTCGGGATGGGATCGGGTGTTTGGCCCCTCGCTGTGGCCACCAGGCTGGCCAAACCTCCCTGGTTTTGGCATGGGAGACCCCGGTGCGCATTTGGCGCGCCGGACTTGGTCGAATGGAGCCCCCGGTCCCCGGATCAAGTCCGGGGATGATCCGGGGCCCACGGTCCTCCCTGAAGGACCGGTGGGTTCCGGGGGGTCCGGAAGGCGGGATTTCGCGAATGTGAGAGGGGAAGTGTCTTCTTGGGGTCGTCGGGTCGGTGCGTTGGCGCTTGCCGCTGCACGCGGACGGTGGTCCGGGCTGGTCCCTGAGGACAGCGTTCGGATCGAGCGGGTTCGAGCGATTAGTACCGGTCAGCTCCACGGATTGCTCCGCGTCCACCTCCGGCCTATCGACGTGGTGGTCTTCCACGGCTCTCGACGAGACCTGGTTTTGAGGAGGGTTTCCCGCTTAGATGCGTTCAGCGGTTATCCCGGCCGCACTTAGCTACCCGGCGTTGCGGCTGGCGCCACAACCGGTCCACCAGAGGTGCGTCCCTCCCGGTCCTCTCGTACTGGGGAGAGCGCCTCGCAAGTCTCGAACACCCACGGCAGATAGGGACCGAACTGTCTCACGACGTTCTAAACCCAGCTCACGTACCGCTTTAAATGGCGAACAGCCATACCCTTGGGACCTGCTCCAGCCCCAGGATGCGATGAGCCGACATCGAGGTGCCAAACGACGCCGTCGATATGGACTCTTGGGCGTCATCAGCCTGTTATCCCCGGCGTACCTTTTATCCGTTGAGCGATGGCCCGTCCACGTGGGACCACCGGATCACTATGGCCGACTTTCGTCTCTGCTCGAGCCGTCGCTCTCGCAGTCAGGCGGGCTTGTGCCATTGCACTCGACAGCTGATTTCCGACCAGCCTGAGCCCACCATCGCGCGCCTCCGTTACTCTTTGGGAGGCGACCGCCCCAGTCAAACTACCCGCCATGCAGGGTCCCGGACCCGGGATCGCCGAGCCGCGGTTAGATGCCAGAGATCGTGAGAGCGGTATTTCAAGGTTGCCTCCACCCCAACTGGCGCCAGGGCTTCAAAGGCTCCCGCCTATCCTACACACACCATCCCTAACACCACTGCAAAGCTGTAGTAAAGGTGCACGGGGTCTTTCCGTCTGACCGCGGGAACTCCGCATCTTCACGGAGAATTCAATTTCGCTGAGCCGGTGTTGGAGACAGCGGGGAAGTCGTTACGCCATTCGTGCAGGTCGGAACTTACCCGACAAGGAATTTCGCTACCTTAGGACCGTTATAGTTACGGCCGCCGTTTACCGGGGCTTCGATTCAGAGCTTGCACCCCTCCTCTTAACCTTCCGGCACCGGGCAGGCGTCAGACCCTATACGTCGTCTTGCGACTTCGCAGAGCCCTGTGTTTTTAGTAAACAGTCGCCACCCCCTCCTCTGTGCCCCCCACCCCTGGTTGCCCAGGAGCAGGGCCCCCTTCTCCCGAAGTTACGGGGGCATTTTGCCGAGTTCCTTCAACACCGTTCTCTCACACGCCTGGGTATGCTCTACCAGTCCACCAGTGTCGGTTTGGGGTACGGTCTATGTCGCCGGCGCTGTTTCCCGGAAGACCCAGGCCGCCCCCTCAATCCAGTAAGAGGAAACGGCTTTCGGTCTTCGTCACGCTCGGCAGGCGGAGGAATATTAACCCCCTTCCCATCGGCTGCGGCTGTCGCCCTCGCCTTAGGGGCCCGGCTAACCCTGCGCGGATTGACCTTGCGCAGGAACCCTTGGACTTTCGGCGTGCGGGGTTCTCACCCGCATTTACGCTACTCATGTCAGCATTCGCACTTCCGATGCCTCCACCGCCGCTCGCGCGACGGCTTCGCCGGCCTACGGAACGCTCCGCTACCGCGTCCAGAAGACAGGGATCAGGCATCAGGGATCAGAACTGCGGCGCGACAGGCCCTGCAACATGCGGGCAACGTCACGATATTCGGCCCGCCAGCGCTCGGCCACCTCGCCACCAATATATCCAAGGTCTCGACAATACAGCGTCCACACCTGCATCTCGTCGGCCGAACCGATCGCCATCGCCACAAAGCGATGAAACTCGGAACGCGATTGACGCTGCTTGCCAAACCCCTCGGCCAGGTTGGCGCAGATCGATTTCGGCGCCCGACGGATCTGATCCGCCAGGGCAAACTGCTCGATCCGCGGCAGTTCGAGGCTGGCTCGATGCACTTCCAGCGACAGCCGATAGGCCCGCCCGAACACCTCGAGATCTTCGAACCGCCGTGCCCACTCGCTCATTTCTGATACCTGATTCCTGATCCCTGTCTTCTGAACACCCGCAGCTTCGGTGCGTGGCTTGAGCCCCGTTACATTTTCGGCGCCGGACGGCTTAGGTTTAGACCAGTGAGCTATTACGCTTTCTTTAAAGGATGGCTGCTTCTGAGCCAACCTCCTGGTTGTCTTGGCCGTCCCACATCCTTTCCCACTTAGCCACGACTGGGGGACCTTAGCTGGCGGTCTGGGCTGTTCCCCTCTCGACGACGGACCTTAGCACCCGCCGTCTGGCTGCCGACCTGCGCTCGCCGGTATTCGCAGTTTGGTTGGGTTTGGTAAGGCTCGCGCCCCCCTAGCCCATCCAGTGCTCTACCCCCGGCGGCGATCGATCGACGCTCTACCTCAATAGATTTCGCGGAGAACCAGCTATTTCCGGGTTTGATTGGCCTTTCACCCCTAACCACAAGTCATCCCCTACTTTTGCAACAGTAGTGGGTTCGGTCCTCCAGTGCGTGTTACCGCACCTTCAACCTGCCCATGGCTAGATCACCCGGTTTCGGGTCTGATCCCGGCAACTGTGCTCCGGTTTCCCGGATGCGACGCCCAGTTAAGACTCGCTTTCGCTGCGCCTACGCCTAGCGGCTTAAGCTTGCTGCCAAGACCAACTCGCTGACCCATTATACAAAAGGTACGCCGTCAGTTCAGTGATCAGGCATCAGTAATCAGTCATCAGAACTGCCATTGCCAGGCTCTCGCCTCGCCGGGCAGCCGACGGCGTCGCCGCCATCGGTTCTGATCCCTGATCCCTGATTACTGGCCACTGGACCTCCGACTGCTTGTAGGCATCCGGTTTCAGGAACTGTTTCACTCCCCTCGTCGGGGTGCTTTTCACCTTTCCCTCACGGTACTGGTTCACTATCGGTCACTGAGGAGTACTTAGGCTTGGAGGGTGGTCCCCCCATCTTCAGACAGGATTGCTCGTGTCCCGCCCTACTCGAGGACGATCGGCCCGGTTTCCCGTACGGGGCTGTCACCCGCTATGGCCCGCCTTTCCAGACGCTTCCGGTACCAAAACCAATCGCCACTGGCCTCGTCCGCTTTCGCTCGCCACTACTCGCGGAGTCTCGGTTGATGTCCGTTCCTCCGGCTACTGAGATGTTTCAGTTCGCCGGGTTCGCCTCGCCTTCCTATGGATTTAGAAGACGATACCCCGCAAGAGTTGCCCCTCGGGGGTGGGTTGCCCCATTCGGAGATCCCGGGATCAACGATCGCTCGCATCTCCCCCGGGCTTTTCGCAGCGTGCCGCGTCCTTCATCGCCTCTCAGTGCCAAGGCATCCACCAGATGCCCTTCATTCGCGCTCGATCCAAAAACGGGCCCCGCCCCGGCGTCGCCGCCAGTCACGACACCCGCTTTCCGGACAACCGCCGCGCACAGGGGCAGGCGCCAAACCGGACCGCTCCGCCCCGACAGATCGCTCTGCCGACGGATCGCTCCGCTCCTGGCCACCCCGACGCGGCCCTCGCATGAAGACACTTCTCCGGACCGCCCAAGACGCAGGCCAAGACCACACCGGCCAAGAGCCCGCGCCCGAGGCTGTCCGCCTCGGTCACATTCGCAAATCCGCTTTACCCTTCAATCAACCCCGGCCCCGCCGCCGCCGCCGCCCGGCCGGACCCAAGCCCCCGAAAGGACCCGTGACCCGCCCGGTCGGCCAGCGGCCGACGCGGAACCAAACCGCTTCGTCTTCTCCGAACGTCGCTGCCAGATGACAGAGGCCAGATGACAGAGGCCAGAGCCGCCGTGGTGGTGCCTGGTGGAGGTGAACGGGATCGAACCGATGACCTCCTGCTTGCAAAGCAGGCGCTCTCCCAGCTGAGCTACACCCCCGTTCAGGGATCAGAAGACAGGGATCAGTCATCAGAACTGCTGTTGCGCGGCCGCTGCCTTGCCGGCGAGCCCGGGCGCTGATGCCATCGGTTCTGATCCCTGATTACTGAT
Organism: uncultured Alphaproteobacteria bacterium; assembly: GCA_963814805.1. Lineage (GTDB taxonomy): Bacteria > Pseudomonadota > Alphaproteobacteria > ATCC43930 > CGMCC-115725 > AP-15. The sequence continues at coordinate 2,550 of CAWFER010000027.1, read as the reverse complement.
CCGATCCCTGATTACTGATCCCTGATAACAGGGATCAGAAGACAGGGATC
>CAWFER010000026.1:0-28831 GCA_963814805.1 uncultured Alphaproteobacteria bacterium | reverse complement strand
CGCGCGGCGTTGGTCCTGTTGCCGGTTCTGCTTCTTGCCGCCTGCGGCCAGCCCGGCGGCTATTCCCGGTACGGCTCTCTGCCGTATGGCGGCGTTGGTCAGAGTCCGTCCCTGGCACCCGAGCATTACTACCCCCCGCCGGGGCCGCCGGACGATCCCTGGGGTCCTTATATCCGCGAAGCCGCCGCGCGCTACCAGGTGCCGGAGCAATGGGTGCGGGCGGTCATGCACCAGGAATCGGACGGCCAGGAGCAGGCCGTCTCGCCGGTTGGCGCGATGGGCCTGATGCAGGTCATGCCGCAGACTTACGAGGAGCTGCGGGAGCATTACGGGCTCGGCGACGATCCCTACGACCCGCATAACAATATTCTGGCCGGCACCGCTTATATTCATGAGATGTACGACCGGTACGGCGCGCCTGGGCTTTCTGGCCGCCTATAATGCCGGCCCGCAGCGGGTCGACGATTATCTGGCCGGCGCGGCCGATTTGCCGAACGAGACGTTGAATTACCTGGCCGCGGTGACCCCGAACCTCGGCGGCGCGGTGCCGATGTCGGGGCCATGGGCGATCTATGCCTCCGCCGGACGGCAACGAGGGTACGCGCCGAGCGTGGCCAGCCTGGCCGCCGGATGCGACCTCAACGCCGCCTACGATCCGAACCATCCGTGCAGCTCGCTGGTGCAGGCCGCGGTGGCCTCGGCTCCGATCCAGCCGGCCTTGGTCCAGCTGGCCGGGGTCGGCGGCTGCAACCTCGACGCCGCCTATGACCCGAGCCACCCGTGCACCTCGGTCGGAGGGCCGGCCAGCGGCCCACCGGTCGAGGTGGCGTCGGCTCCGCCCCAGCCGGTCGAGGCGGCGTCGGCCCCGCCGCAGCCGGTCGAAGTGGCGTCGGCCCCGCCGCCGCCGGCTGTGCCGCAGCAGGTGGCGGCGAATGGCTGCGACCTCGACGCCTCTTATGATCCGGATCGTCCCTGCACCGCGCAAGGCCAGCGCCTGGCGGCGGCCGCCCCAGCGCAGCCGGCTGGCAGGCACCCTAGCTTCGCCGGCGTTCAGCGGGGTGCGACCTCGACGCCGCCTATGATCCCGACGCATCCTTGCCGGCCGGCGCAGCAGGCCGCGTCGCCCGTCCAGCTGGCATCTGCCGACGGCTGCGACCCGAACGCCGCCTTCGACCCGGACCGGCCGTGCCGCGCGAATTCTGCGGCGGGCCCGGCTCGGCCGCCGCCGCCGATCGCGGCCAAACGACGGCCGCCGCCGCACCCGCCGCCCGCTATCGGCCGATGCTGCTGGCGCAGAACCGGTTGCGCGCGCCGAGTGCGGGCGAGCCCGCGGCGCCGGACCCCGGGACCTCACCTGCTGGCGATCCCGACCCGGAACTGGGCGATCCAGGTCGGCGCCTTTGCCAATCCGGCGCTGGCCCGCGCGGTGGCCGAGGGCGCCCGCGCCCAGGCCCCGGCCCAGCTTCGCTCTGCCGCTCTGACGCTGCCGCCGACGCCGTTGGCCGCTCGGTCCTCTATCGCGCGCGCCTCGCCCATCTGTCGGCGAGCGCCGCCTCGGACGCCTGCTGGCGCCTCAACCAGCATCAGCTGCCGTGCGTCGTGGTCCAGCCGAGCCGCTCCTGAGCGCGGGCAGGGCGCGCCGACGCAGCTTCTGGTGGGACTTTTGCGGCGGCGCCGAGCGCAGCGGGTATAGCAGCTGGCGCGCCGAGCGAACCGGGCAGCTTCGCCTCGATCGCCATACGCCTGCGGGCCATTCGTCCGCGGGGCAGGTGATAGGTGCCGAAGATCCGGTCGATCAATGGCAGCATCGAGGCGAAATTGCGGTCCCGCGGCGCGCCCAGCGTGTGGTGCCAGTGATGAAAGGCGGGGGTCGAGATCAGCCATTCGAGCGGACCCAGCCGCCAGCGCAAATTGGCATGGATCAGAAGCCCCAAAGGGTCAGCACCAGCACCAGCAGCGCTGACACCATGCCGCCGGCCGGGGTGAGCGGGGTGACCAGCCCGAGGATATAGACCGGGATCAGGCCGCACAGTCGGGTGAACACATTGTCGATCGGATGGGCGCGGGCGCTGACCAGGAAATAGAGCTCTGCGCGGATTGTGGTGAACCGAATGGAAGCGCCACAGAAACGGGATTTCGTGGGTCCAGCGATGGCCCCAATAAAAGCCGATCTCGCCCACGACCAACGCCCCGACCGCGCGCGCCCAGATCGGCCAGGCCGCGACCGCCGCCTGAAGGCGCCACGGCGCAACGGCGTGCGCGCCGAGCGCGACCAGCGCCAGCGGCGGGGTCAATAGCAGGCTCGGCGACCAGACCGCTGATGAAATAAGAAGCCGATGTCGCTGGCGAGGCTCTTGCCGAGGAGTTTCCGTCGACGCAGCGTGAACAGGCGCTCCAGCGGCAGGAAGACCACGGCCAGCAGCAGCAGCCACGCGCCGAGCCTGATCGTGCTGAGCAGGAATGCGTGAAGATGCTGGGGATCGAGAAATGCAGGCAAAGGCGCCGTCCTGATTTGGTGGTTCGCAGGCGGTGCGGTAGGTTCGCGCCCGGATCGAGACAGAGTCCCGTCCAGGCGCGTCGATCGATCGGATGATCAGATTGCGGCGTTGCCCTTGGCGCGCCGACGCAGATTGAATGCGCCGAGACCCACAAGGCCGACCCCAGAGCAGCGACAGAGGTTGCCGGCTCCGGCACCACCGGCGTCGTATTGACCCCTTCGAGGAACACCGTCGGCGGCTCGTTGACGTCGCTGCCGCCATCACCCCAGGCCAGGAATGTCAGGATCGCGCTTCCGCCGCTCAGGTTTGCATTAGTCGGCGTAAAGCTCATATTGACGGAATTCCAGTCAACATTCCCCTGAGCCGGGGTGTTCATCACCGTCGAAAAGTCCTCCAGATTACCCGCGGTGCCGGTAACCGTGCAATTTGTTGACGGCAGCGCCGGGCAGGACACTCCGATGCCGCCCTTACCAAGAAACACTATCCACTGCTCGGTGGTGGCCATGTCAAATCCGATTTGCTGACTGGCGGCCTGCTGGAACTGAAGGCTCGTATGTCGTGCCCGCCGTCAGCCCGGTAATGGTCTGCAAGATCGTGCTCTCGTACTGCGGATTGCCGTCCGCCTGATAGAAGTTCGTGCCGGCCGGAACGGTGTTCGAGAAGGTGCCATAAACCCCGTAAATATTGCCGTTGCTCTGGTTGGAGTAGCCTTCGGAGCCTTGCTGGCCGACATAGATCAAGTTCGCGTTTTCTGCGGCCGCACCGATGGACCAGCCGGTCGGCTGCACGGTCGTGAAGAAGTTCTTCGGCTGGGCTAGCGGGTTGGTCAGCATTGAACGTGAGGTTGGTAACCGGCAGCACTGCGGCCGCCTCGGCCGCATAGGCGAAGCCCAGCGACAGGGCGATGGCAGAGACGCCCAGAGTGAGGGATTTGCGCAACGACATGGATAACCCCATCAAATAGGTGAACTGATTGACGTTCCGTGTGGCGGGTTAACCATTCAGCCACGCTAATGACACTCTCGAAGTAGTGTGTATCAACGCCATCGAAAAACCACTATATGCCTGTCGAGCGGCAAGTGATCGATACAAACCCCTGATGCGTGTAAATCCTCCGACACCTCTGATCGCCGGCGTACCCAGGCGGACATCCAGTGATCAGGGGGTTTGATCGTGCACGAGGTATGCGTCTTCGATCAGCGCGTCGAGCCGCCGGTAAATCACCCGGCCTGGCGCAGCACTCCCCGCTATTTTTGTAAAAGAACCCGTCAGAGGATCCGAACGCAAGGCGCACGCGCCTCATCCGGCGAGATCCAGCGGCCCGGTGCGACCGCCGACCGGAAGCCGGGTGCGGTGAAGAGCTTCGAGCCCGGGGCGCTTTGGGCAATCAAGCCCGGCGGAGCGGCGCCAGGCGGCGTCGCGGACTATTCGGCGGCGGCGGGGACGATCGGTCGGTGGAAACGCAGACGCGCGCCGCAAACGCATAAGAGGCTCGCCATCAGCAGCGAGGCGACCACGACCAGCACCAGCCGCGGCCGGCCGGCATCGATGATCATGCCGTAGAGCACTGGCATGATGGCGCCGCCCAGGGACATGCCCGAGCTGACAAAACCGAAGACCTTGCCGATCTGGCCGGGCGGCGCCGCGTCCTTGACCATCACGTCGCGCGGGGTGCGGCTGGTCCCGGCCATCAGCCCGCCGGCGAACAGCACGGCGACCGTCGCCAACTGGGCCAGCGGCGCGAGCCCGACCAGCAGCAGGACCGCCGCCGACCCGGTGGTCAGGACCACGACAAAAAACAAATGGCGGTCGCTGTGGTCGGCGACCCAGCCGCCCAGCAATACGCCGCAGATCACCCCCGTCATCCAGCCGGTCAGCGCCGTCGACGCTGCGGCGACCGGCATCCCGTGGGCGCGGTGCAGCACTGTGATCAGCCAGGACTGAATGCCGGCGCCGGCCATCGACGAGACCATGAAAAAGGCGAAGAACATGAACACCGAGCGGCCGAGCAGCAGGCGCGCACCGGAAATGGCGGGCGCGGCCCGGCCGTGCCGCTCGCGGCGCTGATCGGCCAGCAGCCGGCTCTGCCACAGGATCGTCAGCACCACCGGCACGCCCAGGAGCCCGACCAGGGTCAAGGCCGCGCGCCAGCCGAATAAAAGGCTCAGCGCGGCCGTGGCCGGCGGCGCCACCGCGAACCCGATATTGCCGACGAAGGTGTGGAAGGCGAAGGAGCGGCCGAGCCTGCCCTGATCGATCGAGCCGCTGAGGATCGAATAATCGGCCGGGTGGATGACCGAGTTGCCGGCCCCCGAGAGCATCGCCAGCGCCACGATCTGCCAATAGGCGGTGGCGAACCCCATCGCCGACACCGACAAGGCCATGGTCAGGGCGCCGCCGACCAGAAACGGGCGCGCGCCATAGCGGTCGACGAGAAATCCCATCGGCGTCTGCAACAGGGCGGCGGAGGCCGACATCACCGCCATCGCCAGGCCGAGCTCGGCAAACGACACACCGAAACTCTTCTGCCAGGCGATGAACACCGGCGGCAGGCACAGCTGGTAGTAATGCGACAGGAAATGGCCGGCGCCGAGCAGCGCGTTGACCCTGGTGTCGCGACCGAATGCCGGAAATTTGAGCATCGGCTGATGGTCCTATAAACTCGAGGCCGGGTCGAGCGCCAAACCGCGGGTTGGCCTTCTCGTCATGCGAAGCTGCTCTGCCGAAATCGCGCAGCCGGCCCCCGCGCGGCGGATCGGAGCGCCGCCGGGATCGGCTCGAGCAGGCTTGGATATTCATGCCTTGCGCCAGAGCGCCCAACTGGCATGATGCCCATGCCGGGGCACAAAGGAGCAACTGAGACCATGGACGCCGCATCGATCGCCGGACCGGGACTCGACCTCGGTGACCCCTATTATGCCACAAAGAACGGCCTGCTTTTCGCCGGAGATTGCCTCGTCTACCTGCCCAAATTGCGAGTGGATTTGGTCGATACGGTTTTCGCCGACCCGCCTTTCAATCTCGGCAAGACGTACGGGCGTCGAACTACCGATTTGCGGGCCGATATCGACTATATCCAGTGGTGCCGAACCTGGCTTGGCGAGTGTGTTCGCGTGCTGGCGCCCGGCGGTTCGCTTTTCCTTTATAACCTGCCCAAGTGGAACATCCTGCTCGGCGCGTTCCTGATGCAGGAGCTGCACATGCAGTTTCGGCACTCGATTGCCATTGAGATCAAGAGCTGCCTTCCGATCCCGGGTCGGCTATATCCAGCCCACTACAGTCTCCTTTACCTGACAAAGGGCAAACCGAAGACATTTCGCAAGATCCGCACTCCTATTGAGACCTGTCGGCATTGCAGCGGCGAGATCCGAGATTATGGCGGCCATCGCGGGGCTATGAACCCGCTAGGGGTCAACCTGAAAGACGTGTGGACGGACGTGCCGCCGGTCCGCCACTGGAAGTTCAAGAGTCGGAAGCGTCTCTCGAACGCGTTGTCCACCAAGGTTCTGGATCGGGTCGTTGAAATGAGCACAAATCCCGGCGAATTGGTCCTAGATCCATTCGGCGGCAGTGGCACCACCTACGCCGTTTGCGAGCGCCGCCATCGGCAATGGATCGGAATGGAGTTTGATTTCTGCCCCGAGATTGTCGAGCGGCTGGAGACGCGCGGGCTGGAGCACCACAGGAACGACGATTTCATCGATGAGCCGAGCGTCGACCTTGCTGACTGGCCTTCCGCTGCAGAATGATCACTCGGGCCGCCGCCGACCCCTTCCCAGATTTGTGACGCGCTTTGGCAGCGGCGCTCCAACGCCATCATGCCCGATTGAGAGTATAAGGAGCGGGCTGAATTGACCCTTTGCCCGATCGACGTGGTCCAATGCCGCTCTAAAACTTGGGCACCGGTCCGTCAAGAAATACGCCGTGCGGTCCGCCGGGACTACGATTACCCCGACATCGATATTGCCCAGCTCGACCGCCCGCATCAGGTGCGTCAGATCGTTCGTCAGAAGATCGCTACGCGCGGATATTTGCAGCTCGACACCAATGCAGACCTCGGCGCCGTTGTGGTGAACACACTTGGTCCAATCGATTCCGCCTGTGGTAATTTTGGTCCAGCCTGGTATCGCCGCAAACCGACGGTCGAGCATTTCGCGCACGGCTGCGCCGCTGTTGTCGTTCCTTTTTTCGACGATCCGCAAATCAAAATTTGTTATCAGCTCCTTCACCTCGTCGACCAATGGCGTCAGCCCGAGCCTCGCAACTCTGCGATCGAACCCGTCGTAGGATCTTGTGTCGACGATCCGGGGCATTCACCGAATTTGAACCCCCTTTTCCGCAACAGCTACCCATTTCTTATAAATTCGTGCCCTCCCGTTCGTCCTTTGCGCGGAACCGCCTTCAGATGAAGTCTTCTGAGAGAGGCTCCGATCCTTGACTTCGTTTCCGACGGACGGAATACCGTTGACCGTGCCGAAATAGGCCGCGAGGCGGTTTCGGGGGCAGGGCAGCGCGAACAGGCAGCAGCGAAGGAGGCTCAAATGGCGGCGTATAAGCTGATCTCGGCGGATTCCCATATCGTCGAGCCGCCGGACATGTACACGGCCCGGATCGCGCCCAAATTCCGCGAGCGCGCGCCAAAAATGGAGCGGCGCAAGACCCCGACCGGGCGCGAATACGACGCCTGGATGCTGAACGGCGCGCAGGTCGGCACCCTCGGCGCGGTGATGCAAGCCGGGCAGCGCTTCGAGGACCCCTCGCAAATCGACTTTCTCGGGCTGTGGGAAGACGTCCGCAAGGGCGCCTACGACGCCGATGCGATGATCGCCGAGAACGAGGAGGACGGCGTGTGGGGCTCGGTATTGCAGCCGAGCCAGGGGCTGTTCTGGTATCGCATTCCGGATGGTCAGCTGCTGACCGAAATCTGCCGCGTCTACAACGACTGGATCGCCGATTTCTGCAGGCCGCATCCGCGTCGGCTGAAGGGCATCGCGATGCTCAATGTCGACGATCCCGACGCCGCCGCCGACGAACTCGAGCGCTGCGTCGCGAAGGGCCTGGTCGGCTCCTTTATTCCGGTGGCGCCGCGTCCGGACAAGCCCTACAGCAGCCCAGTCTATAACCGGCTCTGGGCGGTGGCGCAGGACCTCAAGCACCCGCTGTTGCTGCATATCGCCACCCCGCGCGACGGCGTTCCGGCCAACGAGTTCACCACCGACGTGACCCAGATGACCGGCGCCGGCCGCTCGACCACCGATTACTGGGTGCGCTATGCGCTCGGCTCGATGCTGTTCGCCGGCGTGTTCGACAAATTCCCCGGCCTCAAGATCGGCTCGGTCGAGCACGAGGCGTCGTGGATCCCGCATTGGCTGAAGCAGATGGACTTTACCTATGTCGAGCGCCCGGTCTTCACCAAAGGCTGGCGGTCGAAAGACGGTTTGATGCCGAGCGATTACTGGAAGCGCAATATGTTCGTCGAGTTCATGGAGGATGAAATCGGCGTCAAACTGCGCGACTATATCGGCGTCGAGAACATGCTGTGGGGCAGCGACTATCCGCACGCCGAGGCGACGTTCCCGCGCTCGCAGCAATTCCTGTCGCGGATGTTCGACGGCGTGCCCGAGGCCGATCTGCGCAAGATCACCTCCGAGAACGCCGCCAAGATGTTCGGCTTCGAATTGAACTGACGCAGCCCTTCGGCCCGCCGAATTTGGCGGCGCGGCTTGCCTCCCTCCGCTCGCGGCGAGAGGGAAGCCGCGAGCGGCGGCGCCGCCAATGAGCGCAGTTTCAGAAGGCTTCGTCGCCGTCGCCCAGGTCGGCGATCTCGGGCCGGGGGAGATGAAATTCGTCGCGGTCGATCGCGAGCGCGTCGTGCTCGCCAATGTCGCGGGCGCCTTCTATGCGCTGCGCGACGTTTGCGGCCACCGCAACGCGCCCTTGTCGCGCGGCAGGCTCAGCGGCTGTCTGATTGAATGCCCATTGCATTTCGCGCAATTCGACATCCGCACCGGCGAGCTGGTCGACGGACCGGTTTCAACGGCGGTGCCGGTCTACCGGGTGCGGATCGAGGGCGACACGATATTTCTGAAACGATAGCGGATCGGCGCAGAATTGATCCCGCTCAGAGCGGCGGAAACCAGTATTGCTCGATTTCCTTGGCGTAGGCGCGGTCGGACCAGTCCGGGTCATGGGTTGAGGCGTAGCACGGAGCGTTTTCCAGCCTCGGGCGATCGACATCGACGACATAGCCGGCGACGTGCGGCTCGTAATTCAGCGCCTTCCACGGCAGCGGGACCCAGTTTTCGCCGATGCCGAAGAAGCCGCCGAAAGAGGCGATGGCATAGGCGACCTGGCCGCTATATTTGTCGATCATCAGATGGTGTATTCGGCCGAGATGGTTGCCATCGCGGTCGAACACCGCGGTCCCCTCGACCTTGTCCGAGGCGATCAGCCGAGGGGTCTCCTCGCTCGCAAGGCCACGTTCGCCGACATTCGTCGTGTGGTTCATTTTGCCGCCTCCGATCAGCCGCCGATGAACCGGAAACAGACTCCTCGGCGTCGGGTTCCCATTCCTTGCTCCACCCAAAGCGCGGCAGAGGTGGCTTCAGCCGGCGCCTTGCGGGCGGTGGCGTTTGACGGCTTCGGGGTTGGTCGAATTCGGCGCCCATATAGACGCCGCGCTCCCAGCTGCGTTTCAACGGGTCGACGACGTTCGAGCGCCATGCGGCCGATATGCTCGATCTCGATCTCGACCGTCTCGCCGTCCTGCAGCGCGCCCAGCCCTTCGTGATTGGTGCCGCAGGCGATCAGGTCGCCGCTGTTCAAGCGTCATCACCTGCGAGGCGAACTCGATCAGTTCCGGCACCCGGTGCTCCATGTCGTCGGTGTTGTAGTGGTGGCGCAGCTGGCCGTCGTTCCAGAAGCGCACGACCAAATTGTTGGGCTCGGGGATCTCGTCGGCGGTGGCGATGCACGGGGCCGATCGGGGCGAAGGTGTCGAACGACTTGCCGAGCCAGCTGCCGGCCTTCCAGGTGCGCCGCCCTTCGCCGCGCGCCGACACGTCGATCAGCCCGGTATAGCCGAAGACGGCCTTGCGCCAATCCGCCTGGGCGACATTCTTGGCCGGGCCCTTGATGACCAGCGCCAATTCGGCCTCGTGCATGAAGATCCACGGCTCGGTCATTTCCGGCAGGCGGATCGTGTCGCCGGGCCCGACCACCGCCTCCGGGTTTTTGAGGAACATGTTTAGGGGCCGCGCCTCGCGCTGCGCGTGCTCCCAGTAATTGGCGATGCAGCACAGGATCTTGCCCGGCCGCGGCAAGGGCGCCCGCAGCCGCACCCGGTCGAGCGGCAGCGCCTCGCCCTCGGCCGCCAGCCGCTCCAGCGCCGGCCGCAGCCGCTCGAACCCGTCGATCAAATTCTGCATCGTCGATTGCGGGGTGTGGCCGCGCTCGACGACCCCGGCTAGGCTGACCACCCCACGCCCGGTCAGCAGCCCCGGCGCCGGCTCGCTGTGCGCGGACGCCTCGAACATCACCAGCTTCATGATTTCCTCCTCGAACCCGAGGACGAGATTAGCCGCCCCTGCGCATGGCAACCATCGCCATTCTCGGTGTTGACAGGTTCCGAAGCGCGGGCTGACCTTCAGGCCATTGCATTCGGGAGAAATGATCGATGGTCGAGATCCGCCGCATGGGACCGCAGATCGGCGTCGAGGTGACCGGCGTCGACGTCAAGACCCTCGACGACAACGGGTTCGCGCCGATCTATCAGGCCTGGCTCGACCATAACGTCATGGTGGTGCGCGACCAGGACCTGACGATTCCCGACTTCATCCGCTACAGCGAGCGCTTCGGGCCGGTGACGCCGCACCCGTCGAAATCGACGCGGCATCCCGATCATCCGAAGATCACCATGCTGGGCGTCGGCAAGTTCGACGCCGACGGCAAATTGCGCGACGAGATCTACCGCCGCGGCGCCGAGGGCTGGCATACCGACGGCGCCTATAACCAGGCGCCGTTCAAGGCGACCCAGCTTTATGCGCTGGCGGTGCCAAGCCGTGGCGGCAACACTCTCTTCGCCAATGCCTACGCCGCCTATGACGCGTTGCCGCAGCGGCTCAAGGACCGCCTCGACGGGGTGATCGGCGCGTTCTCCTATGGCGGAAAGCGCGGCAAGTCGCGGCTCCTGAACCCGGAGGACCAGGACTGGACCCCGGTGTTCCACCCGATCATCCGCACCCACCCCGAGACCGGGCGCAAGTCGCTCTATTTCGATCCGGGCAAGATCTGCGATCTGGTCGGCGTCGAGGAAAGCGAAAGCGACGCGCTGATCGCCGAATTGAAGGAGCGGATGATCGTCGCCCGACGCCGAATACCACCATGTCTGGCGCAAGGGCGACATCGTGATCTGGGACAATCGCTGCTCGTATCACAAGGCCGCCGGCGACTACCCGCCCGAGGAAGACCGCATCCATTGGCGGGTGTCGATCAACGATTTTGGCGTCGAAGCCCTGGAAGCGGCGGAGTAGCGCGCATGACCATTCAAGTATCGCCATTCGAAGCCGGGCTCGGCGCCGAGATCCGCGGCGTCGACATCCGCCAGCCGCTTTCTGCCGAGGATCGCGACGCGATCCGCGCCGCCTGGCTCGAACATCTGGTGCTGCGGTTTCGCGAGCAGCCGATGGACGACGCGCAGCACATGGCCTTCACCCGCCAGTTCGGCGAGCTCGAATTCAACCCGGCGGCGCTGATCGCCCGGCAATACGGGGTCGAAACCCAGACCCAGGGCCGTCGCCGGGAAATCCCGCCGGAAATCTCGGTCATCTCCAACATCGTCGAGGACGGCAAGGCGATCGGCGGCCTCGGCGACGGCGAGGCGTTCTGGCACACCGACTAGCTCGTTCGTCGACGTGCCGCCGGCGGCGAGCCTCTTGCGCTCGCTCGAAGTGCCGCCGCCGTCCGCTGGCGGCTCGACCTATTTCCTGAATATGTACTCGGCCTATGACACCTTGCCGCAGGAGACTAAAAGGCGCATCGACGGCCTGACGATGATCCATGCCGCGACCCATTCGAGCGGCGGCAAAGCGCATCAGGGGTTCGAGAACGTCGCCGATGTCTCAAAGGTGCCGGGCGCGCATCAGCCGATGGTGCGCACCCATCCCGAGACCGGGAAGAAGGCGCTGTTTCTCGGCCGCCGCATCAACGCCTATGTCCTCGGGCTCGCGGTCGAAGAGAGCGAAGCGCTTGCTCGACGAATTGTGGTCGCACACGACCCAGGAAAAATTCACCTGGCGCCAGGACTGGCGGGTCGGCGATCTGATCTGGTGGGACAATCGCTGCGCGATGCACCGCCGCGACGCTTTCGACCCGGCGAGCCGCCGGCTGATGCACCGCACCCAGCTCAAAGGCACTCGCCCGGTTTAGCGCGATAAAGGCCGGCGCAACGGTGCGGGTCAGGAATGCCTGGAATCAGGCTGGCCCGAGCCTGCCAAAATCGTCGGGGCCGTGCGCCGAGCGCGGATAGTCTTGCAGCCGGCCGGACCGTTCGGCTCCGGCATTCAGGCGATCGAGCACCATCGTGGTCCGCGCGGCTACCCGCATCAGATCCGATGCGGCCTGGCGCAGGCGCTCGCGGACCAGCGGCGAGCTTTCGGCCAGCGCCGCGTCGAAACTCGACCGAAAGGTCGCGATTGCCGCTTCGGCGCGGCTGCGCAATTCGCTGTCCAGGCCCGGGGTCGGCGCCGGCGTCGCGCGCGTCCGCAGGGGTTCGCCCGAACTGCGCTCGGCGACCGGCTGACCCGGCGCAATCTGCTGGCCCGGCGCAATCGGCTGGCCCGGCGGCGCCGCCGGGCCGGGTGCGCCAGCCCGGACCAGGCCGGACGACCCGGACGACAGCGTCATGCGCGCGGATTTGTCTACCGGTTGCGCCGCCGCCGCCCGGTCGAGCGGAGTGGCGCGGGCCGCTAGCGCCGGGCTCGGCGCTTCTCCCAGCGGCGCCATGGCGGCTGTCTCAGACAGCCGGCCGCCGGAGCGCTTGAGAATGTAATGGATAGCGGGCGGAGTACAGCCGTAGCTCCGCGCAATCTTGCTGATCGACTCGCCGTTTTGATAGCGCGCCGCAATGGCGTTCCAATCGCCCTGCGGAATTTTCGACATCTCTGCTCCTCGGGTCGCGGCGGCGTTGTTTTCAGGCGCGGTTGCAAATCGGCTGCCGACGCGGCCGGCCATAAAATCCGGCCGGATCTGATGCTGAGCCGAAGGCTGCCCGGTAAACCTCGAAGTGGGCGCGGTGTTAACTAATTCAAGATCGTCCCCGATCGGTCTGGGCCAAGTTGGCGCCGGACCGGCTGGCGAGGGCCGACGCCGCCTCGTTCGACCCGTCGGCTCGGTTAAACCAGTCGGCAGGATAGGCGGTTTGCCCTAAGCTGTGCGGCGTCCGCGAACCGAAGCGAGCAGCCCATGTCTTACATCTACGTCGTGCAGATGGATATCCCGGCCGCGCTGGAGGCCGAGTTCAACCGCATCTATGACGAGGACCACGTGCCGACGATCCTCAAGGTCCCGGGGGTTCGCTCGTGCACCCGCTATCGGCTCGACCACTCCAGCGTGCCGACGATGCCGCGCTACCTGGCGATCTATGAATGCGACAATGCCGAGGTGATCGACAGCCCGGCCTGGACCGAAGCCTCCGATCGGGGCGCGTGGAAGCCGAAGATCCGGCCGCATAGCACCAACCGCCAGCACAGCGTATTCGAGCGCATCGCCTGAGCCGACGTCCAAAGGAGGAAGCTGATTTGTCCTATATCTTTGTCGTGCAGCTCGACATCCCGGCCGAGCACGAGGCCGAGTTCAACCGCGTTTATGATACCGAGCACTTTCCGATGTTGGCGAAGGCGCCGGGGGTGCTTTCGGCGGCGCGCTACCGGCTCGATCATTCGACGGCGCCGCAAATGCAGCGCTATCTGACCATTTACGAACTCAATTCGCCCGACGTGCTAAAGAGTGCGGCCTGGGACAAGGCCGGCAGCTTTGGCGACTGGGCGACCAAGATCCGGCCGCTGACAACGAGCCGCCATCACAGCGTTTTCGAGCGCATCGCTTGAAACCCGAAGGGAACCGCCATGATCCACGTTGTCGCCATCATCACCGCCAAACCCGGCCTGCGCGAGCAGATTCTCGCGGCGTTTCACGCCAATATGCCGGCGGTGCGCGCCGAAAACGGCTGCATCGAATACGGGCCCGCGGTCGACGCCGAAGGCGCCGGCGGCATCCAGGCGAAATTCGGCGCCGACACCTTTGTCGTGATCGAAAAATGGGAAAGCCCCGAGGCGTTGCGGGCCCACGCCACCTCGCCGCACATGGCCGCCTACGCCGCCAAGACCCGCGAGATGATCGCGAGCCGCGTCATCCACGTGCTCCAGCCGGCCTGACGCGAGGGCCGGGCGCCGGTGTCTTGCGAGCTTGGGGCAGGCGAGGCTAGCGTCCTTCGCGGCGCCGGCGTTGACAATCGCATGAATGCCCGCAATCCTCTGTTCGATGGCTCGATATTCATTCGTCCTGATCGCCTGGAGCGTGCTTCTTGCAGGTTGCGCCGGCGCGCCGCCGGGTTCTGCGGTGAGCAGCGCCCCAGCGCCCGGGCCGAGCTGCTCGGCCTGCATCGAGGAAAACCCCGGCGACCTCAGCCCCTGCGTCGCCATCTGTCACGCGCCGCTCTCCAATTCCGCCGGTCGCAACGCGGGCGGAGTGATCCGCTAGACGCCCGCGGCGGCGTGTTCGAGCGAGCCTTCCCAGGCGCCGAACGACGCCAACCCGTCGCCGGCTGTCCGGCTCGGCGCCGGCGCCGCGTTCCTGACGGCAAATCCATTCACCGGGAGGAATGAGCCATGCAGGTGATGAACGTCATCGCCGAGATCCTGAAGCGCGAGGGTGTGTCGACCCTGTTCTGCTTTCCGACGACGCCGATCATCGAGGCCGCCGCCGCAATCGGCATCCGCCCGGTGATCTGCCGCCAGGAGCGGGTCGGCGTGCACATGGCCGACGGCTTCGCGCGGGTGTCGAACGGCCGCCCGCCGGGGGTCTTTGCGATGCAATACGGTCCGGGGGCGGAAAACGCCTTCGCCGGCGTCGCCACCGCGTTTTCCGAATTCGACCCCGGTGGTGTTTCTGCCGCTGGGCCATCCGCGCGAGACAGCGCAGCTCTTCCCGATGTTCAAATCGAGCCGCAGCTACGCCGCGATCACCAAATCGGTCGAGGAAGTGCAATTGCCGCACGAGATCGGCAACATCATGCGGCGCGCCTTCGCCCAGGTGAAAAACGGCCGCTCCGGCCCGGTCATGGTCGAGGTGCCGGTCGATATCGTCGGCGCCGAGGTCGAGGTCGACCCGAATGCGCACCGGCCGGTCCGCACCACCCGCTCGCAGGGCGACGCGCGCGACATCGACGAGGCGGCGAAGATGCTGCTCGACGCCGCCTGCCCGATGATCCTGGCGGGGCAGGGCGTCCTTTACGCCGAGGCGACCGATGAACTGCGCCAGCTTGCTGAACTCTTGCAGGCCCCGGTGATGACCACCTTCGACGGCAAGAGCGCCTTTGCCGAGGACCACGCGCTGGCGCTCGGGCCGGGCGGCGGCACCTTTACCGGGCACGGCCGCCATTTCCTGCACAAATCCGACCTGGTGCTTGGCGTCGGCTGCAGCTTTACCCGGCACGGCATCGCCACCCCGGTGTTCCCGCCGGGCAAGAAATACATCCACGCGACCAACGACAGCCGCGACCTGCACAAGGCGTTTGCCGCCGATCTTGGCATCCTCGGCGACGCCAAGCTCGTGCTCGGCCAACTGAGCGAGGCGGTGCGCGACCGGCTCGGCGGCAAGGCACGCTCGGGCAGTGTCGCGCAGGAAGTCGGGGCCAAGCGGGAGGAATGGCTCGCCCGCTGGCAAGCGAAGCTCAATTCGAACGAGCATCCGATCAACCCCTACCGGGTGATCTCGGAGTTCATGCGCGTGATCGACCCGGCCGAGGCGATCGTCACCCATGATTTGGGCAGCCCGCGCGAGCAGATGAACCCGTTCTACCGGGCGACCCGGCCGCGCGGCTATCTGGGCTGGGGCAAGTCGCACCAGCTCGGCACCGGGCTCGGCCTCGTCATCGGCGCCAAGCTCGCCGCCCCGGACAAGTTCTGCGTCAACTTCATGGGCGACGCCGCCTTTGGCATGACCGGGCTCGATTTCGAGACCGCCGCGCGCTGCGGCATCCCGATCACCACGATCGTGTTGAACAATTCGACGATGGCGATCGAAACCCACGCGATGCAATTGTCGCACGAGCGCTACAAGGCGCGCGATCTCGGCGGCAATTACGCCAACATCGCCCGCGATCTCGGCGGCTGGAGCGAGCGGGTCGAGGACCCCGAGCCAGATCGGCGACGCGATCCTGCGCGCCCGCCGGCAGAACGACGACGGCCGCGCGGCGCTCCTCGAATTCGTCACCAGCCAGGAGCAGGGCTTCTCGCACCGCCGCGGCGGCGCCGAATAGTCGCGGTCGTTCACGCGCGCCAAAGCTCCTCGCCTGCGCCGGGACGCGATCGTGGCGATCATGCTGTCCAAAACCTATGATGCGCTGATCAGCGCCGGCGCGCCGATGATAAGGCGCGCGATGCTGCCGAGGAGCTGGCCGATTACAAGAATAGGCTGGCTTCGATCGACCATCAGCTCGCAGTCATGACCGGCCGTCTTTCGGCGGTCGAAGGCAAGCTCAGCGTCATCACCTGGGCGGTTGGCGTCAACGCCGCGGCGACGATCGCTATATTGGGCGTATTGCTGCATCGTCCTTGATGGCCTCCGGCAGCGGCGGGTTGGCGATGCCGCCGGATCGCCGCGCGCGGCGAGGCGCCGGGCGCGACCGCGTGACCGCCCGAAGCCAAGCAAACACGCCCCTTTTTGACGGAGAATACCATGGCCCCACGTATTGGATACCTGCTGCCGACCCGCGAAGCGGTCATGCAGGGCCACCCTGAGACCGGGCCGCTGCTGGCGCTGGCCGAGCGGGCCGAGGCGCTCGGCTTCGATTCGGTCTGGGTCGGCGATTCGCTATTGGCCCGGCCGCGCCACGACCCGTTGACCCTGCTTGCCGCCGCCGCGGCGCGCACGCGTAAGGTGATGCTTGGCACCGCGGTCTTTCTGCCGGCGTTGCGCAACCCGGTGGTGCTGGCGCATCAGCTCGCGACCCTCGACCGGATCAGCGAGGGCCGGCTGGTGCTCGGCGCCGGGATCGCCACCGACGTCGCCAATATTCGCGCCGAATTCGCCGCCGCCGGGGTCCCGTTCGAGGGCCGGGTCGGGCGCATGATGGAAGGGTTGCGGCTGGCCCGCGCCTTGTGGACCGGAAAGCCGGTCGATTGGCAGGGACGCTGGCCGGTCGCGGGGGGCGTGCTGGGTCCGACGCCGCATCGCCCGGGCGGCCCGCCGATCTGGCTCGCCGGCTCGGTTCGCCCGGCGTTCGAGCGCGCCGCCAAGCATTTCGACGGCTGGTTCGCCAACGAGCCCGATCTGGCGCGGTGGACCGCGCAATGGCAGGAGGTGCGGCAGATCGTGCGTGAGGTCGGGCGCGATCCCGAGCGGTTCGCAGCGGCGAATTACGTTACCCTGGCGCTCGACGAGGATGCGGCGCGCGCCGAGCAGAAGATCGACGCGTTTCTCGAAAGCTATTATGGCCAGCCGGCGGCCCTGATGCGCAAGCGCCAGGCCTGTTTCGGCGGCCCTGCCCGGACCGGCCGCGGCGTGGCTGAAGGGCTATGCCGACGCCGGCGCCACCGATCTGATCGTCCGCTTCACCGGCGACCACGAACGCCAGCTCGACGCCGTCGCCGGATTGCGGGCGCGGCTCGGCTGAGCGGCGGGCCGGTTCAGCGACGAAACGTCAGCTGCAGGCGGCGCCCGTCGGGGTCGCTGAAATAGATGCAGCGGTCGTCGCCGGGACGGCCGCCGACCGCGACGCCGTTTCTCTCAAGTTCGGCCTTCAGGCTCTCATAGCTGCCGCCCTCAACATTGAGGGCGAGATGGTTGAGGTCGTTGCCGCCGCTTGCTGGCGCATCGTCGGGCCTCTTGAACAGGGCCACCCCCTGGCCGCCCGCATGCATGAACACATGGCCCTCATCCTCGCGGTAAACGGTCATGCCCAGGATCTCGGTGTAAAAGGCCCTTGAGCGCCGCACATCGCTGCAATTCAGCACGATGTGGTCGATCCCGCTTGCCTGGATCATCTTGTCTCCTCCCACTTGAAGGGTTGCTCGGCCCGCTTGCCGTCGAGCCGCGACTGCGGATTCGGCGCCCGAGCCCGTTCCCGCCAGCAGCGTATTAAAGATCGCGCGGCCGCCGTCCGATATTCAAGGCCCATCCGATATTCAAGGCCTAGTTATAGCGGCGCGGGTCGGCGGAAAGGACGCCGGTTGCCAATCCGGGGTCGGCATCGCTACCTTGGGCCCGTCGTCGGCTCGGCCAAGACCGGGAGGCGATGGCGCGCCGACCCCGAACCTCACCTCGCGGGCTGAGAAGATGACGGTGACCGCTGCGATCTGGCCGGCGCTCGACTATAGCCGGGTGCCGTACCGCTTCTACCACGATGCCGAGATCTACGCGCGCGAGCAGCAGCGCGATCTTTCAGGGGCCGACCTGGAGCTTTCTCGGGCTCGACGCCGAAATCCCCAACCCCGGGGATTTCCGCGCCACCTGGGTCGGCGAGACCCCGATCGTCGTCAATCGCGACGCGGCCGGCGCGGTCCAGGCCTTTGTCAACCGCTGCGCCCATCGCGGCGCGCTGGTGCGGCGCGAACTGAGCGGCAACGCCGCGCGAGCACATCTGCATCTATCATCAATGGTGCTACGGGCTCGACGGCGGCTTGACCGCGATCCCGTTCCGCCGCGGGATCCGGGGCAAGGGCGGGCTCGACGCCGGCTTCGACATGGGCGCGCACGGCCTGCGCCGGTTGCGGGTCGAGGCGGTCAGCGGCGCGCTGTTCGGCACTCTCGCCGCCGACGCCGAGCCGCTCGAAGACTATCTCGGCCCGCCGATCATCGCCCAGCTGCGGCGCCTGTTCGACCGGCCGGTTCGGGTGCTCGGCTACAACCGCCAGCGCATCCGCGCCAATTGGAAGCTCTATGCCGAAAACACCCGCGACAATTACCATGCCAGCCTGTTGCACGAATTTCTCGTGACCTTCGGGCTCGACCGCTCGACCCAGGTGGGCGGGGTCCGGATGGACGCCCGCCACCGGCACAACATCACCTGGGCGGAAGCCGACAGCGACACCGCCGAATTCGCCCGCGAGGCCTATGCCGGCGCTCGGGTGCGCAACGACTACCTGTCGCTGAAAGAGCCGGCGATGGTCGCCTTCCATCCCGAGCACGGCGACAAGCTCAACCTCGCGGTCACCTCGGTGTTTCCGTCTGCGGTCTTCGTGCAGATTTCAGCAACAGCCTGGCGATCCGCCAGATCCGGCCGCGTGGGGTCGACGAGTTCGAGGTGTTCCAGACGATGATCGGCTACGAGGACGATCCGCCGGAGATGACCTTGCACCGCCTGCGCCAGGCCAATCTGGTCGGCCCGGCCGGGTTCGTCTCGATGGAGGATGGCGAGGCGATCGAGATCGCCCACCGCGCCTCGAAGCCCGACCTGGATCGCGCGACGATTATCGAACTCGGCGGCGGCGGGGCCATTTCCGACCGCGACTACCGGGTCAACGACGTGCCGTTGCGCGGCTTCTGGTCGTACTACGCCGAGCTGTTGGCGATCGAGCCGGCGGGTGCGGTGCGATGACGCCTCGACCGCGCGGCGGTCTACGATCTCTTCGCCGAATATGGCGGGTTGCTCGACGAGGCCAGATACGACGCCTGGCTCGCGCTCTTTGCCGCGGAATGCCGGTACAACGTCGTCTCGCGCGAGAATTACGACCGCGGCCTGCCGGCGGCGCTGATCTTTTGCGACAGCCGGGCCATGCTCGAAGACCGCATCATGGCGCTGCGCGAGGCCAACAAATACAACATCCACACCGACCGCCACCTGATCGGCCTGCCGCGCCTGCTCCCGCCGCGAGGCGAGGGGCTCGTCGGTCGAGGCGCCGTTCGCGGTGTATCCAGACCGACCAGGAAGGCGAGACCCGGCTGTTCGCCGCCGGCCTCTACCGCGACCGGCTGATTTCCGGCGGCAGCGGCCTGCAGATCCGCGACAAGCTGGTGCTGCTCGACACCTTCGCGATCCCGACCCTGCTGGCGACGCCGCTATAATCGCGGCCTCGGCGCAATCTCCGCGTCCTCGAGCCGCCCTGAAACGGAGGACGACGCCTGAAACCCGCTGCGCTGGCTAGCTGGAGGCGGCTCTCCGCTGGGTCAGCCAGCCATCCCGACGGCGATTTCCTCGCCGATCAGGGTCACATCAGCGAGCGGCGGTGCGGCGCCGCGCGGTGCTCGAGAGAAAGATCCCCTGCCAGGCGCCGAGCTGCATCCGGCCGTCGGCGACCGGGATCGTCAGCTGCACCTGGGTCAAGGCGCTCTTGATATGCGCCGGCATGTCGTCGGGCCCTTCGTCATTGTGGCGGTAGAGCGCCATGTCCTCCGGGCACGATCCGGCGCAGAAAGGCGTCGAGATCGCGGCGCACGTCGGGCGACGCATTCTCCTGGATCAGCAACGAGGCCGAGGTGTGCGGAATGTAGACGCGTCGAGAGGCCGACCATCGACCGCTGACTGCTCGACCCAGTCCGGCGATGTCGCGCGGTGATCTCCCTGATCTCGCGCGGCTGGTGTCGAAGTGGAGATCGGGTCTGGAGGATGCGCATGACACGCAAACCGCTGTGGCTCTCGGCAATTGCCACAATATCGCAATGGCTGGCGTGGCCCTCCGCTGGCCGAGCGGCTATAGGACCGGCAGGCCCGGCACATCGCGAAACCCAGACAGGGCGTCGAGCAATGCACAACACCCGGCTCGCCTCCCTCGATTTCGATCTCGGCCCGGAGATCGACATGCTGCGCGCCACGGTGCGCGATTTCACCGACGAGCGGGTCGCGCCGCTCGCCGCCGAGATCGACCGCACCGACCGCTTTCCCGCCGAGCTGTGGCCGCAGATGGGGGCGCTCGGGCTGCACGGCATCACCGTCGAGGAGGAATATGGCGGCGCCGGCATGGGCTATCTCGCGCATTGCGTGGCGATGGAGGAGGTCAGCCGCGCCTCGGCCTCGGTCGGACTGTCCTACGGCGCGCATTCGAATCTCTGCGTCAACCAGATCCGCCGCAACGGCAGCGAGGCGCAAAAGCGGCGAATATCTGCCGAAGCTGATCTCGGGCGAGCATGTCGGCGCGCTGGCGATGAGCGAGCCCGGGGCTGGCTCCGACGTCGTCGCGATGCGGCTGCGCGCCGACAAGTCAGGGCGACCACTACATCCTGAACGGCACCAAGCTGTGGATCACCAACGGCCATGTCGCCAACACCTTGGTGGTTTATGCCAAGACCCGGCCCGATGCCGGCGCCCGCGGCATCACCGCCTTTCTGATCGAGAGCGGGTTCAACGGTTTTCGCCCGGCGCAGAAGCTCGACAAATTGGGCATGCGCGGGTCGCCGACCTCGGAGCTGGTGTTCGAGGATTGCGAGGTGCCGGCAGAAAATCTGCTGGGCGTCGAGGGCGAGGGCGTGCACGTGCTGATGAGCGGGCTCGATTACGAGCGCGCGGTGCTCGCCGCCGGCCCGCTCGGCATCATGCAGGCCTGCCTCGATGTGGCGATCCCCTACATCCACGACCGCCGGCAGTTCGGCCAGCCGATCGGCGAATTCCAGCTGATCCAGGCCAAGATCGCCGACATGTACACGGCGATGAACGCCTGCAAAGCCTATGTCTACGCGGTGGCGCGCGCCTGCGACCGCGGCCGGACGACGCGCCGGGACGCCGCCGGCGCCATCCTCTACGCCGCCGAGCAAGGCGACGGCGATGGCGCTCGACGCGGTGCAGATTCTCGGCGGCAACGGCTACATCAACGATTACCCGGCCGGGCGGCTGTTGCGCGACGCCAAGCTCTACGAGATCGGCGCCGGCACCTCGGAAATCCGCCGCATGCTGATCGGCCGCGAAATCTTCGCCGAGACGGCCTAGGTTGACACGCGGCTTGCTGTCCCCAATCCTATTTAGCGATGGCTGAAACGGTCACCCTCGAATTCCTTGGCAGGCAGTTCGAACGTGTTTTCGCCGAATTGGCGGCGATCCGCGACCAGCAAAGCGCGACGCGTGGGGACCTGACCGTTTTGACCAGCATCGCGCTCCGCCACGATGCGACCCTTAACGGCATTCTCGATCAACTGCATGCTTTGACCGCGCAGCATAACCGGTTCGACACCCGGCTACGCCGGTTGGAAGAGCAACAAGCGACACCATGATTTTAAGATCCGGCGGCTGATTTCCTCGGGTTCGCCGTTCGAGGCTGAGGCTGGGCACAGCCGGGCCGTCGTCGACGGCGAGTGGGTCTTTGTCGCCGGCGCCACCGGGTTCGATTACGCGAATATGACGAACGCGACGACCCGGCCGAGCAGGCGCGCCAGGCATTGCGCAACATCGAGGCGAGGCGTTCGGTCAGATCCGCCCGGCGGCGATGGCGCTGTTGTGCGGCCTCATCGATCCGCGGATGAAGATCGAGATCGAGGTGACCGCGCGGCGCGGCCCGGGGGGAGCACCGGGGATCGATCCCGATCGTTGACCGTCCGCCGGCTGCCGCCTGCTCGGCGGCCTGCCAGGCAACGCAGCTCTGCCATTTCTTAGAGCATCCGCGCGGAACATTGCCGCAATTGCTGTCGTTTCTGGCGAGATCGCTGTCGTTTTGCGACAGTGAACCTCCAGGAGGACGCAGCCATGGGCGCCATTCTGTTGTGGCTGATCGGCATACCGATCCCGATCATCATCATTTTGCTGCTGCTGTGGCATTAGCCGGGTCGAGGAGAGATTCGATGGAAAGCTCGACAATTCGGGTCGGCGAAGAGCGGCTCGTGGCGGCCGCATCGGCGCCGGGCGAAAGCCCGGTCTCGGCGATTTCGTGGGCGGCGATCATCGCCGGCGCGTTCGCGATCGCGGCGATCAGCCTGATTCTGCTCGCGCTTGGCGCGGGGTTCGGATTTGCCTCGGTCTCGCCCTGGTCGAATTCCAACCCGTCGGCGACCACGTTCGGCGTGGTCGCGGCGATCTGGCTGATTGTCGTGCAGTGGCTGTCGGCGGCGTTTGGCGGCTATCTGACCGGCCGGCTGCGCACCCGATGGGTTTCGGTGCACAGCGACGAAATATATTTCCGCGACACCGCGCACGGCTTTCTGGCCTGGGCGGTGGCCTCGGTGTTGACCGCCGCGCTGCTCGCCTCGACCGTATCGGCCTTGGTCGGCGGGGCGGCGCGGATGACGACCGCGGCGTCGGCCACGCCGGCGGCGTCCGGCAGCGCTGCCGCGCCCTCGGGCTCCTCGGCGCTCGACCCGACCGGCTATCTGGTCGCCGAGTTGTTCCGCACCGACCATCCCGAGGTCAACAGCAGCCCGCAGCCGGCGCGGGCCGAGGCCACCCCGATCATCGCGCACGGGCTCGCCGTCGGCGAGGTTCCGGCTGCCGACCAGGCCTATCTGACGCAGCTCGTCGCCGCTCGCACCGGGCTCAGCCAGCCCGACGCCGCCAAGCGGGTCGGCGATGTCAGCGCGCAAGTGAAAGCCGACAACCTCAAGGCGCGGCAGGCCGCCGACAAGGCGCGCAAGGCCGCCGCCTATCTGGCGTTCTTCACCGCCTTTTCGATGATCGTCGGCGCCTTTATCGCCGCGGTCACCGCGACCGTGGCCGGCCATCGCCGCGACGAGGCGCTGGCGTCCAGGCGCCGCGTGGTCTAGCCGGCGTCGGGCTCGGCGAGGATCTCGGCGAACAGGGCCCGGTCGACATTGCCGCCGGATTGGATCAGCGCCACCCGCTTGCCGGCCAGGCGCTGGCGCTCCTGCAAGGAAGCGGCCAGCGCCGCGGCGCCGGCGCCCTCGGCGACATTATGGGTGTCGGTGAACAGAATGCGCATCGCCGCGCGGATCTCGGCCTCGGATACGCTGACGATATGGCTAGCACCGCGGCGGATTACCTCGAGCGCCGCGGGATCGGGAACGCGAACCGCAAGCCCGTCGGCGATGGTCTCGGCGGCGTTGGTGCTGACCGGCATGCCGGCGGCGAGCGACAGCGCATAGGCCGGCGCCCGGCGGCGACGACACCGACGATCTCGGTCGCAAGGCCCAACGCGTCGCGCGCGGCGATCACTCCGGAAATCCCGCTGCCGAGCCCGATCGGCACATAGACCACATCGATATCGCCCACCGCCCGGAACAGCTCGAGCGCATAGCTCGCGACCCCGCGCACCAAGAGCGGATCATAGGAGCGCACCAGGTGCAGCCGCTCGCGCCCGGCCAACTCGACGGCGTGTTCGTAGGCGGCCTGGAAATCGTGGCCCGCCTCGACCAGATGCGCGCCGAACCCGGCCATCGCTCGGTTCTTCTCGACGCTGTTGCCATGCGGCACGACAATTGTCGCGGCGAGACCGAGGCGTGCGGCGGCATAGGCGATGCTCTGCCCATGATTGCCGCGGGTGGCGGTGACGACGCCACGCGGCCGCGGCTGAGCGCGCCGGACCGCGTCGAGATACACCAGACCGCCGCGCAATTTGAACGCGCCGATCGGGCTGTGGTTCTCGTGCTTGAGCCAAATCTCGGCCCCGACCCGCCGCGACAATTGCGGCCAGCAATATTGCGGGGTCGGCGGCATCACCGCATGGACCAGCGCCGCGGCGCGGTCGAAGGTTTCGAGATCGTCGCTCATGGCAACCCGTTTGCGCCGATTTCCGGGGCGAGGCAAGCCCATGCGGCAGGCCCGCCGATCCTGCCTGCGCCCGGCCCGCGGCGAGCCGGCTGAGCCCGAGCGCGACACAATTCTCTTTTAAGGATTTGAGATGGCCCAGAGAAAGCGCAAACCCAGCCGCGGGTAGACCTCGCGAGATTTGGTTTCCGCTTGCCGGGCGGGGTTGCGCTTGGGCAAGGTGCGGGCACGGATGACCATTCTCAGCACCGCGCTCGATCCCCGCTCCGACAGCTTTCGCGGCAATGATGCGGCGATGCGCGGGCTGGTGGCGGATTTGCGCGCGAAGCTGGCGCAGATCGAGGAAGGGGGCGGCGAGGGGCCGCGGCGGCGGCATCTGGCGCGCGGCAAACTGCTGGCGCGCGAGCGGGTGCGGCTGCTGCTCGATCCGGGCTCGCCGTTTCTCGAATTGTCGGCGCTGGCGGCGTTCGGCATGTATGACGGCGAGGCGCCGGCGGCCGGAATCATCACCGGCATCGGCCGGGTGATGGGAAAGGAATGCGTCATCGTCGCCAACGACGCGACGGTCAAGGGCGGGACCTATTTCCCGATCACCGTCAAAAAGCATCTGCGCGCCCAGGAGATCGCCGGCGAGAATCGGCTGCCGTGCCTCTATCTCGTTGATTCGGGGGGCGCCTATCTGCCGGCGCAGGACGAGGTGTTTCCCGATCGCGACCATTTCGGCCGGATTTTCTACAACCAGGCGCGGCTGTCGGCGGCCGGGGCGCCGCAGATCGCGCTGGTCATGGGCTCGTGCACCGCGGGCGGCGCCTATGTGCCGGCGATGGCCGACGAGTCGATCATCGTCAAGGGCGAGGGGACGATCTTTCTGGGCGGGCCGCCGCTGGTGCGCGCCGCCACCGGCGAGGTGGTCAGCGCCGAGGAACTGGGCGGGGCGGAAGTGCATAGCCGGGTCTCCGGCGTCACCGACCATCTGGCGGTCGATGACCGGCACGCGCTCGGGATCGCCCGGCGGATCGTCGGCAACCTCAACCGGGTAAAAAGTGTCGGGGTCGAGGTGCGGCCGCCGGCGCCGCCGCTCTACCCGGCCGAGGAGCTCTACGGGATCGTGCCGCAGGATACGCGCCAGCCCTACGATGTGCGCGAGATCATCGCCCGGCTCGTCGACGGCAGCGAGCTCGACGAGTTCAAGCGGCTCTATGGGCCGACCCTGGTGTGCGGCTTTGCCCATATCTGGGGCTACCCGGTCGGTCTCGTCGCCAATAACGGCATCCTGTTTTCGGAAAGCGCGTTGAAAGCCGCGCATTTCATCGAATTGTGCGCGCAGCGGCTGATCCCGCTGGTGTTTCTGCAGAACATCGCCGGGTTCATGGTCGGCCGCAAATATGAGGCCGGCGGCATCGCCAAGGACGGCGCCAAGATGGTGACCGCGGTGGCGACCGCGGCGGTGCCGAAATTCACAGTCATCATCGGCGGCAGCTTTGGCGCCGGCAATTACGGCATGGCCGGGCGCGCCTATGGGCCGCGGTTCTTGTGGATGTGGCCGAATGCGCGAATCTCGGTGATGGGCGGCGAGCAGGCGGCCGCGGTGCTGGCGCAGATCCGCCGCGACGGGCGCGAGGCGCGCGGCGAGGGGTGGGACGCGGCCGAGGAGGAGCGGTTCAAGGCGCCGATCCGCGCCCAGTACGAAGCGCAGGGCCACCCCTATTATGCGAGTGCCCGGCTGTGGGATGACGGGGTGATCGACCCGGCCGACACCCGCATGGTGCTGGCCCTGGCGATCTCGGCCAGCCTCAACGCGCCGATTGAGCGCTCGCATTTCGGCGTGTTCCGGATGTGAGGATGTTTTCTAAGATCCTGATCGCCAACCGGGGCGAGATCGCCTGCCGGGTGATCCGCACCGCGCGGCGGCTGGGGATCGCGACGGTCGCGGTCTATTCCGCGGCCGACCGCGACGCGCTGCTTTGTCGAGCACGCCGACGAGGCCTGGCCGATCGGCCCCGCGCCGGCCCAGGATAGTTATCTGAACATCGGCGCGATCATCGCGGCGGCGCGGGCGAGCGGCGCGGAGGCGGTGCATCCGGGCTACGGCCTTCTGTCGGAGAACGCCGATTTCGCCGAGGCCTGCGAGCAGCCGGGCTCATCTTCATCGGGCCGCCGGCCGCGGCGATGCGGGCGATGGGCTCGAAGGCGGCGGCCAAGGCCTTGATGGCGCAGCCGGGGTGCCGCTGGTGCCGGGCTATCACGGCGACGACCAGGACCCCGCTCATCTCGCCGACGAAGCCCGGCGGATCGGTTTTCCGGTCCTGATCAAGGCGTCCGCCGGCGGCGGCGGCCGCGGCATGCGGATCGTCGCCGAGGCCGGCGGTTTCGCTGACGCGCTCGCTGCCGCACAGCGCGAAGCGGCGGGCGCCTTTGGCGACGACCGCGTGCTGATCGAGAAATACCTGGCCCGGCCGCGGCATATCGAGGTGCAGATCTTCGCCGACCGGCACGGCAACACGATCCACATTTTCGACCGCGACTGCTCGATCCAGCGCCGCCACCAGAAGGTCATCGAGGAAGCGCCGGCGCCGGGGCTCGCCGCCGGGAGGCGCCAGGCGATGGCGGAGGCCGCGGTCGCCGCGGCGCGCGCGGTCGGCTATGTCGGCGCCGGTACCGTCGAGTTCATCGCCGACGCCGACAAGTTTTATTTTATCGAAATGAATACGCGGCTGCAGGTCGAGCATGCGGTGACCGAGGCGGTGACCGGGCTCGATCTCGTGGAGTGGCAGTTGCGGGTTGCTGACGGCGAGAATTGCCGCTGCGCCAAAAAGATCTCGCTGCAAGCGGCCACGCGATCGAGGCGCGGCTCTATGCCGAAGACCCCGAGCGGGATTTTCTGCCGCAGTCCGGGGTGCTGCACCGACTGCGCCTGCCGCCGCCCGAAATCGCGCGGGTCGATGCCGGTGTCCGGCAGGGTGATCGGGTGACGCCCTATTACGACGCGATGATCGCCAAAATCATCGTTTGCGGCGCCGATCGGCAGGCGGCGCTGCGGCGGCTGCGCCGTGCGCTGGCCGAGACCGCGGTTTCCGGCCTGCGCACCAATCTCGGGTTTCTGGCGCGGCTCGCGGCCGAGCCCGATTTCGCCTCGGTTGCGGTCGATACCGGCTTTATCGAGCGCCATCGCGCGGGCCTGCTCCTTCCGCGCCGGCCGGCGCCCGATGCGGCGCTCGCCGCTGCCGCGCTCTCCCGGCTTTCCGCGCGCGAGGCGGCCTGGCGCTGCGGCGAAGGGTTCGGGCGACCCATTTTCGCCTTGGGCGAGCGGCCAGGGCTGGCGGCATGACCGGAGCGAGCCGTCAGGATCTCGTCTTCCGCGAGGACGCTGAAGGAGCCCGCATCGTGGAGGCCACAGCGCGGGGGCGGAGTGGCTACTGCAACTTGGCGAGCGGGGGTGGCCGCCGGCGGCGGTGCGCCGGACGGCACCTTCGGCCTGGTGCTCGACGGCGTGCGCCGGCGGGTCGTGGTGCTCGATCACGGCGCCGAGATCGCGGTGTTCATCGATGGCGAGAGCTGGCGGTTCGTGGAAATCGATCCGCTCGGCCGGCGTCACGGCGAAGACCCGGCGGGCGGGCGGCTGACCGCGCCGATGCCGGGGCGGGTGACCCGTTTGCTGGTCGAGGCCGGAATGAGGGTGCGGCGCGGCCAGCCGCTGATGACCATCGAGGCGATGAAGATGGAACACACGATCGCCGCGCCCGCCGACGGCAGGGTGCAGGAGGTGAGGTTTGCGGTCGGCGATATGGTCGAGGAGGGGACCGAGCTTATCGCGCTGACGGCCGGGGACGAGAAGGGCTGAGCGGGCTCGGCCGGCATGGCGCTGCATCTGGTGAAACTCGCCGTCGGCATCGACGACATCGAGCATTTACGCCGGGTGCGGGCGGTGCGGGCGGCCGAGCGCGGCGGTGACTGGGTCTACACCAGAAACCATCCGCGCCGCGCCGCCGAGGTGCTCGATGGCGGCTCGATCTACTGGGTCATCCGCGGCCGGATCCGGCTGCGGCAGCTGGTCACCGGGTTTCGCAGCGGGCGTGAGGAGAACGGTCGTCGCTATTGCCAGATCGATGTCGACAGCGGCTGGTCGCGACCCTGTCGCGGTCGTGGCGGCCGTTCCAGGGCTGGCGCTACCTGCTGCCAGACGCGGCACCGGCCGATTGCGCCACCGCCGATGCATCACCCTTGGGGAGCAGCCGCCCGAGCGCATGCTGGCCGAATTGCGTGCGCTCGGCCTCCTCTGAGCGGGCGGCTCGGAAGGGTAGGGGCTTTTTTTGGCGCCTGCTCTGGACAGCGGGGCTGCCGGCTCCCATCTTCGCAGTCCGTCGCGCCCGCCGGGGCAGCGTTTGAGGTCGGGTCCGCCCGATGCGAAATCTCTCCGGCGGAAAACCGGCCCAGCGATCGGCAGCGCCGATTCTAATCGGGGTTGACTTGGATT
>CAWFER010000025.1:0-74447 GCA_963814805.1 uncultured Alphaproteobacteria bacterium | reverse complement strand
CGACACGGGCGGCGGCGCGGCGGGCAAGCACCAGCTTTTGCGCCGAGCGGCCGAAGAAATGGTAGCCCGATCCACCTTCGGCGAGCAGATCGAGAAACGCGTCCGGTGCGGTGATCTGCACACATCCCAGAATATCGGCGCCGCGGGCGAGAAAGGCGTCGGGCAGCATCCCGACCGTCGGGCCGACGATGGTGACGCGCGCCTCGGGCCGGGCCAGGGCCAGCAGATTTTCGAGCGTATTGTTGACCAGGGTCGAGCCGGTGATCAGCGCCACATCGGCCTGCGGCAGGATATCGGCAGCCTGCTCGGCCGGGCGGAAAAACGGCAGCTCATCGGCCTTCAGCGTGGCCGGGTCCTGCTCCAGCACCAGAAAGGGCTGGCCCCGCCGTTTCAGCTCTTTGAGGAACGGCACAAAGGCGCCGACGACGACGACCCTGTCGCCCTTGCGGATCTCGGTCGCGTCGAAGGCGTCGACGCCCGGACACAGCTCGACCTCGGGATGAGGGCGGCGACGCCAGCAATAATCGGCCAGCGCGTTGACTGTGGCGATGCCGACCGCGCGGCGAATGCCGTGGCCGCAGAGCGCTTCGCCGCGCCAGATCGGCGGCGCGCCGGCCGGCGAGCTTGCCGGGGAACGGCATCGCCATCGCCGAGCTCGGACAGCACACCGCCTCGGGGATCGACTTCAGCGGCGTGGCGCAGCCGCCGGCGCTGCCGTTCGACAGCTTGACCCCGGTGAAAAACAGCCCGACCACCACCCGTTCCACCACGATCGTGTCGAGCTCGGGGCCGAGGATGGCGCCGATCGTCGCGATCGTCTCGGCGAGGATCGAGCCCTGTTCATCCGGCATCCGCGGCTCCGCTTTTGCTGCTGGCATCGCCATATCCCATAGGATAGATCGACGACGCATCGCGGCAAAGGATTTTCCCCGGCGTCGCCGGGCGCTGTCGAGCCGCTGCAATTCCCGATCCCCAAGGAGTGTCAGAATGAAGCTCAGCGCCCGCAATCAGCTCAAGGGCAAGGTCGTCGCCGTGACCAAGGGACAGACGACGGCGCACGTCCGCATCGATATCGGCGGCGGGGTGATTGTGACCTCGTCGATCACCAATGAGGCGGTCGACGATCTCGGCCTCAAAGTCGGCGACGAGGCGTTCGCGGTGATCAAAGCCTCGGACGTGATGGTCGCCACGTAAGGCCAAGCTGTTACGGCTTGCCGTCGGCCCAGCTGGCATGGGCCTTGTAGAGCGAGATGGTCGAGAGCCCCATCTTGGCGCTAGCGTCCTTGATCTGCCGGCTATAGGCGACGTAGATCAAAGTGTCGTTCTTCTGGTCGTAGATGCGCCGCACCGCGATCGATTTGAAGAACAGGCTCATCCGCTGCGAAAAGACCTCCTCGCCCTTGGGACCGAGCGCGATCTTGCCGATCACGACGGGTCCGGTCTGGCTGCACGAAATGGCGCTGTTCGACGGGTTCTCGAACCAGTTGCCCTTGGTCAGCCGGTCGATCACGCTGCGGTCGAAATGGACGATGTGACAGGTGACGCCGGCGACCTGCGGATCGGCGAAGGCCTCGACGACGAGCCCGTTGCCGGTCCAGTCGTTGCTGAAGCGGCCGACCTGCTCGGCCTGCGCCCCGCCCGCGACGAGGCAGAGAAGGAAGGCGATCGCAGCGCAGAATTTCATCGAGCTATCTCCTGAATAATTAGCGGTGGGTTGATTCATTGCCGCAGCTGTCCCCGCCCGAGCGTAGCCAGGCAAAGCCGACGGAGACAGGGTGACGCGCATCGCTTGGGATATAGGTCGCAGGATCCGGCGCCGCTTGCCATGCCAAGCACGGCCGATCCCGCCGCCGGAGCGTTAGCGTCCATGGCCGACAGCGCCGGCATCATCGAAACCGATATCCCGGCCCGGCTCGACCGGCTGCCGTGGACCCGGTTTCATAGCCTGGTCGTCGCCGCCCTCGGCATCACCTGGATCCTCGACGGGCTCGAAGTAACCCTGGCCGGCTCGGTCGCCGGCGCCTTGCAGGAAAGCCCGGTGCTGCATTTCTCCGCCGCCGAGGTGGGCGCCGTCGGCAGCGCCTATCTGGCCGGTGCGGTCGCCGGCGCGCTGCTGTTCGGCTATCTGACCGACCGCTTCGGACGCCGCAAACTGTTCTTTGTGACCCTGGGCCTCTATCTGACCGCGACCGCGGCCACCGCCGGCTCGTGGGATTTCTGGAGCTTCGCGCTGTTCCGCTTTCTGACCGGCGCCGGCATCGGCGGCGAGTATACGGCGATCAACTCGGCGATCCAGGAGCTGGTCCCGGCGCGGTTCCGCGGCCGCACCGATCTGGCGATCAACGGCAGCTTCTGGCTCGGCGCGGCGCTCGGCGCCGGCGGCGCGGTCACCGTTCTGCAGCCCGGCTGGCTGCCCGCCGATGTGGGCTGGCGCGCCGCGTTCGGGATCGGCGCCGTGCTCGGCCTCGGCATCCTGCTGCTGCGCCGGCACATCCCGGAAAGCCCGCGCTGGCTGATGCTGCACGACCGGCTGCACGAAGCCGAGCGGGTCATCGGCGAGATCGAGCGCCGGGCCGGGGCAGGATCACCTGCCCCCGGTTTCGGCCGACGCGCGCATCCGCCTCGCCGCATCCGCGCGCACCCCGGTGGCGCGCATGGCGCTGGCGATCTTGCGCGACTATCCGCGGCGCGCCGTGCTGGGCATGGTACTGATGGCGGCGCAGGCGTTTTTCTACAACGCGATCTTCTTTTCCTACGCGCTGGTGCTGACCCGGTTCTACGCGGTGCCTTCGGCCTCGGTCGGCTGGTACATCCTGCCTTTTGCGCTCGGCAATTTTCTCGGGCCGCTGCTGCTCGGGCCGCTGTTCGACACGATCGGCCGCAAGCCGATGATCGGCGCCACCTACGCGCTCTCGGGAGTGCTGCTGGCGATCGTCGGCTGGCTGTTCCGCCAAGGCCAGCTCGACGCCGCTCAGCTTACCCTGTGCTGGACCGGCATCTTCTTTTTCGCCTCGGCCGCGGCGAGCGCCGCCTATCTGACGGTCAGCGAGAGCTTTCCGTTGGAGGCGCGGGCGCTC
The DNA here is from genome assembly GCA_963814805.1 of uncultured Alphaproteobacteria bacterium. Classification (GTDB taxonomy): domain Bacteria; phylum Pseudomonadota; class Alphaproteobacteria; order ATCC43930; family CGMCC-115725; genus AP-15. The sequence goes on along the minus strand of CAWFER010000025.1, from coordinate 71,370 downwards.
GCCATCGCCGTTTTCTACGCGCTCGGCACGGCGACCGGCGGGGTCATCTCGCCCTGGCTCTTTGGCATTGCTGGTCGGAACCGGCGAGCGCCAGCGCGGTTTTCGCCGGCTATCTGGTCGGCGCCGGGCTGATGATCCTGGCGGCGGCTGACCGAGTTCGCGATCGGGATCAAAGCCGAGCGCCAGCCATTGGAGAGCGTCGCCCGTCCGCTCTCCAGCCTCGCCGATTAGCGGCTGGAGGCAGCGCCGCCTGGCCGGCGGCCGCGAGCCGAGCCATGGACGCAGTTTGGGACGACTTTGCTGCAAAATGGGCGCCCTGTGAGGCGGCTCACAGTGCGGTGCGGCATCGGGTGATAATTATCCTGGGGATCAGACACATTCCTCCAGGAGGCCGGCCATGACCGCGCGAACCCCGAGGCTCCTTCGCTGGACCGAGGAGGTCGAGGCCCAGCATGTCCGTGCGCTGGCCAACCTCGAGCCCGAAGCGCGGAGCGCTGCGGCTCGACCCAAACTCATCGCCGACCAGCGGGTTTCCGCGCCGTTTCGCTCAGCCATGCTGCCTCGGCTGCTGAGCTGGTTCGGCGCCCCGGGTCCGCAGATTGGGCGAGACGGCGATCGGCCGGCCGGTTAGGATAACGCCCTGCTAGGTTAATTCATCGTTCCGTCACGGCCGCGGCGCAGGTCGAGGCTGCGGTCGCACGCTTGTTCCGGCGAGCCTGCGGCATCGCAGGCGCTCGCTGGAGGCGGCCGATGCAGCGTTCAGGGGACCGTCATGTTGGGCCCGACCTATCAGGAAAAGCGGCAGATTTTCGAGCGTCATTTTCTGCTGGGGAAATTGAGCCCAGACGAAATCGACAAGCTGTTGACCTATTCGCGGGTGGAGCGTTACCCCGCTGGCGAGGAGATCTACGCCAAAGGCTCGCTAGGCCAGAGCATGATGGCGGTGTTGCGCGGCACCGCCAAGATGAGTTCGGTTTCTCCCGAGGGAAAGGAGATCGTCCTCAACATCATAAGCGCCGGCGATATCTTTGGCGAGATCGCTTTGCTGGACGGGGAAGAGCGGTCGGCGGACGCAGTCGCGATGACCGATTGCGAGCTGTTGGTGCTGAACCGTCGCGATTTCATGCCGTTTCTCGAGAACCACGCCGACATCTGCCTGATGCTGATCCGGATTTTGTGCCGGCGCCTGCGGCGGACCAGCGAGCAGGTCGAGGACCTGCAGTTCCGCCATCTCGCAGGGCGGATCGCCAAGGCCTTGCTGCAGCATGCCGAACGCCCCGGCCGGCCGGATCCCCGCGCGCGCGGCGCTCGAATTGCACCTGTCGCAGAGCGAGCTCGCCCATATCGTCGGCTGCTCGCGCGAGAGCGTCAACAAGCAGCTGCAAGTCTGGCACAAGGCCGGCCTGATCGAGCTTGCCAAGGGCTCGATCGTGATCCGCGACGCCCGCGCGATCGAGCAGCTGATTTGAGCTAAGCGCCGCAGAGCGCCGATCTGCCGCGGCAACACCGCAGCCCGCGGTTTTCGCGCCGGCGGCGCCGCCCCATATCGAGGCGATCTGCGACCATCGCCACGTGACCGATGCCGATCGCCGCGCCGCGGCCCCAGAGCTGGATAAAGACGACCGCGGCCGGGCTTTATTGCGAGCCTGGCGATTTCCACATCGATCCGGTGCGCCCGGCGCCGCGCGCCGTGATCACGCACGGGCATGGCGACCACGCGCGGTCCGGCAATGGGCGGGTGCTGGCCACCGCCGAGACCATCGCGATCATGCAAGCGCGCTATGGCGACGCGGGCGGCGGCGCCTTGCAGCCGCTCGCCTATGGGCAGAGCCTGACGATCGGCTCGGTCGAGGTCAGGCTGGCGCCGGCGGGCCATGTGCTCGGCAGCGCCCAGATCGTGCTCGACTATCGGGGCAGCCGGGTCGTCGTCTCCGGCGACTATAAGCGCCGCCCCGACCCGACCTGCGCGCCGTTCGAGCCGCAAAATTGCGACCTGTTCGTCACCGAGGCGACCTTTGGGCTGCCGGTCTTCCGCCATCCGCCGGACCGCCACGAGATCGACAAGCTGGTGCATTCCTTGGCGCTGTTCCCGGAGCGCTGCCATCTCGTCGGGGTTTACGCGCTCGGCAAATGCCAGCGGGTGCTGGCCTTGTTGCGGCGGGCCGGATACGAGGAGCCGGTCTATCTGCACGGCGCGCTGATCGGTCTGACCGAGCTTTATGAGCGGTTCGGCGTGGCCCTGGGACCGGTATTGCCAGCGACCGGCGTCGCCCGCGATGAGCTGAAGGGCCGCATCGTGCTGGCCCCACCGGCGGCGCTCGCCGATATCTGGTCGCGGCGCCTGCCCGACCCGTTGCTGGCGCTCGCCTCGGGCTGGATGCGGGTGCGCCAGCGCGCCAAGGCGGCCGGGGTCGAGCTGCCGCTGGTCATTTCCGACCATGCCGACTGGGACGAGCTGACCGCGACGATCGACGAGGTCGCCGCCGACGAAATCTGGGTCACCCACGGGCGCGAGGAGGCGCTGGTCCACTACGCGACGACCAAGGGCTACCGCGCCCGCGCCCTGGCGCTGAGCGGCTTCGAGGAGGACGAGTGAACCGCTTTGCCGCCTTGCTCGATGCCCTGCTGTTCACCCCGTCGCGCCTCGGCAAATTGCGGCTGATGCAAGAATATTTCGCCGGCGAGGCCGATCCCGAGCGCGGCTGGGCGTTGGCGGCGCTGACCGGCGAATTGTCCTTTGCCGAGGCCAAGCCCGGGCAAGTGCGCGCCCTCGCCGCCGCGCGGGTCGACCCCGAACTCCTCGGCTGGTCCTATGATTTTGTCGGCGACCTCGCCGAGACCGTGTCGTTGATCTGGCCCGAGCCCGCAACCGCGCACACCCAGGTCCCGAGCCTCGCCGAAATCGTCGAGCGGCTGAGCGGGGCGAGCCGGGCCGAGGCCGGCCGGTTGCTCGAACCGTGGCTCGACGCGCTCGATGCGACCGGGCGCTGGGCGCTCTTGAAGCTCGTCACCGGCAGCCTGCGGATCGGGGTCTCGGCGCGTCTGGCCAAGGTGGCGCTCGCCGAATGGGGCGGCGTCGGCATCGACCGCATCGAGGAGGTATGGCACGGGCTCGAACCGCCCTATCTGCCGCTGTTCGCCTGGCTTGAGGGCCATGCCCCGCCGCCGCAAACCGGCGATTTGCCGAATTTCAGCCCGTTGATGCTGGCCCAGCCGCTCGACGACGCCGACCTTGCGGGCCTCGACCCGCGCGATTATCTGGCCGAATGGAAATGGGACGGCATCCGCGTCCAGCTGGTCGCCCGCGGCGGGCAGAAACGGCTCTATTCGCGCTCGGGCGACGAGATCGGCCGGGCGTTTCCGGATGTCGGCGCGGCGCTGCCAGACGCGGTGACCCTCGACGGCGAGCTTCTGGTTATGCGCGACGGCGAAGCGGCGCCGTTCAACGACTTGCAGCAGCGATTGAACCGCAAGACCCCGACCGCGAAGATGTTGGCCGAATTTCCGGCGGCGGTGCGGCTCTACGACATATTGCGCGAAGGACCCGAGGATCTGCGCGGCTTGCCTTTCGCCGAGCGCCGCAAACGGCTCGAAGCCTGGCACGCGCGGGCGCCGCGAGCGGGGCTCGACCTGTCGCCGCTGGTGCCGTTCGCCGGCTGGGACGAATTGCGCGAATTGCGCGACGGCGCGCGCGAGCGCGGCATCGAGGGGCTGATGCTGAAGCGCGCCGACTCGCTCTATGTCGCCGGCCGGCCGAAAGGCCCGTGGTTCAAGTGGAAGCGCGGCGCGCTCACCCTCGACACCGTGCTGATGTACGCCCAGCGCGGCCACGGCAAGCGCTCGTCGTTCTATTCCGACTACACCTTCGGCGCCTGGGCCGGCGACGCCTTGGTGCCGGTCGGCAAGGCCTATTCGGGCTTTACCGACGACGAGCTGCGCCGCCTCGACCGCTGGGTGCGCAACAACACCGTCGAGCGCTATGGCCCGGTGCGCGAAGTAGCGCCCGAGATCGTCCTCGAAATCGCCTTCGACAGCGTGCACCGCTCGACCCGCCACAAATCAGGCGTGGCGATGCGTTTCCCGCGCATCCACCGCATCCGCTGGGACAAGCCCGTCCGCGAAGCCGATACCCTGGAGGCGTTGGAGAAGATGCTAACCTAAACTCCGATCCTTTGGACGAAGATCGCCGGCGTGATGATCGGTATCTCTCGGAAGGGATTGAGCGCGAGGAGATCCGCGTCGCCGGAGACGATCATCTCCGCCTTTCCGTTGACAGCCAATTCAAGAAATTTGTCGTCCTTCGGATCACGGCACGCGGCAATGCGCTCAGCGATGGTTACCAGCTCGGCGGCGGAAAGCATTTTCACCAGCCCGCCTCGAAAGGAGGAGGTCGTCACTGCGGCGATGTGAGGCCGCCGCAGGACTTCAACAAGCTCCCGCTCGGTCGCGGCGGATTTGAGCAGTCCGCCATGCCGATCGATCCAGCGGACCACGACAAAAGGCAGCGAGTTGACCTTTAGGACGGCGCTTACGAAAACATTGGTATCGACAACAAGCCTCATCCTAAAAGCGGTTGCACTTCGGCGCGGGCCTGACCGATCAGGCGGTCGATGTCCTCATCGCTGAGGCCAGCAGAGATGACCAAGCGCCGCGAGTGTTGCCGGGCTTTGGTGAGCCAATCGTCCGGTGCGATCATGACCGTGACCATACGCCCTTCGGGGATTCCAAGCCGCCGCAGAACATCGGTAATCTGCCCGGCCGTGGTTTCGATCAGTTCGATATCCGCTTCAGCCATGGCTCCACCTCCAAATGCGTAATTATGTATCAGTTAGCCAACGGGGCAATGTCGGTTCCCGGAGTCAGCGGAAAATCCTCTTCGATCGGTGTGGGGCGCCGCCGCAACCATGCAACCGTGCACACGGCGTACCCGGCGTCAATCGCGGCTGCCGCGTGAAGGTGCACGGAAGTAACGAGTGAGACAATCGTCACATTAGCTGCAATTGAATTAGCTTCGCTGGTGCTGCTGGCCACAGCGCTCGTGGGGTTCGGGGCATGCCGCCGCCCGTGAGGCTGTGGACCGACAGCTGATTGGCACCGTCGGTCACGGCGGCGGGCGACAACGCACCAGGCGGCGCCACTCTTGATAGCGGCACAACAGCGCGTCGTCGCCGCTGTCGAGCCCGAGCCGGCCAAAAGTCGATCTCACCCAAGCCGACCGCGGCACGGTCCCGGCGGCTAGACTGTCAGCACGGTCTGCCCGGTGGTCTTGCGGTCTTGCAGGTCGCGGTGGGCGCGGGCGGCCTCGCGCAATGGATAGGTCTGGTTGACCGCGATCTTGACCGCGCCGCTCTGCACCACCTCGAACAATTCGCGCGCGGCGGTCAACAGGTCTTCGCGGGTCGCGGTGTAGGTGTTCAAGGTCGGCCGGGTCAGAAACAACGAGCCCTTGGCGGCGAGGATGCCGATATCGACTGGCCCGATCGCGCCGGAGGACTGGCCGAACGACGCCATCAGACCGAGCGGCGCCAGGCAGTCGAGCGATTTGTAGAATGTGTCCTTGCCCACCGAATCGTAAACCACCGGCAGCTTTTTCCCTTGGGTGATTTCGCCGACCTTGGCGACGAAATCTTCGCGCCGGTAGTTGATCGGATAGTCGCAGCCATTTTTCTTCGCGAGCGCCGCCTTTTCGTCGTCGCCGACGGTGCCGATCACCGTGGCCCCGAGATGCTTCGCCCATTGGCAGGCGATCAGCCCGACCCCGCCCGCTGCGGCATGGATCAGGATCGTCTCGCCGCGTGTGACCGGGTGGGTGCGGCGCACCAGGTACCACGCGGTCATGCCTTTCAGCATCATCGCCGCGGCTTGGGCGTCGGTGATCCCGGCGGGCACCGGGACGAGCCGGTCGGCCGGCATCACCCTGCCCTCGGCATAGGCGCCGATCGGACCGCCGGCATAGGCGACGCGGTCGCCGGGCTTGAGCCCGCTGACCCCGGGCCCGACCTCTTCGACGATGCCGGCAGCCTCCGAGCCGAGCCCGCTCGGCATCGGCATCGGGTAGAGCCCGCTCCTCTGATAGGTGTCGATGTAATTGAGCCCGACCGCGGTGTGCTTCAGCCGCACCTGGCCTTGCCCGGGCTTGCCGACCTCCACCTCCCGCCAGGAGAGGACCTCGGGGCCGCCGGCCTTGTCGAAGCGGATTGCGTGAACCATGGCGTTTCCTCCCTCGCGCTCAGACCGGATGCCCAGCCGGAAATAGAGACTGCCGCCCGTCCGCGCCGGGGACGAAGGATAGCCCGGTCTGACCGGCGCGCTCCAGTTCCAAAAGAATCCGTTTGGTTGGCAGTCCGGCGCCGCCGCTGTAGCCGCCGAGCCCGCCGCGGGCCAGAACCCGGTGGCACGGAATGACGATCGGGATCGGATTGCGGCCGCAGGCGCGGCCGACGGCGCGCGGCCCAGAGCCCACCTCCATCGCCAGCTCGCCATAGCTGCGCGTCTGACCCTGCGGGATCCGCCGCATCGCTGCCCAGACCCGCTGCTCGAAGGGCGTGCCGTCGGCGAGGAGCGGCAGATCGAAATGGTTCAGCCGGCGCGCGAAATAGGCATCGAGCTGCCGGCGCGCCTCGGCGAGCAATGGCGTCTCCTCGCCTCCAGCGCTGCGATCCCAGCCGATCGCAACGATGGCGTCCGCGGTTGCCGTGATGGTGAGGCCTCCGACCGGGCTGTCGATCGCGACGGAATTCAACATCGCGCGCTCCTCCAAATCAGCGATTATATATTAGACTGAAAAGGACTTCCGGCGCGATGCTGCGACGGTAGCCGCACCGGAGGAAACATCGCATGAGCCTCGAATTGCGCCAATTGCATCCGCTGTTTGCCGCCGAGGCGGGCGGCGTCGATCTCGCCCAGAGGGTCGATGCGTCGATGGTCGACGCGATCTGGCGGGCGATCGACGAGTACGCGGTTGTCGTGTTTCGCGGCCAGCGTCTCGACGACACGCAACTGCGCGATTTCGCCGCACGGTTCGGCCCGCTGGAGATCGGCCGTTCGGCGGCGAGCGGCGGTAGGCGGCGGCTAAAGCATCCGGAGATCGGCGACATCTCAAACCTCGACGAGGACGGAAACCTGCGCGAGGCCAACGACCGGCGCCGGCTCGACAGCCTCGGCAACCGGCTGTGGCACACCGACGCGTCCTATATGCCGGTTCCGGTGGTGCTGGGGATGCTGCACGCGGTGGCGGTGCCGCCGGCGAGCGCCTTGGGCGGCGGCGAGACCGAATTCGCCGATATGCGCGCCGCCTACGACGCCTTGGCCCCGGCGATGCGAGAGGCGATCGCCGACCTCGTCGCCGAGCACGACATCCTCTGGTCGCGCGGCCAGATCGGCTTTACCGAATTCGCGCCCGGCGAACGCGAGAAATATCCGCCCTCGCGGCAGCGGCTGGTGCGCCGCCATCCGGGGTCGGGGCGCAAGACCGTCTATCTCTCGGCCCACGCCTCGCACATCGTCGGCTGGCCGGTGGCCGACGGCCGCATCCTGCTCTACGACCTCAATCTCTTCGCCACCCGGCCGCAATTCGTCTATAGCCACCAATGGCGGAAGGGCGATTTGGTGATCTGGGACAACCGCTCGACGATGCATCGCGGCCGGCCGCACGACGACGGCCACCCGCGCGACCTGCGCCGGGCGACCACCCTCGATGCCGGCTCGACCCTCGACGAAGCCGCCTGAGCCCAGCGACCTGCGGCTAGCCTTTTGCGACCTGGCAGCCGGCAAGGTGTTCGAGGACCCGGACCAGGCCGGAATGGTCCCAGCCCTTGCCGCCGAGGGCCGCGGCGGCGTTGAACAACTCCTGGGTGGTTGCGGTATTCGGCAGGGAGAGGCTGAGCGCGCGCGCCCCTTGCAATGCCAGATTCAGATCCTTCTGGTGCAGTTCGATGCGGAAGCCCGGATCGAAGTTGCGCTTGATCATGCGCTCGCCGTGGATTTCGAGGATCCGCGACGAGGCGAACCCGCCCATCAGCGCCTGCCGGACCTTGGCCGGATCGGCGCCGGCCTTGGCGGCGAACAGCAGCGCCTCGCCGACCGCCTCGATCGTCAGCGCGACAATGATCTGGTTGGCGACCTTGGTCGTCTGGCCCGCGCCGACCTCGCCGACCAAAGTGATGTTCTTGCCCATCAGCTCGAACAGCGGCTTGACCTTGGCGAATTCCTGCTCCGAGCCGCCGACCATGATCGTCAGTGACGCCGCCTTGGCGCCGACCTCGCCCCCCGAGACCGGGGCGTCGACGTAGCCGCAGCCCTTCTTGGCGATCTCGGCGGCGAATTCCTTGGTCTCGATCGGCGAGATCGAGCTCATATCGACAACGGTCTTGCCCGGCGACAGCCCCTCGGCGACCCCGCCCGAATCAAACAACACGCTTTTCACGTCGGGAGTGTCGGGCACCATCAGGATCACGATTTCGGCCCGCTCGGCGATCTCTTTCAAGCTGTCGCAGACCGTCGCCCCCGCCGCGCGCACATCGGCCGGCAGCCGGCGCTTGCCATAGACGAACAGATCGTGCCCGCCCTTTTTCAAGTTCAGAGCCATCGGATGGCCCATGATCCCGAGTCCGACAAAACCGATCTTCATGACCCCTCCTGATTGCGCTAGGTGAACGCGAGAATGCCCCACACTGCTACAGTTTCGCGCGAGCGCTCAAGCGCTCAGCGCGAAGCTCCCGACGGCCAAGGCGCGGCGTCCCGCGCCCGGCCGATGTGCTAGGATAGCCAGGCCGAGAGTGGAGGCGGGCGATGGCCCAAAACGCGGTTCAGTACGAGGACGACTTCTACGCCTGGACGATCGAGCAAGCGCGCCTGCTGCGGGTCGGCGAGCTGTCCGCGATCGATGCCGCCAACCTCGCCGAGGAGATCGAAAGCATGGGCCGCAGCGACCGGCGCGAGCTGCAAAGCCGGCTCGCGGTTCTGATCATGCATCTGCTGAAATGGCGCCAGCAACCGGGGGCGCGTTCGCGGAGCTGGTCGGCGACGATCGAGGAGCAGCGGCTCCAGATCGAGCAGGTCTTCGCCGAGTCGCCGAGCCTGCGGCCGTTGGTCGCCGGCATGGTGGTGCAGGCCTACAAGATCGCCCGACCGCACGCGATCGGCGAGACCGGCCTTGCCGACGATGCGTTCTCCCCGACCTGCCCTTTTTCCCTTGACGAAATCCTGTCAGGCACATTTCTGCCGGAACCGTGAAGGCGCTAGCGCGAGGCTCCAATCAGCCGGCAAAATGCCCAAGCAGCCAGCGCAATGTCTCCTCGGGCGCCTCTTCGGGCACGTAATGGCCGCAATCGATCGGGCCGCCGCTGAGATCGGTGGCGTAGTCGCGCCACACCGCCAGCACGTCGCCATAGACCGTGCCGGTGTGGCTCTTGGCGCCCCAGGTGACGAGCAGCGGGCAGGCGACCTTGCGCCCGGCCTTTTTGTCGGCCTCGTCCATGTCGAAATCGCAGGTGGCGCAGGCGCGGTAATCCTCGCACGAGCCGCGGATTGTCTTCCAATTGAAGCAGCGGACGTATTCGGCAAAGGCTTGCGGATCAAAAAAGCCGAGCCCGATGCCGGGCTTCGACAGCTTCTTCTCCATGAAGTATTGCGGCCGGCACCCCGGCCATCATCCGCTCCGGCATGTCGTAGGGCTGGGCCATGAACAGCCAGTGCCAGGATTTCAATCGCCCAGTTTCTTCGAGGCGTGGGTCCAGATGTGATAGTTCGGCAGGATGTCGATCAGCGCCGCGCGCTTGACCCGATCGGGATGGTCGAGGCACATGCGGTGGACGGTGCGGGCGCCGCGATCATGGCCGGCGACAAAGAACTCGCGATAGCCGAGCTTCTCCATCACCTCGACCTGATCCTGGGCCATCGCCCGGAACGAATAGTTGATGTGGTTCTCGCCGCCGTCCTCGGGGCCGACGCTGTCGCCGTAGCCGCGCAGGTCGGCAGCGACGACATGGAAACGCTCGGCCAAACGCGGCGCGATCTTGGCCCAGGAGGCGTGGGTCAACGGGATTGCCGTGCAGCAGCAGCAAGGGCGGGCCGTCGCCGCCATGGCGCAGATTGATCCGCGCGCCCCGACGTTTCGATCACGGTCTGGGTGAAACCTTCGAACATTTATTTCTCCTCAGCGCTCGGATTCGTATTCGATCTTTACGCCATCGCAGCATCGATCGGCGCGGTGCGCCGCTGTTGGGCGGTCAAGCGCAGCCGCACGCCAGCCCGGCGCTTGGCCGGCCTCGGCGGCGTCCTCAGTCGCTGGCGTAGACGACGTTTCGCAACATCGGATAGATAAGGCTGTTCCAACGCTGGCCATTGAAGACGCCGTAATGGCCGACGCCGGTCTGCACATGGTGGCGCTTCATATAGGGCCGCAGACTGCTGCACAATTCCTGGGCAGCCAGCGTCTGGCCAACGGCGCAAATGTCGTCGCGCTCGCCTTCGACGGTAAACAGCGCGGTGCGCCGGATCGCCCGCGGTTGGACGCGCCGGCCGCGCCAGTGCAGCTGGCCCAATGGCAGCGCATGCTGCTGGAACACCCGCTCGACCGTCTGCAAATAGAATTCAGCCGGCAGATCCATGACCGCCAAGTATTCGTCGTAGAACTTGCGGATCGCCGCCGCCCGTTCCGCCTCGCCATTGGCGATATGGCAGAACAGGTCGAGCTGGGCCTTGACGTGCCGGTCGAGGTTCATGCTCATAAAGGCGGCAAGCTGGGTGAAGCCGGGGTAGACACGCCGCCAGGCGCCACTGTAGCGCCACGGCACGGTGTCGATCAGGGCGCCTTCGAACCAGCCGATCGGCCGGCTGGTCGCCAGCCGGTTGACCTCGGTCGGGTTGATCCGGGTATCGATCGGCCCGGCCATCAGGGTCATGCTGCGCGGCTGCGCCGGATGGCCGTCCTCGGCCATGATCGCCACTGCCGCCAGCGCCGCGACGCAGGGCTGGCAGACCGCGACCAGATGCGCGCCGGGGCCCAGCACTTCGAGAAAGGTGACGAGGTGTTCGATGAAGTCATCGAAATCGAAATGGCCGTGGCGCAAGCCGACGTCGCGGGCGTTGTGCCAGTCGGTGATGTAGACGTCGTGCTCGGCCAGCATCGTGCGCACGGTGCCGCGCAAGAGAGTGGCGAAATGCCCCGACATCGGCGCCACCAGCAAAACCTTCGGCTGGGCCGCGGCCAGCTCCTTTTCAAAGCGCAGCAAGGTGCAGAACGGCGTGCGATGAACCGCGACTTCGCGCACCGCGACCGGGCGACCGGCGACCTCGACCTGGTCGATGCCAAAGGCCGGGCGGCGGTGGCTCAGCCCGGCGCGAGCGATCATCTCGCAGAGCGCCGCGGCCGCGCGCTGCACCGCGTTTTGCGAAGGATCGGATCGCGAAAATTCAAGGCGCGACGTGTCGGGGCGGAAAGCATCGGGCGCCGACGGCGTCAGGGCTGCGGCCGCCATCCCGGCAAGGCTGCGCAATGGTGCGACTGCGTCGGTGAAGGCTTGAAAATTCCGGTACATCGTTCGGCCCGTCCGCGCTGCCGCCAAACCCAGCAGAATAAAGGTTTCGGCTGCCCGATGCGAGATGGTTTGCCGTCGCGCTCGTGGCTGTGGGACAATGGGCCGACAGCCCGCGCGCCAGCCATCAGAGGAGCACGGCGATGACCGATTTCATACTGACGATCAGCAGCAAGAACTACTCATCCTGGTCATTGCGCGGCTGGCTGTTGTGCAGGATGGCGGGGATCGAATTTGCCGAGCAGCCGGTGCCGGTCGACGACCCGGCCAACCGCGCCGAATTGCTGCTGCTGTCGCCCTCGATCCTGGTGCCGTGCCTCACCCATGCCGGGGTTCGGGTTTGGGACACGCTGGCGATCGGCGAATATCTGCACGAGCTGAAGCCCAAAGCCGGATTGCTGCCGGCCGAGCGCGCCGCCCGCGCCCGCTGCCGCTCGATTTGCGGCGAGATGCATTCGGGGTTCGCCAATCTGCGCTCGGCGCTGCCGATGAACCTGAAGGCGCGGCGCCCAGGCTTTAAGGTATGGGCGGGGGCGCAGGCCGATATCGACCGGATCACGACGATCTGGCGGGAATGCTTTGCCGAGCATGGCGGGCCGTATCTGTTCGGCCCATTGACGATGGCCGACGCGATGTATGCGCCGGTGGCGACCCGCTTTCACACCTATGACGTCAAGCTCGACCGCGATTGCAGCGCCTATTGCGAGCGCATCATGGCCTTGCCCGACATGGTCGCCTGGCGCGAAGCGGCGCTGGTTGAGCCGGACGAATTCGAAGAGCTCGATATGGAGTTCTGAGCGGTGGCGGCGCCAATGGGCGCCAATGAAGCCGGCTGAGTCCGACGGCGCCACCCGGCGCGCGCCGCCGTTGGGATCAGTCGTCCATCACCGCGCCCGCCTGACCGGCCGCGCCGGTGGTTCGCGGATAGGGCCTCCGGCTGAACGTCAGGCATGCGGCGACGATCAGAAGGCCCAGCGCCACCGGCGCCGAATTGCCGATGCCGAGCGCGGTCCATCGGCTCGGCATGGCCAAACTGGGCGCAGTCGGCGTCGTTTATCACGGCAGGCGTTATCGGGAGGCGGCGCCGTTCTCGCCAGGTCCCGCCCGCACCGGGTCGACATCGCAATCGGGTTGCGCCTCGACCACCGCCATGCCGTCACCCCTGCGCCGGGCGTTGACGAGCCGGGTCGCGCCCTGCGCCGCGACTTGTGTTCGCCGGCGAGAATCGAGCCAATATGCCGGTGCAGCCCGACCGCGCCTTGGTCTGGCGATTCTGTGCGCCGCCCGACCAGCGTGCTAATGATCGAGCGCCTGCCGCGGCCGCCATGGCATCGGCGCCGGCGGCGCCTTATCGGCCGAGAGAGGGAGTTTCGATGTCGAGCACCACGCCGCTTTCCGGTCTCGTCGTAATCGAGATCAGCCAGAGCGTCGCCGCTCCCTATGCCGGGATGATTCTCGGCGAGCTCGGCGCTGAAGTGATCAAGATCGAGAACCCGAAAACCGGCGACGCCGCCCGCGGCTGGGGCCCGCCCTTCGCCGCCGGGGCCGCCACCTGCTTTCACGCGGTCAACCGGGCAAAGCGCGGGATCACCATCGATCTTGCCGACCCGGCCGAGGTCGAAAAGCTGAAAGCGCTGGTGATCGGCCGCGCCGACGTCCTGATCCATAATCTGAAATTCGGCGCGCTCGAGCGCTTTGGCCTGTCGGCGGCAGCCTTGACAGCCGAGAAGCCGAGCCTCGTCTATTGCAACCTTGGCGCGTTCGGCGCGGTCGGGCCGCTGCGTGAGCGGCCGGGCTACGATCCGCTGATGCAGGCCTATGGCGGGCTGATGAGCCTGATGGGCGAGGATGGGCGGCCGCCGGTGCGCGTCGGCGTCTCGATCGTCGACCTCGCCACCGGGATGTGGTCGGTGATCGGCATCCTCGCGGCGCTGAACGAGCGGCGCCGCACCGGCCGCGGCGGCGTGGTCGACACCTCGCTCTATGAGACCGCGCTCGCCTGGATGTCGATCCCGATCGCGGCCCATCTGGTCACCGGCGAGATCCCGACGCGGCAGGGATCGGGGGTCGATATGATCGTGCCGTACCAGGCCTTTGCCGCGGCCGACGGCTATCTGATGGTGGCGGCCGGCAACGACAATCTGTTTCGCCGGCTGTGCACGGCGATTGGCCGCCCCGAACTGGCCCTCGACCCGCGCTTTCGCACCAACCAGGACCGGGTGGCCAACCGCCCGACCCTGATCGCGATCCTCGAAGCCGCCTTCGCGGCCGAGCCGATCGCGCGGTGGGCCGCCCGGCTCGACGCCGCCGGCATCCCGAACGGCCCGATGCAGAACGTCGACCAGGTGGTGGCCGACGCCCAGACCGCCGCCCTCGGCATGATCCAGCTTTTGTCGGCGAGTCCGTCGGCGCCGAGCCGTTGGCGCTGGTCGGCCTGCCGCTGTCGTTCGACGGGATCCGTCCGCCCTTCGCCAAGGCTGCCCCGGCGCTCGGCGAGGACGATGCGCAGATCTTCCGCCCCCGGTGACGGCTCCGGCGATGACCGACCGGCGGCGCGCGATTCTGCCCGCGCTGTTCGCCGCGGCGCTGAGCGCCTGCTCGCCAATTGGCGCCGCCCGGATCGGCGGCGGCGCCCGACGGCGGCGCGGTCGATGTGCGCGAACGCCAGTCAGGGCGGTTTATCGCGCTGGTCGGGCCGAAGGCGCAGCACGCGGCGCCCTTTCTCAGCACGCCCGGCACCAATTTTTTCTGCCTGCGCAGCTTTATCGATCGCCGGAACCGAGAGAGCGTGGACCAGCTCTATGTTTCCGACAGCTATGATGGACCCGAGCGGAATTGGGACGCGGCGCACGACGCGGCCGGCCATCCGCTGGTTTTTATTCCGATCAGCCGGCACGAGATCGCCTGTGCTTCCGGCTGCGCTTATGTCGAGGAATTTGCCGCGAACATACCCGAGAGCGAATTGCGCGCGAACCCGGATGGCCTGAGGGTAACCTTTACCGACCCGGGCGGCGGCGAGAAGACGATTACCGTCTCAGCCGCTCAGATCGCGGCGCAGCTTGCTGCTGTGGAGGCGCAACGGCGCGCGCGTCTCCGCCCGCCGGTCGGCGGCGGCTCACCAGCCGGAATAGGCGCTTGCCTGGGCCTGCTCAAACACCGTCCGCAAGTCTTGGCAGGCGCGCGAGTTCGGCGACGTTGCATCGTCCGCCCCGGCGCAGCTCGGGTCATGGCGGGGAATGATGGCTCCGGCCAGGTTCGCCTCTTGCGGCGACACCCCGTGCCGGGACGCCAAGGCCTGCACTCCAGCGAACAGCAGCACAAAAATCAACGCCATCGCCCAAGCTGCGGCGACGGTCCGCCAGATCCCGAACGATCTCTCGGCGGAGCCTGTTTCGCCCCTGCTGACGATTTCCTCAGGCATGTCCGCACCTGCAAATTTCGTTTGATATTGCAGTGCAATAAATAGGCAAGCGGCGCTGACCGATAAACCGCTCGTTTGGCATGGCTGTCTTGCGCACACATCGCCGTGACCACGGCCGACCGCGCCGACCCGGCCGATGCCAGCGAGCCGCGGCGGCTGCGCCGATCAGCCGCCGGCTCAGTCGATGGCGAGCATCAACGCCGCCGCCCGCGCCCGGATCTCGTGCGGCAATGGCGCCGGCCGGCGCGCATCGAGGTCGAGCTGCACCCCGAACTGGCCGAGGCGGGCAAATTCATTGCCGGTGCGCGGATCGGTCATGCGATGCACCAGCCGGACCGACGAGCCGCCGAGATGAGCGATCCCGGTCTCGACCAGATACGGCTGGCCGAGCCGCGGCGCTTCGAGCAGCCGCAGGGCTAGCTCAAAGGTCGAGAACCCGCGGCGATGCGTCTCCATATAGTCGCGGCCCATGCCGATTGCAGCCGCCGCCTGCAGCAGCGCGTCGGTAAACCGATGCACAAAGGCGGCGAGAGAGAAACGCCCGAACTCATCGAGATCGGTGGGCGCGACCCGGCCGCGCGCGCTGGCGATGGCTCCGGCCATATTCCGCGGTTCGGGGCGCTCCTCGGCGGCGGGTCCTTCCCACGCCGCGAGCCCGCCTCCGACCGCCGCGCGCCGCTCGGCCGGGAACCGCGAACGCGGCAACTCCCATGCCTCCTCGATCCACGTCACCCGCTCGCCGGTTGCAGAGTCGACGAAGCGGTGCCCGAGCCGCAATTGCGGCTCGACCCCAATCGCGGCGCTGTCGACATGAAAGCTGTCGCCGGCCCGCAGCTCGCGCACGAAGCGCAGGTTGAACCGGCGGGCAAACCCGCCGCCGCGCAACAGGTCGGCGAGGCCGATGGACTCGGCGAGGCCGGCGGCGGCCTGATCGACGCGCCCGAGATAGCAGGCGATCGTGAAATGCTCGGTGACGTCGCATTCCCAAGGCGCCACCGCGCCGCGATAGGTCTCGGTCCACTCCGTCATTCGGACGCCAACGGGATCGAGCGAGCGCCAAGCACCGCCGCGCTCATGAGATCCGCCAATGCCCGTCCGGCAGCAGGCAGCTGTTCAGCGTGTAATGTTCGGGCGAAACCGCCATCTTCCGGGTTGCCAAGGTATATCCGACCGATTCGCACGGCCGGCCGTTGACATCTATACTTTTTGAGCAGGGTTATTGTTCCGTAATTGCCTGAATCGGGATTGCTCCATGAAGCGGTCGCGCCAACGCGCCTTGCCGTGGACCTGCTGGTCGACGGTGCTGGTGGATGATCGCCGAGGTCGTGCTTGGTCAGCTCGATGTTCGATTCGAGGCCCGGGCCCAGGTACTGCGCCTCGGCTGGCAGTGACATAGCCGGTACGATCACCGCCAGGAGCGGTGCGATTACCGCCGCGATCACCTTCAACGGCATCGACATTCCTACTCTCCACCGCGCGCCGGCGTTATCGTTCGAGCCAAACCTGCCGCCGCGGCTCGATCGAGGTCAACAAAAACCTCCCAAAGCACGTTCATGGACCCGCGCGCCAAAGGCGCCAGCTTGGTTATCTGATCGGACATGGTTATCTATCAGACGCCGGGATCGGCGGCGGGCTCTGACGCAAATTGGCAACGGCGGAAGCGATGAAGCAGTGGATCTTATCCAGACCCGGCTACGCCGCCGGCCTGCGGGTGTACCGCAACGGCGCGACCCGCGCGGCGAGTGCGGCCGCGCTCGGCATTCTGCTCGGCTGCAGCGCCTGCGCCGCGACGCCGGGCGGAACGCCGCAGGCGGCCAACAGCGATCCCGACAACGATCCGGCCGAGCCGGTCAACCGGGCGATCTTCAAGGCCAATCTCGCCGCCGATCACGCGGTGCTGCACCCCGTGGCCCAGGCCTATGTCGACCATGTGCCGCGGCCGGTCCGGCAGGGCGTCCACAACGTCGTGCAAAATCTCCAGGAGCCGGCGACCGTGGTCAACGATCTGCTGCAAGGGCATGTCGGTCGGGCCTGGCAATCGGTCCGCCGGCTCGCGGTCAACACCACGGTCGGCGCCGGCGGCGTCGTCGATGTCGCCAAGATCTGGGGGCTGCCGCCGCATAGCGCCGATTTCGGCGAGACCTTGGCGATCTGGGGCGTACACGAAGGGCCGTTTGTCGAATTGCCGTTGTTCGGTCCGTCGAACCCGCGCGACGCGGTGGGCACCGTGGTCGATCTCGCGCTGAACCCGCTGAGCTATATCGGCGGCGCGCCGGCGGCTTACGCCAGCGTCGCCGCCGGCAGCGCCAATGTCGTCGATACCCGCGCCCGGCATCTAAAGGATCTCGATGAATTGGAGCGCAACTCGCTCGATTATTACGCCGAGCTGCGCAGCGTCTACCGCCAGCATCGGGACGCCCAGATCGCCGCGGCCAAGGCCCGGCGCAAGGACACGCAAGGGCGCGTCGACATCACCTTTCCCGACAACAAGTAAGCGGGCTTCGGCTGATCGCCCGCCGCCATAGTTCGCCGCCCGGCGTCGCGCGTCAGCGGCGCAGGTAAGAGGGGAATAATTCGTCGGGATCGTTGACCCACACGAACGGGATGCCGTGCACATCGGCGCACTCGACCGCGTGGCGAAACTCGATCGCGACCGGGGCGTCGGGCCGGCTCTGATCGACGAGGGTCGACTGGCCGTGGGCAACGCGCCAGCTCCCGATAACGCGCTCGGGATCGGTCGGGCTGCGCGAGACCGTGAACTCGATCAGCCTTGCGCCGAACGCTTCTTCCTTGCCCTCGATGACCGCAACCACCGCCCTCTCCTGTCCGCCTGCTGGCGCCGCCGCCGGCTTCATCGGACGCGCCGGGGAAAATGGTAGCGGGAGAGGGATTTGAACCCCCGACCTTGGGATTATGATTCCCCTGCTCTAACCAGCTGAGCTATCCCGCCGCGCGCGGCGGGATATAGGAGATCGGCCGATGGCGGTCAAGCCGGGGTCAAGCCGCCGTGGCCGGCGCGGGGCGCCGGATCCAGCCGCCGCCGAGCACTCGCTCGCCATCGTAGAGCACCGCGGCCTGGCCGGGCGCCACCGCTTGCGCGGGCTCGGCGAAGACCAGCTCGGCCGCACCCGGCGCCGCACCCGGATAGAGCCTCGCCGCCAGCGGCGGCTGGGCCGAACGCAGCCGGGCTGCGAGCGCCATGCCTGCCGCGGCCGGTGGGTCGCGCGCCAGCCAGTTGAGCTCGGCGAGCCAGAACTCGGGTTTGGGCCAGCGCCTCGCGCGGCCCGACCACGACCCGGCGCTTGTCGGCCTCGATCGCCAGCACAAACAGCGGCTCCGCCGCGGCGATCCCCAGCCCCTTGCGCTGGCCCACGGTGAAATGGGCGATGCCGCGATGGCGGCCGAGCAGCCGCCCGGCGCGGTCGACGATATCGCCAGGCTCGGCGGCTTCGGGGCGCAGCCGTTCGACCACCCCGGCATACGAGCCTTGCGGCACAAAGCAGATGTCCTGACTGTCGGGCTTGTCGGCGACGGTGAGGCCGAAACGCCGGGCCAGCGCGCGGGTTTCGTCCTTGGCGAGGCCGCCGAGCGGAAAGCGCAGGAACTCGAGTTCGGCGCGGGTCGTGGCAAACAGAAAATAGCTTTGGTCGCGGGCGCCGTCGCGGGCGCGAAGCAGCTCGGGACCGGCGGGGCCGGCCACCCGGCGCACGTAATGCCCAGTCGCCAGCGCCGAAGCGCCGAGGTCACGGGCGGTGGCCAGCAGGTCGCGGAACTTGATCCGCTGGTTGCAGCGGATGCACGGCACCGGGGTTTCGCCACGGCCGTAGGATTCGGCGAAATCCTCGATCACCGCGGCGCGAAAGCGGCTCTCGTAATCGAGGACGTAATGGGCGATGCCGAGCCGCCGGGCGACTGCGGCCGCGTCGTCGATGTCGCGGCCGGCGCAGCACGCCCCCTTGCGCCCGAGCGCCGCGCCGTGATCGTAGAGCTGCAAGGTGATGCCGACCACCTCGAAGCCGCGCTCGGCCAGCAACCCCGCCGTCACCGAGGAATCGACCCCGCCCGACATCGCGACGACCACACGGTGATCGGCCGGACGGCCGGGGAGATCGAGATCGAGGTCGGGGGAAACGGCGCTCATCCGCGCAACTATAAAAGCCTCGTCGCCGGCCGCAACCGGCGCGTCCGGGGGCGAGCCGGCCGGCCGCGCCGCGGGTCAGCTGGCCAGGGCGCGCTCGATCGCCGCCGCCAGCTGGCGGCTTCGATACGGCTTGTGGACGAAGACCTCTTCCGGCCGCGGCAGGCGCCGCTTCAGCGCGGCATGGCCGAGATAGCCGGAGGTGAACACGAACTTGATATCGCGCCGCAGCCGCCGGGCCTCATCGGCGAGCGCGAGGCCGTCGAGCCTGCCGGGCATCACCAGATCGGTGAAGACGAGGTCGATCCCGTCCTCGCGCTGCAGCAGCGCCAGCGCTTCATCTCCGCTGGCCGCGACCATCGTGCGATAACCCAGCGACTCCAACAGCTCGGCGGCGAGGTCGCGCAATTCGCGGTCGTCGTCGACGACGAGAACGCTGGCCGCCGCCGTCGCCCCGCCTGACGTCCGAAATTCCGACACCGCGACCTCCATTCGCGGCATTGACGCGCCGCCCGGAGCTAACAGCGCTGCGCCCCGGCAGTTCCGCCAAGCGCCTTGGCGCCAATGTGGCAACCGACGTCGCAGGCCGGGCGCCGTCAGCAGCCGGCGTCGAGCCCCATCTGCCAGAAATCGGTCTCGAGCCGGGCGGCGATGGCGAAATCGGCGGCCAGGGACGCAAAGCGCCCTTCGCCGCCGCGGCGGGCGAACTGTTCGTCGAGCGCCGCTTTGGCGTCGCGCGCAAGCTCCTGGTATTCCCGGCCGGCATACATGTCGAGCCATTCGCGGTAGGGATTGCCGCCCTGCCGGGTGGCGGGATCGGCAATGCGCTCGGCCGCAATCAGGGCGTAGCCGACGATGCAGGGTGCGAGCGCCACTTCGAGATCCAGCCGGTCGCCGGCAACCCCGCGGTCGAGCACAAAGCGGGTATAGGCGATCGTCTGCGCCGCCTCAGGCGCGGCCGCCATCGCCGCCTCGGACAAGCCCCAGCCGCGGCAATAGCCGATGTGGAGGCCGATTTCGACATCGAGGGTCGCGGCGACGAAACGCTGCGCCCGCCGCATCTCGGCCGGCGTGTCGGATTTATAGATCGCCAGGCCCCAGGCGCGGGCGAAATGGCCGAGGAACAGGTAGTCCTGGATCAAATAATGGCGGAAGCAGGGTTCGGGCAGGTCGCCGCTGGCCAGCCGCAGCACGAAATCGTGGTGCGTATAGCCGCGCCAGGCCGCAGGCGAGGCCGCAACCAACCGGGAAAACAAGGATGGCGCCATCGCCTGATCCCGCTCGTCTTAGCCGAGCAACAGGTTGCGGGTCGCCGCCGGCAATTGCACCGTCAGCCCGTCAAGTTCCTCGGTAATGACGATCTGGCAGCCGAGCCGGGAGGTCTTGCTGAGATTGAAGGCGAGGTCGAGCATGTCCTCTTCGTCCTCGCTCGCTTCCTTGAGCAGATCGTACCACTCGGGATCGACGATGACGTGACAGGTCGAGCAGGCGAGCGAGCCTTCGCACGCCCCCTCGATGTCGATGCCGTGGCGGTGGGCGATTTCGAGCACCGACAGCCCGAGCGGCGCCTCGACTTCGCGCCGGGCGCCGTCGCGCTCGACAAACACCATCTTCGGCATCAGCCGAGATCCGCGCCCGGTTCCACTCCCGGCTCCGGCGGCGGCGCCAGATCCTCGGCGAGGAGCGCCGCCGCGAGCACGCTGGCGATCCCCGATGGCAGTTCCGCCGCGCCGACGAGCCGCAGCACTGCGAGCCCAGCCTGCCTGGCGGCTTCGGTCAGCCGCGCCGCGGCGCTCGCCCCGATTGCGGCGGCGGCAGCGATAACCACATGGGTCGCCGGCCGGGCGAGGGCGCGCTCGGCGCGCAGGCGCGCTCCGGCGAACAGCTCCTCCCATTGCTCGGCCGGGGCGTCGAGGCCGGGCACGGCGAGGCTCCGCTCGAAACCCTCGCGGTCGATCAGCACGACGGCGTTGCCGCCGACCGACGCCGCCACCTCGGCCTCGGCGCCGCCGAGATCGATGCCGATCGCGGCTCCCGGCGCACCCGGATCGGTTGGTGAGCCGTCCGGCTCCTCGATCTGAAACAGCTTCACGCGATCGGGCCAGTCGAATTAGGCACGGGTCGAACTAGACGTGGAAGGATTTGCCGCAGCCGCAGCGGCCCTTTTCGTTCGGGTTGCGAAACGTGAACCCGTTCTGCAGCTTTTCTTCGACGTAATCCATTTCGGTGCCGAGGATGAACATGACCGCCTTTGGATCGATCAGGACGGTGACGCCCTTGTCCTCAACGATCTCGTCGAACTTGCCCTTTTCATCGGCATATTCGAGCGTATAGCTGAGCCCGGAGCAGCCGCGCGAGCGCACCCCGATCCGGATGCCGGCCGAGGGCTTGCCGCGCTTGGCGAGCAACGCCTGAATTCGTTCGGCCGCGGCGTCCGTCACCGTCAAGGCCTGCTGTCTCGCCCTCATCCGCTTCTCCAACGCATGAATCCAAGGTTCATGTGGGTACGCCGACGGGCTGGCGCACCCCGTTTTCGGCACGGAGCCGGGAAGCTGCCGCGGCCAGCGCGTCAACCGCGAAATCGACCTCCGCCTCGGTGTTGAAGCGGCCGAGGCCAATGCGGATCGCGGAATTGGCGATTGCATCGGAAAGACCCAGCGCGCGCAGCACATAGGACGGCTCGACCACGGCCGAGGTGCAGGCCGAGCCGGTCGAGATCGCAATCTGAGGAGCAGGCCTCGATCAGCGCCGGCGCCGACAGCCCCGGGAAGCTCAGATTGAGGTTGCCGGCGAGACGCCGCTCGCGATCACCATTGAGGCCGATCCCGGCGACCCGCCGCGCCAGGCCCTGATAGAGCCGGTCGCGCAGCCGGCGCAACCGGGCCGCTTCCTCGGCCATCTCGGCGCGCGCGATCGCCGCCGCCCGGCCGATCCCGACGCATAGCGGCGTCGGCAGGGTGCCGGAGCGCAGGCCGCGTTCCTGGCCGCCGCCGTCGATCAGCGGCAGCAGGCGAACCCGCGGGCGGCGCCGCACATAAAGCACGCCGACCCCTTTCGGCCCGTACATCTTGTGCCCCGAAATCGACATCAGATCGATTTGCATCGCCTCGACGTCGAGCGGGATCTTGCCCGCGGCCTGCGCCGCGTCGCTGTGGAACAATATCGCCTTGGCGCGGCACAGCGCGCCGATCTCGGCGAGCGGCTGGATCACCCCGATCTCGTTGTGCGCGGCCAGCACCGAGACCAGCAAGGTGCGCCCGGTCAGCGCCGCCGCCAGCCGGTCGAGATCGACCAGCCCATTGGGCTCGACCGGCAGATAGCTGACCTCAAACCCCTCGCGCTCGAGCTCGGCGCAGCTTTCGAGCACGCATTTATGCTCGGTCGCCAGGGTCACGATGTGGTCGCGCGCCGCCCCGCCATGCGGATGGGCGCGGGCGAAATGCGCCGCACCCTTGATCGCCAGGTTATTGGCTTCGGTCGCCCCCGAGGTGAACACGATCTCGCGCGGATCGGCGTTGATCAGCGTTGCAATCTCGGCCCGCGCCCGCTCGACCGCCGCGGCGGCGATATGGCCGTAAGCGTGGCTGGTGCTGTGCGGATTGCCGAAATGCTCGGTGAAATAGGGCAGCATCGCTTCGAGCACGCGCGGGTCGAGCCGCGTCGTCGACTGGTTGTCGAGATAGATCGGCAGCGCGTTGGCGGCAATATCCATGGTCGAACTCATGCGGCGCGCGCCTTTTGCTTGTGCGCGGCTGGTTGCGTTTGCGCCGCCGGTTGCGTGTGCGCAGTTCGGGCGGCAAAGCCGCAACGGCGGCGATAAAAGGTGGTCCAGGCGTCGAGGAAGCGGCCGATATCGGCCTCGGTCGTGCTCCAGCCGAGGCTGACCCGGATCGTGGCGGCGGCAAGGTCGGACGGGACCCGCATCGCCTTCAGCACATGGCTCGGGCCGACTTTGCCCGACGAACAGGCGGCGCCGGCGCTGACCATGACGCCATCGAGATCGAGCGCGATGATCTGGGTTTCGGCGGCGGCGCCGGGCATCGCGATCGCGCTGGTGTTGGGCAGGCGCGGCGCCGCCGCGCCAAGCACCACCGCATCGGGCGCCACCGCTGCGATTTCGGACTCCAGCGCATCGCGCAGCGCCCGCACATGATCGTAAATCGCCAACTCGGCGGCGGCGGCATGGGCGGCGGCGGCGAACCCGGCGATGCCCGGCAGGTTCTCGGTGCCGGCGCGGCGCCCGCGCTCCTGCCCGCCGCCGCGCAATATCGGCAGCAGATCGATCTCCCCAATCGCCACCAGCGCGCCGACGCCAGGCGGTCCGCCGAGCTTGTGCGCCGAGAGGGTGACGAGATCGGCGCCGAGGCTCGCGGCGTCGAGCGGGATCTTGCCGGCCGCCTGAACCGCGTCGCAATGATAGAGCGCGCCATGGGCATGGGCGATGGCCGCGATCTCGGCCGCGGGCTCGATCACCCCGGTCTCGTTGTTGGCGAACATGACCGAAACCAGCGCCGGCCGCGGGTCGGCGGCCAGGAGATCGGCCAGCGCATCGAGCCGGACAAGGCCGTCGCCATCGACCGGGATCGGCTCGGCTTCGGGCAACGCGCGCAGCACCGAATCGTGCTCGACCGCCGAGACCAGCACCCGCGCGCGCCCGGCCCCGAGCAGCGCCAGGTGGTTGGCTTCGGTGCCGCCGCTGACCAAGACCACGCCCCGGCCAGGCGCCCCAAGCAGCGCCGCCACCGCCGTCCGGGCGCGCTCGACCTCGGCCCGCGCCGCGCGGCCCCAGCGATGCACCGAGGACGGATTGCCGCAGCGGGCGAGCGCCGCGGTGACCGCCGCGGCCGCTTCAGGGCGCAGTGGCGCCGTGGCGTTCCAATCGAGATAGGTTTCGGTCCGGGACATCGGGCGGCGGCTCAGGATGTTCCGGACAGGGCGGCGACGGCAAAGCTCTGGCAATGGGCGCGGCCGCTGGTGCCGAGCACGCGGTGCTCGCACACGTCGGCGAGCGAGACCGAGCTCAGGTAGAGGTGAATCTGATTGCCAAGCTCCTCCCACAAATCGTGGGTCAGGCAGCGGGTCTTGTTGCCGCGACAGCCGACCGGGGCGCCGGGCGCGCAGCGGACCGCCCGGATCGGCTCGTCGACCGCGAGGATGATGTCGGCGATGCGGATTTCGCCGCGATCGTGAGCCAACAGATAGCCGCCGCCCGGACCACGCACGCTTTTGACGAGGCCTCCCTTGCGCAGCATGGCGAAGAGCTGTTCGAGATAAGACAGCGAGATCTCCTGGCGCTCGGCGATCTCGGCGAGCGAGACCGGGTCGCCGCCGCTGTGCCGGGCGAGGTCGACCATCGCCATCACCGCGTAACGCCCCTTGGTGCTGAGCCTCATGATCTCCGATCCTTAGGCCGGCCGCTCGGCGTCGTCGGCGCCGTTGCCTCGCCGCGGCTCCGCCGCCGCGGCCATCCGGGCGGCGCCATTGCCATCGCTATCGGCGCCGGGGTGCGAGCCCCGGCGGTTCTCGATCTCGGCCAGCCGCGCGCGCAGGCTGGTGACCTCGTCGAGCAGGCCGTTGAGCGCGCGGGCGATCGGATCGGGAATGTTCTCGCAGATGCCGTAGGGCTGAAACACCGGCTCGGCGATCGGTTGCGGCGAACGCGCGCCGAGCGGGCGCGCCCGAACCCCGACCAACCTGGCGCCATCCGGCACTTCGGCCTGCACCAGCGCGTGCGCGCCGATCCGCGCCCCGTCGCCGACCCGGAAGGGGCCGAGGATCTGCGCGTGCGAGCCGACAATGACATCGTTGCCGAGGGTCGGATGCCGCTTTGCGCCGCGCGCGAGCGAGGTGCCGCCGAGCGTCACCCCCTGGTAAAGGGTGCAATCGTCGCCGATCTCGGTGGTTTCGCCGATGACTACGCCCATGCCGTGATCGATGAACAGCCGCTTGCCGATCCGCGCCGCCGGATGGATTTCGATGCCGGTCAGCATCCGCCCGAGATGCGAGACAAACCTTGCCGCCAGCAGCCAGCCGCGCCGCCACAACCGATGCGCAAGGCGATGAAAAACGATCGCATGAAATCCAGGGTAGCAGAGAACCACCTCGGTGCGAGACCGGGCGGCGGGATCGCGGGCCAAGGTGGCGTCAATTTCGTCGCGCAGGTTTTTCAGCGGCATCGATATCACTATATTAACTTCTCTGAGCCGCCGCCGCCGCTTCCGCCGCGCCGGCGTCCTGAGCGAGCATATAATTGTCCGACAAAAATGATCAAGAATTGCGGACCGAGAGATAGCCAGATGGGACGCCGATCCCCTACCCGCAAACTTGGCTATCGGATGCCGGACACCAATTGGAACAACCATGCCTGACGTGATCATCAACGGGCCGGAGGGCCGGATCGAGGCGCGCTATCATCACAGCCGCTCCGCGGCCTCGGCGATGGCGCTGGTGCTGCACCCGCATCCGCAGCACGGCGGGACGATGAACAACAAGCTCGTCCATGCGCTTTATCAGTCTTTCGTGCGCCACGGGTTTTCCACCCTGCGCTTCAATTTCCGCGGGGTCGGGCGCAGCCAGGGCAGTTTCGACCGCGGCGAGGGCGAATTGTCCGACGCCGCCTCGGCGCTCGATTGGCTGCAGACCTACAACCCCAATGCCGGAACCTGCTGGGTCGCCGGCTTTTCGTTCGGCGCCTGGATCGGCATGCAGCTGTTGATGCGCCGGCCCGAGATCGAGAGCTTTATCGCGGTGGCCCCGCCCGCCAACATCTACGACTTCACCTTTCTCGCCCCCTGCCCGTCATCGGGCCTGATCTTGCAGGGCGACCAGGACACGGTGGTGCCGATCGAACTCGGTGCAAAAGCTCGTCACCAAGCTGTCGCACCAGCGCGACATCAAGATCGACTTTCGCAAGATTGCCGGCGCCGATCACTATTTCGCCGACAGCCTCGACACCATCACCGGCCATGTTGACGGCTATATTCGCGACCACGCCCGTCTCGCCGACAAACCCCGCCCCACACCTACGGGGGCCGCGCGCGCCGACCGGCGCTGACGGCGCGTCGGGCGCCAGCGGCGCGTCGGGCCGGCGCCCGGCCAATCAGTCGGCGAACGGGTCGCGGACCAATACGGTGTCGTCGCGCTCAGGGCTGGTCGAGAGCAGCGCCACCGGCGCCTCGATCAGCTCTTCGAGCCGGCGGATGTATTTGATCGCGGTCGCCGGCAAATCGGCCCAGGAGCGCGCCCCGCGCGTGCTTTCCCGCCAGCCGGCGGCGCTCTCGTAGAGGGGTTCGATTGCGGCCTGGGCCGAGGCTCCGGCCGGAAAATGGTTGTAGACCGCGCCGCCGCGGCGATAGGCGGTGCAGATCTTGACTTCGTCAAAGCCGTCGAGCACGTCGAGCTTGGTCAGCGCGATGCCGTTGATCCCGCCGGTCTTGACCGCTTGGCGCACGGCAACCGCGTCGAACCAGCCGCAGCGTCGCTTGCGGCCGGTGTTGACGCCAAACTCGCGCCCGCGTTCTCCAAGCCGTTCGCCGATCTCGTCCACCAGCTCGGTCGGGAACGGACCACTGCCGACCCGGGTGGTGTAGGCCTTGGTGATGCCGAGAACAAAACCAACCGCGCCCGGAGCGATCCCCGACCCGGCCGCCGCCTGACCGGCCAGGGTGTTGGACGAGGTGACGAACGGATAGGTGCCGTGGTCGACGTCGAGCATCGCACCCTGCGCGCCCTCGAACAGAATGCGCCGGCCCCGGCGCCGCGCCTCGTCGAGCACCCGCCAAACGGCGTCGGCGTAAGGCAGGATGCGCGGCGCCACCGCGCGCAGCTCGGCGAGCAGCGCGCCGCGGTCGATTTCGGGCTTGCCGAGCCCGCGCAGCAGCGCGTTGTGGTGCAGCAGCAGCTGGTCGAGGCGTTGTTCGAGGGCCTGTGGGTCGGCGAGATCGCACACCCGGATCGCCCGCCGGCCGACCTTGTCCTCGTAGGCCGGGCCGATGCCGCGGCCGGTCGTGCCGATGCGGCCGGCGCCGCTGCGCTCCTCGCGGGCGCGGTCGAGCGCGCCGTGCGAGGGCAGGATCAACGCCGCGTTGTCGGCGAGTTTGAGGGTCTGTGGGGTGACCTTGATGCCCTTCCTGCCGATCGCGTCGATTTCGTCGAGCAACGCCCAGGGATCGACGACAACGCCGTTGCCGATGATCGACAATTTGCCCGGCCGCACCACCCCCGAGGGCAAGAGGCTGAGTTTGTATTCGACATTGCCGATGACCAGAGTATGGCCGGCGTTGTGGCCGCCTTGGAAGCGAACCACGACATCGGCCCGCTCCGACAGCCAGTCGACGATCTTGCCCTTGCCTTCGTCGCCCCATTGGGCGCCGACCACGGCGACATTACCCATCGGGCTTCTCCCTCACCCGAGCGCCAGCTTCTCGCCGCCCTCGAGGACGTGGCTGCAGCCGAGG
Organism: uncultured Alphaproteobacteria bacterium; assembly: GCA_963814805.1. Lineage (GTDB taxonomy): Bacteria > Pseudomonadota > Alphaproteobacteria > ATCC43930 > CGMCC-115725 > AP-15. The sequence goes on along the minus strand of CAWFER010000025.1, from coordinate 43,818 downwards.
CGGCGCGCTTCCGCCCGCCAATCAGCGGCGGGTTCGAGTGCGGCAACGGTGATCCAGCCCTTGGCCCGCAACCTGCCGCCATGGGCGCGGTCGGCGCCGAGCGGCAGCAGCAGGCGGCGGGGCGCCGGCGTCTGCGGCAAGGTTCCAAGGATTGCGTCGGTATAGAGCGTGAACCCGGTGGCCGGTTCGGGTCGGGCCGGGTCGCCGGCCAGATAGCGGCCGCCGCGGCCCAGTTCGCCGCTCGAACCGCACGCCGCCGCACCGCCGGCAAAAAAGGTAAAGCTGATCCCGGTATGATATTCGAAGCCGCGGTTTTCGACCGGGTCGACCGTCGCCTTGAGCCCGGGCGCCGCGGCGGCGAGCCCGTCGAGCACGGCGCCAAGCCGCAGCCGCTCGGTGCGCGCCCGCGCCGGAAGGTCGAGTCGATCGAGAGCGGCGAGCGCCGCCGCGGCCGGCCCCGCCGCCGCCAACAGCCGGCCCAAAAGCGCTCCGGCCTCACCGGCCAGCGCCGCCACCGCCGCGGCGTCCTTGTGGTCGAGCGCCGCGCGCAAGGCCGCCGCCCGCTCGCCGGCGATGCCGTAGGCCTCAGTCACCGCCGGAACCAGGGTCGGCAAGGTAATGTCGACCGACAAATGCGGCACGCCGAGCGCCGCCAGCGCCTCGCCGGCAGTCGCGATCGCCTCGACATCGGCGGCGCACCCCGCCGCCCCGATCAGCTCGGCGCCGACCTGGCCGATCTGGCGCTCGGGCCGGATCTCAGAGCCTTTGACCCGCAGCACCTGGCCGGCGTAGCTCAGCCGCAATGGCCGGGCCGCGTTGCCGAGGCGGGTGGCGGCGATGCGGGCGATCTGCGGGGTCATGTCGGCGCGCACCCCGATCATGCGGTGCGAACCCGGATCCATCGTGCGGAAGGTGGCGTTCGCCATCGCCGCGCCGGCGCCCGACAGCAATGTCTCCTCGAACTCGACGAGCGGCGGCTTGACCCGCTGATAGCCGTGCGCGGCCAAGTTGGCCATCAGCCGGGCGACGACCTGCGCCTCGATCTCGGCTTCGGGCGGCAGCAAATCATGCATGCCGGCCGGCAGCAGCGCCGGGTGCGGAAGCTCGCTCATCGCCGCAGTTTGCACCACGCCGGCGAACAGCACACGGACAAACGCGGGCGGCCTCGGCTAAAACCGCAAAGCCTTGACCTGGATCACGTTGGGCAGGCCGCGCACGGTGTCGAGCAGCGCCGGGGTCAGCGCCTGGTCGACCTCGACCAGCGCAATCGCCGCCCCGCCGGGCGCAGTCCGGCCGAGGTGAAAGGTCGCGATGTTGACCGAGGCCGCACCCAGCGCCTGGCCCAATGCGCCGATAAACCCCGGCTTGTCGAGATTGCGCACGAACAGCATGTTGCCGCCGAGTTCGGCCTCGAGCGGGATACCCTCGACCGAGACCAGACGCGGCTTATCGCCACCGAACAAGGTGCCGGCGACCTCGCGCGGGCGGCGCTCGGACGGCGGCCCGTTCGGCGTCACCACGACCCGGATCAGGGTCTGGTAATCGCCGGGCTCGGCGCGCCTGGTCTCGCTGATGCGAATGTCGCGCTCGCGGCAGATCACCGCGGCATTGACCATGTTGACGGTGGCCAGCTGGGGCGACAGCAGGGCGGTCAGCACCATTGCGGTCAACGGCTTGACGTTGAGCTCAGCGATCGCGCCTTCGTATTCGACGGCGACCGCGGCGATCCCGCTCTCGGTCAATTGGCCGGCGAAGCTGCCGAGCTGTTCGGCGAGGTTGATATAGGGCCTGATCCGCTTGGCCTCCTCGGCGGAGAGCGAGGGCACGTTGACGGCGTTGGAGACCGCCCCGGTCAGCAGGAAATCGGCCATCTGCCCGGCGATCTCGACCGCGACATTTTCCTGGGCCTCGGCGGTGGCCGCGCCCAGATGCGGGGTGGCGACGACATTATCACGGCCGAACAGCGGGTTCTTGCGCGCCGGCTCCTCGACAAAAACGTCGATCGCGGCGCCGGCGACCTGACCGCTGTCGAGCGCGGCGGCCAGATCCGCCTCGACGACAAGCCCGCCGCGGGCGCAATTGACGAGGCGCACCCCGCGCTTCATCCGGGCCAGAGCCGCGGCGTCGATGATGTTCCTGGTCGCGTCGGTCAAGGGCGTGTGCAGGGTGACGAAATCGGCGCGGGCCAGCAGATCATCAAGCGCCACCTTGTCGACGCCGAGATCGACGGCGCGCTCGGCCGACAGGAACGGGTCGTAGGCCACGACCTTCATGCGCAGCCCCAAGGCGCGCACCGCGACCATCGCCCCGACATTGCCGCAGCCGATCACGCCAAGCGTCTTGCCGGTCAGCTCGACCCCCATGAAGCGCGATTTCTCCCATTTGCCGGCCTGGGTCGAGCGGTCGGCCGCCGGGATCTGCCGGCACAGCGCGAACAGCATCGCGATCGCGTGCTCGGCCGCGGTAGTGGAGTTGCCGTAGGGCGTGTTCATGACGACGATGCCGCGCTGGGTCGCCGCCGCCACGTCGATATTGTCGACGCCGATCCCGGCGCGGCCGACGATCTTGAGCTTGGGCGCGCGGGCGATCAGCTCGGCGGTGACCTTGGTCGCCGAGCGCACCGCGAGGCCGTCATAATCGGCGATCCGGGTTCTGAGCTCGTCAGCGCCGATCCCCGGCAGCATGTCGACTTCGATGCCGCGCGACGCCAGGATCTCGGCCGCCCGCGGGCTCAAATCGTCGGAAATCAGCACCTTTGGCATTTTCACTTCTTCCTGCGAGAGGGCAGAATTTTAACGCGAAGGCCGCGAAGGATACGCACAGCAGCGCGGAGCGAACTTTTTTTTGCGTCCATCGCGCCAACCTCCGCGACCTTGGCGCTAGAGTATTATTTGAGCTTAAGCCGCCTTCGCAGCTGCGCGCTGCTCGTCCCAGGCCCAGTCGAGCCACGGCGTCAGCGCCTCGACATCGTCGGCCTCGACGGTGGCCCCGGTCCAGATCCGCAGGCCCGGCGGCGAGGCGCGATGAGAGGCGATGTCGTAGGCTGCATGCTCCCCTTCGAGGCGGGCGGTCATTGCCCGCACCGTCTGGAAGCGCTCCTCGGGCGAGAGCGCGGCGAACCACGGATCGGTGATCGTCAGCTGCGGCGAGGTGCAGGAAATGGTCGCGGGGTCTTCGGCCAGAAACTCGACCCATGGCGTGCGCCGCTCCCAGCCGGCAACCACGGCGAGGTTGCGCTCGGAGCGGGCGATCAGCCCGTCGAGCCCGCCCACCGCTTCGGCCCATTTGAGCGAGTCGAGCGCGTCCTCGACGCACAGCATCGACGGCGTGTTGATGGTTTCGCCCTGAAACACGCCCTTGATCAATTTGCCCTTCGAGGTCAGTCGGAACAGCTTGGGCATGGGCCAGCGCGGGGTGTGGCTTTCCAGCCGCTCGACCGCGCGCGGCGACAGGGCCAGCATGCCGTGCGCCGCCTCGCCGCCCAGGGCCTTCTGCCACGACCAGGTGACGACGTCGAGCCGGTCCCACGGGAGCCGCATCGCGAAGACCGCCGAGGTCGCGTCGCAGATCGCCAGCCCCTGGCGATCCGCGGCGATCCACTCGCCATTCGGCACCCGCACCCCCGAGGTCGTGCCGTTCCACGGAAACACCACGTCGCGCGCCCAATCGACCTGGCGCAGCTCGGGCAGCTTGCCGTAAGGCGCGTGCAGCACCCGAACGTCCTGGAGCTTCAGCTGCCTGACGTCCTCGACCCAGCCTTCGCCGAAATTCTCCCAGGCCAGCATGTCGACGCCGCGCGCGCCGAGCAGGGACCACAGCGCGATCTCGACCGCCCCGGTGTCCGAAGCGGCGACGATTCCGACCAGCCAGTCAGCAGGAACGCCAAGGATGGCGCGCGAACGCTCGACCACCTCGACGATCCGCGCCTTGCCGATCCCGGAGCGGTGCGAGCGGCCGACCAGCGCCGCCTCCAACGCCGGCGGCGACCAGCCCGGCCGCTTGGCGCAGGGGCCCGACGAAAAACAGGGGTTACGCGGGCGCCGCGTCGGCTTCATCACGCCATTCCTTGATAAATTGGGGCCGGCCGTAATAAATCGAGCCGACCCGTCCGGGGGCCATATCCCGCGCCGGAACTTATGGCTGACCCTGGGCAACGTCAATGCGGCAGCGCAGCATTAACCTTGAAAAGCCCATGGGCAGTCTGCGCACTCCTGCGGCGTCGATGGCGCCGGCATGTCCGAGATCGGCGATGAACGCCAGAATCTCCGCAAACGGCGGTGGTCCTTGGCGGCGAGGGTCCCGCGAGAGCATCGCCGCCACAGCTGCTCTTCTCGCGCCATGAGGCCCTGGGCGCCAGCTTTCGTGACGCTTTCGCCGATCACGGAAAAAGCGGATGGCGCCAAGACTCAAATTCGGGCGCCGCAATCGCGATCCCGTTCCGAATCCGATAATTTCTGCTAAGTTCTCCGCGTTGAGATAGCAAATCGGCTGCTCGTAGGCTGGTCCTACGTGCCGCAAAATGGGGAGCGCCGCGGTGCGAGTTGCCGCGGTCCGCCCCCTCACCGGTGGGGAGAAACATGAAAATCCAGCATTTGGTCGTTGCCGGCGTGATCGGCCTTGGGGTTTCGCTGGTGGCGGCCCCGGCGGCCATCGCCGATGGTTATTCCGCCTGTGCCGGCCTGCCCACACAAGCCGCCCTCGCGACGGCGCTGCAAGCCGCCGTGGCGAATCCGGGCAATGGCGGGCTCGGGTTCAACATGTGGGCGACCCTAGTCGCCAATGACGGCACGGTCTGCGCGGTCGCTTTTTCGGGCAGAAAATACACGGATCAATGGCTGGGCAGCCGCATCATCTCGGCGCAAAAGGCAAACACCGCGAACGACTTCAGCCTCAGCAACGGCGCGACGCCGGGAACCAGCCTGTTTCCGACCGGCCTCGCGTTATCGACAGCAAACCTATACTCGGCCGTGCAGCCCGGAGGCAGTCTCTATGGCTTGCAGCACAGCAACCCAGTCGATCCGGAAATCGCCTATCAGGGCAACGCGATGTGGTTTGGCACCGCGCACGACCCATTGGTCGGTCAGCGGGTCGGCGGCGTCAACGTCTTCGGCGGCGGGCTGGCGCTCTATGTCGCCGGCGGCAAAAAAGTCGGCGGCGTGGGGGTCAGCGGCGACCAATCCTGCACCGACCACTTTGTTGCCTGGCGGGTTCGCAATCTGTTGAATCTCGATCATTTGGGAACCCTTGGCGTGGTGCCGGGGGCCGATGCAGCGCACCCGGACAACATCATCTTCGATATCAAGCCCGCCGCCGAGGGCGGCCTCTTGAACCCGGTTGGAACCTTGAGCCAGAGCGCCAGTGGCTTCGGTCACCCGACCTGCGTCAATACCGCCGATCCCTCCAAGCTGCCAGCGGTGCGCTCATAAGCATACGCTAGCACCGTAAGGCCGGGCGATACGCGCGAGGCGGCGCCGTCCGAATGCGCCGGTCCGGCGAGCCGCCGCTGCGGCAACGAGGGCCTTGCCCTGCCGGGGCCGGTGGGCGATATCAGGCGGGCGTCATGCCGACCCTGTTTCTCATCGTCTTTGTCGACCTCGTCGGGTTCGGCCTCGTGATCCCGCTGCTGCCGTTCTACGCGGTGCGGTTCGGCGCGGCGCCGCAGCTGGTGACCTTGCTGCTGGCGACCTATTCGCTGTTTCAGCTGTTCGCCGCACCGCTGTGGGGGGCGCTCAGCGACCGGATCGGTCGGCGCCCGGTGCTGATGACCAGCATGGCCGCCTCGGCCCTGGCCTATCTGTGGCTCGGCAGCGCCACCGCATTGTGGATGCTGTTCGCCGCGAGGGCGCTGGCCGGCGCCTGCGCCGGCAACATCGCCGCCGCCCAGGCCTACATCGCCGACACTACGACGCCCGAGAACCGGGCGAAGGGCATGGGGCATGATCGGCGCCGCCTTTGGCCTCGGCTTTATCTTCGGGCCGGCGCTCGGCGGGTTTCTCGCCGGCAACGATCCGGCCACCGCCAATCTCGCCAGCCCCGGCCTGGCTCGCCGCCGGCCTGTCGCTGACTGCGCTCTGCGGCGTGGTCTTCCTGCTGCGCGAGAGCCGGACCGCGGCCGAGCGCGGGCTGGCGCCGCGCCGCGGCCGGATCGGCGCGATCCTCGGGACCTTGCGCCGTCCGGTGCTGTCGCGGCTGATCCTGATCTTTTTTCTGGTGATCCTCGCCTTTGCCGCGATGGAGAGCACCTTTGCCCTGTGGGCGATGCGCCAGTTCCGCTGGGGGCCGGAGCAGGTCGGCTATGTATTCGCCTATGTCGGCGTGCTGTCGGCGATCCTGCAAGGCGGGCTGATCGGCCGCCTGGCCAAGCGCTTTGGCGAGGAGCGCCTGCTGCTCGGCGGCCTCGCCCTGATCGGGCTCGGACTTTTGGCGCTGCCGTTCGCCCGCGATGTGCCGTGGCTCGGCATCGCCGTCAGCGGGCTGGCGCTCGGCATAGGGCTGACCCAGCCGTCCTTGAACAGCCTGATCTCGCGCCGCGCCGGCCGCGAGGAGCAGGGCGAGGTGCTGGGCGTGTCGCAATCGGTCGGCAGCCTGTCGCGGGTGATCGGGCCGGCGCTGGCCGGGGTGGCGTTTGCCGATCTCGGTCGCGACAGCCCGTTTTTGTTCGGCGTGGTCGCTGATCGCCCTCGCCTTCGTGCTGGCCCTCCACCTGTTTCGCGGGCTCGGCGGCGCCCCGCTGGCCGAGGGCGAGCCCGGATCGCGGCCGGGTCCGGCGCAATGAGCCGGCGCGGGCGGCCGGTGACGCCCGGTCCGCCGCGGCAGAAGGGCCGGCTCAGGGACGAATTGCGCGCGTTGCGCTCGCTCGCCCCCTATCTGTGGCCGCGCGAAGCGGCGGGGCTGCGGGCGCGGGTGGCGCTGGCGGTCGCCTTTATGGTTGCCGGCCGGCTCGTCAGCATCAGTGTCCCGTTTCTTTACAAGCACGCGGTCGACGCGCTGACTCCGGCGAAGGCGGCGATCGCGGTGCCGGTCGTGCTGATCGTCGGCTACGGGCTCGCCCGCGTCATGGCGCAAGGGTTTCAACGAATTGCGCACCGCGGTCTTCGCCCCGGTCACCCAGCGCGCGGTGCGCCGGCTGTCCCTGTCGGCGTTTACCCATGTCCATAGCGCTGGCGCTGCGCTTTCACCTCGAACGCCGCACCGGCGGCCTGGCGCGGGCGATCGAGCGCGGCACCGCCGGGATCGATTTCCTGCTGTCGTTCATGCTGTTCAACGTGTTGCCGACGATTGTTCGAGATGCTGCTGGTGTGCGGCATCCTGTGGCGGCTTTACAATTGGCGGTTCGCCGCCGTCACCCTGACGACGATCCTGCTCTACATCGGCTTCACCTTCCTGGTGACCGATTGGCGGGTGCGCTTTCGCCGCGAGATGAACGAGCGCAACAGCGAGGCCAGCACCAAGGCGATCGACAGTCTGCTCAATTTCGAGACGGTCAAATATTTCGCCAACGAGGCGCATGAGGCGAGCCGCTATGACGCGGCGCTCGAGGCCTATGAACGCGCCGCGGTCAAGCAGCGAGACGACGCTCTCGCTGCTCAATCTCGGCCAGGGCGCGATCATCGCCACCGGTCTCGTCGGGGTCATGATCCTGGCCGGCGAGGGGGTCGCGGGCCAAGGGATGACGGTCGGCGATTTCGTCCTGGTCAACGCCTATCTGATCCAGCTCTACACCCCGCTCAACTTCCTCGGCGTCGTCTATCGCAACGTCAAGCAGTCAATGACCGATCTCGAGCAGATGACGGCGCTGATGGCGGTCCGGCCCGAGATCGAGGACCGGCCCGGCGCGCGCCCGGCTCGCGGTCCGGCGCCGGCGCGCTCGCCTTCCGCCATGTCGATTTCCGCTACGACGCGCGCCGGCCGATCCTCGACGATGTCGATTTCCGCGTGCCTCCCGGCGCCACGGTCGCGATCGTCGGCCCGAGCGGCGCCGGCAAATCGACGATCGCGCGTCTGCTGTTCCGCTTCTGGGACGTCGATCGGGGCGCGATCGAGATCGACGGCGAGGATATCCGCGATGTGACCCAGGACAGCCTGCGGCGGGCGATCGGGGTCGTGCCGCAGGACACCGTGCTGTTCAACGACACGATCTATTACAACATCGCCTATGGCCGGCCGGGCGCGCCGCGCGACATGGTCGAGGAAGCGGCCCGTCTCGCCCACATCCACGATTTTGTCGCGGGCCTGCCGGACGGTTACGAGACCATGGTCGGCGAGCGCGGGCTGAAGCTCTCGGGCGGCGAGAAGCAGCGGGTGGCGATCGCGCGGGTGATCTTGAAGGCGCCGAAGATCCTGGTGTTCGACGAGGCGACCTCGGCCCTCGACACCAGAACCGAGCGCGAAATCCAGGCGAACCTCGCCGAGCTGTCGGCCGAGCGGACCACACTGGTCATCGCCCACCGGCTGTCGACGGTGATCGACGCCGACGAAATCCTGGTGTTGGATCATGGCCGGATCGTCGAGCGCGGCTGGCACCGCGAGCTGTTGCGGCGCGGCGGTGTCTATGCGTTGATGTGGTCGCGCCAGCAGGAAGCCACGCGGCGCGAGGCGGCGCTCGCCGCGGAGTGATCCGCCAGAAAGGCGGCATCGGGCGCAGGCCACGGGAAGCAGGAATGGCGCGGATTTGCAAGGTGTTGATCGTCGAGAACGACCGTTATGTCCGCGAGCTGTTGGCCGACGCTTTCGAGGATGAGGGGTACCTATTTGACACGGTCGAGAATGGTCCGGCGATGGAGGACGCGCTCGACCGGGACGATTACGACATCGCGGTCATCGACGTGACCCAGCCCGGCGACCGGGATGGCATTGCGCTCGGCGAAATCGCCCATGCTCAAGGCTGCGGAGTGGTGCTGACCACCGGCGATCACCGCCATGTCGAGCGGCTGGACCAGAGCGGCCGGCACTATCTTTTAAAGCCGTTCAAGCTGCAAAACCTGATGGGCGTGGTCGAGCAGATCCTGACCATGGCGTCGATCGAGTGCGTGCGCCGCAAGCATCAAGACGGCTCCTATTTTCCTGCCCGAGGCGGGTGAACACAGCCTCGTCCCTGCGGCGCGCGCTGGAGCGGGGCGACCGGCGCGCGCTGGCCCGCGCGATCACCCTGGCCGAATCGACCCGGCCCGACCACCGCGCCGAAGCCGAAGAGCTGTTGGCCGCGATCCTGCCGCGAACCGGCGACAGCACCCGCATCGGCATTTCCGGACCGCCCGGCGCCGGCAAATCGACCTTTATCGAACGCTTCGGCCGCGACGGCCTCGACCGCAGCCGGCGCATCGCCGTGCTCGCCATCGACCCGGCGTCAAAGCGCGGCGGCGGCGCCATTCTCGCCGACAAGACCCGCATGGCCGAATTGGGCCGGCATCCCGATGCGTTCATCCGCCCGTCCTCGGCCGGCGGCAGCCGCGGCGGCGTCGCCCGGCGCACCCGCGAGGCGATCCTGCTGTGCGAGGCGGCCGGGTTCGATGCGGTCATCGTCGAAACCGTCGGCATCGGCCAGGCCGAGACCGCGGTCGCCGAAATCGTCGACCTTTTCATGCTGATTCTGCCGCCGGCGGCCGGCGACGAATTGCAAGGGTTGAAGCGCGGCGTCGTCGAGCTCGCCGATCTGGTGCTGGTCAACAAGGCCGATGGCGAATTCGCCGCGGCGGCGCGGCGCGCAGCCGCCGATTACGCCGCAGCCTTGCAGCTGATCCGGCCGCCGCTGACGGAATGGCGGGTTCCGGTGCGGGCGGTGTCGGCCCTCGACGGCAGCGGCGTCGCCGAGATTTGGGACGACGTCGCACGGTTTCGCGCCGCACTCGAAGCCTCCGGGGGCTGGACCCGGCGGCGGCGCGAGCAGGCCCGGGCGGCGCTGTGGTCCGAGATCGACGACAGCCTCCTCGAATGCTTCCGCGCGGTCCCCTCCATCGCCGGCCAACTCGCCGCGGTCGAAGAGGCAGTCGTGGCCGGCAGGCAAACCCCGAGCGCGGCCTGCCGCGCCTTACTCGCCGCCTTCTTTGCCGCGGCCCAGGCCGGAAAAGAATCTGCGCGGCCGGTGGATTAGCCGCGCTCGTCCGCGTTGAATGCAGGCGCGGCGAGCTCGTCGATCGCGCCGGCCCCGAGGCGGAACACCCGATCCTGCGGCGCCGGCAGCCCAAGCGCCACCGGGCGCGGCAAGCCGGCGCAAAATCCGCGCAGCATGCGGCTGACCAGCCCGTGCGCCACCACGATGATTGCCGCCGCTTGATCCTGCTCGGCTAGCCATTCGCCGATCCGCGCGGCGAAGGCCTCGTAGCTGTCGCCATCTGGCGAGCGGAAATACCATTCGTGATTCCCGTCGGCAGCAAAGATCCCGGGCGAGCGCGCCTCGATCTCGGCATAGGTGAGCCCGTCCCAGGAGCCGAGCGACAGCTCGCGCAGCCGGTCGTCAATCAGCAGCTGGTCCGTCCGGCCGAGCTGTTCGCGGATAATTTCGGCGGTCCGCCGCGCGCGACCCTGCGGGCTGGCGATAATCGAGGCCGCGGCGGCTTCGGGCAATGTCGCCAGCAGCCGGCCGATGGCGCGCGCCTGGGCGACGCCGCGTTCGCTCAGCGGCGAATCAAAGCGGCCCTGATAGCGCCGTTCGAGGTTCCACCGGGTCTCGCCGTGACGGACCAGCAGGATAGTCACGGCGCCACGCCGGGTCTGGGCAGGCGGTAGAGGACATGCCGCCGCAGCGGACCCTCGCGGACGTTCGGATGATCGAAATCATCTTGCGGCAGGCGGGTCATGCCGAGCCGCTCCATGACCCGGCGCGAGCGCAGATTTGCCGGAACGGTGAACGCGACGATCTCGGCGAGGCGGAGTTCGGCGAAGCCGTAATCGAGCGACGCCTGTGCCGCCTCGCTGGCGTAGCCGCGGCCCCAATGAGCACGCGAGAGCCGCCAGGCGGCCTCCACCGCCGGGGTAAAGTGCGCCTCAAAGGGGACGGCGCCGAGCCCGACCAACCCGATAAAGCTTGCCTCACCGGGGATTTCGACGACCCACCGGCCAAAGCCGTGTTGCCGCCAATGGGCTTGCAGCCGCGCCGCGTCGGCTTCGGCCGCACCCGGCTCGGCCAACGGGCGCAGAAATTCCATGACGGCAGGGTCGGCCGACATCGCCGCGAAGGCGGCCGAATCCTCGTCCTGCCAAGGGCGCAGCAGTAGGCGCGCGGTCCGCAACGAGACCGACACTGCTATTTCTCCGGGCCGGAGGCGCCGGCCATTCCGGCCATCAACATCTGCTGCAATTGCTCGAACCCTTTTAAGCTCGCCGGCAGCCAGGTCTCGATCATCGCCTTGGCGTCCATCGCCTTGATGTTGGCGGTGGTCCGCTCCTGCACTTCTTTTAGGAGCGCCTGCTGCAGCGGCTGCAGATCGGGCAGCCCGAAGAATTTGCGCGCCTCTTCCGGCGTGCAATCGATATCCAAGCTGATCTTCATCGCAACGGCTCCTTCCCGCACGCGGAGCTGTGGGGGCTCGCGGCAGTCGCGCCGCACAAAAATCGTCTTGGCCGGGATTGTCCCGGCCATCCACGGCTCCCGGCGCCACAGAAGAGGTCGTGGATCACCGGGTCAAGCCTGGTGATGACGGGTTAATGTGCGTTTCGGATGTCCTGCCCCCTTGCCAAGCTGCCAGCCTCGCTTGCGCAAACAGGGACAAGCGCGGGCATCTCGTGTTAGCTTTGCAAATGGCTGTCGAGATCCCGTTCCGCCGCGAGTTTTCGTTCGAATACGGCCAGCTTGAGAGGGTGGCGCCGGGGATCCGCCGCATCGTCGCGCGCAATCCGGGCCCGTTCACCTTCCGCGGCACCGGCACCTACGTCGTCGGCGACGGCGAGGTCGCGGTCATTGATCCCGGCCCCGACCTCGACGATCATGTCGCAGCCTTGCTCTCCGGTCTCGCCGGCGAGCAGATTTCCCACATCCTGGTGACCCACACCCATCGCGACCATTCGCCGGCGGCGGCCGCGGTCAAGGCGGCGAGCGGCGCTCCGACTTGGGGCTTCGGCCCGCACGCCGGCGGCAAGCGCGGCGATCCCGCGGTCGAGGAGGGCGGCGACTGGGATTTCTCGCCCGAGGTGACGGTGCATGACGGTGACATCATCGCCGGCAAAGGCTGGCGCTTCGAGGCGGTGCACACGCCGGGCCACACCTCGAACCATCTGTGTTTCGCGTTGCCGGACCAGGGCGTGCTGTTCAGCGGCGACCATGTCATGGGCTGGTCCACCAGCGTGATCGCCCCGCCGGACGGCGACATGAGCGCCTATATGACCTCGCTCGACAAATTGCTCGGCCGTCGCGATGCGGTCTACTGGCCGACCCACGGCCCGGCGATCACCGAGCCGCAAGCCCATGTCCGCGCCTTCATCGCCCATCGCCGCGGGCGCGAAGCCGGCATCCTCGACTGCCTCGACGCCGGCGCCGAGCGGATCGAGGCGATCGTCGACCGGCTCTATGTCGGGCTGCAGCCGGGGCTGCGCCGCGCCGCCGCCAGATCGGTCCACGCTCATCTATTGGATCTCGCCGCCCGCGGCATCGTCGCCAGCGACGGGCCGGCGACGATCGAGGCCCGCTATCGCCAAATGCGCCGCTGAGGCCGGTCCGCGACGCGGCGACCGTTCTCGGCGCGGCGTCAGCAGCGTGCCGCCGAGCCCGCCTCCTTCGCGGCGTGGTTGCGAAGGAGCCGGAGAATCAGCATACATTCGTCCCCGGCGCCGCTGCCGGCGCTCGTGAGCGGGGGATGCGATGGTTGCCGGGTTAGGCAGGTTGTTTTTGGCGGCATTGCTGGCGACGGCGCTCGGCTTCCCGGCCGGGGCCGGGGCGCAGACGCCGCCGGCCGCGGCTGTCGGCGCGGCGACGACCGCCACCGCTTCGACCGGGGCGCAGACGCCGCGTTATCTGATCTATTTCGATGAATTCAGCGCCTACCTGTCGCCGCGGGCGAAGACGATCATCGCGCAGATCGCCAAAAAGGCGACGGCGACCGGGGCCAAATCGATCACCGTCCAGGCGCGGGCGAGCGCCACCGGCACGGTGCAAACCAACAAGTATCTGGCGATGACGCGCGCTTCGATCGTCGCCGACGAACTCGAGGCGGACGGCGTCCCGGCCGCGATGGTTCAGCAGCAGCCGATCGGTCAGACCGGATCAAAGGATCCGTCCGTCTTCAATCGCCGGGTCGACGTCATTCTGCACCGCTGAGCCCGGACCCACCCTTCCTGCGTTGCGCCGGCCCACGCGCGTGCTAGGGTCGGCGTCGGCTTTGGCGCAATCGAGGAGACGGCGATGGCCAAGACGCGCGGGACCGGGCTGTTGATGGTGTGGACCGACATCGACGCCGAGTTCGAGGCCGAGTTCAATCGCTGGTACGACGAGGAGCATATTCCTCGGCTGTTGCAGATCCCGGGCTTTTTGAGCGCCGGCCGCTATCGGGCGCTGAAGGGCGGCCCCCGATACCTGGCGATCTACGAGCTCGAGGACCACAACGTGCTGCGCAGCGCGGCCTATCTCGATAGCCTCAAATACCAGCCCTCGGGGCAACGCCAGAAGACCGGGACGAGCCGGATCGGCCGCAACTTCCTGCGCAACGCCTACCGCCAAATCTTCCCGGTGCACACCCATCCGATCGAGCAGACGGCCGGTATGGCGCCGGTGCTGCAGATGGGGCGGATCGACGTGTCGAGCGCGGTCGAGGAAGAGTTTAACGCCTGGTACAACACGGTCTATATCCCGGGATACCTGGCGGTGCCGGGCTGCATCGCGGCGCGGCGCTATGTTGCGGTCGAGGGCCAGCCCAAATACTTGACCCTCTACGAATTCGAGCACGCCAAAGTGCCCGAGAGCGAGGCCTGGAGCCGGGCCCGGGCCAGCAATCCGTGGACCCGGCGGATGTCGCCGAACCTGCGTCATGACGAGGGCTCGCCCGGCGTCTACCAACGCATCCATCCCAAATAGCGCGCGACCGCAGGCTCGGCGACGCGGGGGGCCGCCGAGATACTCTTAGCCGGCCATCGCCGGGGCGGGACTGCGCCGATCAGCGTCCGCGCCTGGGGGTGCGCGCGCTCCGCATCGCCGGCGGCAGCTCGTTCCAGCAGCGGCCGTCGAGGAGACGGCTCGAGGCGCCTCGGCCCAGGCGCACCATCCGCCGGCCGAACCCGTCCTCAGGTGCTGGCGCCCACTCTCCCCACTGCTTGAACCAGAACGGAACCTCGGCTGCAGCGCAGCGATCGCGCAGTTCGCGAAGCCAGCTGGGGTCGGTGGCCCGCACCCCGGCGCCGGTCTCGCCGCCGGCCACGACCCAATCGAGCGCCGGCCACGCCGGCCCGCCGATCGCGATCCTGCGGCCGCGGCCGTCGAGCAGATAACGATCACCGGACAGCGCATCGACATAGCCACGGTCGACCGGCGCGGCATCGGGCCGCACCAACCCGAGCAGCGGCTCGAAGGCGACCCAGCGCAACGCGGCCGGCGTCTGCAGCAGTTCGCCGATGCGGGTCGCGTGCTCCTGATCCTCGACCGAAACGCCCGCCCACAGATTGGGCAATGGCCATGGTTCGAGGCCAGCCGGGCGAGAGGGGCCGTTGTGCGGGTCGGCGGCCCGCAACCCCAGTCGCGCCAGACCGGCGGCCCATAGCTGCCGCACGCCGCCGCCGCGCGCCCGCGCTGCGGGCGAGGTCGTGGCGGCCTCTTCCCGGCCGGCCCTCAGGGTGGAGCCGAGGCCCGGCAGCACCACCGCCGCAAGCCGGTCGACCGCCTCGGCGATGCGATCGGGCGTCTGCCGATCGTCGTAATAGCGGCGCATCCGTTCGGCGCGCTTGGTCAGCACCAGGAAGCGATGCCAATGCGCGACCGCGATCACCGCATGCAGCGCATCGAGGGTTTCAACCGAGAGCTTTTCGTGGAACAGGTCCGACATCGACGCGACCAGGATGCGCCGCGGGGTACGCTGCAGCAGCGGCCAGGTGGACAGATCCGTCCGCACCCGAATTTCGCCGGTCCATTGCAGACCGGAGCTCCCCATCGTGGTTAGCCCGGCATAGCGCGCGCCGCCCTTGCCCGCCATGCGCGCGAGTCGGGCGACGCTCGTCAGCGCCTCGCAGTGATCGCAGCCCGGGCTGAGCGCAGAGCAGCCGCCGATCGGATTCCATGTGGCGTCGTACCATGCCGGCGCCGAACTACCGGCCTCTTGCCCGGAAGGCTGCTCGGCAGACCCCGAAAGGAAGCGCTCGCCCGGCCGACTTTCGGCGCGGGCGCCCATCAGCGCCATACCGCGTTCGACGAGGAAGCGGCCGAAAGGGCCGTTTCATCGGGGGCGGCGGGGGCGACTGCAAGTCGATCGGCGGCGCTCCGCCCAGCCTCGCGGCTGAAGATGCCTTCCCACACGTAAAACATCCGCTGAGAGAGTTTTCCAGCTTGGTATATCCATAGGAAGTAAATAGCAACTATAATAAGATATAGTTAACGACGCACATCTAATGAGAGTTAACCATCTAGCAATCGGTCGATTCCGCCGAATTCGGAGCAACAATCATGGTTCGGCCGGGGGGCGACGCCCGCCAAGGTCGCGCTCGCCAACGCACCGAACTGGCGCTGGGATTTTGGCCCGCTATGTGCGCGCGCCGGCGGCCGCCGGGCCGGCGCTGCGCTCGCCCGTTCAACCGACCGATTTGTCCGGTCGCCAGGGGATAGCGGCGGGCGCCGTGCCGGTCTCAGCCGGCGGGTTTGCCCGCTAGAAGCCGCACGATCCGACCCCGAATGGTTCGCCGGATGAGCGAGCGCCGGCGGCCCAAAGGACAGGCTTGCAAAACCGCACGCTTCGCCGCCCCGGCGCAGGCTGGGTCGTGGGGACGCACGCGCGATCCCCGCCCCGAATGCCCGTTGTCGCGGACATGACGAGAGGCGGAGGGGTGCTTGCGTTCGGCGATCGAGGCGAGGGGTAGAGGCGCGCTCCTTAGCGCATGGTGGATTTGGCGGTTGGGATGATCCGGGTCACCGCGATTGCAGCGCGGTCGAGACAAAGGGGCACCCGCGGCGCGATCTTGGTCTTCCAGTAGTCGGTGTCGTAAACCGCCTTGTAGAGCGCCTCGCGCTCGGCCTCGCTCTCAAAGCGGCGCAGCCACACATAGGCCCCATCGTCGGTCTCGCCGCGAAAGCTGCCGCAGATGACCATGCCCTTCGACACCTGGAAGGGAATGATCTCCTCTTCCATGATCTTGACCCATTCATCCATCTTGCCGGGCAGAACCTTGTATTGGCGCAGTTCGTAAAAGGCCATGTCGATGATCCCGTGCTGGCTCGGCTGCATCGCTCGCCAGCATAGCGACGGCCAGCCGGCGGCGGAAGTCGGGCGCCAAGGTCGGAGCTTCTGGCCGGCGCCGATTAACGTTACTCTGCCGGCAATTCGAGTAGAATCGCGGGAGGGTAGATGATGGCCAACGAAATCGCCGCGGCGGATGCGGGTCTGGCGGCGGTGGTCGAGACCGCCTCGGGTAGATTGCGCGGCGCGCGCCAGGCCGGCGTCTATTCGTTCAAGGGCGTCCCCTATGGGGCCTCGACCGCCGGCGGCAACCGCTTTATGCCGCCGCAGTCGCCGGCGTCCTGGGCCGGGGTGCGCGGCGCGCTCGCCTATGGCGCGCGGGCGTGGCAGCTGCCCAATCGGCCAAAGCGGCGCGCGGCGCTCGAAACCTTGCTCGGCCCGGCCGACACGATGCCCGAGGACGAAGACTGCCTGACTTCAATGTGTGGACGCCCGGTCTCGACGCGGGCAAGCGGCCGGTCATGGTGTGGCTGCATGGCGGCGCCTTTGCCTACGGCTCTGGCAACCGCGCGGTCACCGACGGCGCCAATCTGGCGCGACGCGGCGATGTCGTCGTGGTCAACGTCAACCACCGCCTCAACATATTCGGCTTTCTGCATCTCGCAGATATCGGCGGGCCGCAATGGGCGCATTCGGGCAATGCCGGGATGCTCGACATCGTCGCGGCGCTACGCTGGGTGCAAAGCAACATCGCCGGGTTTGGCGGCGATCCCGGCAAGGTTACGATCTTTGGCGAGTCGGGTGGCGGCGGCAAGGTCAGCGTGTTGCTGGCGATGCCGCAGGCGCGCGGCCTGTTTCACCGCGCCGTGATCCAGAGCGGGGCGGCGATCCGGGTGTCGACCGCCGAGCGGGCGACGGCGCTCGCCGAGGCGGTGTTGAAGGAATTGGGGCTCGGCCGCGGCCAGCGCCAGCGGTTGCAGACCCTGGCGCCTGCGCAAGTGTTGGCGGCGATCGCACCCGCTGCGCGCGCCGTCGGCCGCTCGCGCTGGCCATTGCTCGACCGCTACGATTTCGGCCCGGTGGTTGACGGCGTCGACCTGCCGCAGCACCCGGCCGAGCCCGGGGCGCCGGCGCTCGCCGACGGCATCCCGCTGATGGTCGGCGGCGCGAAAGAGGAAAGCGCCTTTTTCCTCGCCGACGACGATGCGGTATGGAACCGCACCCTGAGCGAAGCGGAACTGCGCCAGCGGGTGAGCGTCGTGGCCGGCGCCGAGGCCGAGGCAGTGCTCGCCGCCTATCGCTCCCTAATGCCGCAGGCGAGCCCGGCCGACCGGCTGATCGCGGCGTTGACCGGCTCGAATTTCTGGGTTCGCAGCGTGCTCCTGGCCGAGCGCTATGCGGCGCGGCCGGGCCGGGCGCCAGTCTACATGTACTCGCTCGACTGGCAGAGCCCGGCGCATGACAGCCGCATGAAGGCGCATCACGCGATGGATCTGCCGTTTGTCTTCGACAACCCCGACGTGCCGGACACGACCGCCGGCGCCCCCGGCGCGCGCGAGCTGGCGGCGCGGGTCAGCGCCACTTGGATCGCCTTCGCCCGCAACGGCAGCCCAGATAACCCGGCGCTCCCGGCCTGGCCGGCCTACGCCACGCCGGAGCGCGCGACGATGATCTTTGATAACGAGTGCCATGTTGCGCGCGATCCCGACCACGACGCGCGCCTGCTGTGGACCCGCGCCGTTCAAGCCTAGCCCGCCGCTGCCGCGGATAGGCTTGCCGCACGCTCGCAGCGAAAGGGTGGCGCCGGCTGGCGCTGCCCGCTAGT
Source organism: uncultured Alphaproteobacteria bacterium (assembly GCA_963814805.1). Classification (GTDB taxonomy): domain Bacteria; phylum Pseudomonadota; class Alphaproteobacteria; order ATCC43930; family CGMCC-115725; genus AP-15. The sequence goes on along the minus strand of CAWFER010000025.1, from coordinate 25,689 downwards.
GTTGAGTGTGGGCATTGGTCGGAGCGCGGGGTGCTCGATGCGGGGGGTGGTTCTGTTGCTGCTGCTGGGCTTGGCGGCGTATGTGACGACGGACCGGATCACCCCGCCGGGGGTGTCGTCCGAGCTGAACGATTGGCAGACACCCAAGGGAAAGCCGCCGACCAGGGCCGAATTCGCCGCCGTCGTCGCGGCCTGCCAGGACCGGAAAAAAAGCGCCGACCAGACCGGCCCGATGGGCGGGTGTCTGACCGATTTGGGGCTCCGCCGGGTGCAATGACGCAGCGAGGATGGATACGCCGCGCGGCGCGGGACATAATCAGCGCTTGTGAGCCAATCGGAGGAGTATCGTCATGGAGCCGCAGATCAATCTCCAGCTGAGCCATGTCGGGCTGTTCGTGCGCGACCTCGAACCGATGGTCGCGTTCTACCGCGATGTCATGGGGTTTGCCGTGACCGACCGGGGCTCGGTCCGCAACGCCGAATTGACGTTTCTCAGCCGCGATCCCAAGGACCATCACCAGATCGTGCTGGCGACCGGACGGCCGGAGGGGCTCCCCGACCGTATCCTGAACCAGCTGTCGTTCCGGCTCGGTTCGCTCGACGAGCTGAAGGCGTTCCACCAGCGGCTCAAATCGGCGCCGGTCAGCGACATCGACCCGATCCACCACGGCATCGCCTGGTCGGTCTATTTCCGCGATCCTGAGGGCAACCGGGTCGAGGTCTTTGTCGATACGCCCTGGTACATCCCGCAGCCGGCGCGCCAGCCGATCGACCTCACCCGCCCGGCGGCGGAAATCTACGACGACACCAAGGCATTCTGCGAAGCCCAGCCGGGCTATCGGCCGTTCAACGACTGGCGCAGCGACCTCGAGCGCCAGCTGTCGGTCTAGGCCCAGCGAGGCTAGCGGTCATATATGGCGGCCGCGCAGCTCGTTGTTGGTGCGGCGGTCGCCTGCAAGCCAGCGGGCGAGCTCGCTGTGCGCGTCAGCGCGGCGGATCGCATCGATCTCGGCGACATCGTCCGGGTCCTGGGTGAACTCGACGATCAGCCCGTCGGGCGAGGCGATGTAGATCGACTTGCAATAGCCGTGGTTGGTTTCGCGGTATTTTTCGCCGGCCGCCTCGAGCCTGCGCTTCAGCTCGTCATAGGTCTGCGGCTCGGCCTTGAAGGCGATGTGGTCGTAGCGCCCGATCCGGGCCGGCTTCTCGGCCTGGGTCATCGCGTAGAGTTCGGGGTCGGCGAAGTGGAAGAAGGCCAGCGCGCCGCCGTCAGCCATCGCAAAAAAGGTGTGGCAGAACTCGACCTCCCGCTGCACCTCGGCGCTGAAATTCCTTTCGCACCACGTCGCGACCAGCGGAATCCCGAGCAGATCCTCGAAGAACCGGCGGTTCGCCTCGTGGTCCCTGACGACATAGGCATGGTGGTGCAGGCGGGACGGCAGCCGCGACAACAATCGCGTGGCCCGCGCGCCGCCGGCGGGTTCGATCGTATCCATTCTTCTCCTCCCTGATCGGACCCCGCACCATACCACGACAGCGCCCGGCGCTCGATACCGCAGTCGCGCCGCCGCGCAACGCAATCCTGAAATGCGCGGCGCCGTTGCCCGGCGGTTGGCGCCGGCGGCGAACATGCTGCATGCTGGGCCGGAATTATCGGCAAACAGGGGATATTCGTGAAAATCAGCACAATGATCCGCTTCGGCGCCGGCGTCGGGCCGCATGACCGGCTATTGCGCCGCACCGCCGATTATGCCCGCCGCATCGAAGCCGCCGGGTTTCCCGGGATCTGGGTCGGGGATTCGCTGGGGCGCGGGCGGCCCACCCTCGATCCGCTGGTCGAGCTGGCGGCGCTCGCCGCGGTGACCGAGCGGGTCGAGCTCGGCATCGGCGTATTGCAGTTGTCGTTGCGCCACCCGATCGAGCTCGCCCATCGGGTGCAGTCGGTGCAGGCGTTGTCCGCCGGCCGGCTGCGCCTCGGCGTCGGCAGCGGCTCGACCCGGGCCGATTTCGAACTGCTCGGCCTCGATTACGACCATCGCTTCCGGGCGATGAGAATTGCCCTCGAGACCATGCACAAGGTGTGGCGCGGCGAGCCGGTCAACGGCGGAGCCTTGTCCTTGTGGCCGGGATGCGAAGGCGGGCCGCCGATCCTGATGGGCGCCTGGCGCAGCCCGCGCTGGATCACCTATGCGGCGAAAGAGTGCCAGGGCTGGACCCCGTCCGGCCGGTACAGCAGCTGGGACGACCTCGAAGCCGGCATGAAGATCTATCGTGAGGCCGGGGGCGACAACGCGGTCCTGGCCAACGTCGCCGTCGATCTCGCCAACCGGCCCGAATCCGCGGAGCTCGCCGCGGCGACCGATGTGGCGCTGGTCTGTCCGCCCGACGAGGCGCGGCGGCGGTTGAAGCGGATGGAGCAGCTGGGCTTCGACGAGGTGCTGCTGGTTTCGCAATACGGTGAGTTCGAACAGCTCGAACGGGCGCGCGATCTGCTCTGAGCGGCATCGCGCCAGCGATTCCGAGCAGCCAGCAGCTTGACAGCGGGAGCGGCGGGAGCATGTTGCCGGGCGACAGCCGATCTCTGCTGAGGGGGGCGACATGATCAGTGCGGATCTCGCCGGCAAAACGGTGCTGGTGACCGGTGCGGCCTCGGGCATCGGGCTCGCCGCTGCGGAAATCTTTGCGCGCTGCGGCGCCACGGTGGCGCTGAACCATCTGCCCGACGATCCGCGCGGAGCCGCCGCCGTCGCGCGGCTCAAGGGCGAAGGCCGGCGGGTCGTCGCCGCACCCGGCAACGTCGCCCGGCCGGGCGAGGCCGAGCGGATGGTGACGAACGCCATCGACGCGCTCGGCCGGCTCGATTTTCTGGTCAACAATGCCGGGACCCCGGCGACCCCGGCGCCGATCCCGTTCGCCGATCTCGACGCGCTCTCCGAGGAATTCTGGTCGACGATCCTCAACACCAACCTCGTCGGCCCATTCCGCTGCGCCCATGCCGCGGTCGCGGCGCTGAAGGCGACACGGGGAGCGATCTGCAACACCGCCTCGATCGCCGGGGTCATGGGCAGCGGCAGCAGCATCCCCTACGCCACCAGCAAGGCGGGGCTGATCAATTTGACCCGCAGCCTGGCCCGGACCTTGGCCCCCGAAATCCGGGTCAACGCGGTGGCGCCGGGTTTTGTCGACAGCCCGTGGAACAAGGACTGGCCCGCCGACCGCAAGGCCGTCTCGATCCAACGCACGCCGCTGAAGCGCGCCTGCAAACCCGAGGATATCGCCGAGACGATCTTTTTTCTGTGCGCCGGGGCGGCGATGATCACCGGGCAGACAATCATCGTCGATGGCGGCCTGACGCTTTAGGCGCGCAGCGCGGCGGGGCGCGCGCGGTTTCATGTCCCTTAGCCCAATCGCAGGAGGAAAGCCGAGATGAGCGAGCAGCGAAGCGTCAATGGCGCGCAATGGCTGGCGCGAGCGCTCGCCGGGACCGGCATGACCCATGTCTTCTTTGTCGAATCGTGCATGCGCCGCACCTTGATGGAGCTCGGCGATCTGGGGGTGACCCCGATCCTCGCCCACTCGGAAAAGGCTGCGGCCTACATGGCCGACGGCTATGCCCGCATCACCGGCCGGCCGGCGGTATGCATGGCCCAGTCGGTCGGCGCCGCCAACCTCGCTTCGGGCTTGCAGGACGCTTATCTCGGGCATAGCCCGGTAATCGCGCTGACCGGCCGCAAGGAGCCCTCGTTCCAGCACCGCAACTCCTATCAGGAGATCGCCCACGCGCCCCTATTCGCGGCGGTGACCAAGTTTTCGGCCCCGGTCGATGCGGCCGCGGAATTGCCGCGGCTGTTGCGCCACGCCTGGCGCGCGGCGCTCGCCGACCCGCCGCGGCCGACCCATCTCGATTTCTGCGGCTTGCAGGGCGACGTCATCGAACTCGGCGAGACGCGGGAGCCCTTGGTCATCGATCCCGAGGCGCGGCGCATTCCGGCGCACCGGCCGGTCGCCGACGCCGGCGACATCGCGCGCGCCGCCGCAGCCTTGACCGCTTCGCGGCGGGTGGCGATCGTCGCCGGCGACGGAGCTGCCGCCTCGCAGGCCGGCCCCGAGATTGTGGCTCTGGCCGAGGCGCTGGCGGCGCCGCTGGCGACCAGCCTCGGCGCCCGCGACATGATCCCGACCCGCCATCCGTTGTCGGCCGGGGTTCCCGGCAGCTATTCGGCGCCGCCGGCCAACCGGATCGTGCACGGCGCCGACCTCGTGCTCTATATCGGCTGCGACACCGGCGACCAGGTCACCCTGAACTGGACCGTGCCGTCACCGGCGACCAAGATCGTGCAGATCGACGCCGACCCGGTCGAGATCGGGCGCAGCTATCAGAACACGATCGGGGTGGTCGGCGACCCCAAGGCGACCGTGGCCCGCCTGGCCGAGGCGATCGGACGCCCGGCGCGCGACCGCGGCTTTGCCGAGGAGGCGGCGCGCATCGTCGCCGATTGGCGCGCCTCGATGGCGCCGCTCGCCGCCGACGACCGGGCGCCGATCCGGGTCGAGCGGCTGTGCGCCGAGATTGCCAAGGCATTGCCGGCGGACGGGATCGTGGTGGCCGATACCGGTTATTCCGGCATCTGGACCGGAACGATGATCGATTTCAACGGGACCGGGCAGACCTACCTGCGCGCGGCGGGGTCGCTCGGCTGGTCGTTCCCAGCCTCGCTCGGCGCCAAATGCGCCGCACCCGACCGGGCGGTCTTATGCTTTACCGGCGATGGCGGGTTCTACTATCACCTGGCCGAACTGGAGACCGCGCGCCGCTGCGGCATCGCCACCGTGGTCGTCGTCAACAACAATTCGGGCTTTGGCCAGAACCTCTCCGGGGTGCGCCGCATCGCCGGCAACCGGCCCGGCCGCGGCGAGGCATTGGTGCGCTTCGGCCCGACCGATTTTACCGCGGTCGCCCGCAGCTTTGGCGTGCGCGGCATCCGGGTCGAGCGCCCGGCCGAGATCGCGCCCGCTCTGGCCGAAGCGCTCGGCGCCGGCGCACCGGTGGTGGTCGACGTGGTGACCGATCTGGAGCCGCGCGCCCCCGAACCATGGTCACCGGGCGCAAGCTGACAACCGGAGCCGATACCGCGCGCCGGACGGGGCGACGAGACCTGCCGGATCGCCCAGAAAGGCCGCGCCCCGAGAACGCCGCGATCGCCCAGTCAGCCTGCCGCGCCAAGGCCGCGGATGCTTTCGAACACCGGGCCGATCTGCGCGCGATAGGCGGGCGAGGTCGAGCGCGACAACCACAGCTGCTCGAATGAATTCAGCCGGTATTCGGGGTAATGCTCGCGGAATGACGCCGCGATCCGGGCGGCTTCGCTGGCCCGCCCGCTCAACGACAGCGCCGCGGTCAGGAAGAGTTGCGCGCTGCCATAGATCGGATTGCGATCGAGCGATTTGCGCAACAGGGCGATCGAGGCGTCGGTGCGGCCGAGCAGCAGCTCGGCGAACCCGCCGAAGAAAAACCAGGTGCTGCATCGGCGATCGGTTTGATCGAGACGCATGGCGCGGTCGACCGCGGGCATGGTCTCCTCGGCGTGGCCACGAAAGACGGCGTTGTAGCCGGCAAAGGCGTGGGCGATGCCCAATCGTCGGTCGGCCGCGAGAGCGCGCTCGAATGCGACGTCCGCCTCCGTCAACTGCCCGGCAGCCGAGCGCAGCATCCCCTGGATGCAATGAGCGATGGCATGACCAGGCGCCAGCGACAGCGCCAGCCCGACGACTTCGCGCCCGAGATCGGAGGCCATCGCCACGGCCTGCGGATCGCCCCACCAGGGTTGGCTGACGACATGCTGGCAGGTGAAGGCGAGGCCGGTCAGCGCTTCGACGTTGCGCGGATCATTGGCGAGCGCGCTCAATAGCCAGCTTTGCGCCTCGGCGGTGAGTTCGGGGGTAATCCTGCCCTTGAGCGCATTCGTCGCCCGGGAAAGACATTCGTTGACGCCGAGCTCGTCCCCGGAGGTCATCGCGGCGCGCCGGCTCGCCCGTTGCAGCACGAGGAGATGAAGCTCGCGGGAGATGCGGCGGGTAATCTCGGTCTGGGTCGGTTCGAGGTCGTCGGGATCGAACTCGTAGCGATCCGCCCAGCAATATTCCCCGGTCGCCGCCTTGGTGATCTGCATGTTGACCCGCAAGGTCGCGGGCCCGCTGCGCTGGGCGCTGCCGGTAACGACATACTCGGTTTCGGCGTCGACCAGTCGCGCCGGGAGGTCCGGCGGCCGTCGGTCGTCGGCGATCCGGGCCAGCGCCAGTCCGCGGCCGTGGCGCAAGAGATCGGTGACCAAATCGTCGGAGAACGCCTCTACCAGATATTGCTGCTCGGGATCGCCGGTCAAATTGCGCAGCGGCGCCACCGCCACGGCAATGCTCGGCAGCACGCAAGGCCATTGCGCGCCCGCCCTTCTTTCGACCGGCGCCGGGTGTCTCTGGATCGATTGCTTGACCGCAACCCGGTCGAACGGGTTCGGCATCGCCACCGTCTGGCGATGCGGCGTCTCGGCGGCGCGGCCGGCCAGGGCGCCCTCGCCGATGGCGTCGGAACGAGCGATTTCGTTGGCCAGGGCCTGAGTTTCAGCGTCTGGGGCCACGCCCAACTCGCGCTTCAGGATCTCGGCGCAGGTGCGGTACTGCCTGAGAGCTTCCGGGCGCCTGCCGGCATGCGCAAAAGCGCGGATCAGCGCCCGCTGACCAATCTCCGAGAGCGGATCGAGCGCCGCCAGACGGCGCGCCGATTGAATCGCCGCATCATGCTCGCCCGCCTCGTCCTGCAGCGCGGTCAACCGCTGCAGGACCGTGCAGATCAAGTCGAGCGTGCGATCCCGCTCGGCGGCGAGCCATTCCTGGAACGGTTCGGAATCGATGACGAAGTCGGCCAGGAATTCGCCGCGATACAGCTCGGACGCGGCAAGCAGTTCGGCGCGGTTCGACGAACGCGACAGCCGCTCGAAATGTTCGATGTCGACATCGACCGCCTGGAGCCGGCAATTGGCGAACTCGGCGGCCAGGTGACGCCCGGCTGCCGGCGCCAATGCTTTGCGCAGCTCCAATAGACAATTGCGCAGACTGTGGCGCGCCTGATCCGATCCCTGATAGGGCCACAAGAGATCGGAGAGCCGCTCCCGGCTGACCGCCCGCCCGCGCTGGGCCGCCATATAGGCGAGAAGAGCGCGCGCTTTTCTCGGCACCTTTCCGAATTGACGATCCTCGCCTTCGATGACCAGAGGCCCGAGAAGGCCGATCAGCAGAGCCATCACTTTCGTCCCAATGTGCAGCTATCGGTTCCAGCCAATTCCAGCGCCAATTACGATGAGGAAACGTTGATTGTCATGCCACCACCTTGAAGCGGGTTGGCGGCGCCAGCAAGGGAATTGTGGCCAGCCGCTCGCTGGCGGCAGTCAAATTTCCGGCCACCTGGGACCTTGCCGCATTTGTTGCCGATAGGCGGCGATCTTTTCTTCAAGGATATGACAAAGAGCGTCAAAGCCGCGCGCTTGCAGCGGCGCCAACAACGCCTCGTAGCGCAGCGCGCGATCGAAACTCGGCACCGGCTCGGCCGCTCGCCACAGCTCGATCGGCGTCGCGCTCGGCCCGAACGCGGGAGTTTCATCGATGCCGGCGGCCAAGAGCTCGAGCCGGGTTTCGAGGCATTTCTCGCATGTCCCGCAATTGGCTGCGCCGCCGAGATTGGCGGGACAGACCCGCAACGCGGCAAGGGCGATCGGCCAGGCCGCCAGCTCGCGCACCTTATCGACCCGCGAAAAGCGCGCCCCTTCATGCACGAAACTGATGCGCTGGCTGGAGAATTGGACATCGACGGCGGGATGCGATCCGAGCGGCACCAGCTCGGCCAGGTGATAGGTGCTGCCGATGAACAGATAGGCCGGCCCGCGGATCGCGGCATGACCGACGGCGGCCAATGCCGACCCGTTCTGGCGGTGCGTCCAAAAGCCCGGCAAGGTCGGCAAATGGCGCAGATTCGTGCGGCACGGGATGATCCGAATGCCGGCCTCTACGGCCAATGATCTGAGGCGGCCCAGAGCCATCCGATAATGTCCATCCTCGGGATTGCAAGCCCTTTTGCCAATATCAAAGCCGTGAATGAACAACGCCTTGCGGATGTAGGCCGGGTCATCGGGATCATAGAGGCGGTGATTGCGCATCAGCATGTGCAGGCCGTCGACCCCGCCTGACAAAAAGCAGGCGCCGCGCCGTTCACCGCCCGCACCCGGGCGCGCGCCGCTCCTCATCGTCTCGATCTCGGGCGCCGATGTCGGCATCCCGCCCCAGCTCGACCACCAGGCATGGACGGTGCGCAGGCCCTCGACCAGCATCGGACAGGATCGGCCTTCGATGCGCAGCCTTGCTTCGCCGTGGACCGCGGCGAGAGGGAAGCAGGCGGCGAGAAACGCGTCCGCGGCGGGCTCCTCGCTCCGCTCGCCGCGAGCATCGCCGTCCTGCGCTTCGCCGCCATCGTCCTCGATCTCGAAGCTCAGCACCTGATCGGGAAAGTCCCGGTCCTCCCAGACGACGGTCGCCGAAGCGATCCGAGTTTCGCCGGTCGCCGCCTGAACGAGAATTCCTGATCAGCATCGGAGCATCGCCCCCCATTTGGGTTGGCTCGGGACAGCCGGCCCCTGGCAGGCCGCTCGCGCCACGACCGCTTCCGCCGGTCTGCTGATTAACTTTAGTATCGCGCGCGTCAGAAAAACGTCCCGGCTGCCGTCAATCAAAATCATCGCGACAAACGCCCGAGCGATGATTTCGTTTCTGGCGAATTTCGCCGCGAACGCCCGCGGCTTATCCGGCATCCCGCGTTTGAGACGGTTCTCCTGCCCGGCGCGCTCTTTACGTGTTATACAGCCGATATATTCATTTCCAGATTGTTGAAAGACGTCAGCCTGACACCGTCAATCTAAGGATGAATTGAGGACGCGGCTTGTTAAATAAGAGGGTAGGTCGCTTTTGACGGAGCGGTGACGCAATTGGCGACGGGTTGCTGACCGACTGCGCGAAACTCTTGCCCCCGACGAGCGAAGCACAGCGACGGCATCCGGCAATGCGGACGAGTTTATGCGATCTGGGCGCATCGTTCCAGACAAACGGGCAAAGAGGCGGCGCTTTCACCCGCTCTATCGGGCGGGCGCTGGAAATCGGCCGGTAATCGGTCGATCGCTTCGATCCGGTCCGGCCGACTTGGCCCACGCGCGTTTGCGCCTGCCATCGGAGGCCTCGGCATTTGGCAAGAGCGGTTCGTGGCCTTGGCGATATTTGCCCGGTCGGAGCCTTGCCTGCGGGTGCGGCAGACGTGCGGCTTCTATCGGCGGCGATCCGGCCTGCGGTCGCATTGAGGCTTGTCGCAGCGCGGCGGAGGGAACAATGCAGGGGCTCGGCGACTGCTTTGGCGAATTGAAGGACCCGCGTTCGGGCGGGGCTAGACGCCACGACCTTTGGGAAATTCTGATGATCGCACTGTGCGCCGTCTTGTCCGGCGGCCAAACCGCGGTCGATATGGCGGTTTTCGCCGAGGCCAAGCAGGAGTTTCTCGGCAATTTTCTACAGCTCAAAAACGGGGTGCCGAGCCACGACACCTTCAGCCGGGTGTTTCGCCAGCTCGATCCCGACCAGTTTCGCGCCTGCTTTCAAAAATTCATGGCGCGCTTCAGCGAAACCTGCACCGGGGTCATCGCCATCGACGGCAAAGTGCTGCGCCGGCCACTCGATCCGAGCCATCCGGGATCGGCCCTGCATATGATCAGCGCCTGGTGCTGCGACACCCGCCTGGTGCTGGCCCAGATCGCCACGACAGCCAAGACTAGGGAAACCACCGCAGTCGCCAAGCTCTTGGACATGCTGGCGCTGCACGGCAGGATCGTCACCACTGACGCGCTCAATTGCCAGCGCGACATCGGCCGCCGGATCGTCAGCCGCGGCGGCGACTATGTGCTGGCGCTCAAGGGCAACCACCATGCGCTGCACGCCGACGTGATCCGCCTCTTCGCCGCACCCGAGCACGACGAGGCCGCCAGCCATTCGACCTACACTAACGATCATGGCCGGTTCGAGACCCGCACCAGCCTGGTTTCGACCGACATCGACCAGCTGCAGATCCGGCATCAGTGGCCCGGCCTGGCCGCGATCGGCCGGGTGGTCCGCACCCGCGCCACGACCGGGAGGACCGCGCCCCGGACCACGACCGAGACCGCCTATTACCTGCTGAGCGCGCCGCTGTCGCCCGAGCGGCTGGGTCAGGCGGTGCGCTCGCATTGGGGGGTGGAGAACCGCCTGCACTGGGTGCTGAACGTGGTCATGAACGAAGGTCAGGTCCGGAGCCGCATGGACAACAGCCCGTACAATCTGGCGATCTTGCGGCACATGGCGCTGAACCTGATGCACAAGGACCGCTCCAAGGTGTCGATGCGCGGCAAAATCAACCTCGCCGCCTGGAAGAACGACTATCTGGCGCAGCTGATCACCCAGGCCTGACCGGCTGGTCTGCGCGTTGAACGGCAAACCCGGCGCCCAAGGGCTTACGAGCCTCCCGATTTGAGAATCCGGGCGCGGGGAGCCGGCCTCTTCGGGCCCAATCGGCGCGGCCACCTGCCGGCGCCAAGCGCCCGACCTGATAAATCTTTCCCCCGCCCGCCGGAAATGCGTAATCTCCGCCGCGCAGACCTCTTCGACAACCGGGCCCGGCGGCGTTTCGCACATCGGTCGCGGTCCGCCCAACACACGGGAGAGAAACATGGCTGAGATCGACGGCGCCACCGCGATCGCGAGGAGCCTCAAACAGCAGGGCATCAACCACTTGTTCGGAGTCGTCGGGTTTCCCGTCGGTCCGATCGCCGCGGCGGCGCAGAAGGAAGGCGTCGCCTATATCGGCATGCGCAACGAGCAGGCCGCCTCGTACGCGGCGCAAGCCTACGGCTATCTAACCGGCCGCCCCGGCGCCTGCATCGTCGTGACCGGCCCGGGCGTCGTCCACGGTCTCGCCGGCCTCGCCAACGCCCAGCAGAATTGCTGGCCGATGATCCTGATCGGCGGCGCCTCCGAGACCTATCGCGGCGGCATGGGCGCCTTCCAGGAAGAGCGCCAGGTGTTGATCGCCTCGCCGTTCTGCAAGTTCGCGCACGCGATCGATACCGTCGAGCGCATCCCCTACTATGTCGAGATGGCGACGCGGAACGCGATCTTTGGCCGTCCGGGCGCGGCCTATCTCGATATGCCCGACGACATCATCACCGGCAAGTGCGACGAGGCGAAACTCGTCGAAGTCCAGAAATGCCCGGACCCGCCGCGCACGGTGGCGCCGCAGGATTACATCGAGGACGCGCTCAACCTGCTCGAAAAGGCCGAGCGGCCGCTGGTTCTGGTCGGTAAGGGCATGGCCTGGTCGCACGCCGAGGACGAGGTGCGCGCCTTTATCGAGCGCACCCAGATCCCGTTCCTGCGTTCGCCGATGGGCAAGGGCGTGATGCCCGACGACCATCCGCTGTCGGTCGCGGCGGCGCGCACCCTGGCGTTGCAGAACGCCGACGTCGTCTTCCTGATGGGGGCCAGGTTCAACTGGATTTTCCATTTCGGCCAGGCGCCGCGCTACGCCAAGGACATGAAGGTCATCCAGCTCGACATCGCGGCCGAGGAGATCGGCCACAACAAGCCGACCGAGGTAGCCTTGGTCGGCGACGGCAAGGCGATCGTCGGCCAGCTCAACGCCGCCCTCGCCGGCCGCCAGTGGTTCCATCCCAAGGACACGCCGTGGCGGCAGATGATCGCCAAGAAGGCGGCCGAGAACGCGGCGACGATCAAGCCGCAGATCGACGACGACGAAGGGCCGGCCAATTACTACCGCGCGCTGCGTGATGTCGCCGCCTGGATGCCGAAGAACGCGATCCTCTCCGCCGAGGGCGCCGGCACGATGGATATCGGCCTGACCCAGCTGCAGGTCCAGAACGCCCGCTCCTGCCTCAACGCCGGCACCTATGGCACGATGGGGGTGGGTTTGGGCCAGGCCATCGCCGCCGCCGTCGCCGAGCCCAACCGCCCGGTTATCCACCTCTCCGGCGACTCGGCGATCGGCTTCTCCGGCATGGAGATGGAGACGCTCTGCCGCTACAATTTCCCGGTCAAGATCGTCGTCCTCAACAATGGCGGCATCGGCCCGGGCATGCCCGAGATCCCGGAAAACCCGATGTTCAACATGAAGCCCAATTCGTTGATCTACGGCGCCCGCTACGACCGGGTGATGGAAGCCTTTGGCGGCAAGGGCTTCTTTGTCGAGGACCCGAAGCAGATCCGCGGCGCCCTCGACGAGGCGATGAACCACCGCGGCCCCGCCCTCGTCAACATCGTGCTCAGCCAAGGCGCCGCCAGAAAGCCGCAAGCCTTCCGCTGGCACAGCTGATCGGCTGCCGGATTAAATCAGAGGGCCGCTCCGCGAGGGGCGGCCCTTATTTGTGAAGCGCTGTCCATCCATACCGAATGTTGCCGGAGATTAAGCAGCAGCAGCGCGATAGCGCCGCGTTAGCAGAACCCTGATGGCTCAGATCCGCGAGGAAGGCTTATCCCTCTGCGTCCGGTGGATCAATTAGTTGTGGTGGAGCGGGCGGATCGGTGTTAGGAACAAACATCGAACATCTGCTCTCGCGAGGCCGGCATGACCGATTTTCCCCGCTCCCTGATGGAGTTCCAGCAGCGCTTCCCGGATCAGGCCGCCTGCGTCAGATACCTGTTCGCGGCACGCTGGCCCGAGGGCTTCGTCTGTCGCGCCTGCGGCAAGGCCAAGGCCTGGGAACTGCAGACCAAGCCGTGGACCTGGGAATGCGCCGCCTGCGGCAAGCAGACCTCGGTGACCGCCGGCACCATCATGCACCACTCCAAACTGTCGCTGACCATCTGGTTCTGGGCGGCCTATCTGATGGCCACCCACTCCAACGGCATCTCGGCCTGGCAACTGCAACGTCAGCTCGCCCTCGGCTCCTACAAGACGGCCTGGCTGATCTGCGCCAAGCTGCGCCGCAGCATGGTGGCGCCTGACCGCAGCCCGCTCGCCGGTCTGGTCGAGGTCGATGAGACCGAGATCGCCTGCCGCAGCAAGAACGATCCTGTGACCGGCGGCGGCGGACGCAGCCACCAGGGCAAGATGCTGGTCGTCGGCGCCGTCGAGGTCGAGGATGGCGGCGCCGGTCCGGGCCGCGTCCGGCTCGCCGAGGTGCCCGACTACTCGGCCGCCAGCCTGCATCCCTTTATCGCCGACAACCTCGCCCCGGGAACCACCGCCAGGACCGACGGATGGTCCGCCTATCCCGGCGCGCCCGGCGTCGGCCACGATCCTCACGTCATCGGCAAGATGGCCGCCCATGTCGTCCTGCCTTGGGTGCACCGCATCTTCTCCAACCTCAAGGTCTGGGCTTTGGGCGTCTATCACGGCCTGCGTCGCCGCCATCTCCAATCCTACCTCGACGAATTCGTCTTCCGATTCAACCGCCGCCAAACCCGGCACGCCGCCTTCCGTTCGCTACTCGCCATCGCCGCCGGCCACACCCCCTTCACCTACCAAATGTTGGTTTCCCGGAAATAACGGCATAAGCCTTCCGCGAGGTTTGTTTGCAAGGGAAATTCGTGCGGTCAGCCGATTTCTCGATGGCGCGCATTTCGAGCAAAATGAGTGGCCTTCGTTTAGAAATACTTAACGATTTGGCCTCATTTCTGGTACAGAGGCTGTACATTCGGGGCCTCTGTACATTTGGAGGGATAAGGAAATGGATGGAAGGAGCCAAGCGTCGGCAAGCTCAATAATTGAAAAACATCTCATGGAGCCGCCCGAAGCCAGCGTCATTGTGGAAATCGACCCGAAGACGGCCAAAGACATTTTAACTACTAGAAATAACGGAAACCGGCGGCCAAAGCCTAATAAAGTCCGACAGTTTGTGGCCGACATGACGAGGGGCCGGTGGGGTCTGACCGGGGATACGATAAAATTTGGGACCGACGGGCGACTGTTAGACGGGCAAAATCGACTATCCGCAAGCCATAAAAGTGGTAAATCCTTTCGGACGCATGTGGTTTTCGGAATTGATCCCGCGTTATTCGGTCAGATGGACATCGGAAAACCCCGAAACGCGGCAGATATCCTGCATATCGCTGGCTTCAAGTACGCGTCAACCTTGGCCGCAGCTATTAGGTGGGCACATCTCCTGGATACCGATCCCTACAACAGAGAGACTTTGCAGCCTGATTTCGTACTTGAATTGGCCCGTGGAAAATATGGGGACATTGAACCATTCCTTAAGTTCGGTCGTGAGATAAACAAACATTTCTCACATCCAGCCGGACAGACCGCTGCGCTAGTTTATCATTTTGCGAAGTGCGATCATGACAAAGCTGAAGATTTTATTAGGGCTTGGCAACACGGCGACCGAAATGGGAAATACCAAATCATAGACACGATGCAACAGCTTCTGCATTCTCAACGGGCCAACAACAACGGAAGAATTCACGAGCTCGCACGTGCCGGGATTATTATCAAGGCGTGGAATATTTTCAGGGCCGGCCAGAAAGGGTCTCTCGCTCAGCTTCAAGCGGCACTCACGAGCAGAATAGAACTCATACATTAAAACTTTTCTGACCCAGCGAGCGTAGGGCGGAACAGTGCAGCGCGTTTCGCCGCTCTCCCCGGCGATCGCTATGCGGCCATCGTGATTTCCATATGCACCGCGAGGCCGGCGCGGGCGGCGAGCGCCACCAGGGTGTCGAGGCTGAATTTGCCGACCCGGCCGCGCAGCAGATCGTGCAAGCAAGGCTGGGTCACGCCGAGGCGCACCGCCGCCTCGCTTTGCGGCACATGCCATGCCGTCACGGCTTCGTTGATCGCGATCGTCAGGCTCGACCGCAGCTCGTCTTCCCCGGCGGCTAGCGGAGATCCGCGATGGGTGTCGCCCCGGTCGGCTCCTCAAAAGCGCTCGGCAGCGTCAATCGCCAGATTGCCATAATCGCATTCCATACTCCGCCCGATTTCCCTCGGCAGAGCGTCGGGGTTGCGCATTGAACATTTCGTTGTGCCTGTAAATTTCCTGCAAATAACAGGAGAAACAGGTGGCGCAGGGTGGATGCGTGGTTCGCGCACGGGCCAGCAAGCGCAGGGCGGATGCGATCCGCTATCTGTGCGGCGATCGGACGTTTCGTCAAGGAGGCGGCTATCGCGGCATATGTGCGAAGGCGGCGGCATCCGCCCTACGTCGCGGGTCGAGATCTATCACCCGGCGCCGGCACGGCGTAAACTCGGGCGATGGCGCACCAGATTTTTCGGGTCGAGATTACCCGCGACGAGACGCGTGACGCGGCGCCGGTCGGCATCGAGATCACCGCTTACATCGATCGCATGCCGGAGACCAACGAGGCCACGATCGGGCGGTTGAGCCGGGCGTTGCGCGGGGTGTGGAACAGTCGGCTGCAATACACCGGAGATTTCGAGACGCTGGCGCAGGCGCTCGCCGCGATCACCGCGGCCTACCCCGAGGCCGACCATATCCGCTGCTACGAGTATTCGGTCGACAACGAATTTGCGGTCCCGGTGGCGCCGCTCCGGCGATCCGGCGAGAAATGGCTGCCCGGCGCCTAGCCTCAGCCTTTGCCTCGCCCTGCCGGAAACCCTCGGCCCCCGCATGCGGCAGGCTCAAAGCACGCAGGATGGAGATCACGGTGACGAGACTACTCACCTAAAGGGTTCATACCCGTCCCCGCTGCGCGCGCCTTCTTGATCGCCGCCAGGACGCGGCGGGGGGTGATCGGGGTTTCGTTGAGTTCGGGGCCGCCCGAGGCGCCGAGCGCGGCGAGGGCGTCGCGCACCGCGTTGGCGATCGCGGCGGGCGGGGCGACGGCGCCGCCTTCGCCCATGCCTTTAATGCCGTATTCGGTGGCGGTGGCCGGGGTGTGCAGATGGCCGATCTTGATCGCCGGCATCTCTGCCGCGCCCGGCAGCAGGTAATCGGCGAGGGTCCCGACCAATGGCTGGCCCTGCTCGTCATACGGGATCTCTTCGTAGAGCGCCGTGCCGATCCCCTGCACCACGCCGCCCCTAATCTGGCCTTCGACGATCATCGGGTTGACCATCGTGCCGCAATCCTCGGCGACGGCGAAATCGAGCAATTCGACGAAACCGGTCTCCGGGTCGACGGCGACGAGTGCGCCATGCGTCGCATAGGAGAAGACGCCGGCGCCGATCGCGGGCTCATAGGTCGCGGTCGCGTCGAGCAGCGGGTCGACGCCGGGCGGCAGCCCGTCCATCCGCAGGTGCGCCACCTGGGCGATCTCGGCGATCGTGACCGAGCCCTGCGGGCCATGCACCATGCCCTCGGCGCAGCGCACCGCCGCGTCGTCGCATTGCAACAGATGCGCGCCGATCCGGTTGAGCTTGTCGCGCAACATGCGGCTCGCGCGCGCCACCGCACCCCCCGCCATGACCATGCTGCGCGAGGCGAAGGTGCCAAAGCCAAAGGCCGTGCTCTCGGTGTCGCCATGGCGCACCGAAATGTGCGCCGGGTCGATGCCGAGCTCCTCGGCGGCGATCTGCGACAGGGTGGTTTCGAGCCCCTGGCCGTGCGACTGGATGCCGACCATCAGCACCACCGAGCCATCCGGCAGGATGCGCGCGGTGCAGCTTTCGAAGCCGGGCACGATCGAGGCGCCGCGCGAGACGAACTCGGCGGCGCCGTGCGCGGTTTGCTCGGCAAAGGCGGCAAAGCCGATGCCGACGCGCCGGCCATCCGGCTCGCCCCGCTGCTGGCGCGCGCGCACCGCCGGCATGTCCAACAACTCGGCGCACAGCCGCACGCTCTGCGGATAGTCGCCATTATCGAAGCGCATGCCGCCCACCGTGGTGAACGGCATTTGTTCCGGTCGCACCATATTGAGCGCCCGCACCTCATTGGGGTCGCGGCCGACGTGGCGGGCGATCTCGTCGATCGTGCGCTCGATCGCAAAGCACGCCCCCGGCCGGCCGACCCCGCGATAGGGGCCGAGCGGCGCCTTGTTGGTGGCGACCGTCGCCGCCCGCGCCCGGTAGTTCGCGATCGTGTATGGCCCGGGCAGGTTGCGCGCGGCCATCGCCGCCTCCTGGTATGGCCCTTGCGGCCACAGCCCATAGGCGCCGGCATCGACGACGATCTCGGCGTCGATGCCCAGAATGCGGCCCTCGCCGTCGGCATAGGCGGTGACCCGGTAATGGTGGTCGCGGGTATGCGCCGAGGTCAGGAGGTGCTCGCCGCGGTCCTCGACCCAGCGCAGCGGATGGTCGAGCTCGAGCGCCAGCGCGGCGAGGATGATTTCTTCCGGATAGAGCCGCGCCTTTGGCCCGAACCCGCCGCCGACATCGGGGGCGACGACGCGCAGCCGGCGCAATTCGAGGCCGAGGAACTCGCCCAAGGCGACGCGCACGGTATGCGGCGTCTGGGTCGAAGCATAGACCACGATCTGATCGAGCCGATGATCGCGATAAGCGAGCACGGCGCGGCCTTCGAGCGGGGCGCCCGACTGCCGGCGCATGCGATATTCGCGGCTGAGGGTGATTTCGGCGGCGCGCGCGGCGGCCTCGATATCGCCGCCTTCGAACACCCGCTCGCTAAAGAGATTATCGCCCCAGCTTTCGTGCACCAGATGACGGCTGCCGCGCATTTCGCGGGGTGCGTCGACGACGGCGTCGAGCACTTCGAAATCGACCGCGACGGCGGCGGCGAGGTCCTCGGCCTCGGCGCGCGAGGGAGCGATGCAGGCGGCGATCGCCTCGCCGACATAGCGCACCTTGTCGGTGGCGAACGGCGGCCAGGGCGGCGACTTGGCGCCCGCCGCCTGGGTCGCGACCCGGATCGGCCTGATCCGCGGCAGGTCGGCCGCAGCGAAAACCCGGCCCTTCGCATCGGGCGGCTTGGCGATCGACCTGATGCGGGCATGGGCATGGGGGCTGCGGACAAACGCCACCTCCATCGTGCCCGGCAGCTTGATGTCCGCGACGAACTCGCCGCGGCCGTTGAGGTGACGCTCGTCCTCGCGGCGCAAAAGCGAGGCGCCGACCCCCCAGGCCTCATCCGGCATCGGGCGGCCTCCCGGCGAATGCCGCCGCGGCGTCGGCGATCGCGGCGACGATGTTGGTGTAGCCGGTGCAGCGGCAGATATTGCCGGCGAGGCCGCGGCGGATCTCGTGCTCCGAGCCGGCCTGCCCGCGCCGGATCAGGTCGCGCGCGGTGGTCAGCATCGCCGGCGTGCAAAAGCCGCATTGCAGCGCGTGATGCCGGTGAAAGCTGTCGCGCAGGCTCGCCATGACCGGGTCGACGGCAAAGCCTTCGATGGTCTCGACCGCGCGCTCGTCGCAGGCGACCGCCAGCATCAGGCAGGCGCGCGCCGGCTCGCCGTCGACCAAGACGGTGCAGGCGCCGCACACGCCATGCTCGCAGCCCAGATGCGTCCCGGTCAGGTTGCGCCGCTCGCGCAGAAAATCGGCGAGCGACAGCCGCGCCGGCACGTCGTCGGCGAGGGCTGCGCCGTTGAGCCGGAGCCGGAGCGCGGTCATGCGGTCGCCTCCTGCGCCGCGCGCATCGCCGCCACGGTCAGCAGCTGGCGCTGGAAGTCGTCCAAATGCCGGTCGGCGGCTCGGTCGAGATCGGCCAGGATCTTGCGCCGGAGGACATCCGCGGCGGGGCGATCGTCGGCCAGCGCCCGCGACGCCTCGGCCAGCACCAGCGGGGCGCCGTTGGCGGCGCCGAGCACGATCCGGCATTGGCCGCGCGCCCGGTCGAGGACGGCGACGGCCAGCGCCTGGGCGAACTCGCCCGATTTGCGGCATAGCTTTGCGTAGCCCCAGCGGGCGCCATCGGCGAGACGCGGGACGCGGATGCTCTCGATGATTTCATCGACGGCGAGCTTCGTTTCATAGATGCCGGCGATGAATTCGCGGCATTCGAGCGAGCACCCGCGATCGGGCCCGCACAACCGCGCGGTCGCGTCGAGCGCCACAAGCACGGCCGGCCATTCGGCCGCCGGGTCGGCCAGGGCGAGGCTGCCGCCCAACGTGCCACGATTGCGGATCGCGCGGTAGGCCAGACCCGCCGCCGCCCGCGGCATCAGCCCGCGCGACGGGTCGGGCACAAGCCGATCCTCGATCGCCGCATGGGTGACGCCGGCGCCAAGGGTCACCGCCGCTTGATCCTCGGCGATCGCGGCCAGCTCCGGCAGGCGCGCGATGTCGATCAGCAGCTCGGGCGCCGCGAGCCGCAAATTCATCATCGCCAGCAACGATTGCCCGCCGGCCACGACCCGCGCCCCGCGCCCGGCCCCGGCCAACAGACCGAGCGCCTCGCTCAGGCTTTGCGGCCGGACATAATCGAAGGCCGGAGCTTTCATGATCTGGCGCCCGGGAGGGATCAGGCGCCAACTGCAACACCCCGGGGCGCGCGCTGTCAATCGGCGAACATATCTGGCATGCGCACTCGTCGAGACAGTGACGATAAGTATGCCTATAATCGGGCTGCGACCGTTGGTTGGGATTGCCATGATCCACGAAATCCCGAGCCGCACCCTGGGATTTGTTCTCAACGACGTGGCCCGTCTGCTGCGCAAGCGCTTCGAGCAGCGGGCGCGGGCGACGGAACTTGGCCTGACCCGCGCGCAATCCTCGGTGCTCGCCTATTTGGCGCGCCAGGAGGGGATCAATCAGGCGGCGCTGGCGCAAACCCTCGATCTCGAGCCGATCACCCTGGCCCGCCTCCTCGATCGGCTGCAGGCGGCGGAATTGATCGAGCGCCGGGCCGACCCCAAAGACCGGCGCGCCCATCTGCTCTATCTGACTGAGGCCGCCTATCCGCTGCTCGACCGCATTTTCGCGCTCGCCGCCGAGGTGCGCGAGGAAGCGCTGGCCGGGATTGCCGAGCCCGATCGCGTCCGCCTACTCGACATGCTGATCGAGATGAAGTCGAATTTGATCGAGCAAGCCGCCGAGATCGATGCGGCCGCCGCACCAGCCGACCACTGACCGCCGGGCGCTGGCGGCCGGGCGCTGACCGTCGGGCATGGTTCGGAGCTTGCGGGCGGCGCGCGACGCGCTCACTTTTAAATGAACAGCCGGAGGGATCAGATCATGGCAGCAGCACCGCAGGCCCGCGAACCAGTGGCGCGCGAATCCGGGTTCAAGACCAATCCCGACTACAAGGTCACCCTCGAGCGCTCGCCGCGCCGGGTGCGGGTCGAATTCAACGGCCAGATCATCGCCGACAGCACCGACGCGCATCTGTTGTTCGAGACCCGGCACCTGCCGGTCTATTATTTTCCGCGCGGCGACGTGCGGATGGATTTGATGACGCCAACCGATCATCACACCTTCTGTCCCTATAAGGGGACGGCGTCATATTGGACGGTTAAGGTCGGCGACCGCACGGTGGAGAATGTGGTGTGGGGCTATCCGGAGCCGTTCGAGGAGGTCGCCGCGCTTGGCGATTTCGTCGCCTTCTACTGGGACCGGGTCGATCACTGGTACGAGGAGGACGAGGAGATCTTCGTCCACCCGCGCGATCCGTATAAGCGGGTCGACGCGATTCAATCCTCGCGCCCGGTGCAGATCGTGGTCGGCGGCCAAATCGTCGCCGAGACGCGGCGGGCTCGGTTTCTGTTCGAGACCCGGCTGCCGACCCGCTATTACATCCCGGCCGAAGACGTGCGGATGGATCTGCTGGTCCCGAGCGACAAGAGCACGGCCTGCCCGTACAAGGGCCGCGCCCGCTACTACTCGGTCAGGATCGGCGACCAGGTCTATCCGGACCTGGTGTGGAGCTACCCCGATCCGATCGCCGAATGCCCGAAGATCAAGGGTTATCTGTGCTTTTTCAACGAACACGTCGACGAGATCCGGGTCGACGGCAAGGTCGTGCCGAAACCGCTAACCCCTTGGTCGAAGGATTGGCCGGACAAGTCCAAGTCGGTTTCTGATATGCGCGGGCCGGTGGCGCGGCCGTAGCCGTCCCGATTGAGGCGGGAGCGCCGGCGACGCCTCAACCGCGCGTCGATGCCTGGCCGGATGCCTCGCGGGGATCGAAGGCGCGGATGAAGGTATCGACCGCACCCTCGACGATCGCCTCGATGCTGGGCTCGGCGGCGCCAGCGGCTTTGAGGCGCAACAGGTGGCGCAGCTGGATTTCGCCGCGCACCAGCCCGACAAACTGTTCGGCGGCGAGCCTTGTATCGGGCAGCGCCAACGAGCCGGCGGCGGCGGCGGCGCACAGAAACCCCTCGATCTGAGCTAGGTTGCGCTGCGGTCCGGCGCGCCAGAACACCTCGCCCAACGCTGGAAGGCGGCTGACCTCGCCCAAAATGATGCGATGCAGAGCGATCGCGTCGGGGGATAGCAGCAGATCGAGAAAGCGGCGGCCGAGCGTGGTCAGCGCGGCGCGGACATCGGCGGGATCGAGCTCCCCGACCGAGAGCCCGGCAAAGCGGCGTTCGCACTCGCGCCCGATCACCGCGCCGAACAGCTCCTCCTTGCCGGCGAAATGAGCATAGACTGTGGCCTTCGAGACGGCCGCCTCGCGCGCGATCGTATCCATGCTGACCGCGCCAAAGCCGCTCGCCAGAAAGCAGCGCTTGGCCGCAGCGAGGATGCTCTCGGCCTTGCCGCCGGCCGCGGCCTCATTGCGCTCGCCGCGTTCCATCGCCCGGTTGCTGTTCTCCGTGAATCGTCCTGCGCGCCCGCCACCGGCCCGCGAACTGCCGGGCGCGCGAGCTTGACAAACCTAGCAGAAGCTTTAGTTTGCGCGCAAGAATGAACTGAACGGTTCAGTATAGGCGAGGATGCGCAACAAGATCGTGATCGCCGCCGTGGTGCTGGTCCTGGCGCTCGGCAGCTATGGCGGCTGGTATTGGTGGACCACGCTGCGGTTTTTCGAATTGACCGACGACGCCTATATCGCCAGCGACGTTTCGGTGATCAGCCCGAAGGTCGAAGGCTACATCAAGGAGGTGCGGGTCCGCGAGAACCAGGCGGTCAAAAAGGGCGCTGTGCTGTTCGTCATCGACCACAGCGACTTTGCCGCCAAGGTCGCCCAGAACCAGGCCGCGGTGGCGACCGAAGAAGCAGCGGTGGCGACCTATGACAGCCGGCTCGATTTGCAGCAGGCGATGATCGCCCAGGCCGAGGCGACCCTGCAATCGTCCGAGGCCGATCTCGTGCGCACCCAAGAGGATTACAAGCGCTACAGCGAATTGATGACCAGCGACTACGCCAGCCGGCAGCGCTTTGACCAGGCCAAGGCCGATCTGCGCAAGGCCGAGGCGGAGACGGCCAAGAGCCAGGCGGCGCTGGCCGCGGCCAAGAGCCAGGTCGGGGTGCTGCATTCGCAGCGGCAGGAGGAACAAGCGCGGCTGCTCGAGGCGCGCGCCAACCTCGCGCTAGCCCAGAACGACCTCGACAACACGACGATCCGCGCGCCGGTCTCGGGCGTCGTCGGCAATCGCGCCGGCCAGATCGGCCAATACGTCAAGCCCGGCACCGAATTACTATCCCTGGTGCCGCTGCCGCGGGTCTATGTCACCGCCAATTTCAAGGAGACCCAGCTGACCCGGATGCGGCCGGGTCAGCGCGCAATCGTCGCCGTCGACGCTTATCCGGACCATCCGCTCGACGGCCGGATCGACAGTTTCGCCCCGGCGAGCGGCGCCGAGTTCAGCCTGCTGCCGCCCGACAACGCCACCGGCAACTTTACCAAGATCGTGCAGCGGGTGCCGGTGCGGATCGCCTTGCCGCGCCAGGACCCGCTCGCCCGCCTGCTGCGCCCCGGCCTGTCGGTCACGGTCAGTGTCGACACCCGCGACAAGGGCGAGGCTACTGCGGCTGGCGGCATCGTCGGCGCGGCCGAGGCCAGACCTATCGCCCCGAGCACCGAGCCGACTAGCCCGGCCCCGGCAAACCCGGCCCCGGCAAACCAGGTCGGCGCGCGATGAGCTGGGCGCCGGCATTGCGTCGGGCGGGCGGCGCCGCCCGCGGGCCGGCGGCGCGCCTCCCCGAGACGACGGCCAAGCCGCAGAACGCTGCACCCGCCACGGCGCCGGCGCCGGGTTCCGAGCGCCATGCGAGCCTGCGTGACTGGGCCGGCGTGCTCGCCATGGTCTTCGGCATGTTCCTGGCGATCATGGACATCCAGATCGTGACCAGTTCGTTGGCCCAGATCCAGGGCGGGCTGTCGGCCACATCGGACGAGATCGGCTGGGTGCAGACCTCCTACCTGATCGCCGAGGTGGTGATGATCCCGCTGTCGGGGACATTGTCGCGGCTGCTGTCGACGCGGGTGCTGTTCGTGATCTCGGCGGTCGGCTTCACCGTCATGAGCGCGATGTGCGCGACCGCCACCAGCCTCGGCCAGATGATCGTCTACCGGGCGGCGCAAGGCTTTATCGGCGGGGCCATGGTGCCGACCGTGTTTCCGGTGGTCTACACCTTGTTTCCGCCGCGCCAGCTGGCGCCGCTGATGGTTATCATCTCGCTTATCTTGAACCTGTCTTCGACCCTGGGGCCGACCATCGGCGGCTATCTGACCGACACCTATTCGTGGCACTGGCTGTTCCTGGTAAACATCGTGCCCGGCAGCGCCGTCGCCGTCGCCGTGTGGCTGCTGATCGACATCGACAAGCCCGACCGCTCCCTGCTGCGCTATTTCGACGTTGTTGGCTTGGCGCTGATGGCGATCTTTCTCGGCTGCTTTGAATACGCGCTCGAAGAGGGGCCGCGCTGGGACTGGTTTGCCGACAACACGATCCTTGCCGCCTCGGTGGCCTCGGCGACCGCGGCCGTGCTGTTCTTCTGGCGGGTGTTCCGCTATCGCCAGCCGATCGTCGATCTGCGCGCCTTCGCCAACCGCAATTTCGCGTTGGGCTCGCTCTATACGTTTGTGATCGGCACCGGGCTTTATGGCGCGACCTACGTCATCCCGCTGTTTCTGGCCGAGGTGCGCGGCTACAGCAGCCTCCAGATCGGCGAGACCGTGGTCGTCGCCGGCGCCGTCCAGCTGTTGGTGTCGCCGCTCACCAACATCCTGGCGCGCAAGCTCGATCTGCGCATCATGCTGGCGATCGGCATGGCGCTGTTCGTGGTGGCCGTCTATCTGAACGCGTTCATGACCGACCAGGAGGGTTTTGCCGAGCTGTTCGTGCCGCAGGCGGTGCGCGGTATCGCGCTGATGTTCTGCTTTCTGCCGGCCAATCTGATCGCACTCGGGACCCTGCCGCCGGACAAGCTGAAGAACGCGGCCGGGCTCTACAATCTGATGCGCAATCTCGGCGGCGCCATTGCCATCGCCGCGATCGGCACGATCCTCAACAACCGGCTGTGGTTCCACTGGAACCGGCTGATCGAGGACGTCAACCCGGCCCGCCCGGCGGTGCAGCATTTCCTCGATGCGCAGTCGAGCCGGCTGGGCGCGATGGTCCCCGGCGATCCCAACCGGGCGGCACTCGAATTGCTGGCCCAGATGGTCGAGCGCCAGGCCCTGGTGATGAGCTTCAACGACGTTTTGATGGTGATGGGCGGGGCGTTTCTGGTCGGCCTGCCGCTGACCCTGCTGCTGCGCCGGCCGCGCAGCGCGGTGAGCGGCGGTCACTGAGGCCCGCAAACCGGCGGGTCAGCGCCGGTAGAGCCAGTCCTCGATCAGCCGGCGGGCGATCGAATCGCGGCGCGGCAGGCGGAAATCGTCGCCGTCGACATGGGCAATCAGCCAGCCGCGCTCGACCCAGCGCGCGTCTTCCAATTCGCCCAAATCGACGGTGATCTCGGTGGTCAGCGCCTCGGCGTGAAAGCCCAGCATGATGTTGGCCGGGAACGGCCAGGGCTGCGAGGAGTGGTAATCGACCGCGCCGACCTCGATGCCGCTCTCCTCGCGCACCTCGCGCGCCACCGCCTCTTCGAGGCTCTCGCCCGGCTCGACAAAGCCCGCGAGGGTCGAATACATGCCCGGCGGGAAATGCCGCGAGCGGCCCATCAGCGCCTGCTCGCCCCGGGTCACCAGCATGATCACCGCCGGGTCGGTGCGCGGGAAATGCATCGTGTTGCAGGCGGGGTCGGCGCAGCGCCGCACATGCCCCGCCTCCTCGCTCCGGGTCGGGCTGCCGCACAGCCCGCAAAAGCGGTGCCGCGCATGCCAGAACAGGATCGCCCGGGCCAAGGCCAGCAGCGCCGCCTCGCGCGGGTCGAGCCGGCCGCCCAACTGGCGCAAATCGGCAAAGCGCAGGTCCGCACCCCCGCTCCGGCCCGCCGCAACGCCGCTCGCCGCCAGCGCCGGCGAACGCAGCATGTCGAGCGGCGCCTCGGCCGCCGACAGATCGAGCGCGAAATGCGCGCGCTCCTCGACCACGCCGATAAACACCACTTCGCCGCGCACGAGACGCGCCTCGGCGGCGCCGGCCTCGCCGATCAGCGGGCCGAGCGCGCCGCCGATCAGCACCACCGCGCGCGGCTCGCCGCCATCGCTCTCGGCGACCAGATTCTGGTTGCGCCAGACCGGGACAAACAGGCTCGTCGGGTCGCCGAGGCGCTCGCCGATCCAGCCGCCGTCGCGGCGGCGCAGCCCGGCCCGCTCGAAGCCCGGCGCCGCGTAATAATTGTGCGCTCTCATGCCG
>CAWFER010000024.1:0-45367 GCA_963814805.1 uncultured Alphaproteobacteria bacterium | reverse complement strand
GAACCCGCACGGCGGCCGTAACATCGCCACGGCCATCCTGACGCGCCTGCCGGTGGTCGCGGATCGGACGCAACTGCACGGCAAACGGCATCGCATTCTCGAGGGCCACATCGAAGTGGACGACAGAGACCTGGCCGTGGTGGCGTCGCACTGGACCTCGCGCGTTTCCGACAAGGAAGGCGAAGGACGCGACAAGTACGCCGATCAGATTTACGGACGCTTCCGGGCCATTCATGGGGCCGACGCTGAGGCGTCGCTGTTAGTTTGCGGTGACTTTAACGACAATCCGGATGAACCCAGCGTCCGGGAGCACCTGCATGCCACGGGCGATCTGAACCGGGTCAAAGCCAACGGCGATCCGCCACTGTTGTACGACCTATTCGCCAACCTGTGGGCCGAGAAGAAGAATGAAGGCGTCGGCACGCATTTCTATCGCGGCAAGGCGTTCCTCTTCGATCACATCGTCGTCTCGCCGGGCATGGTTGACGGCCGGGAAGTCTGGCAGTGCGAAATGGAGACGGCCGCGATCGTCAAGCATCGCTTCGTCGTGCCTCGCGGCCGCAATAAGGGACATCCGCTCGCCTTCGGCTCCGAGAAGGACAAAGTGCCGCTGGCGGAGCGCGCGGCGTCAGCGATCATCTTCCGGTGACGGTGCGGCTGCGGCTCAGGCGAGCGGGGTCGCGCTCAGCGCCGAGACACGCATGGCGCCGACGCAACCCCGCTCGCCGTCTGTTCTCGGGCGCGACGCAACCCCGCTCGCCGTCTGTTGGCGCGACGCAACCCCGCTCGCCGAAATAACGTCAAACGTCCGCGAGAATCGGCTTGAGGCGGGCGCGGAGCAGATTGCGAGCACGGTAGAGCAGGCTCTTCGCTGCTTTCGGCGTCATGTCCAGTTCCGCGGCGACTTCGGCATACGTGCGGTCGTGAAATTGATGCAGTTCCATCGCCGGCCGCTGCCGGCCTTGCAAGTCGGCCACCGCAGCCCGGACCACGCCAGCCAATTCATGGTCGCTCCAGCCGGCGCGACGGCGCATCGCCCTCGTCGGCCAGCAGTGCCTCCAGCCGGCGCTCTCGTTCGTCGCGCCAGGTCAAGCCGCACGCTGGGATGCCGCCGCCGCGAACGCGACAGCGCATTGCGGGCCACGTTCTGCGTGATGTGAAAGACCCAGGTGGCGAAGCGGGCACGCGGTTCGTAGCGGCTGCGGGAGCGATAGAGACGCAGCAACACTTCTTGCGTTAAATCCTCCGCCTCGGAGCGGTCGCCGAGTTGCCGGAAGAAGTAGCCGAAGACGCGGCCGCCATAGCGTTCGGCCAAGTCCGCGAAGGCGGCATCGTCGCCGTCGCGGCGCGCATCATGAGCATGACATCGGGGTCTTTCAGCCAGCGAGCCCGGTTCCGGCCGTGGGCCGGAGTGAGCGGGATTTGCGCGAGCAGGTCGGCGTTGTCAGCGTCATGGAAGCGTGTCCTGTCCTTCTCGATCGCGGCTTGCCTGTCTCTCCTCTCTTAAAGTGGCGAAACGATAAGAAAGAGGGCCGCGTAAGCAATGTCAATTCCCGCGCGGTTCTCCGGCACTCCGCGGGCTGTCGACCGGTAATTCCAAATGAAACGTGCTTCCCTGCCCTTCCGCGCTTTCCACGCGGATCGTTCCTCCCATTAAATCCACGTAACCCTTCACGATCGCCAACCCGAGGCCGGCGTGCAGACCATCCTCGCCGCCGCGCGAAGCGTCGGCCCGGTAGAAGCGCTCGAAGATGTGTTCCCGCGCCGACGGCGGAATGCCGATGCCGGTGTCACGGACCGCGACATGCAAATGGCCGTTCTCCCGGCCCACCGACACGTCGACGCTGCCCTGCGGTTCGTTGTACTCGATGGCGTTGTGGAGCAGATTGGTGATTATCTCGCGCAACTTGTCGGGATCGGCCAATAGCTGCGCGCCGTCGCCGCCGTGGACTTCCAAGTGCAAACCGCGTGCCTCGGCCAAAGGCCGCACCAGCGCCGCGCACTGTTCCGCCAGCGATGCCACATCGACGCGCTCGGGACGCATGGTATCGACGCCCGCATCCAGCCGGGCCAAGGCCAGCAGCCGTTCGACGGCGCGGTTCATCTGCTGGCCGCTTAAGCGGCAGTCTTCCAGCAACTCACGATATTCTTCGGCGGTTCGCGATTTGCGTAGGGCCAAATCCGTCGTCGTCAGGAGTGCGGCTAGCGGCGTGCGCAGTTCATGCGAAATGTCGGCAGTTGCCTGCTTCTCACGGGCGAAAGCGCACGTTTCAGCAGTTCGAGCGTGCCGGTCAAGCGTTCGACGATGGGCCGCAACTCCAACGGCAGCCGTGGCTCGTCGATTTGCAGGCGGAAATCCTTCTCGCGACACACGGCTGACGGCGTCGGCAGCGCCGCAATGGCCTTAGACCGAGCGCTACCAAGAACCAAGTTCCCGCGACGGTGGCGGCGAAAGTAACGGGCCCATGCCGAGCAAGCGCGGCCGCAGATTGCTTAGGGAGTCCTGCATTTCTCCTTGCAGCTGACCCCGTTCCTTGTCTGTCGCCGGTCGCTGAATATCTGTAACTTCTTGTCCCGCTCGGCGCACTGGTCATAGGCGCACTGGATATACAGGGCGGGCCTTTGCCCTGCATCGGCGTGGAGATGATCCGGGCGGCTGGGGATTTGCGCCGCCCCGCCCTCCCGGCGTGCGTTGACTGAAGAGGCGGCCCGTTGTCGGCGCTTTAAACACAACCCGTGCACCTTCACCTGGGCTTCTTCTAGCGTGACATCGTCCCAGGTCGCGCGAAAACGAGGTCTTTGGCGAACAAGGCTGGATCGAGCGGCAACTCATCGTTATCTAGCGAAATGGAGCAATAGCTGCTCCCCCAGCTGGCGTCGATCTGGAAATACTTCGTCACTTGAGTATCGTCGTGCATGAGTTCATCTTCATTGATCTGAATCGTGGGAGGCCGTCCAGAGACATCGTCGGAATAGGGGCGATACAATGTCCAAGAGGTTAGCGGTCGCGGTCCGAGCCGGACGGGCGCCGCGGCGAACCGGGCTGACGCGGCGGGAGGGTGGTGTGCCGGCGAGCCACAAAGGCACGGTTGAAGCATCCGAAGTTCCCAGCGAAGCGGCTAGCCCCGCCACGTTGAGAACATTTAGATCGTGCATGCTGATGCGCGAGCGGCTGAATTGGGAACGCGTCAAGCGGTAGATGTTCTGCGCTTCCAGCAGCAGTTGGTCGTCCAGCCGCTTGGTCTCGTCGCGGCAGCTTTCCTCATATTGAGTCTCGATGAGCTTTTTTGTTGCTTGCTGCTTGTCCCGCAAGGTTTGCCACGCCGTTTCGTAAACGAGGAACGACGCGGCGCCGACGCCAGCGCCAGCAAGCCCAGGAAATAGACCATCAAGGACAGTCGAATGGATTTCATCGCTACTCGTCACCTCGCAGCATGTAACCCTCGCCCCAGCGAGTCAGGATCAAGGCCGGTTCGAAACCCTTGTCGATCTTGTTCCGCAGATAGCGAATGTAGACATCGACGACGTTGGATGTGTTCTCGTCCTGTTCGTCGTACAGATGTTCCCAGATCATCGAACGCGTGACAACCTTGCCGCGATGGAAAGCCAGAAATTCGCAGCAGGGCAAATTCGCGCGGCGTCAGATGAATGGTGCCCGCCGCGCTTGACGGTGCGGGCCGCCGTGTCGATTTCCAGATCGTGAACGCGAATGATGGGGTCCTTGATCTGATGGCCGCGGCGGACCAGCGCCCGCAGCCGGGCGAGCAATTCTTCCAGCTCGAACGGCTTTGTCAGATAATCGTCGGCGCCAGGTCGAGCCCTTTGACCTTGTCTTCGATGCTGCCGCGGGCCGTCAGCACGAGCACGTGCGTCTTGATGCCGTCCTGCGCCAGCGCTGCAGCAGCGACAGGCCGTCTTCCTTGGGAAGCATGATGTCGAGAATGATGACATCATATTCGCGGTGCGCGCCTTGTAGTCGCCTTCTTCGCCGTCGAGGGCGGCATCGACGGCAAAGCCTTCTTCTTCCAGCCCTTGCTTGAGGGCCCGGACCAGCGGCTTATGGTCTTCGATGAGCAGCACGCGCATGATAGGGTCTCGCTTCGCGGTTGACCGAGCGGAGCGGCTCGAACACGGCTTCTTCGCCTTAATATCACTATACCCATTGGCGATTAAAGCCCCATGAGAGGGGCGCTCTTGCCTCGGCGGCGTTGCCGGGAGATACTGACGGCATTGCACCGTAAGGGGCCATCGATACCGCTATGCTTCGCCGAACGCATTTTTAGGGACGGGTTCTGCGCTGTTGGACTTTACGTAAAGGAGATCGGGATGATTCGTGCCCGAAGTGATTTCCCCTCTACCTGGGTGCTTGCCGATTTGCTGGAACATTTGGGCGGTATCTCGCCCCAGCGTATCCGCCTGCGGCCGGCTCCCGGTACGGCGGTCGAACACCACGTCATCGCCATTCACGATCGCGAGGATCGGCTTTATGAACTGATGGAAGGAGTATTGGTGGAGAAAATCATGGGCTATCCCGAATCCTATCTGGCGATCGAGTGGCCCACTGTTGGGCAACTCTATTGCGCAGGGCGATGAGGCATCCTAACAGGGGCCGACGGAGCATTACGGCTCATGCAAGGTTTGGTGCGTATCCCCGATCTTTCGTTCGTCTCCTGGGATCACTTGCCGGAGCGGCGCCTCCCCGAGGAAGCCCTGCCGGACCTGACGCCGGACTTGGCCGTGGAAATTCTCAGTGCGGGCAATACGCCAGGTGAGATGGATCACAAGCTGCACGATTATTTTTTTTCCGGCACGCGCCTGGTGTGGTACATCGACCCGCAGCGCCGCAATGTGCGCGTCTACAGTAGTCCCGATCAGTGCGTCGAGTTGAGCGAGCGGCAGACGCTGGACGGCGGCGCGGTCCTGCCTGATTTTTCGCTGCCTCTTCCGCAGCTGTTCGCGCGGCTGCCGAATCCCAAGGGACGGGCCGAAGAAGAAGCCCTAACTCGCAATGGTTCTCTCCCGTTAAAATTCAAGTCAGGAGGTTCTCCAATGTGGTTACGGATGCGACTTCCATTGCTGGGCCTAGCGACCAGTCTGCCGCTGATAGCGTGGCTGCTGGCCGATGCCGAGCCGCCGCCGGGCAACCTGTGGTGAAGCTGGTCCTCGTCGTCCACGGCGGCGAGGGCGATTTGCCGGAAAAAGTGTCGCCGCAGCTGGAGAAACAGCACAAGGAAGTGCTGGAAGAAGCTCTGCGACGCGGCTACGCACGTCTGAAAGAAGGGAAAAAAGGAGCTTGCATCGACGCGGTGGTCGCCGCCATCAGGGTCCTGGAGGATTCGCCGCTGTTCAACGCCGGCCATGGCGCGGCCATGAATGCCGAGGGCGTGTGCGAGCTCGACGCCTCGATCATGGACGGACGCACCCAGGACGCCGGGGCGGTCGCCGGGGTGCAGCACATCCGCAACCCCATCACCCTCGCCCGCGACGTGCTGGAACGCACCCCCCACATCATGCTCATCGGCGACGGCGCCGAGGCCTTCGCGCGCCAACTGGGCTACGAGTTCGTGCCGAACCATATTTCCAGACCGCCCGGCGCCGGCGGCAACTGAGCTGGCCCGCCGGCTCGAACGCCGGCGGCCCGCGACCGCCAAACTCCGGCCGGAGCGGGTCACGTTCGCCACCATCGACGACAACAAATTCGGCACGGTGGGCTGCGCGGCCCTGGACCGCGGCGGCAATCTCGCGGCCGGCACCTCGACCGGCGGCATGACCAACAAGCAGTATGGCCGCGTGGGCGACTCCCCCATCATCGGCGCGGTAATGATGCCGACAATGACGCCTGCGCCGTCTCGTGTACGGGTTGGGGAGAATACTTCATCCGCTACGCCGTGGCTCACGACATTACGGCTCGGGTCAAATACGCCCGGCGTTCGGTGAAGGAAGCGGCGGAAATCGTCATCAACGAACAGTTGCAGAAGGCCGGCGCGGAGGGCGGGGCGATCGTTCTTGTGCCTACTGGCGACTTTCACGTCGCCTACAATCGCTTGGCTGGGCATATGTCGCGCGGCTTCATCACTTCCGGCGACGACTGCCGCACGTGGCGATCCTGGATAAACCGTTGCCCAAGAGCGAGTGAGAGGCAATGGACGCAGCGGGCGGAAATATAAATGTTTGTTCGGAGGTTCGGAAGATGAGCGAGGAACAACGTCGTTTAGTAGCTTATGAGTTACATCAGGCCGCGGACATGCCGTTGAGCACCGCGCCGGTTGATCGGGCGTGGATGGACGCGGCTCCTCAGCGCTCGTATCGCTGTTTGCCGCTGGCGATCGCCAACGAAGCCGGCTGGTGGATTCCCTGCCCGGCGACGTTCGTCGCTTCCTGGGACGGCGGACTCGCCAAGGAGAACGTGCAAATCACGTTCAATCCACCGGCCGAGACGATGGACTTGTCGGGCTTGTTCGCTCCGATTGTGGTGTCGGCCGATCTGCCTAGTCCCCGGTCCAAGGCGATGCGCGGATCAGCAGTCATTTCGGCAACGGCGTCGTCACCTTTTCCATCCCTTACCTGTTCCGCACTGCTGCGCGGCATCAATCTCTGGGTCAAGGGTCCGACCAATTACTTCAAGGACGGCGTGCAGCCGCTGGAGGGGATTGTGGAAACCGATTGGTTGCCGGCCACTTTCACCATGAACTGGAAGCTGACGCGGCCCTATCACACGGTTCGCTTCGAGCGCGGCGAGCCGATTTGCATGGTGGTGCCGATACCGCGCGGCCTGGCCGAGCAGCTGGAGCCGGCTACGTTCCGCTCGACGACAATCCGGAGCTTGCCGCGCGAGTATCGAGAGTGGGAGCAGTCGCGCTCTACCTTCAACGCCGACCGGTGCGGTTTGATCCGAACGCGGTGAAGCGCGGCTGGCAGCGCGATTACATGAAGGGATTGACACCCAGCGGCGAGCTAGCTGAAGACCATCAGACTGTGCCTGCATTTGCAGGAGTTCACACCCGGTAAGAGCGAGCGGACGAAAGCTAACGAGCCGGAAGCGTAAGCGACGGAACAAACCGTCGCTTACGCTTCCGGCTCGTTATTACCTCGGCAAGAGAAGAGCATCCTGTAGGTATGGGCTTCCCAGCCCGTCCAGGACGGGCTGGAAAAGCCCATCCTACCTGCGGAACTTCCGTGCCGGGGTAATAGCTTTTGGCCGTTCGCTCTCTTCCGCCGCGGACTCCGACGTTATCCCAGCGACTACCAATCGTCGCCGATCAGCCAGTATTTGCTGAGGAACGGCGTCGGAGTGGCAGTGGGCGGTGAAACGGGCGGCGGTGCAGGCGGCGGAGCGGGCGGCGGAGCGGGCGGAGCGGCGGGCGGCGGCGGTAGAACGGGTGGCGAAATAGGCACGATATTCGGCGCTGGTAGCACCAAACCGAAATCGTAGCTGACGGCGTCGGCGCCCTGCGGCAATGCCAACAGCATTTGACCGTTGGAATACCGCCACGCCGCCTTCGCTTCCTAGCGTCGATGCCCCGGCCGTGTAGGTCGAGGGGACCGGCCGATCCGTCAGCGCGTAGACGCCGGGCAGCAAGCCCGTGAAACTGTAATCGCCGGATGGATCGGTTGTGGCCGTCTCCGACACTTGCTGATCCGTGAGCGTCACGCCTGTCAGCGTTACCGTCACGTTAGCCACTCCGGGATCGCCCTGAGCGTAGGCAGCGGTCTTGGTGGGGGCTACGTAGACCAAGCCCTCAATGGTAGCCGGTCCCGCGGGCGGATGGGGGCGGCGGGCTTGACGGCGGGCTGGGAGGGCTTGGAGGCGGCGACATACAAGGCGGCGGACTGGGGCGGCGGCGCCATGCAAGGCGGCGGACTCGGCGGCGGTGCGGGCGGCGGGACTCCAGGCGGTGCGGGCGGCGGGGATTGCGGCTTGGAGGTAATCGTAGATCACCGTGACCGTGCCCGAACCGTCCGAACAGATGTTGACTTGCTCGTTGCCGGAACCGGACACGGTTGAGGACGATTGCGCCGTACTCCGTTAGCGACACGTCGCCGCTGCCTTCCCAGGCGGACAGATTGTTCGTCAACGTGATCGAATTCTTGCCGACGCCGATTGATCGCCGAAGTCCACTGTGCCGTTGTTGGCCGCCAACTGCGTGCTGTTCTCGTTAATTGTGGGAGCGACGGACAACAACGTTGAGCCGTCCGGTCCTTGCAGCGCGAGGGTGCCGTTGACCTGGGCGTTGACCGTGCTCTCTGCGCAGCGTCGTAGTTCTCGATCTTGACGTTGCTCGTTAGGGTGCCATTGAGGATGATCTGGACGCTGTTGAGTGGCCGAAGGCGGAATTGAATTGGGCTACCGACTGCGTTTGACTGCCGCCCGTCGTGAACGACGTAAAGGTAGCCGTTGCTTGTTGGGACGGCGTCGGGGCGTTGGTCGTGGCGATGGTTGGAGTGTTGTTCAGGACGCTGGAGACGTTGCCGACCAGCGATTGCATACTGGCGGTGCTGGGCACCCAACGCTCCTCCATGCCTCCAGAGTGGGCACCACGCAATGCTTGCGTTTCAACCGAGCGGCGGGGCGTCTGGAGCGGCCCAGCAATCGATACAGGGAAGCAAACACGATAACAAGCCCTCCTGGCAAGGTGTGAAAACAACAGGCCGAGTCCGGAGGTCCGGACAGCGCCGCCTGGCTACAAGAGGAACTGCGAAGTCAAGGATGCGCGTCTAATTCAGCCTTGTTTTCATCGGCGTTGGCGAACGATCGCAATAAGAAGATGCGAGATAGCGAGATTGCGCGAGGCAGGGAGTGTAGCGGCACTGCTGAGAAAAGCGATCGCACCGACACGGGAACAAGGCGACCCCCGTTTAGCCGCAACCCGAAGGGGAGCGCGATACGCGCTCCCCTTCGGGTTGCGGCTAAACGGGGGTCGCCTTGTTACGGTGCTCACCAGCGGATGTCGAGTCCGGCTGTGATGCCTTGCACCCAGAAATCGGAGCCGTTGAAGGAAGGCAGGCCGATTGGGTCCGCGAACGGTCGTGGCCCCCGGTAGCAGGTTAGGATTGACGACCGTATCAATCTGCTCTCCCGGTCGAACCACACTGTCTCCACCACAGGAAGTTGTAACCGACGAAGCCGCGAATGTGGTTGGTGAACTGGTAGCCGAGACTGAGGCCGATTTCATCCACCATGCTCACCATGCTGCGGGTGTGCGGTCCAATGTTCGACGACTGCGTTAGCAAGCCGCCCGGCAAGGTCGTAGGGACCATGCCCGGCACCATCGATGTCGTTGAGCCGGGAGACGTTGACGAACTGCTCCGTGCCGCCCAGGGCGATGCTGGTCCGCAGATTGACGCACCAGCGTCCAAAGCGGTATTCGCCGACGCCGCCGATTTGGGCGCCATTGAACAGGTTGGTCGTGCCAAAGCGATCGCGGACGATGTCTTGGGAGCCAGCCACAATCGTGCTACCGTTGGGGAGGGCGGTGCTGGCCGGGCTGACGACGTTCACGTTCTCCTGCATCGACAACGACTTGTTCAGGCCCAAGAAGCGCCAACCGGCAAAGCCATCGATGAACCAGTTGCAGCCGCAGCAAAGATTGTGGCGCATGTTGGCCTCGGCCATAAAGGAAGAACGTGTTGACAGCGGAGAATGACCCGGCCAAGCCGATCCCGTGGGCCGCGGCCAATCCGGCGGGGTTTGCTAACTGCTCGGCGTCCTGCATACCGGTAGTGGTATTGAAGAACGGTCGAGCCAAGATCGGCACTCCGGACGACGAGGCCAAAAAGGAATTGGCGCCGCTGCCGAGGAAGAAGCCGCCGACATCCAGCCCCCAAGCGTGGCAATCGTCGAACCAGTATCCTCCGCGAGCCGTAGGCCGGAGTAAGGATTGTTGTCATAGGTGTTTCCGCCAAACAGGACGGCAGTACCCGGTTGGCCCAGATGCCGAGTGGATTGCCGGTGGCGGAGCCGGTGGTCAACAGCGGCGGCAGCGTTTGACCGCGAATGAACCACAGCAGATACTCGGCCGAGCCAAACCAACGGTCGCCGAAGCAGCAATTGTTGCAGCAGCCATCGCAGCACCCTCCCCAACCACAACCGCCATCGCAACAAGGTGCGTCGCAACCTCCCGGCGTGCAACAACCCGGTGTGCAGCAACCCGGCGTGCAACAATCGCCGCCCATGCAGCCGCCTTCAACGAGCGGAGCCCGGCGGGCCGGCGACAACTCCGGGCGGAGCGACGATGCCTTGAGAGAGAATGCTTCCCGGAGGCAGAGGGGGATCCGTGCTGAAAGCTAGTCCCCGGCGCAGCGCTGGGCATCGGAATGATCGGCGCCGACGAGCCGTTTTGCGACATTGAATAGGGCGTCGCCGGTTGGCGCCAGGAATACGGCACATCCGGGGGAGGCGGAGTGTTGAGGACCGGCGCCGGCATGGGCAGGTTACTGCTGCCGGTGGGACCGACCGGCAGCGGCTGGGCGACAGAGGAGCCTCCAGCGGGGCTGAAGGCGAAAGCATCGCCGCCGCTGCTGGAGAACAAGCCCGTGGGCTGAATCTTTGGATCGACCACGGGAGTCTCTTCGCGGAGAGCAATGGGACGATCCAAGCTCGCCGCTGGGGCAGTGTCGGCGTCCTCGACTGCTCGCAAGTCAGGCTTTGCAGCCTGAGCCACGGCAGGAGGCGGCGATTCCACGGGCGGGTAGGGATAAATGTTCGGGGCCGGCGTTTGGGCCCCAAGGAAAAGCGCACTGACCCGTCACCAGGATGCCCAGTGACAGGGCCAGAGTCCGAAGCCATCGCTGTCTCATGCCCGTTGTCCTCCCTGACTCGGCTGCAAACTCCCCGGTGACTGGACGCGGACGAGACCGCTATTGCGAAGGGGAGAGAACGGAGTAACTCCTGTTGCTTCCTGCCGGTTGTTTTCCAGTCTCCCAGCCAATAAATTCGGCCGCCGCATCGCTCGGCGAACAGCCGTATCGTTGTTCCACGCTCGCCAGCGTCTTACCTGGCTAACCCCGTTCCGCATAGGTTGCAAGTTTTACCCAAACTCCACCTTCTGGCGAGCGGCGCGGCGTCAGCCCGCCGGCATGTTCTTACCGGCGGGCTGACGCCGCGCCGCTCGCCAGTAACATTTGTTATGCTGGAACCAGTATTTACAGAAGATGGTTCACGTTTTAACGGAGATCGTTACCGCTTCGATGGCACAATGACCGGATTTGCGGAAGGGACGGGGCAAAGGTTGAGGTATGCCCTTGTCGTCAATGGTTCGGCAGCGGAGCGTGTGTTCACCGGCCGGCACTCCGGGCAGCAGAGACGCCCAGTGGACCTTGCTCAGTCGAAGAGGCCAAACCAGCGGCTGGCCGGTCTTCGTGTCGAAACCCGCCGTGCCCTTCGAGATCCTGCCCTCCGGCAATGTCGCCGCCCCAATGCCTCGGCGGCGGAAGGATCTGGGCATCCGTCCACGCAGCCTTGGTAAAGTAGGATCATCGGCAGGCCATGCCGCGCCGCCGGGTGAATCCACACCTGAACCTTCGACAATCCGGAAATACCCACCTGAGCATAGCCGGTGATCGGGATTGGCTCGCCGCGCTTTACTTCGCCCGGCACCGATAGCGTCGCAGCGAACGTCTTCAAAGCACTGTCAATGTCGTTGTTTCCTTCTGCGTAAGTGTCATTGGCGTGATACAGGTTCGTAAGAATCACGTGCGAGAGCCATTTGACTGACTTGAAACCGTAGCCCTCCGGCACGACCATCCGCACGGGGCCGCCGCGCTGACTATTCAGCCACTGCCGTTCAACTTGTAGCACAAAATGACGGGCGGAAGATCGTGGGGATCCTCCAGCACTCGGTCGATAGCAAGCGAGCTGCGGAACATCTGTTTGGGATCGTCGTTGTGGTAGCCGTAGTAAAACACGCGGCGAAGGTTCGCCCGCGGGCTTGTGAGCCAGATCACCTCGCGGAGCGGGACGCCCTCCCAGATTCCCATCCCCAGGGGACAGCCAATGTTGAGGCATGTCATCACCTTGGGGAAGCGGACGGCGTGTTTGTCCGCCAGCTCAAGCAGTCCTTTGAAGTCCAACGCGGCTCCCCCTTCCTTGGTGAACTGTTGGCCCAGGGTCGCCGGGTACCGACGCTCCGCGATAGGGAATCTCCTGCAATAGATGCTGCTCGCCGGGGTCGAGGCCGAGCAATTTTGCCGCGCGCTCGGCCTGCTCCGGGCGCAATTTCATCTGGCCGAGCAGCGCCGCGGTCAGATAGACCGCCGAGCCGCCGCCGATCTCGGTGACGATCGCCTTCCAGGTCAGCCCTTTGACGCGTTTGACGGCGAGGATCTTGCGGGTGAGCTCGTCGCGGGTCATCGGCGTTCTCCGGCACAGGTAGTGTCATTGTCGATCGGCAAGCCGCGTGCCAAACCCGACGCCGAACGTGTAGTCTTTCCATTGCGGGCGCCGGACGCGCCTACGGGAATGCGGCATCGCCTGGCCGGGGATCTTTGGCGTCGGCCACGATTTCGCCGCAGAGCGGCCGCTGATTGGCGGCGGCTGCGGCGAACGAGCAGCAGCCGGGAGTGAGGAGCAGCCGAATGACCCCCGATTTTGTCGGAAAAGTCGTCCTCGTCAGCGGCGGCGGCAGCGGGATCGGGGCGGCGACCTGCCGCGCCTTCGCCGCGCAGGGCGCCGAGGTGGCGATCCTCGATCGCGACGCCGCGGCGGCCGAACGGGTCGCGGCCGAGATCACCGGACGCGGCGGCGAGGCCGAAGCCTTCGGGCTCGACGTCACCGACCGCGACGGCTTCACCCGTCTCGCCGCCGGCATCACCGAGGCAGCGGGCGGGATCGACATCCTGGTCAACGGCGCCGGGGTCACGGTGCGGCGGATGATCGCCGAAATGGGCGCCGAGGATTGGGACCGGGTCATCGCCGTCAACCTGACCGGCGCATTCAATGGCATCCGGGCGGTATTGCCGCATATGCGGGCGCGCGGCGGCGGCGCCATCGTCAACGTCGCCTCGATCGCCGGGCAGCGGATCTCGTTTGGCGGAACCGCGAATTATTCGGCCTCGAAGGCGGGGCTTCTGGGGTTGACCCGCCATGCCGCCTACGAGCTCGCGCCCGACCATATCCGGGTCAACGCGGTCTGCCCCGGCCCAACCGCAACCCCATTCGGCGGCGCGGTCCCGACTGAGCAGAGCCGGGCGGCGCGGGCGCGCACGATCCCGCTCGGGCGCATGTGCGAAGCTGAAGACATCGCCGACCCGATCCTGTTCCTGGCCGGCGACGCGGCGCGGATGATCACCGGGGTGGCGTTGACCGTCGACGGCGGCGTGCTGATCAAGAACGACACGCCCTACGAGGAATATTTCCGCCCCAGATAGCGGCGGCCGAACGGCCTTCGCGCCTGCGCATGGCGGCTCCTGTCGACATCGTCCCGGCCTTCCGGCGCGGCGCGGCGCCGGCGCGCGGCGGCGGCTTGGATCAGGACGCCGGCGGGCGGCCTGACCCTGCTGATCCTCGGCACCTTCGTGCTGCGGCTGCTGTTCGCCGCATCGCTCGGTCTCGGCATCGACGAAAGCTATATGGTGGCGGCCGGCAGGCGGCTGCAGCTGAGCTATTTCGATCATCCGCCGATCGCCTGGTGGCTCGCCTGGGCGGCGGCGCACCTCGCCGGCAGCGACCGCCCCATCGTCGTGCGCCTGCCGTTCATCCTATTGTTCGCGCTGACCACCTGGCTGATGTACCGGGTGACCGCGGCGCTGTTCGGCGCGCGGGCCGGGCTGTGGGCGGCGGTGCTGGCGAATTTGTGCCCGGTCATCGGCGTCACTGCGGCAAGCTGGGTCCTGCCCGACGGCCCGCTATTCGCCGCGCTGCTAGGCGCGACCCTGTGCCTGGTCGCGGCGTTGCCGGCCGTGGGAATGGCGGCCTGGGGCTGGTGGCTCGGCGCCGGCATCTGCGCCGGTCTGGCGCTGTCCTCCAAATATTCGGCAGGACTGACGATCCTCGGCGCCATCGGGTTTCTGCTGAGCGAGCGATCGGGCCGCCGCTGGCTGCTGCGGCCGCATCCCTACGTCGCCGGTCTCGCCGCGCTCGCCATGTTTGCGCCGGCGCTGATCTGGAACGCCGAGCACGGCTGGGCGTCGCTGCTGTTCCAGGGCGGCCGGGCCGGGGGCCGTTTCAACCCGTTCGGACCTTTTGTGTCCCTCGCCGGCGGCGCGCTGTTCATGCTGCCTTGGATATGGCTGCCGCTGATGCTGTGCGGCTGCGAGGCGTGGCGTCGCGGGCCGGCGGACCCGGGGCGCTGGCTGCTGCTCTGCCTCGCGGCCCCGCCGATCGTGTTCTTCACCATGGTCGCGCTGTGGAGCCATGTGCTGTTTCACTGGGCGGCACCCGGCTATCTCTTGCTGCTGCCGTTGCTCGGCGACGCCATCGTCCGCCGCCAGGGCGACAGCCGCTTTCGCCGCAACATCCGGCGGTGGCTCGCGGCGACCGCGGCTGTGGTTCTGTTCGTCGTGGCGTTCGTCGCCACCGAGGTACGGTTCGACTGGCTGCCGGCGATCGTCCCGCTCGCCAAGGATCCGGCGATCGATGCGGTCGACTGGACTTCGCTGCGCCGGGAGCTCGCCGGGCGGGGCCTGCTCGGCCGGCCGGGGCTGGTGGTGGCGGCGACGCGCTGGCTCGACGCCGGAAAGATCGACTATGCGCTGAGCGGCCGGGCGACGGTGATCTGCCTCGGCGACGACCCGAGGGAATACGGGATCATCGCGCCGGTCGCAAACTACGCCGGAGCGGATGTGCTGATCGTCGCCCCGCGCATCACGCCGGCGGAAATTGCCGCCCGCTTTGGCCGGCTGTTCGATGCGATCGACACCTTGCCGCCGGCCTCGGTGTTGCATGACGGGCGCTTGGCGCTATCCCTGCCGCTCTATCTGGGGCATCGCCTGCATTTGCCGGCCGGATCCGCCGAAGCAAATGGCGGCACTGCCGACAGCCCGTGAATCCAATCACCAGGCCAACGCCCAGCCGTCGCGGCGGGGGTCGGAGCCGGCGAGCAGCATGCCGGTCGCCGGGTCATGGCGGATGATCTCGACGCTGCACGGTCCGTCGAGGTCGCCGACGGTCTCGACCGGATGGCCGCGGCGCGCGAGCTCGCTGCGCACCGCATCCGGAAACCGCCGCTCGATCGTCAGCGCGTCGGCGCCGTCATGCGGATAGTTCGCGTACTGGCCGGGCGCGTTCGAGGTCCAGCGCGGCATCTCGGCCGCCTGCTGCGGGTCGAGGCCGAAATCGATCATCGCCGTCAAGACCTGCAGATTGACCTGCACCTGGTGGTCGGCGCCGGGGGTGCCGAAGACGCACCAGAGCGCGCCATCCTTGAGCACGATCGGCGGGTTCATCGTGTGGCGCACCCGGCGGCCGGGTACGAGCCGGTTCGGATGCCCCGGCTCGAGGTGCCAATAGGCCATGCGGTTGTTGAGGAGGATGCCGGTGTCGCCGGCGATGATTCCCGCGCCGAAACCGCTGTTGATGCTCTGGATGCCGGAGACGGCGTTGCCCTCGCCGTCGGCGGTGCAGAAATAGGTGGTGTCGCCCTCTGCCGCGTGCTGCGCGATCCGGGTCGGCGCGGCATGGCGCATGTCGATCCGCGCGGCGAGCCCGGCGGTGTAATCGGCCGACAGCAGCCGGGCAAGCGGCGCCTCGATCGAGCGTGGGTCGGCGGCCCAGCGCTCGCGGTCGGCAAAGGCGAGCTTTTTCGCCTCGACCATCGCATGGACCGCATCGGCCGAGCCGAGCCCCATCGCCGCGAGGTCGAGATGCTCGATGATCTTCAGCTCTTCGAGCAAGACGAAGCCGGTCGAATTGGGCGGCGCCTCGAGCACGGTATAGCCGCGATAGTCGATCGCGATCGGCGCCTGCTCCTCGGCCGTGAAGGCGGCGAGGTCGCTCGCCCGGACCAGGGCCCCGGCCGCTTCGAGGCCGGCCGCGAGCCGCCGCGCCAGCCGGCCGCGGTAGAAGGTTTCGGCCCCTTCGGCGGCGATCTCTTCGAGGGTGCGGGCGAGATCGGGCTGGACGATCGCGGCGCCGAGCGCCGGCGCCTTGCCGTCGGCGAGAAAGATCGCGGCCGCGCGCGGGTCGACCAGTAGGGTGTCGCGGTATTCGTCGGCGAAATGGCTGTAGGCGCGGGTGGCGGCGAACCCGTCGCGAGCAAGGCCGATCGCCTCGGCGAACAGATCGCGCCATGGCAGCCGGCCGAAATTGCGGTGCATCATGTCGAGCCCGGCGAGGGTGCCCGGCACCGAGACCGACAACGGCCCGATGCGCGGGATGCCGCCCGCATAGCGCTCGGGGGTGGCGGCTTCCGGCGCCGGCCCGGTGCCGTTGAACACGACGGCGCGCCCGGTCGATTGCTGATAGACTTGATAGAAGCCGTCGCCGCCGAGCCCGGACATCATCGGCTCGACGACGGCGAGCGCCGCCGCGGTCGCCACCGCCGCGTCGATTGCGTTGCCGCCGGCCCGCAGCGTCAGGAGCCCCGCCTGAGCCGCCAGCGGATGGTTGGCCGCGACCGCCCCGCGCCGCCCGATGGCGAGCGGCCGATAGGAACGCATTTCAGCAGCCATCGAGGATCTCCCGCTTGGTGTCGCCGGCGGACATTATGGACCAATGCCGATTGATGCGAGACCAACCAAGCCAATCCGAATTGAGTGTTGGTCAGCGCCGCTCTTCACGCCGCCTCCTGTGACGGCCGCGACCGTCCGCCCTCATCCGCCGCCGCCCACGCAAGGAGCGAGAAATTCCGGCACGCTCACGCCGACGCCCGGCAGCGCGGCAAAGCAGGGCTGGTTCGGTTTGCACTGGTACATGTACGCCCAGTGCGTCAGCAGGAGATTACCTGCGGCAATGGTGGACATCTGATTTTCCATGGTCCACTCGTACCACTGCCGGGTCATCGTGCCGAGGCCGTCGGTCGGCTGGGAGCTCGAACCGCCGGAGCCCGATGGCGTTGCTGCAAGCGGAGTGAAGGTCAGATGCACATTCCCCTCGGGCGTGACCGACCCGACGAGCTGCAGGCACGAAACCTGATCGGACGCCGCCGATCCGCCCGGCTGGGTATAGGACACCGCCGTGGTTCCCCAGAAATATCCGTCGGCGTAATTCGAAATGTAATAGACGGTCTGATCGGAAACCGGCGTCGGGGTCTTGAGCGCCGGGCTCGACGCCAGCGCCAGAAGATCGGCTTTCGGCACGTACCAATAGGTGTGCGCCAGCCACTGCCAGCGCCCGGTGCGCGGCGTATCGTTTCCGGCCATCGCCGGTGAACAGGCCGGCGCCGCGACGGCTGCGATCAGGGTCGCCGCCAAGAGCTCTCTTGCCCAACCTGGTCGCATCTGGTTTCTCCGCGATATGGATCCGCTCGGGCGACCGGCACGGCCAGGCGCGGCGTGTCCTCGGGCGCCACGTCGTGACGCAGGGGCGCCGCCGAACGGGGAACGGTTCGGCCGATTCTGGCGCTCGGCGACAGGTTTGCGCCAATCGATGAAAATTCGGCTAATGATGAAGATCATCTCTTGGCTCGCGCTGATCGGCGCGCTGCTGATCGCGGGCTGCGCCTCCGGCGCCAAC
Organism: uncultured Alphaproteobacteria bacterium; assembly: GCA_963814805.1. Lineage (GTDB taxonomy): Bacteria > Pseudomonadota > Alphaproteobacteria > ATCC43930 > CGMCC-115725 > AP-15. The sequence goes on along the minus strand of CAWFER010000024.1, from coordinate 27,759 downwards.
GGCTCGGAAAACCAGAAAAATAATGGTCTCTACGGCGGCGTCTCGGGCGGATGGACCGGGCCATGATCGCGAAGAAGACTACCTGCGGGGTCATCGTCGGCGACGGCGAGCGCATCCTGCTTGGCCACGCGACCCGCTCGCCGCGCTGGGACATCCCCAAGGGCGAAGCCGAGCCCGGCGAGGGCTTTGCCGAGGCCGCTTCGCGCGAGCTGTTGGAGGAAACCGGGTTGGCGGCGCCGGCGGCCGAGCTTGCCGCACTCGGCGTGCACGCCTATCTGCGGGACAAGGATCTGGCGTTGTTCGCCTGGACGCGGCGGCAGCTGCCCGACCCGAAGAGCCTCGCGTGCGCGTCGTATTTCGCGCTGCCCGACGGCGCCTTGCTGCCCGAGTTCGACCGCTTTGGCCTGTTTTCGTGGGACGAGGCGCTGGGCCGGGTCGGCCGGAGCATGGCGCGGGTTCTGGCCACGATTTCTCGGGATCGGCTATAGAGCGCTTCGAGATCAGCCGCCGGTCGTGATAGGCTGGCGCCATCCGCAACGAGGAGATCGCCGATGCCCAAGCTGCGCCACATCGCCATCGCCGCCGAAGACCCGGAAGCGATGGCCGAGTTCTACAAGAAGGCTTTTGATTTCAAAGAAGTCGGGCGGCCCAACGGGTTTCTCGCGGATGGCGTATTTTTGAGCGACGGCACCCTCAACATGGCGATCCTCAAATTCAAGACCGACCAGCTCGGCAAGGGGATGGATTATCGCGGCATCCACCATTTCGGGGTGCTGGTCGAGGACGTCGACGCGTTCTCGAAGAAACTCGAAGGCACTCGGCGCCACGCACTACATCGATCAGGGCCAGGGCGGCCACCAGGCCGGCTATTTCGAGAAGAAATTCTTCGGCCCCGAGGGCATCCTGTTCGACATCGCCGAGCACGGCTGGGCCGGGGCCGAGCCGCTCCCAGCTGAGATCAAGGAGGCGGCGGAGTAGAGCCGCGGCGCTCGCTCTGCTCAACCCAGCCGGGCGATCTCCGAGGCCGAGCGCGAGTCCTGCGTCTGCATCCGAGCATTAGGGACCAGGCTCTCAATCATGCGCTTCGTGATCACCGGCGGCTGTGGGTTTCTCGGATGGCGGTTGGCGTCGTTGCTGCTCGAACGCGGCAGCAGCCTCGGGCCGATCGACGAACTGGTGCTGTTCGACAACGCAGCGCCGGCGTCGCCGATGCCCAACGACCGGCGGCTCAGGCTCGCGACCGGCGACATCGCCGACCGCGAGACCGTGCGGCTGCTGCTGGCGCCGGGTGCGGCCGCGGTCTTTCACCTCGCCGCCGTGGTCAGCGGGCAGGCCGAGGCCGACACCGATCTCGGGCTGCGGGTCAATCTCGACGGGACCCGCGCGGTGCTCGACGCCTGTCGCGCGCTCGGCGCCTGCCCGCGTGTGGTCTTCGCCAGCTCGCTCGCGGTCTATGGCGGCGCACTGCCGCCCGTCGTCGGTGAAGACACTGCGCTGACGCCGCAATCCTCCTACGGCGCGCAAAAGGCGATCGGCGAATTGCTGGTCGACGACTACAGCCGCAAGGGCTACATCGACGGCCGCGCGCTGCGGCTGCCGACCGTGGTGGTTCGGCCGGGGCGGCCCAACCGTGCGGCCTCGAGCTTTGCCTCCTCGATTATCCGCGAGCCCCTGGCCGGACGGGATGCGGTCTGCCCGGTCTCGCCCGAGATCGTCATGGCGCTGGCCTCGCCGCGCCGAGTGGTCGCCGCCCTCCACCGCGCGCACGAGCTGCCCGGCAGCGCCTTTGGCGGCCGCCGGTCGTTGCAGCTGCCGGGCTTTTCGGTCGCGGTCGGCGATATGGTCGCCGCGGTGCGCCGGGCCGGCGGCGAAGCCGCCCATGCCCATATCCGCTGGGAGCCCGATCCGGCGATCGAAGCGATCGTCGGCGGCTGGCCGCAGGCATTGGCGGCGGCGCGCGCCCAAGCGCTGGGCTTCACCGCCGACGCCGGCATTGACGAGGCGATCGAGGCGTTTATCGAGGACGATCTGGCGATGCAGAAGCGGCTGGCGTGAGGCTGGCGCGCGCTCGTCAGTCAGATGACGCCCTCCTCGGCCAAACGCTCGACTTCGCTTGGGCTTCGGCCGAGCAATTCGGTCAGCACCCACATATTGTCTTCGCCATAGCAGGGCGCGCCGCGGTTGGTCGGGCCGCCGATATAGGCCGGCGTGGCGCTGAATTTCATCGGCAGTTCATAAATCGGCCAGGCGCCGATCTTGGTGCCGGTGACCTCGGTCAGCCATTTGAGATGGCGCAGCTGCGGGTCGCGGTCGACCCGGTCTTCGGCGTTCTGGCACACTCCGGCCGGCACGCCGGCGCGCTGCAATTTCGACATGCAGTCATAGCGGTCCTGGGTCCGGGTCCAGGCGGCGACCGCCGCATCGAGCGCGTCCTGATGCAGCAAGCGCTGCTCCAGGGTGGCGAAGCGGCGATCGTCGAGCCACGACCCCTGTTCCGCCACCTGCGCCAGCGCACGCCACTCGGCGTCGGCGAAGCAGGCGATCGCGATCCAGCGGTCCGCGCCGTGACACGGATAGGCGCCGTGCGGGGCGGCCGGCTTATAGGGCGAGCGGTTGCCGTAGCGCCGCCATTCGCGCCCGTTGGCCGACCAGTCGAGGATCGTCGCCCCGGTCAGGAAGATCCCCGACTCGCATTGCGAGGCGTCGATCCACTGGCCTTCGCCGGTGCGCTCGCGGTGGTAGATGGCGCCGAGTAGCGCCAGCGCGTAGCCGTAGGCGCCCATCCAGTCGAGGTAGGAATAGCCCCAGCCGACCGGCATCGCCGGCTCGGGCAGCCCCGACATGTCGCCCTGGCCGCCAAAGGCCGCGGCCACCGGGCCGACGGTGCGCATCCGCCCATAGGTGCCGTTGGCGCCCATGCCCGACTGCTGGATGTAGATGATGTCGGGCCGGATCGATTTTAGCACATCGTAGCCGAGGCCGAGGCGCTGCAAGACGCCGGGGGAGAAGCCTTCCGCCACCACATCGCAGACGCGCACCAGGTCTTTGGCGATCTGCAGCCCCTTGGGATGGCGGATGTTCAGCGAGATGCCGCGCTTGCCGGCATTCTTGTTGTTGAACTGGCCGCCCATGTCGGGGTCGCGCACCGGCGGCAGCGGGCCGGTCGCCGCATCGCGCGCCGCGCGACCGCCGACCGGGGCCATTGCCGCCAGCCTGGTGTCGGGATTGTCCTTCCATTCGACCTTGAAGCTTTCGGCGCCCATCGCCGCCAGAAAGCGGGTGCCGCCGGCCGAGGCGAGAAACCAGGCGAAATCGAGGATTTTTATCCCTTGCAGCGGGAACGGCTTGTTGTGCAGAGCCGACAGACGCGGGTTGGCGACGCGGCGCGGCTCGGCCGGGATGCTGGGACGGCGCGCCGTTTCGCCCAGAACCGCCTGCGTGTCCTCGCCGAGCAATGGCGCGCGCCGGCCAACCTGCCAGCTGGTCCGGTTGCTCAGCCATTTGCTGGTCGGGTAGCGAAAGCTGCGGCCGTGCTCGGGATGCTCGACATCGGCGAAGGTCTTGCGGGCGAGCCAGTGCTCGTCCTGCGCGTTCTCGTGCGGCTTGCGCAAGGGCGCCCACAGGAGTCCGGCATCCTGCGCCTCGCGCCACGGCATGTCGGCATAGGTCCAGGCCCGGATAAAGCGCTGCACGATATCGAGCATATGCGCCCGGGTCTCATTGCCGGCCGCGGTGCCGGGCACCTGGCGCGCCTTCAGGTCGGCGTCGGGCGGCGGCTGCTGCAAATCGGCCTGCATGCCGTATTTCGCCAACAGCGGCACCAGGTTTTTCATGTCGCGCGCGCCCATGCCGTGCGACATGAACCAGCGCCCGTCCTTGGTATGGCAGATGCCGGGCGAGTGGTTCGGGAATTCAGCCGCATGGCGGTTGGTCATCCGCCACAATGGCACCCGCCGCATCACCCAATGCATGATGTCCTGCTCGGGGTTCTTCGATACTGCCTCGTGCACCGCGACCGACAAATCCTGCCCCTGCCCGCTTCTGTGCCGGTGGATCAGCGCGGCGATGATCCCGGTCGCCAATTGCTCGCCGGCGATGTGATAGGCGTGCCAGATCTGCGGGGCGATCGGCGGCGTGTCGTATTCGAGCTTCGGGTCCGGGTCGTAGCCGCAATTCATCATCACCCCGCCGAGCGCGAGATGAATGAGGTCGGAGCCCTTAAGGTCCTGCCACGGCCCATCATCGCCGAACGGCGTCATGCGCGCGGTCACCAGCGCCGGAAAGCGCGCGCCGAGGGCCGCACGGTCGAGCCCGAGCGCCTGGTTCAACGCGCCGCAGCTGGCGTCGAGCAGCACATCGGCGCCGGCCAGCAGCCGAAGCAGATGCTCGCGCGCCGCCGCCTCGCGCAGATCCAGCACGATCGATTTCTTGTTTCGGTTGTAGTTCCAGAAATAGAGCGAGCGCTCCGGGCCCGGACTGTCTTCGAGAAACGGCCCGATCCGCCGCGTCGCATTGCCCTCGGGCGGTTCGATCTTGACCACTTCGGCGCCGAGGCCGGCGAGCAGCAGCCCGGCATATTCGGCCCGTTCGTCGGCGACCTCGATAACCCGCAGGCCGGCGAGCATGCCGGGGCCGGCGTCGCCGATCATTTCGCCCGGTCCGCGGGCGACCGGGTCTGGCTGCGACATAGCGCTATTTCCTTTCAGTTTTCTGCCCGAACGGTCGCCGGGGGCGTTTCGGCCGGCGACGCCAGCCGCCGCCATCGAGCCTGCCAGCCGCCGCCGGCGAGCCTGATTGTGTCGGACCCAGCGGGGTTGTCAACTTGAGCGACGCCCGGCTGCGCCTCGCTGAAATCGAAGGCTTCACCCCGCCGCCCGGATACGAGCGAGCCGAACCCGTCCGCGCTATCGATTGACAGCAACAATCCGATTGTCGCGCCCCGTCGCGCCCCGGATTATCGTTCCGGCTCAGCGGGAACCCGGCCGCCCCGCCGCCCGGCGTCGCGCAGCCCCGAGCGCGCCAGGCGCGGCAGCACCTCGGCGCAAAAATACGGCAGCTCGTCGAGATAGTTGACAAACGAGACCGCGATCCCGCTGAGCCCCAGCGCCGCCAGCCGCGCCATTTCCTGCGCCACCCCATCCGGGTCGCCGACCAATGGCAGCCCACCCATGCCGTTGGCCTGGTGATCGCGGATGCGCTGGAATTCCTCGGGCGAGTGGGTGTGCGGCGTGACGTTCTTCATCGCCAGAATATTGTCGACCGCCGCCCAATCGGCATTGTCGACGACGGCGTGCCGGTAATAGTCCTGCGCCTCCCGCGCCGTCGGCCGGCAGGTGACGACCCCCACGGTATAGATGTCGATTTCGCGGCCCGCCTGTCGCGCCAACGCCCGCACGCTGTTGACGTGCCCCGCCGTCTCCTCGAAAGAAATGCCGCGGGAGATGGTCGAGAACAGCGCGTCGCAATTGCCGATCGCGAAAGCCTGGCCGGTCGCCGAGGCTCCGGCATTCATGATCAGCGGCCGGGTTCCGCCATAGGGTTTGGGTTTCGAACGCACGCCCTTCAATGTGAAGAAATGCCCGTTGAAATCGAAATCCTCGCGCGCCGACCAGGCGAGCTTGACGATATCGAGCCATTCCCGCGCGTATTCGTAGCGCGCCTCGTGGTCGCGCAGGGTCGCGCCGAACATCTCGAACTCGCCCTCGTTCCAGCCGCATACGAGATTGAGGCCGAAGCGCCCCTCGCCGATGTGGTCGGCGGTGACGAACTCCTTGGCGGCGACCAGCGGCGGGATCAAGGGCGCATGCACGGTGCCGAACACGGTGAGCCGTTCGGTCTTGGCCAGGAGCCCGCAGGCCCAGGTCACCGTCTCCCAGGTTTCGCCCTGGTAGTCGGTCAAGCCGCCATACCCTTTCCAGCGCCCGATCGGCAGCATGAACTCGATGCCGGCCTGGTCGGCCATCTGCGCCAGCCTGACGCAATCGGGCCAGCTCCCGGACCAGCGCTCCGGCGCCATCGTGACCGCGCGGCCGGAGGAGCAGTTGGCGCCGAACAGGCCGAGCTTGAGCCGGTTGGCGCTGCCCATCGCCGCCCGCTGAGCGTTGCCGGTCTCAAGATCCAAAATCACACCATCGGCTGTCCTTGGCGCGATCATCATACCCCAGACCTTCGAGCAATGCCGCAAGCCGCATTCGCCGGACCCCGCCGCGGTGGCGCCGGCCGCCGCCGCAGAGCGAGCACGGGGCGTTCTTCGCCGAGATGCCGGCCGAGGATTTTCGGTTCATTCCGCTCGAGGAGGAAGACTGATCCGTCGGACGTTCTGCTCGACCGCCGGTCAATGGCTTGCCTGCTCCGTGGGCTTGGCGACAAAATGGCCGCCGGATCAGGGAAGGCGCTGCGAGCCAGTCGCGCGCCCGCAGTCGGGAGATGGCAAATGGACCTCACGGGCGCAGTTGCACTGGTGACCGGCGGCAATGGCGGGCTCGGGCAACACATCTGCCATGCGCTGGCCAAAGAGGGCGTGCACATCGCCGTCGTCTATGCACAGAGTCGCAATGAGGCTGAGGGTGTGGGCCGCGACCTCACATCGCGATATCAGATCAACGCCGCGGCGTTTCCCTGCGACGTCACCGACAGCGCCGCCGTGGAGCGGCTGGTCAACGAGGTGGCCCGGCATTTCGGCCGTCTCGACATCCTGGTCAACGACGCCGCCTACAACAAGGCGATCCCGTTCGCCGATCTCGACGATCTGACGATCGCGGTGTGGGACAAGATCATCGCCGTCAACCTGACCGGGCCGATGCGCCTGATAAAGGCGGCGGCGCCGGTGATGAAGGCCCAAGGCCGCGGCCGCATCGTCAACATCTCGTCGGTGGCGGGGATTGGACCGACCGGCTCGTCGATCGCTTATGCGGTGTCGAAGGCGGGGCTGATCCACCTGACGCGGTGCATGGCGGTGGCCTTGGCGCCCGAGACTTTGGTCAACTGCGTCGCGCCGGGCCTGCTTGAAGGCACGCGCGCGACCGCCAATCTGCGGCCTGAGCAGATCCACAACTCCGCCGCCACCTCGCTCCTCAAAAAGCCCGCCGACAAGGACGACTGCGCCGACATGGTGGTCACCCTGTGCCGCACCGAGACGATGACCGGCCAGACGATCGTCATCGATTCCGGCCGGTACTTTCATTGACGTCGCCGACAGCCAACATTCACGCCATCGCGATGCTACGCTGACAGGGAGTTCAACACATGACCGAAGCCAAGCTCGCGCCAAACCTGCCGGGTTGGATGGTGGAGCATGCGAACCGCTACATCTCCAGCGGCGGCGCCGAGGGGCACATGCACAAGCCGACCCAGCCGGGCCGGCCGGACATAACGGTGCCGTCGCTGCTGCTGACGACGACCGGCCGGAAATCGGGAGAGAAGTTCATCTTCCCGCTCTATTACGGCAAAGCCGGCGACAGCTATATCGTCGTCGCCTCGAAAGGCGGCGCCCCGCAACACCCCGGCTGGTACCGCAACCTCCTCGCCAACCCCGAGGCCGAAGTACAGGTCGGCACGGCGAAGATGAAGGCGCGGGCCCGGACCGCCAGCGGCGAGGAGCGCGCTCGGCTGTGGCAAGAGGCGCTCAAGTTCTGGCCGCCCTACGCCGACTACCAGAAGAAGACCGAGCGCGAGATCCCGGTCGTCGTCCTCGACCCGGTGCGCTAGGTTGCGGGTAGGCCGACGCCAACTGGCGCTGTTATCGTATCTCGGATCGCGCCGAGGTTCGCGGCGGCCTTGATCCGAACGTGGAGGAGATAGCCGTGCCCGATGCCACCGATCAAAGGCCGCCGGTCGCCGTCGGCCATGTGCACCTCACCGTCACCGATGTCGGCGCCGCTGCGCGCTGGCTCGAAACCGTCGGCCTGCGCCCGATCGCGAGGATGGACGCGCTGGCGGTGCTCGAATTGCGCGGCGGCACGCATGTCGTCGTCCGACAGGTGGAGCGGCCGACCGAGCCGGGAACGAGAGCGCCCTTCGACCTGATGGTCGACGACGTCGAACTCAGCACACCGCGACTACGCCGAAAAAGGGTTGTCGCCGTCGCCGATCCGCCGCGGCCGTATCCACGATGCGTTCGATCTGCCTGGACCCGACGGCTGGGCGTTCACGGTCAACTCCTCGCACGCCAGCGGCCGGCCGATCTGACCGCTGCGCCAGCCTCGCTCATGGTCGTGGAAAAGCGGGCGGGCAGTGCAGCGCACCCCGAACATGGCGCAAGGCGGCGGGTTGCGCCCGCCCAACATCGCTAGCGAGATGAGCGGAACGATCGAAGGCGGGTCGTCGCCGGCCGGGGATGATCTCGATCGCCGGATCGACCACGCCAGAGGCCGTAAATGAGCGTGGCCCGAGGAACCGACGACAATACTCGGCTTCGCGCCGGGGCCCTTGGCTTTTTCGAATCGGTGATCATGGGCATCGCCGGCAGCGGCCCCGCCTATAGCGTCGCGGCGAGCACGGCGAGTTTGGTCGGCGCGGTCGGCGTGCTGGCGCCGGCCAGTCTGCTCTATTGCGGCCTGATCATGTTTGGCATCGTGTTTGCTTTCCGCCAGTTGAACCGCGTGATGGTCGACGCCGGCGCCTCCTATGCTTGGGTCACGGCGGTGTTTTCGCCGGCGCTCGGCTTCTTCGCCGGCTGGGCATTGATCATCAGCTCCGTCGTGTTCATGGTATCCGGCACACTTCCCGCTGCCTCTGCGAGCCTCAAGCTGTTGGCGCCCGGCTTGGTCGATAGTCAGGCTGCCGTGACCCTGGTGGCGGCGCTTTGGCTCACCGCGATCGGCGCCGCCGTCGCCAAAGGCATCAAGCTCAGCAGCTACTTGCAGGTCGGGTTCACGCTGGTCGAGGTGGGCGTGCTGGCGCTGTTTTTTGTTCTTGCCGTGTCGGGCTTCGCCCCGCCGCCGGCGCGCGCCTTTGCCGCCGCCTGGTTCACCGGCGCCGGCTTCACCCCGGCGCTGTTCGCCAGCGGCGCCGCCACGGCGCTGTTCGCCTTGAGCGGCTGGGACGTCACCGCCAATCTGAACGAGGAAACCCGCCAGGGCGCCCGCATCGCCGGGGCCGGCAGCATTGTCGCGGTGGCGATCGCCGCCCTGCTGATGGTCGGCTTCGAAGCCTTGGCGCTAAGGCTGCTGAGTGACGCCGAAATCAGCCATGCCGGCATCAACATCGTCTCCGTAGTGGCGCGGAAGCTGATGCCGCACCCGTGGGACCATCTCGCCGTGGTCGCGGTCATGCTGAGCACGATCGGCACGTTGGAGACCTCGATCCTGCAATTCACCCGTACGCTGTTCTCGATGAGCCGCGATCGGGCGGCGCACCCCCGCTATCGGCGACTGCACCCGGTCTATCGCACGCCATGGGCCGCGACGCTGCTGATCACCGGGCTCGGTCTCGCCCTCCTGTTCGGGTCCTCGTACCTCGACGGCATCAAGACCGTCATCGATGCTTCAATCAACGCGGTCGGCTTTCAGGTCGCGTTTTACTATGGCCTGACCGGACTTGCCTGCGCCTGGTATTTCCGGGCGGAGGCGTTGACCAGCATCGGTAAATTCGTCTTCCTGCTGGCCTGGCCACTACTCGGCGTCGGTTTCTGTTTCGCCATAACCCTCTACAGCTTGCCGAATTTCGACCTGACCACCAACATCCTCGGACCCGGCAGCATCGCGATCGGCATCGCGCCCTATTTGTGGAGCCGGCGGTCGGCCTCGGTCCGGGTTCGCTCCATCGGTTAGCCCGACCGCGATCGCCGGCGCGATCCCCGTTCGCGGTCGTGAATGGGCGTTGGGGCGGTTGCAGCACGAAGGATTGGTTGAGCGCCCGCGAAATTCATCGGCGCCCGAACATTGGTGGGTTTCGCTCCGTTCAACCCACCCTACGGCTGCTCACCGTTCTCAATACGGTTCACCGACGAAGATAAATGTCGTGCCGGTGACGATCGGGGCGCTGGCCCCGACAAATGAGACGTTGGCGTCCTTGACCTGGCGCGAGCCGGCGCGGCCAGAGGCCTGGAGGGCGCCTTCGATGATGTGCCACAGGCCGTGGATGCGCCCGGTGCCGAGGCTGCCGCCAAAGGTGTTGAGCGGCAATTCGCCGTCCAGTTCGATGCGGCCGTCCTGGATGAAATCGAGGGCTTCGCCCTCCTTGCAGAAGCCGTAGGATTCGAGACCGTAGATCACCGAGGCCGAAAACCCGTCGTAGATCTGGGCGACGTCGACGTCCTTGGGAGCGAAGCCGGAGCGCTCCCAGGTCAATTTCGCCGAACTGCTGCCGCCCTCCATGTAGCTCGAAAGGCTGCCGATGCGGCCCGCCACCTCGAAATGGAGCCGCTGGCCGTAGCCGGCGAGATAGGCCGGTTTCGGCTTCAGGTCGCGCGCCCGCTCGGCCGTGGTCAGCACGATCGCCACCGCCCCCTGCACCGGGATGTCGCAGTCGAACAGGCAAAACGGATAGGCCACCATGCGCGAATTCAAATAGTCCTCGCGGGTCAGCTCGGCGCCGTAGAAATAGGCGTGCGGGTTATGCTGGGTGTGGCGGCGCTGGGTTACGGCGAGAGTCGCCATCTTTTCGCGGTCCTGGTGGTTGCGCTCGAGCCAGCGGGTATAGGCGACCGCCATGCCCTGCCCCGGGCCGCCAAAGCCGTAAGGGGCCGTAAACTGGGCCGGACCCTGGGCGTAAGCGCCGGGCAGGTTCTGGTAGGTGCCGCGCGGGTTGTGCATCGCCCGCCACACCACCGCGTATTTGCACACGCCGGCGAGCAATGCATTGACCGCCTGCTGCACCGCGCCGCCGATGTTGGTCGTGCCGACCTGGATGTGCCAGCCGAGATCGGGCAATTTCAGCATCGCCATCATGCAGTTGACCGACACGATCGAAATGCCGTCGATTTCGGCGTGGCCGGTGGCCGGCAACTCCGGATAGGTCGCCAGACCGTCGATGTCGGACATTTCCAGCCCCGAATTGGCGACCGCCTCCTTGACCGCAATCAGCGCATGCGCCGCGAGCGGGATCTCGGCTGAGCGGGTGACCTGGGAAAAGCCCACGCCGCTGACCGCCACCTTGCACCGGTTCTCCCACATCTGGCCTCTCCCTGATCGAGGTAGGGCGGGCGCAACCCGCCGCCCCGCGCTCTCTTCGGCGGGTTCCGCTTTGCTCCCCCCGCCCTACGGCTACGCCGCGGTGCGCTCCAGGCGAAACTGCGGCAAGGTGATGTCGTCGTTCAGTTTCTCGAAGACGACCTCGACCCGCCGGCCGACCTTGGCCTCGGTATAGGGCGCTTCCAAGAGATTGCCGGCGAGCAGCGCCCCCGGCGCATCGTCGAGCTCGACGATGATGCTGGCGTAGGGCACCGCCGCGGCAAAGCGCTTGTCGCCGGTATGATACATGATGGTGTAGGCGTAGATCGCGCCGGCGCCGCGCACCGGCTCGAACTTCAAGTCGGTCGAGACGCACTGGGTGCAGGTCGCGTAGGGCGGGTGCTGGAAATGCCCGCAGCTCTGGCAGCGCTGCAATTCGAGTGCGCCGCGCCTGGCGGCGTCCCAGAACGGCTTGGTCCACTCGTTCGGAACCGGGATCGGCCGGGTCACCTTGCTCCAGTCGCTCGGTGAAGGCATCAAGTGTTCTCCTGATCGGCGCAGGCCGAGAAAGTGCGGTTGTCCGCCGGTCGATGCAGGGGAGCCATGTTCAACTTTGCAGCCGGGACAGTCTTGAGAGCTAAAGGCCGGCGGATAATTGGCGTCCCCTACCGGATTCGAACCGGTGTTGCCGCCGTGAGAGGGCGGTGTCCTGGGCCTCTAGACGAAGGGGACGAGGCATCCGGGTTAAATAGCGGTTGGCGCGGGCCGGAGCAAGACCCGGCCGGCTTCCGGCGCGCGGGCGGCGGGGCGGCCGGGCTATTCGCGAATTGCGATCGGCTATTCGCGAAAATTGAGATATTGCAACGGCTGCTCGAGCTTGAGGCCGCGGATCAAGGCGATGGCCTCCTGGAGATCGTCGCGCTTTTTGCCGGCGATGCGCAATTCTTCGCCCTGGACCGACGCCTGCACCTTGAGCTTCTTGTCCTTGATCTCGCGGATCAGCTGGCGGGCGAGGTCGGCGCCCACCCCCTGGCGCAGCGCGACCGTCTGCCGCACCGCGTTGCCCGAGGCCTTTTCCGGCGGCTTGTAGTCGAGCGCGCCGGGCTCGACCTTGCGGCGGGTCATGTGCACCTTCAGGAGTTCGTGCATCTGCTTCAGCTTCAATTCGTCGTCGGCGAGGATGGACAAGCGTCCCCTCCTTGCGTTCGATCGAGCATTTGCTGCCTTTGAAGTCGAACCGTGTCGCGATCTCGCGGGTGATGCCGGCAAGCGCATTGTCGACCTCGGCGAGGTCCACCCGCGAGACGATGTCAAAGCTCGGCAACGCTTCCCTCCTTCGGCGACGCGCGGACTCCTTGATCCCCCATATAACGCGAATGCCGGCATAGTGCGAATGCCGGGCACGGGTCAGTGCGGAGTTTGCCCCTTGCGCGCGAAAACCGGCCGCTCCATCACCGCCCGCAAAAACGCGGCGACCCGTCGAGGGCATCATCGCGCGGCAGGCGACGGGGCGGCATGGTCGTCGCCTCGTCGGTCTGGGCGGTCCGCGCCCAACGCTTCGATCGCCGCGCGCAACAGCGGGTCGTCGAGGATCGAAATCCACCGTCTGGTTCTGCGTCCCGAGGCTCGGCGCGCCGTTCTCATCGGTTAGCTCGCGGTAGAGCTCGATCGTGTACGCCATCGCATGGCGGATCAGCGCAGTGTCCTCGGTCGAGTTGGTCATCGGCGTCTTCCTGTCGGCAATGCCTGCAAGGGTAAACACCGCGGCCGTGATCGCGTCCCGCTACCGGCGTCGATCGTAGGCGCGCGCCGTTGCCGCAAGCCCGGCTTCGACGCCGACCTGGGGCGACCAGCCGAGCGACCGGCGGGTCTCGCCATCCTCGACCTGCAGCGACAAGGTCAGGCGGGCAGTGGCGGCCCGAGCCCCGGCACGGCGACAGCACGGCAAAGGCGGCCGCGGGAATGGCGAAACAGCCGAGCCGCGCCGGCCGAGCCCGGCGGCCAGCGCCCGGATCAGCGCCGGGGTCGACAGATCGGCCGCATCGCGCGCCAACAGCACCCGCCCGACGGCGGCCGGATGCAGGCAGGCGGTCGCGGTCAGATCAACCAAATTGTCGAGAAAGATCAGGCTGCGCCGATTGTCGATGCCGGCGAACGGCAACGGCAGCCCGCTAGCGACGAGCCCGATCAAGGCGCGCATATTGCCCTTTACCTGCGGCCCGTGGACCAGCGGCGGGCGCAGGATAACGAGGTCGAGACCGGACCCTCGCGCCACCGCGGCGAGCGCGCCCTCGGTCGCGAGCTTGGTGCGGCCATAGGGGTCGGCCGGCCGCGCCCGATCGGCGGCGCGAAACGGCGCTCCCGGCGGGGTCGCCGCACCCATCGCCCGGACCGAGCTCATATGAACGAGCCGGCGCACCCCGGCCGCGGCGGCGGCCCGCGCCAATGCCGCGGCGCCGTCGATCTCGGCCTCGCCGATAACGGCGCTGACCGGCCGGTGCGCCCGCGCGGCAAGATGCACCACGATTTCGACGCCGGCGAGATGATCCGACCAGTCGGTCCGCGGCCCGATGTCGCCGACCGCGCGCAACTCGGCGCCGCTGACCGGCGCCGCTCGCCCCGCGGCTGGCGGCGAGCACGGCATGGCCGCGCCGCGCCAGCTCCAGGCACAAGGCCCGGCCGATAAAGCCGGCCGCACCAGTCACCAGGATGCGCGCCAGACCGCGTCCTCCGCCGGCATGCCGGCGATCCGCGCGGCGTAATCCGCCCGCCGCGCCGGTAATCCGCCCGCCGCGCCGGTAATCCGCCCGCCGCGGGATCCGCCCGCCGCGCCGTAATCCGCCCGCCGCGCCGGTAATCCGCCCGCCGCGCCGGTAATCCGCCCGCCGCGCCGGTAATCCGATTGTGCAAGCGATTTCGCACAAATGCATTAGAGAGGGACCGACCCCGAGGCAAGACGGCCGAAGTCGCCCTCGATCGCCATGGTCGCGGTTTCCCGAGTGACCCTTTCCGATCCGATCCTCCCCGTCGTCTCGCCCCCGGCCCTTGCCGCGGGCGATGGCGGCCGCCGCCCGAAGTTGTTGTTTCTCGCGACCGAGGATTGGTATTTCTGGACCGACCGGCTGCCGGTCGCGCGGGCGGCGCGCGATGCCGGTTTCGCCGTCGTCGTCGCGGCGCGGGTGCGCGCGCATGCCGAGCGGATCCGCGCCGAGGGGTTCGCGCTGCGCCCGCTCGCCTGGCGCCGGCGCGGCGACGGGCTGTTGGGCGCCGCTCGCGCCATGCTCGCCATTGCGCGGCTCTATCGCGCCGAGCGGCCCGACATCATCCACCATGTGGCGCTGAAGCCGATGCTGTTCGGCGGGCTCGCCCGGCGCCTGGCGTTCGCTGGCGGCGCCGGCCGCGGCGCCGGTTGATTCGGTCATGGGTCTGGGCTCCGGCTTTAGTGCCACGACGCTCGCCGGCAGGCTCGGCCGGCGGCCGCTTGGCTTCGCGCTGCGCCTGGCCAGCTGCCGGCAGCCGGGTGGTGGTGCAGAACCCCGATGACGGCGTCGTTCTGGCCCGGCTCGGGCTCGACCCGGCCCGGATCGCGCTGATCCGCGGCTCGGGAGTCGACACCGGCCACTTCGCCGCGCTGCCCGCCCCGCCTGCGCCGCCGGTAAGAGTGGCGCTGGTCGCGCGCATGCTGCGCCAGAAGGGCGTGCTCGACGCGGTCGCCGCGGTGCGGCTGCTGCGCGCGCGGGGCCTCGCCATCGAGCTGTTGCTGGCCGGCGGCCCCGACCCCGACAATCCGGACTCGCTCGACCGCGGCGCCCTCGACGCTTTTGCCGACGAGCCCGGGGTCGAGTGGCTCGGCCCGGTCGCCGACGTGCGCGCGGTATGGCGCCGCGCCGCGATCTGCGTGCTTGCCCTCGACCTATGGCGAAGGCTTGCCGCGGACCCTGCTCGAGGCCGCGAGCTGCGCGCGCCCGATGGTCGCCACCGACATCCCCGGCTGCCGCGAGGTGGTGCGGCCCGGCGAGAGCGGGCTCCTAGTGCCGCCGCACGATATCGAGGCGCTGGCGGCGGCGATCGCCGAGCTTGCCCAGGACCCGGTGCTGCGCGCGGCAATGGGTGAGGCCGCCCGCGCCATGATCGAGCGCCAGTTCGCCGAGGAGGTCATCGTGCGCGAGACCCTGTCGCTCTATCGCGCTGCCCTGGCCGAAAGGGTCGGGGCGCAAAGGGCCAGGGCGCAAAGGGCCGGGCCGCAACGGGTCGGCGGGCGATGATCCGGATCTGGCTCGGCGTCGCCGGCTTTGGCGGCCTGCTTTCGGTCGCCGCCGGCGCGCTGGCCGCGCATATAGCAGGCGACGCGCATATGGCCGAGCTGCTGCGCACCGGCGCGCTTTACGGCCTGGTCCACGCCGCCGCCCTGCTCGCCGTGATCGCGGCGGCCGAGCGCCGCGAGCGACGGGGCATTGCCCTGATGGTCGCCGGATGGGGCTTTGCCGCCGGCATCGTGCTATTCAGCATCAGCCTTTTCGCCCTGGCGTTGACCGGGATCGAGCGGTTCGCCCTGGTCACTCCGTTCGGCGGAGCCGCCTTGATGATCGGCTGGGCAGCGCTCGGGCTGCGCGCACTGCGCCGGCGCTAGCGCGGCGCGATCTCGCCGGCGGTCGGGGCTGACTACGATTAGGGCCGATTACAGCCGATTGCGATTATTGCGGCGGCGCGGTTATGCGACACTCGCCCGAGCCTGGTTGCGAGGTTTGACGATGACGACCCTCCTCTTTACCCATCCTGCGTGTCTCGAGCACGATCCGGGCAGTCATCACCCCAAATCGGCGGACCGGTTGCGCGCGGTGCTGGCAGCACTTTCCGGCCCTGAATTCGCCCGGCTCGGACGGCGCGAAGCGCCGCAAGCCGCGCTCGACGACGTGCTGCGGGTTCATTCCCGGCGCCATGTCGAGCGCGTTCTGGGCGCCGTGCCCAAATCCGGCCACGTCGCGATCGACGCCGACACCGTGCTCTCGCCAGCTTCCGGAACCGCCGCGCTGCACGCCGCGGGGGCGGTCGTCGCCGCGGTCGACGCGGTCGTGGCGAAAGAGGCCGACAACGCCTTTTGCGCGGTGCGCCCGCCCGGGCATCACGCCGAACCCGACCGGGCGATGGGCTTTTGCCTGTTCAACAACGCCGCCATCGGGGCGCTGCGGGCGCGCGAGGTGCACGGCCTCGACCGGGTGGCGGTCGTCGATTTCGACGTCCACCACGGCAACGGCACGCAGGCGGCGTTTGAAGCTGACGACAACCTGTTCTACGCCTCGACCCATCAGCACCCGCTCTATCCGGGCACCGGCGCTGCGAGCGAGACCGGGGTCGGCAACATCGTCAACGCGCCATTGCGGCCGATGTCGGGCTCGGGGCCGTTCCGGCTGGCGATGAGCGGCCGCATCCTGCCGGCGCTCGATGCGTTCGCCCCCGATCTGGTGGTGGTCTCGGCCGGGTTCGACGCCCACCGCGACGACCCGTTGGCGCGGCTGATGCTGGAGGAAGCCGACTACGCGTGGGCCACCGGAAAGCTCCTCGAAATCGCCTATCGCCATGCCGAGGGACGGCTCGTCTCGACGCTCGAAGGCGGCTACGATCTGGCGGCGCTTGGGGCCAGCGCCGCGGCTCATGTGCGGGTGCTGATGGCGGTGTGAGCGGCAGCGGTTTGCCGCGCTCTGTTGTTTTGCTACAACAGCTGTGATTTTATGCTCCCGCCTCTGGCGAGAGTTGCCCACCAACCTCGCGTCTTTTGCTAGATTGAGGCAATGAGCGAAACGCTCCTGCTCCCCGATATCGCGGCGATGAGTTTCGAGGACGCGCTCGCCGAGCTCGAACAGATCGTGCGGCGGCTCGAAGCCGGGCAGGTCAAGCTCGATGAAGCCATTCTCAGTTACGAGCGGGGAGCCCAGCTGAAGCGGCATTGCGAGAGAAAGCTCAACGAGGCCCAGCAGCGTGTCGAGCGGATCGTCGTCGGCCCCGACGGCGCGATAGCGGCGGAGCCGGCGAAGCTTGACTGACACCTTGTGGCCGGACACGGTCGGGTTCCCCGAGGCGCTGGCGCAGGCGGCGAGCCTGACCGATTTGGCGCTCGATCGGCTACTGGCCGTGCCGCTCGGCCTCGAAGCGCGGGTGGTGGAGGCGATGCGCTATTCCGGCTTGGGCCCGGGCAAGCGGCTGCGCCCGTTCCTGGTGCTCGCCGGCGCGCGGCTGTTTGGCGTCGCCCGGAGCTGCGCGTTGCAGGTGGCGGCGGCGGTCGAGATGGTCCACGCCTATTCCCTGGTGCACGACGATCTGCCGGCGATGGATGACAGCGATCTGCGGCGGGGCCGCCCGACCTGCCACAAGGAATTCGACGAGGCGACCGCGGTTCTCGCCGGCGACGGGCTGCTGACCATGGCCTTCGAGGTGCTGGCTCACCCTGACGCGCACGCCGATCCGGCGGTGCGCTGCGAGTTGGTGGCGACGCTGGCGGCGGCAGCCGGCGCCGGCGGCATGGTCGGCGGCCAGATGATCGATTTGATCGCCGAGCGGCGGACGCTCGACATCGGCGCCATCACCCGTTTGCAGCGGATGAAGACCGGAGCGCTGATCGCGTTCGCCTGCGAGGCGGGGGCGATTCTCGGCAAGGCGCCGGCCGAGCCGCGCGCCGCGCTGAGCGGCTATGCGCACGATCTGGGGCTGGCGTTTCAGATCGCCGACGATCTGCTCGACGTTGAGGGCTCGCTGGCCGAGACCGGAAAGCCGGTCGGCGCCGATGCCGCCGCCGGCAAAGCCACCTTTGTCTCGATCCTGGGGGTCGAGCGCGCCCGCGCGCAGGCCGAGCTGCTGGTCCGCCAAGCGGCTGCGCATCTTGATTTGTTCGGGCGAAGAGCGGAACTTTTAAGAGAGGCGGCGCGATATGTAATCAGCCGCCGCACGTGAGGAGCGCAGCATTGGATTCCAACCCGAATCGCCCGATCTCCAATCGGACGCCGCTGCTCGACCGGATCGATGTGCCGGCCGATCTGCGCCGCCTGCCGGAGGCTGATCTGCGGCAGCTCGCCGATGAGTTGCGCGCCGAGCTGATCGATGCGGTGTCGATCACCGGCGGCCATTTCGGCGCCGGGCTCGGCGTCGTCGAATTGACCGTGGCTCTGCACTATGTGTTCGACACGCCCCATGACCGGCTGATCTGGGACGTCGGGCATCAGGCTTATCCGCACAAGATCCTGACCGGGCGGCGCGACCGCATCCGCACCATCCGCCAGGGCGGCGGGCTGTCGGGCTTTACCAAGCGTGCGGAAAGCGAATACGACCCGTTCGGCGCGGCGCACAGCTCGACCTCGATCTCCTCGGGGCTGGGCATGGCCGTGGCCCGAGATTTCCGCGGCGAACGGCGCAACGTCATCGCCGTCATCGGCGACGGTGCGATGAGCGCCGGCATGGCCTATGAGGCGATGAACAATGCCGGGGCGATGGATTCGCGGCTGATCGTGATCTTGAACGACAACGACATGTCGATCGCCCCGCCGGTGGGCGCGATGAGCGCGTACCTGTCGCGGCTCTTATCGTCGAAATCGTTCATGTCCTTGCGGCACATCGCCAAGGAGGTGGCGCGGCACTTTCCCAAACCGATCGAGGATGCGGCGCGCCGCGCCGACGAACTCGCGCGCGGCCTGGTCACCGGCGGGACCCTGTTCGAGGAAATGGGCTTCTACTATGTCGGCCCGATCGACGGCCATAATCTCGAGCACCTGCTGCCGGTGCTCAAAAACGTCCGCGACACCAAGGAGCCCGGCCCGATCCTGGTCCACACCGTCACCCAAAAGGGGCGGGGCTACCTGTCGGCCGAGCAGGCCGACGACAAATGGCACAGCGTCGCCAAATTTGACGTGATCACCGGCGCCCAGGCCAAATCGACATCCAAGGCGCCATCCTATACCTCGGTGTTCGCCAAGGCTCTGATCAAGGAAGCCGAGGCCGACGATCGCATTGTCGCGATCACCGCGGCGATGCCGTCGGGCACCGGGCTCAACCTGTTCGGCGACCGATTCCCCAAGCGCTGCTTCGATGTCGGGATTGCCGAACAGCACGCGGTGACCTTTGCCGCGGGTCTGGCCGCCGAGGGGATGAAGCCGTTCGCCGCGATCTATTCGACCTTTCTGCAGCGCGCCTACGATCAGGTGGTGCACGACGTGGCGATCCAGAAACTGCCGGTGCGCTTTGCGATCGACCGCGCCGGGCTCGTCGGCCAGGACGGCCAGACCCATGCCGGCTCGTTCGACCTGGCCTATCTGGGTTGCCTGCCCGGGTTCGTGATCATGGCGGCCGGCGACGAGGCCGACCTCGTGCACATGGTCTCGACCTGCGCCGCGATCGACGATGGGCCTTCGGCGGTGCGCTTCCCGCGCGGTGACGGGATGGGCGTGGCCCTGCCCGAAAAAGGGACGCCGCTCGAAATCGGCCGCGGCCGGATCATGCGCGAGGGCAACGCGATCGCGCTATTGAGCCTCGGCGCGCGGCTCGGCGAATGCATGAAGGCGGCGCAGGAGCTAGCCGCTTACGGGTTGTCGACGACGGTCGCCGATGCGCGTTTTGCCAAGCCGCTCGACACCCAGCTGATCAAGCGCCTCGCGCGTGAGCACGAGGTGCTCATCACTATCGAAGAAGGGGCGATCGGCGGCTTCGGCAGCCACGTGCTGCACCATCTGGCGATGAGCGGCATGCTCGACCATGGCCTCAAGATCCGCACCATGGTGCTGCCCGACGCCTTTCTCGAGCATGACAGCCCGCAGGCGCAATATGACCAGGCCGGGCTCAACGCCCGCCATATCGTGGCGCTGGCGCTGGCGGCGCTCGGTCGCGAAATCGCCGAGCAGCCGGCGCGGGCATAGCTGCTCTTGGCGGCGAAGCGGCGGGCCGATCAGCTGTTGGTCGAGCGCGGGCTGGCGGAAAGTCGGGCCAGGGCGCAGGCGCTGATCCTCGCCGGGATCGTCTATGAAAGCGATCGCCGGATCGCCAAGGCCGGCGACCAGCTCGCCGCCGACGCCGCGCTGACGGTCAAGGGCCGCGGCCATCCCTGGGTCTCACGCGGCGGCGTCAAGATCGCCCATGCGCTCGATCATTTCGGCATCGAGGTGTCCGGCCGGATCGCCCTTGATATCGGGGCTTCGACCGGCGGCTTTACCGATGTATTGCTGTCGCGCGGCGCGGCGCGGGTCTACGCTGTGGATGTCGGCCATGGCCAGCTCGCCTGGAAATTGCGCCATGACCCGCGGGTGGTAGTCCATGAGCGGGTGAACGCGCGCTCGCTGACCCGAGAACAAGTTCCCGAGCCGGTTGACATCATCGCTTGCGACGCGAGCTTCATTGGGCTCGCGAAGGTGCTGCCGGCGCCGCTGATGCTGGCCGCGGCGGGAGCGGGGTTGGTGGCGCTGGTCAAGCCGCAATTCGAGGCCGGCCGCGAGCATGTCGGCAAGGGGGGCGTGGTGCGCGATCCGGCGATCCACATCGCGGTCTGCGAGCGCGCCGCCGACTGGGTCTCCGCCCAGCCCGGCTGGACCGTCATCGGCGTGGTCGAAAGCCCGATCCTCGGGCCCGAGGGCAACCACGAATTCTTTCTCCACGCGCGGCGAGACTAGGCGCGCGGTTCAGCTTCTCGCTGTCGATAGCCCTCCAGGGTCAGGCCGCGCTTGCCGCACCGGGACCGGATCGGCGCGCCACATCGCCGCCGCGGCCCGCCACCGCATCGAGGACGCAATGCAGATCGGCAAAGCGGAACGGCTTTTCGAGCAGCACCGGCGGTTGCTCGTCCGCCGCTTGATCGGGGCGGAACTCACGGCCGCTCAGAGTGATCGTCGGAATGCCGCGCGCCGCGCAATTCTGCCCGAAGCCGGCATCCGGCCCGAAGCCCAGCACCAGATCGGTCACCACCACGTCGACCGCTCTTGTAGCCAGCGACGCGGTTGCTTCGGCGCCGTCGGCGCAAAGCTCGACGGCATGTCCGCAATCGGCCAGAATGCCGGCGATAAACTCGCGTATGCGCCGATCCGATTCGGCCAGGAGAATTCGCGCCATCGCGCCTACCTCTAACAGACGCCCCGATCGTTCGGCAGTGAAGCCCGATCTTTGCTAAGAAAACGTGAAGGCCGCCGCGAAGTTTCATCTGTACGTAGCGCCGGAATATCGCCGGAACGCCACCCGGACGCCGGGCGAATAGGAGCCGGAAGGCCCAGCTTTCCCGGCGAGGAGGAACCATGCTGCCCTCGGTCAAAAAAAGCGGCGCCGCGTGCGGCGCGGAAATCGCCTTCGATCTCGCCGGCGAGCTCGATGACGCAACCTTCGGCGCGATCGAGAGCGCCTTTCACGACAACATCGTCGTCGTCTTTCGCGACCAGCGTTTGTCGAACGAGCGGCACATCGAATTCAGCCGCCGCTTCGGTGAGCTCGAGATTCATATCGTCAAAAGATTTCTGCTGGCCGGCTTTCCCGAAATTCTGCTGATCTCGAACGTCCGCAACCAGGCGGGCGAGCATATCGGTCTCGCCGATGCCGGCTTCACCTGGCATACCGACACCTCATATCGGCAACGGCCGAGCCGCTGCTCGCTGCTCTATGCAAAAGAGGTGCCGCACCGCGACGGCCGCGCGCTCGGCGACACCGTTTTCGCCAATACCGTGGCCGCCTATCAGGCGCTGCCGGCGAGCATGAAACGGCGGCTCGACGGGCTGAAGGCGATCCACCGCTACGCGGCGCGCCGGCGGGTGGCCGACAGCCCCCGCCCCAAGCTGACCCAGGCGCAGCTCGACGAGACGCCGGACATCGCCCACCCGATCGTGCGCACCCACCCCTATACCGGCCGCAAAGCGCTCTACGTCACCGCCGGCGAATGCATCGGCATCGAAGGCATGCCCGCGGACGAGGCTGTCGAGCTGATCGGCGAACTCGATGCCCACTGCGTGCGGCCCCAGTTCCTCTATCGCCACCAGTGGCGGGTCGGAGACCTGCTGATGTGGGACAACGCCAGCGCGATGCACCTCGCGGTCTGCGATTATGCGTTGCCGGAACGGCGCCTGATGCATCGCACCACGGTGATCGGCACGGCGCCCTTCTAGGGCGAGTTCCGGAGATCAACGCGAGGCCTCCCGTCAGACCGCAAAAAATTCGTAGACAGCGGCGGGCGAGGTGACCGACAGTACTCCGGTCCGGTGTGACAACTGTCTCGACGCTCGCCCGGAACGCGACGAGACTGGGTTCGGGGGATGGCATTGCATCGTGAGCTGACCGATTGGGCAGTGATGGCGAGGCGCGCCGGCGGGCCATGGTAGAGGTGGCCTCCACCGATCGCGCCTTTCTCTTTCTGCAAGGGATGGCGACCCGATTTTTCGAAAATCTGGGTGCGGCGCTCGCGGCGCGCGGCCACGCCGTGCACCGGGTCAATTTCAACGGCGGCGACCGGGCGTTTTGGCGCCGCCCCGGAGCGATCGACTTTGGCGGCCACGAGCATGAATGGCCGGAATTTCTCGATCGCCTGATCGGCGACAAGGCGATCAGCGATCTCATCCTGTTCGGCGACTGCCGGCCGTTGCATCGCGCCGCCATCCGCGTCGCTGAGACGCGCGCGGTGCGGGTCCACGTTGTCGAAGAAGGCTATATGCGGCCGGACTGGATCACCTTTGAGGAAGGCGGGGTCAACGGCTATTCCGCGCTGCCGCGCAACCCGGACTGGTATCGCGAGAAAGCGCGGGACCTGCCGCAGCCATCGACGCCGCCGGCGGTGCCGGGCAGCTTTCGCCGCCGCGCCTTCGAAGATGTGCTTTATAACCTGTCGTCGATGGCCGGGGTGTGGCGGTTCCCGCATTACGCGACCCACCGCCCCTATCATCAGGTCATCGAATATGCTGGCTGGCTGCGCCGCCTGGCGCTGATGCGGCGGGCCAAGCGGCGGGCCATGGCGGCGATCGAGACCCTCGCCGGCGACCCGATCTTCTTTTTCCCGCTGCAGCTCGATTGCGATTACCAGATGCGGGTCCATTCCCCGTTTCGGGCGATGCACCTCGCCATCGAGCGCGTGCTGACGTCGTTTGCCCGCCACGCGCCGTCGACGTCACGACTGGTCGTCAAGCTGCACCCGCTGGACAGCGGGCTGATCGATTGGGCGGGAATGATCGGCCACATCGCGGCCGCGGAGATGGTGGCCGAGCGGGTGACGGTGCTCGACGGCGGGCAGTTGGCGCGGGTGCTCGAATGCAGCCGGGCGGTGATCACGGTCAACAGCACCGTCGGCACCGAGGCGCTGGCCCGGGGCTTGCCGGTCATCACTCTCGGCAAGGCGGTGTACGATATGCCGGGGCTGACGTTCCAAGGCGAGCTCGACGATTTCTGGTGCGGCGCGACACCGCCCGATGCAGCGCTGTTCGACGCCTTTCGCCGGGTACTGATCGACCGTTGTGTGATTCCGGGCTCATTCTTCAACGAGACCGGGCTGCGGCTCGCGGTCGATGCCGCGGTCGGGCGGCTCGAAGCCGCCTACGCCCGGCCGGCCCGCGCCGCTGCCGCCGAACGGGCTGAAGCCGCCGCCGGACCGACGCGCCCGATCGCCGTCGCCGGCGGCAGCTGAGAGCGAGACGGGCGGGCATGGATCGGCGTAGCGTGCAGGGATGGACGCCGGGCCGCCCTGTTGGCGCGCGATGACCTTGTCATCCGTTGGACCGGTAGCTGCTGCCGGCGCCAGGACGGCGGCGCGCTCGCGACTGCGCCGGGCGATCTGGCTTCCGTGGTGCGGCGGCGCAAGTTTCTACCGCCGCCAAATCGTTCGAGCGTAACCCTCTGATCGGCAGCCCGCTGTTGAACCGCTGGGGCCTGCATGCCGCGCGGGTGGCGCTCGCGCATCGACTGGCTTGGGCCCGCCGGCGCCGGCTCGCTCGGATGATTTCAGCCGCCGACCGGGCCGCCTTCGACCGGGACGGCTTTGTCGTGCGGCCGAAATTTTCTGGGAGACCGCGAGTTCGCAGCCCTCCTCGCCCAGCTCAAAGCCTATCGCGGTCCGTCCCGCGAAATCGCCGAAGGCGACACGCTGGTGCGCAAGATCGCGCTCGACCGCGGCGCTCTGGCGCGGCTTCCGGCGCTCGGCGCGCTGCTGCGCTCGCCCGATTGGCGCGGACTGGTGCGCTATGCCGGCGCCCGCAACGCCGAGCCCGTCGTGTGGGTGCAGAGCATTCTGCGCCACGCCTGCGCCGGACCGCCCGATCCGCAGACCCGGCTGCATGCCGACACCTTTCACCCGACGGTCAAGGTCTGGCTGTTTCTGACCGACGTCGCCGCCGACGCCGGACCCTTTACCTATGCCCCCGGCTCGCACCGGCTGACCCCTCGGCGGCTCGCCTGGGAGCGGCAGATGAGCCTCGCCGCCCGAGGCTCGGCCGATCCCGACACAAGGCAAGGGTCGTTTCGCATCGATGCCGCCGAACTGGCGGCGCTCGGGCTCGAGCCGCCGCGGGCGTTCGCGGTGCCGGCCAACACGCTTGGTCGTCGCCGACACCTTCGGCTTTCACGCGCGCGGGCCGAGCCGGCAGCCCTCGTTGCGGGTCGAGATCTGGGCCTATGGCCGGCGCAGTCCGTTCCTCCCCTTGGCCTCGCTCCTACCGTGGACCACCGCGGCGCTCGGCCGGCGCAGCCTGCTCGCCTGGAAATTCGGCGATCTGATCGAACGGGCCGGGGTAAAGAAGCATCGCTGGCGGGAAAGGGTTGGCGTTTCGCCGTTCGATCCGCCGGGCGGCGAGCCGGTCGCGCCCGAACCGGCTGCCGAGGCGACCGCCACTAGCGGCCGGCCGCGGCTAACCGAGACCAAGCTGCGTGCCGAGAAATGTCCCGGCGGCGTCGAATTCGAAGGCAAAGCGGACATGGCCGACTGTCGCGCAGGCGTGACATAGATCGCGCAACAGGTAGCCGACGACGAACTCCCGGCCGTTCTCGCCGATTTGCGGCGCCGCGCGGCCACGGTCGCCGGGCCAGAAGGACACGTTGGGATAGCGGCGGCGAATCGCGGCATAGGCCGGCGACGAGCGCAGCGCCGCGAGGTCGAGATCCCGCCGGTCGTCGACGTCGATCAGCGGCGGCGCGCCATTGACCAGCAGCCACGCCTGGTTCTCGTTCGCCCGGAACGGGTAGAACACGTGGGCGACCGCGACCGGTCCGGCGGTTTCGTCGAGGGCTTCGAGATAGGCTTCGTTGTCGAGCCGCCGGGTGAAGGCGAGAGCCGCCGGCGACGCGCCCGCTTGGGCCATGGCCTCGGCGAAGCACGCATCGAATTCGCCGCCCGCGCGGCCGTCGCATTGCCGATGAAAGCGCTCGCATGAACCCGCGCGCGGGACGCCATACCGCAGCCGCGGTCACCCGGCCCGTCGCCTGGGCGCAAACCGCCGCGCCGCCAGCGAGGAGCGCGCCCAGCACCGCCGCGGCCAGCTGGATGCTTGCAATTTGGGCTTTTCTCATAGCGGCCTCTGATACGGCAGCCGGCGGGGCAAGCCAAGATGCGCATTGGCGCGGCCGAGCCGCCGATAACGGATTGATGCCGCGCCGCGATCGGCAATACTGCGCGGTCCGCGCGGTCGCGAAAACGAAGGCCGCCATCTCGCCGCCGCAATCCATTCCTTGATCCAGACGGGAGACCGTGATGAGCGATGAACTGCCGACTGCCGCGCGCATATCGGACCCCGGGATCCGCGCGCTCTATGCCCAGGAGAACCGCTGGCAGGCCTGGCTCGAGGTCGAGGCGGCATTGGCCCGCGCCGAGGAAGAGCTCGGCATCATCCCTAATGGGGCGGCGGATGCAATCGGCCGGGCGGCGCATCTCGAGCTGCTCGACCGCGCCCGCATCGACGAGGGGTTCGCGCGCACCGGGCATACGATCGTGCCCTTGGTCTGGGAACTCGGGCGGGTCACCGGTGAACCCTATGGCGGCTGGGTGCATTGGGGGGCGACCACCCAGAACATCACCCAGACCGGCGATCTTTTGGTGCTGCGGCAGGCGCACCGGGTGTTGCTCGGCCTGATCGGCGAGGCGCTGAAGGCGATGGCCGATCTCGCCGAGCGCGGCGCCGAGATGCCGATCGCCGGCCGCACCCATGGCCAGCACGCCTTGCCGGCGACCTTCGGCTACAAGCCGGCGGTGTGGATCGACGAGCTGATCCGCCATGTCGAACGTTTCCGCCAGGCGGCGCCGCGGATCTTTGTCGCGATGCTCGGCGGCGGCGCCGGGACGTTCGCCTCATTGGGCGCGCAGGGGCCGGCGGTGCAGGCCGGCATCGGCAAACGGCTCGGCATGCCGCCGATGCCGGTGCCGGCGCGCACGTTGGGCGACCACCTGGCCGAGAACATCTGCCTCTTGGGCCTGCTGGCCGGGACCTGCGGCAAGATCGGCCGCGAGATCTATACGCTGATGAAGACCGAGTTCGGCGAGGTCGAGGAGCCGGTGCCGCCGGGCACGGTCGGCAGCTCGACGATGCCGCAAAAGCGCAACCCCAAGCTGTGCCAGGACATCATCGCCGCGGCCGCCGAGGTGCGCTCCTGCGTGCCGTTGGCGTTGGAGGCGATGCAGACCGAGCACGAGGCCGACCGCACCACCAGCCTGATTTTCGACAGCGCCGATGCGCGCGCCGCGATCGCCACCGGCGACATGCTGGCGCGCCTTGTCGAAGTGATGCGCGGGCTGCGGCTCGATCCTGAGCGCATGCGCAAGAACCTCGATCTCGGCGGCGGGCTGATCATGGCCGAGGCGGTGATGCTGAACCTCGGCGCCGCGATCGGCCGCCAGCACGCGCACGACGTCGTCTACGACGCGGCCCAGGCGGCCTTTGTCGAGAGCCGGCCGTTCGCCGAATTGCTGGCCGCCGACCCGCGCGTCACGGCGCACCTCGACCGGCCGGCGATCGCGGCCCTGCTCGACCCGACCGCCTATACCGGGCTCTGCGCTGAAATCGCCCGCGACGCCGCCCACCGCGCCCGCGCGACTGCCGCCGAAATTGCTGAGCGTGGCCGAGCGGGGAATCTTGACAACCTGGCGCAAACCGGCGACTGAGGCCGATTATAGACGCGGTTGGAAACAAGCATGTTTTCGCAAATCGGTGCCCATGACGCCAAGGCCAAGCTCGCCAAATTGCTGCGGCAGGTTCAAGGCGGCCAGCGATTTACGATCACCCGGCACGGAAGGCCGATCGCCGACCTCGTTCCGAGCGCGCCAGCCGCCGAGCCGGATTTTGCTCAGGCGATCGAGGAAATGCTCGATTTTGCGCGAGTCACCGGGATCGACCCCGCGGACGTCGCCGGTTGGGTGAGCGAAGGCCGCCGGTGATTTCTGGTTCTCGATGCCTCGGTGACTCGCGTGGATATTCGAGCGCGCCGACGCTGCGGAAATCAAACAAGCAACCGCCGTTCTGGTCGGACTAATGGGCGGTCCACGCTTGTCCCGGTCCTTTGGCACGCGGAGGTGGTCAACGCGCTGACAGTCGCTCTGCGACGTGGGGTTATCACCCTGTCCAAGGTTAGCGAATACCTGTCCAAGCTGCGCCGATTACCCATACAGACCGATGAAACGCCGATGGCTTCACGGGACCACTCGGTACTCGCCCTGGCTCAGCGATACGCA